>CAYPPK010000001.1:0-14262 GCA_964412615.1 uncultured Candidatus Saccharibacteria bacterium
GTTTGGAAATTTTAAATATTTCTTACAACAAAACACGCCGCGTAACCAAGATGTCCTATTAGGAGGGGAATAGGAGAGGGCGGCGTGCTTTGGCGTTCGCACGAAATTTTGCGAACATGTTTTGGATCTGTAGTAACTTTGTCCCGGGTTACTAGATCCGTTTTAATGATAAGGAACCACCATAAATGATAAGAGCAAAAGATGATGTTTTTATGAATTTAGGGTTCTTTAGGCCACAATCTTGCCATGTTTATGTTTGCTTTCTTTTGTTTGGGGGCATTTTTTGTCGGAATGGCGGCCAAATTGGATAAGGGAGAAATTGTATTTTCGGCGTTAAGAGAGCGGACCGCAAAATAAAGATCAGATTCAATATCAGGTTTGACCATAAGGCTTTGCTTTTCTCCCGGTTGGGCTTGGTATGGCAAAGTTGGGGCGCCAAACCAAGGCACATATTGGTTTGGATCAAGAGCAAAAACATTTTGCTTGAGGTCAAAGCCTAACCCTAGTGCTATTTTACGATTGCTAAATTTAACTTCATATCGTTCAGCGCCAGCGGGGGCGGTCCAGGTTAAGGTTACAGTATGGTCTGGATTTTTCGTGGCAACCAAGTCAGTGATGGGATCGGGTGGGGGCAAGGTGCGCGGATGAAAAAGGGCTTGCGCCGGCAAAGATACAAAACTGGCGGTCTGCTCCAGCAAGAAATTACTATAAAGATTGCGGGCTAGCTGTTTGATATAGTAGTCCAGAAATTTCCGGTTGCCGGTTTGGTGATATCCCCACCAGGCCAACACGGCCAGATTGCTTGAGGTGGTACCTTGAATCGTGCTCGGCATATCCAGTTGCACGGAAAGAGAAGTTCCAACCGTAAGAATATTGGGAGAGTTAACAAATGCCTCCTCCAGCCACCAACAAGCCATACCGTTGACGGCATCGCGAATTTCTTGAGCGCGAGGAGTTTCCTCTTTGCGGATTCGGTAAAATTGATAGAGACCGTTTAATAAAATCCCCAAATGTGAAGCTTGGGCAATTCGGCTGCCGCCTACATCTAAACCATAGAGCCAATGTAAGCCTCTGGTTTTACTAACACCTACGCCGCCTTTGGGTCCAACCCCAGATACTTCAAGTTCGGAAAGCAGGCTGCGGGCAATGTGCTGATCTCCTATTTCTAAATTCAATTTTGCTTCCGGATCTCCGATAGCCGCCAAAAATTCATGCATTATTGCTTGACTCAGCAAAATATTACCCAAGCCCCGGGAGCTGCCTGCTCCGATTCTGTTTTCCTGGGTTCGAGGATTATTAAATCTAGCCTTATGGTCTAAAATCGCTTCTTTACTGCCTTCATCTCCACTCAAGAAATAGTAGAAAATCATACCCCACCAATGGGCGTGATCCTGGTTTGGCCGGAAAATATTCGCTTTGTCACTATTTAAAGAAATAGACCGCTGGGGATATCCTTTATAATTCCACATAGAAGGATTTTGTTCCTGCCAATTAAAACCATCCGCCCGGGGAATAGCTTGCTCTTCCTGATAGTTATAAAAAGTTTTAGCTGCTAAATATTGTCCGGGAGTTCCCCAACGCAGCCATTTCATCAGGTGTTCAAAACGCAATTCAATTTGGTTGGAGCCGCGCTGATCATGCCAGCCATACATGCGATGGATTTTATAATCAATATTGCTGCGGGCCGGAACCGGAGGCAAGGGGGTAGTAAGGCCGAGCGCTTTGGCAATTTTTATGGTTTCTTTATAAAAAGAATCCTCTTCTTCTATGGTCAACAGCGGATAAGGCAACGCGCCGGTTTTGTTGTAATATTCTGGCGAGGCAACGCGACCAATCAGGAAATTTTGGAAACGCTTAAAATCCTGCCCGGGTGAGGAGAGATGCGTGTCATGGAAATTAAAGAAAAGTTCGCTGATGGAATACTGCGGATAAGCTTGCCAATGCGAAATTATATTTTGCTGGGGGCGGATGCCTATTTTAATTTCCTTTCCGCCATTATTAAATTCCAAACTTTTAGGCCAATAGCCGGGAAGATGCCAAACTCCTATTTGTACTCCTAGTCCGGAGGCATCATAAAGATCACCCCACCCTTCCGGATGTTGCGATTGGCTTCCAAAAGCTAATAAATCTGATCCGCGTTGGATGACATATCCTTCCTGGGAGTAGCGGTAAGGATACGCTTCAGTGCGGGGGATATAAGAGCGGACTTGTTTAATGTCCCAGGAACTGTCCTCTTTATAGTCGGAATAGGATTGGTACAAGAATACGGATTCTTCGCTCAAAAACGAGCCGGAAGTTATGCCGTTGTGGCTGGCTAAAGAAAAATAGCGGATAGGCCCGAGACTGGGGGTAAGTTCAATTTCATGCGAACGAAATTCTTTAAAAGCGGTAGCAAAAGTGGAGCTGGGAGTTTCAGCATTACGCAAATAAGCTTTTAATTTGGCAAAACTTTTTCCGTAAAAGAAAAACAAACGGGCGGTAAAGGCCAAATAAGCATTCCCTTCCGTGTCACGCAAATAGCCGGTAGCCTTAATAACTGCTTTCACTGGTCCGTTTTCTTCTATTATAACTTGCGAATCCGCATCGTTAGCAGACGCATAAATAGTAGCGCAGGGACGAACGCAAACAATATCCGGATAAGCCGGACCTCTAAGCAACAGGCCTTTGGAAGAACCGGAAGAAACCACCTGCCTGCCGTTTACATATACCTGGTCAAACAAATTGAAATTTTTTTTCCGGATAATAAATTCTCCCGGGCCGGTATTGATCCGAATATTTTCCCCTTCGTCTATGGCTAGATTCGGACCGCCAAAATTCCCCTTGCCACCTTTAAGAGCAATGGAGGTATTAGGCTCGCCAGCTTTAACATCCGCCAAAGTATCAAGCAAGACCCATTTGAGGTTGCCTGAAGGCCAGCGGCCCAAAACTCGGAATTGTCCGCGCCTTGCTCCTTCCAATCCAAGTTCACTGATTTCTCTTAGGTGCGCGTCATCTGGAAGGGGAATGCCAATAGTTACGGGTTCTTGGACCCGATCTACTCCGGTCTCATCCGGACCTAAGGCTTCTTGAATGATAAGTGAAATTTTTTTCATCCCACCCGTAACTTGCACAAGTCATAAACTGCTTCTTTTCCAAGAAGGGTGTTTATGGTTGTGTAGTTGCTTTTGATATTTCTCATGCGTTTGGTTTATTTCAGTGCAAATTATGGGTGGGATTCATACTCGTTCCGGCATTTTAAGACCTGGGCTGGCCGGAAAGCTTACCGTTACCGTCGTACCTTTGCCTAAGGCGCTTTTAATAGATATTAAACCCCGGTGTTTTTTTACTATTTCTCGCACTATGGTAAGGCCTAAACCAGAAGATCCACTCCCGGCTTTACGTAAACGGGAAACATCAGTTTTGTAGAAGGGTTCAAAAATGTGGGGCAAATCTTTGGCCGAAATGCCGATGCCGGTATCCTGCACCACCAATTCCACATCTTGGGGGGCATTGTTTTTCACCATTATTGTCACCTGCCCTTCCTCCGGCGTATAAAAAACGGCATTCTTAAGCAAATTCAACGACATTTCTTCTAAAGCAGTTACGTTGCCCCAAATCAGGGCAGATTCTGATTTGGTTACAATCAAACGGATCTTTTTTTTGTTGGCTATTTTGTCAACCGAGTGGAGGGAATGCAAAACTACATCCGCTAAATTTACCCGGCTGAAAGGCATTTCGGCCACCTGCGAATCAATTTGCGAAAGATTGAGGAGGTTTTGCAAAATGTTTGACATGCGGTCTATTTCTTCCAAATTGCTTTTGATGGTTTGAGCGGCTTCCTGGGAGTTCAGCTCCTCTCCTTCCAGAAGAGTTACTTCCGAATTGGTTTTCATGATGGAAAGGGGAGTCCGCAATTCGTGCGAGGCATCGGCGATAAAACGCTTTTGCGTCTGCATGGCCGTTTTGATTGGTTTCAAAGTAATGCCTGATAAAAAATATCCCACCACAGTAGCGACAATCGCGATTGTCAAAGGTAGGATATATACGGTATTAGTGAGCTTAAGGCCGAAATTAAATATCGTCAGTATGGCGGCAATGGTTACAAGATAGGAGATTAAGAGTTTAAAACGGGTGCGGAAAAAAAGGTCATGCCTTAATTCGGTAACCCACCCCACGAATTGTTTCCAATAATTTCTCATGATGGCCATTATCTACTTTTTTTCTAAGATTCTTAACATGCACATCCACCACATTGCTGAAAGAATCAAAAGCGAAGTCCCAGAGATGGTCTAAAATCTGCTCCCGGGACAACACCTGATTGGGGTGTCGCATCAGGTATTCCAATAATCCAAATTCTTTCAAAGTTAAAGGAATTTCCTGGTCGTTTCTTAGTACTCTTCTGGTGACCGTGTTTAAAATTAAGTCCTTAATTTTAATTTCGGTGGGGATCAACTGCTCGGGCCGGCGCAGGAGGGCGCGAATGCGGGCTAGTAATTCTTCAAAGGAAAATGGTTTTACCAGGTAATCGTCCGCTCCGCCGTCCAAAGCCACAATTTTGTCTTCCGTAGTATCCCGGGCGGTCAATACTAAAATGGGGGTAAGAATATTTTGCTCCCGAACATTTTTGGCCACCTCAAATCCGTTTCGTTTGGGAAGCATGAGGTCAAGAATTATCAGGTCATAGTCCTTGCGGCCAAGTTCAATGCGCCGCTGTCCGGCTTCGCCGTCCAGCACGTAATCTACCGCGTATCCTTCTTTTTCCAACCCCTTTTTTAAAGATTTCGCCAGCTTTTCTTCGTCTTCAACGATGAGAAGCTTCATAAGTTTTGCATTTTAGTCGCTAAAGCTTTCATTAAGTAGTTAAAATGTTAGAAATGGAAGGTGAGGATTGGATGAAGTCGGATTATTGTGGTATGTTATAACTTTTTTTGACCCTATGTCAATAGCAAATGCTTCTGGATTGCATGCCAAGATTTGCTTATAATATAGTCAGTTTTCATGGATTTTCTTTCGGGGTTTGATTTAGAATTGTTAATTACCTCGGTGGGGCTAGCCGGCCTCTTTTTAATCGTTTTTGCCGAATCAGGATTGCTAATCGGCTTTTTCCTGCCAGGTGATTCCCTGCTTTTTACGGCCGGGTTTCTAGCCTCCCAAGGTTTTTTTAATGTTTTCCTATTGGCCGCTCTTACTTTCCTGGCTGCCGTTTTGGGAGATTCCGTAGGTTATGCCTTTGGCAAAAAAATCGGCCCCCGGGTATTTACCCGAGAAAATTCTTTTCTTTTTAATAAGACTAATCTTTTTCGCGCTAAGGAATTTTATGAACGCCATGGCGGCATTACTATCATTCTGGCTCGTTTTATGCCGGTTATACGGACTTTTGCTCCCATCCTGGCCGGAGTGGGGGAAATGCGTTACGCAACTTTTTTTTCTTACAATGTAATAGGAGCCGCAATCTGGGCCATGGGGCTCACGGCTGCCGGTTATTGGTTCGGGCGTCTGATTCCGGACATCGACCGATATCTTCTGCCCGTAATTGGTTTAATTATTTTTATTTCTTTCCTTCCCCCTCTGGTGCATTTTTTGCGGAAAAAAGAAGATAGGGACCGCCTGCGCCGGTTTCTCGCAAAAATAATCACTGGTTAATGAAAAATTTATTTTTATTGTTTAAAGTTATCGCTAAGTCTAGTGTTAAAATTAACCCCTATGATTAAAATTGCAACTAAAGCGCCGGAATTTTCTGAAGTCATGGCTTACCAAACAGGCAGTTTCAAAAAAGTGTCGCTAAGCGACTGGCGCGGCCACTGGCTGGTATTTTTCTTTTACCCGCGGGATTTTACTTTTGTTTGTCCCACGGAAATAGAAGAATTCAGCCGGCTGGAAAAAGAATTTAAAGAGGCGGATGCTTTGATTCTCGCTTGTTCCACCGACAGCGAATGGTCTCACAAAAACTGGTTTGAAACTGATGAACGCCTGAAATCAGTTAAATATCCTATTCTGGCTGATACGGCGCATAAAATTTCAGAGAGCTACGGTGTGCTGGCAGAAGACGGCTCCGCGCAAAGAGGAACTTTTATTATTGATCCGGAAGGAATTGTCCGCTGGATCAATGTTTCAGATAGTTCAGTGGGCCGGTCGGTAAAAGAAGTGTTTCGTTCTCTTAGGGCCTTGCAGTCGGGCGAGCTCTGCCCAGTGGAATGGGAGCCAGGAAAAGAAACTCTGAAAAAAAGCTAAATTTTCAAGCTGCGGAATTTTGACCAGATATGCCTTTTGAGTTAAAATGGCGTGATTATGAGAGAAGTATATTTGGATCATGCCGCCACCACCTATCTTGATCCTCGGGTAAGGGAGGCGATGGAACCTTATTGGGAAATAGAATACGGCAATCCCTCTTCTTTATACCGCGCGGGCAGGAAAGCAAAGGAAGCTTTGGACCAAAGCCGCGATACAGTCGCGCAGACTTTACATTGCCGGCCGGAAGAGATTACTTTTACCGGCGGCGGAACCGAAGCAATTAATCTTGCCATCTTCGGTGTAGCTCGTATGTATAAAGAGCAGGGCAAACATCTTATAACGACTAAAATTGAACATCATGCCGTGCTTCATTCCATGGAAGCCTTGGGAAAAGAAGGATTTGAGATTACTTATCTTGAAGTGGATGAATACGGTTTGGTAAATCCGGAAGACGTGAAAAAAGCGCTCCGTCCCGATACTATTTTGGTTTCCGTAATGTACGCTAATAACGAAATCGGGACAATTGAGCCGATTGCAGAAATCGGAAAAGTAGTCACAGAGTTTCGGAAGGAAAAAGTAAAGAACCTACAACCTACAACCTACAAGCTAATTCCTCCGTTCTTTATGACTGACGCTTGCCAAGCGGCAGGAGCTCTAGATTTGGAAGTAGACAAGTTGGGAGTTGATCTGCTTGCTTTTAACGGTTCTAAAATTTACGGGCCTAAGGGTGTAGGCGCTTTGTATATCAAAAAAGGAGTAAGAGTAAAGTCCCTGATCTATGGCGGCGGACAAGAAAATAATCTTCGTTCCGGAACTGAAAATGTGCCTGGAATTGTCGGCTTGGCCAAAGCTTTGGAGTTGGCGCAAAAAGAAAGACAAGAAGAAAATGCCCGCCTTGGCGGATTGCGTGATTATTTTATCAGCCGGCTGATTAAAGAAATTCCCAAAACTGTTCTTAACGGCCCGCCCCCGGAGGGCGAGGCTCGCTCCACATCGTTGGGCGGCCATCCTTTGAAGCGCCTTCCTAATAACGTAAATGTTTCCGTTTTGGATATTGAAGGAGAAGCGGTAATTTTATATCTGGACGCCAAAGGGATTTATATTTCTACCGGCTCGGCCTGCACTTCCACCACCCTTGATCCCTCGCATGTGATTTTGGCCATCGGCCGACCGTATGAATACGCGCACGGTTCGCTGCGCTTTACTTTGGGAAAGCGCACTACCAAGAAGGACTTGGACTATGTAATGGAAGTGTTTCCTGGGGTGGTGGAAAAATTGCGTAAAATTTCTCCGGTACGCATGGAAGTAGGGCAGAAAACAGTAAGCCACCCGGAGGCGTTCGCTGGTCAAGGCTCCAAGATCAAGGTTGGGGGGAAGAACTACAAGTAAATAGCCCGACGCAAGTCGGGACTGTTTAAAAAGAGGATCAATTAGTCGGGAAGGCATAAAAGATTTGTGAAGATAAGGTCGTGAGCGGCGTCTTCGGGCGTAACCCAACGACTGAATGTTTTTCCACACGGACACCGGATGGATATTTCATATCCTTTACTGGTTGGTGTAGGCGCTGTTGCCTCTCTGTCGGAATCTCCGCAAATTTCGTGCTCTTCTAGAAACTTTTGAACATCATTCCACACTCCGGCCATAATATCCTCCAAGTGGGCTGAGGGTAAGTGTATATGGTAATTAAGCAAATAGCAATCTATGGACACAAAACCTAAAATTGATACTGATGCCGATGTGGTAAACCAATTCACCCCGCGCAAAACTTCAACGGAAGTTTTAGCGGGGCAAGCCGGCGAGAATCACACTCAGCCCAGAGTGGATGTTAAAGCGGATGTCGTTAATCAATTTACGGGTGAGAAGTGGTACTATTCGGATATTGTTAAAGAGCATTTTTTTAATCCGCGCAATTTGATGCTGGAAGACCCTGACGAGTCGCAATACCAAGCAGTCGGCATGGTCGGTTCACCCGCTTGTATCTCACCTTCAACTTTAGTGCAGCTAAATCCAAAACTAGAACAAATCGCGAAGACACCCGCTGGGGAATCAATATTGGGACACGACGGATACTTCCACCGTGTAGAACGGGTGTTTAAACCGAAATACAAGGCCGAATTGATTTGTATTAAAAATCAGCTTGGAGAAATAACCGCAACTGTGGACCATTTAATTTACGCAATGCAAGTCCCACGAAAGCCGGAGTCTCCGTTTGTGCATGCCAAATATAAAAAAAGAATTCCGGCATCCTGGGTTCACGCAGGTGATTTAAATAAAGGAGACCTCGTGCTCTATCCAATCCCGAAAGAAGTTAGGCGACTGGATGAAATCATCTTGCCAAAAACGGCTCGCAAGAAATGGGATTTCAAGTCAAAGCCGCTTCCTAAAAAAGTAGCAATAAGCGAAGATTTGCTTGAACTTTTTGGATACTTCGTAGCCGAAGGTTCTTCTAAAAACGGAGAACTTACATTTACTTTCGGAGGAGATGAAGAAGGTTTTTCGATAAGAACGAAATACCTGCTTAAAAAGTATTTTGATTTAGACGCTACTATCCGCAAGCGTCCTTTAAACCATCGCCTGGACGTTTCGGTATATAACATTTATCTTGCGCAATTTTTTAGAGAGTGGTTCGGTGTTTTGGCGGAAAATAAAAAAGTACCGGAATTTATACTTTTTCTTGAACCTAAAGTCCAGCATGGTTTCTTAAGGGGATTATGGCGGGGGGATGGGCATTTTAGCTTCAACCGATCTCAACCGAGAGCCGGTTTTGTGACCGTGTCCAAGACCCTTTTGCACCAGACGATGTGGCTGCTTTTGCGGCAAAAAATTGTGCCTTCGATTTATGTCGAGCAGGCCCACGTAAAAAACGGCGTATCGCATCAAAAGTCCTATCGGATCCATGTCGGAGACATGACTTCGTTGGAGCGCCTAGCTGTGATTTTAGAAATTCCTTTTTTGCGGGATTCGGCTAAGCGCCATGCCATAGAATCGTGGTTTGACGACGATTATCTTTATACATCGGTAAGAAAAATTAACGAAACTGATTTTAGCGGTAGGCTTTATAATTTTGAGGTTGCCGATAGCCACACATATGCGACAGACGCTTTCCTCGTCCATAACTGCGGAGATATGATGAAGATGTGGCTGAAAATTGAGCCGGAAACGGAAAAAGTAAAAGAAATGAAATGGCGCACTTTTGGCTGCGGCTCGGCCATTGCCGCTACCTCCATGTTTAGCGTGATGGTTACGGAAAATGGCGGCTTGCCAATGGGGGAAGCGTTAAAAATAAAACCGCAGCACATCATGGAGCGCCTTGGCGGCCTGCCGAATCGCAAAATTCATTGTTCTGTCTTAGCCGATAAGGCCTTTCGCAAAGCCGCTAATGAATATTTCCGAAGGACAGGGCAGAATGCCCGTATTATAATAGAAGGAGCCCGGATTATTGACCCCAAGCTTAATATTACCGACAAAGACATTGAGGAAGCGGTATTGGAGGGAGCGGTGGATTTGGAATCCGTGCAGAAGAAATTAAAAGTAGGCGTCGGTTCGCCTGAAATTATTACTGAAGTGGAGCAGTTAATAAGATTTTACAAAGAAAAGTACTATGGATGATCAGAAAATAGAGGATAATTCTGCCGAAAGCAAGGTAGGTCCTGCTCCTTCAGGAGGGAACACGGTGAAAATCGGCAAAATTGTGGTGGATCGCAATCTTTGCATTGGCGCGGCGTCTTGTATTGCGGTGGCGCCGGGCGTATTTGAATTGGATTCGGAAAATAAAGCAGTGGTATACAATGACAAGGGAGCGGATGATGAGACCATTTTGCTGGCGGCCAAAAGCTGTCCCACTCAAGCTATATTGGTCTTTGACGAGGAGGGGAACCAAATTTATCCTTAACTTATATTTAAAATATACTTATGACTTTTGAGCCAAAAAATTACGATCATTTACTGGGAACTCCGGGTTTTTCCGATCAACTTCTGAAAAACCACTTCACGCTTTACCAGGGATATGTAAAAAACATAAATACTATCGCGCAGGAATTGAAGGAATTGCGGGAGGCAGGAAAAACGGCAACTCCAGCCTTTGCTGAACTTAACCGAAGATTTGGCTGGGAATTCAACGGCATGCGTCTGCATGAGCTTTATTTTGGCAATATGAAAAATGGAGGATCAAAGCTTGATTCTGCCTCCAAGCTTTGGCTGCAGATGGATAAAGATTTTGGCCCCAAACCGGCTTGGCGCGATGATTTTAAAGCAATTGGCTCCATGCGGGGAATCGGCTGGGTTATTCTCTATCACGATTCGGAAGCAGATAAACTTTTCAATGTCTGGGTCAGCGAGCATGATATGGGCCACTTGGCAGGGTGCGCGCCGCTTTTGATTTTAGATGTTTTTGAGCATGCCTACATCCTGGATTATGGTCTTAAAAAAGCTGACTATATTGAAGCATTTTTCCAATCTATTGATTGGGTGGTCGTTGAAGAAAGATTTAAGGGCTTGGCCTAAATTTTCGAGCATCAGCGAAGAAAATTTAGCTGCCAAACCTTACCCCGCTCTTTCCTTTGTGCAGTATTCAGCAAACAGGAACGTAGCTATAAAGATTTACCTGTGGATAATCTAACATAGACTTATCCAAAGGAAAGAGCGGGGTTAAACAACATTGATATGAATGAACAAATTGAACAAGCTCTGGAAGAAATCCGTCCTTTGCTTGCTATGCATAAGGGGAACATTGAATTCGTAAAATTTGAAGAGGGAACGGTTTTTGTGCGCTTGCTTGGCACCTGCCAGGGATGCCCCTTGGCCGGGCTTACTTTAAAAGCCGGAGTGGAGGAACTGCTTAGATCCCGCTTGCCGGAAGTTACCAAAGTAGAGGAAGTTTAAAGAATCTCCTGGCGGAGGTTTTTTCACCGGCGACACATTTTGCAGTTTTATATTTTAAGTTTAAAATAGTGATATGGAGGACAAGCAACCAACAACTCGCCAATTAATTATTTTTGCTGTACTGCTTAGTTTTGTCGTTTCCATCATCGGTTCAGTGCTGACGATGGGGGTCTTTGGCGGTATTAACGAAGGAGCCAGCAACAGCCCCTTTGTTTTCAACCGTCCGGCTATTCTGCAAAAAATTACCGAGAAAGAAACTTCCGAATTAATCTTGCGCCAAGACGAACTGGTGGTCCAAGTCGTGGAGAAATCCGCCCCGGCAGTGGTTAGTATAGTTGCTTCCAAGGATGTGCCGGTAGTGGAAAGGTTTTTTGTAGATCCGTTTGCCGATGATCCCTTGTTAAGGGAGTTTTTCGGAGAAAATGGATCGGGCATTAGAATACCCCAATTCCGGCAAAGAGGAACTGAACGTCAGGATGTATCTTTTGGCAGCGGATTTATAGTTTTCCAAGACGGTTTTGTGGTGACTAATAAGCACGTGGTAGCTGATACGGAAGCTGACTATACGGTTTTTCTTAATGACGGCGCGAAAAAGCCGGCTAAAGTTTTGGCCCGTGATCCGGTGCAGGATTTGGCGGTCTTAAAAATAGAAGGTTCGGGTTTCTCAGCTTTGCCCATGGGTGATTCCGGCAAGGTAAAAATCGGGCAGACCGTAATTGCCATTGGCAATGCCCTGGGTGAATTGCGCAATACCGTATCCGTGGGAGTAGTTTCCGGTTTGCAGCGCTCCATTATCGCCATGGGCGCGCCCGGCGGAGCAGAATCATTGCAGGAATTGATTCAGACCGACGCGGCCATTAA
Organism: uncultured Candidatus Saccharibacteria bacterium; assembly: GCA_964412615.1. GTDB lineage: Bacteria > Patescibacteriota > Minisyncoccia > Sungbacterales > HO2-52-23 > CAYPPK01. Next base: position 11,953 of record CAYPPK010000001.1, read on the forward strand.
TCCGGGGAATTCCGGCGGACCTTTGCTGAATTTGCGCGGGGAAGTTATCGGCATAAACGTGGCCGTGGCCCGCGACGCGGAAAACATCAGCTTTGCCATTCCAATAAATAAAGCCTCTCGCGCGGTTGATAACGTGCAGAAATTTGGCCGTATCGTAACTCCCTATTTAGGCGTGCGTTATATTTCCGTAACTAAAGAATTGGCGGAAAAAGAAAAATTGGCTTCGGATCACGGCGCCTGGCTTTCGGCGAGCGCCGATGAACCGGCGGTTGCCTTAAACAGCCCGGCCGCCAAAGCCGGACTGAAAGCTGGCGATTTGGTTCTGGAAATAAACGGCCAACGCATTGACGCGGATCATTCACTTGCTTCTTACGTTCAAAACCAGCAAGTCGGCGATGAAATTTCCCTTAAGGTAATCCGGGACGGCAAAGAAATGGAGGTGAAAGTCAAGCTGGAAGAGAGAAAATAACACTCGCTTGCGGCTCTCGGCATATACGGTTTGAAAGCGTCGTTTTGTCCCAGCAAGGCAAAACTCCTCGCGTGAAGTTGCCGCGGCTGTCAAGGCAGTATGTCCTGCGGACAGCAACAAATGAATGCCTTGACAGACCATGCCCGTCGGCAACTTCAAGCGTTTCAAACCGTATATACTTCGGCCGCTTGGCTCGCCCGAGGAACGAGGATTTGATCTGATAGACTTCATAGAAGCACAAGATGGACCGCCGGAATTTTGAGTTTAGATATAGGGGATTTATTCCTCTTTTAATTGTTTCTTAATGGATAAATAATAAGATTATCCTATTGATTTTGACATTTTTTTCTGGTATACTGTAATCAAGTTAAGCTTTTAACAAGAGTTTTAAGTGCAGGAAATCAGCTTTTGAAAACCGAAAGTTAAGCAGAACGCTTTTTGAAAGCGTTCTGGCGAACAAACCATGCCTCCCTATAATAATTTCACCATCAAAGCCCAAGAAGTCCTGAAAAAAGCGCATGATCTGGCGCTGGAGCGTTCGCATCACCAAATTGATGTGCTGCATTTGCTTTCCGCTTTGGTTTTGCAGGAAGAGGGAACAGTGGATGCCATGATGGAAAAAGTGGAAGTTGATATTTCCGCTCTTATTGACCGACTTTTGGAAACCTTGGACAGCATGCCCCGCGGGGCCATGATTGCTACCCCCTTGGGCCAGGTTTACCTTACCCAGGATTTGGCTAAAGTGTTGGAGCAGGCGCACAAGGAAGCTGCTCAACTAAAAGACGAATTTATTTCTACCGAACACCTGTTTTTGGCGCTTTTGGAAGTTACTTCCCGCGCCAGGGACCTACTGGAAAAAGAAGGATTGACCAAGGAAATCGTGTTGAAATCTTTGGCTGAACTGCGCGGAGGCCAGCGCATCACCGATCCCGAACCGGAATCCAAATACAATGTCTTGGAAAAATACGCGCGCAATTTAACCCGCCTGGCGCGCCAGGAAAAATTGGATCCGGTTATCGGCCGGGAAAAAGAAATACGCCGGGTCATGCAGGTTCTGTCGCGGCGCACCAAAAATAATCCAGTTTTGATCGGCGAGGCGGGAGTGGGAAAGACCGCTATCGTAGAAGGCTTGGCCCAAAGAATTATTTCCGGCGACATTCCCGAAACCTTGAAAGACAAAGATTTAATTTCCATTGACTTGGCCGCCATAGTGGCCGGAACCAAATACCGGGGAGAATTTGAAGACCGCTTGAAGGCTATTTTGCGCGAAATTGAAAGAGCGCAGGGCAAATTTATTATTTTCATTGATGAATTGCATACGATTGTGGGAGCAGGAGCAGCCGAAGGAGCAATTGACGCGTCCAATATGTTGAAACCGGCCTTAGCCCGGGGAGAACTGCGCGCGGTCGGCGCCACCACTTTAAAAGAATACCAGCGCTACATTGAGCGCGACCCGGCTTTGGCCCGGCGTTTCCAGCCGGTTTACGTGGATGAGCCTTCGGTTGAAGATACCGTTTCTATTTTGCGCGGGCTTAAACCAAAATACGAAGCCCATCATGGAGTAAAGATTACCGATGCTGCTTTAGTGTCGGCCGCCAATCTGTCGGCCCGCTATATTACTGACCGTTTTTTGCCGGACAAGGCAGTGGACTTGGTGGACGAAGCCGCTTCTTCCTTGCGTTTGGAAATAGACAGTTTGCCCAAAGAGTTGGATGAAACCCGGCGCAAAATCACTACGCTGGAAATTGAAAAAGCCGCCCTGCAGGGCGGCTCTTGTGGACCTGACGGGATTTGCACCCGTTTACCCGAGATATCAATTCGGGGTGTTAACTCCATACACC
>CAYPPK010000001.1:14272-123680 GCA_964412615.1 uncultured Candidatus Saccharibacteria bacterium
CGTCAGAGCGGCGCCCAGATGGGCGGGAAGCAATCAAAAAAGAAACCGACCCGCTACGCCGTAGCTTAAGCGAGGCGAGCCGCAAAGCTAAAGAGCGAGTAAAAAGTCTGGAGAAGGAAATTAATTCTCTCCAAGGGGGCATTAAGGAATTGGAAGAAGCCTGGAAACAGGAAAAAGACGTTATCGTGGAAGTCCGGGCTTTGAAAAAAGAACTTGATACTTTGCGCCAAGAATCGGATACGGCCGAGCGGGCCGGTGAATTTGGCAAGGTAGCCGAACTTCGCTATGGAAAAATCCCGCAAGCCGAGCAAAAATTGCGCGAAGCTGAGAAGCGCCTTACTAAGCTGCAAAATTCCCGGCATCTTTTGCGCGGGGAAGTGGGAGAGGAAGATATTGCCGCCGTGGTGGCTCGCTGGACCAATATTCCGGTAACCAAAATTCTGGAATCAGAAGCTTCCCGTTTAATCAAGATGGAAGAAGAATTGAAAAAACGGGTAGTGGGTCAGAATGAAGCCATTCAAAAAATTGCCAGCGCCGTGCGGCGCTCCCGTGCCGGCATTTCGGAAGAAAACCGGCCTATTGGCTCCTTTATCTTCTTGGGGCCGACCGGGGTAGGCAAAACCGAGCTTGCCAAAACTTTGGCTGAGTTCCTTTTCAATGACGAAAAAGCGTTGATCCGGGTGGATATGTCCGAATACATGGAGCGCCACACTATTTCCAAATTTATTGGCTCTCCGCCGGGTTACGTGGGCTATGAAGAAGGAGGTCAGCTGACGGAACTCATCAAGCACCGGCCTTATTCGGTAATTCTCTTTGACGAAATTGAAAAAGCGCATCCGGAAGTATTCAACATCCTTTTGCAAATCTTGGATAACGGCCGCCTGACTGATGCCAAAGGGCGCACGGTAAACTTCAAAAATTCCATCATCATTATGACTTCCAACATCGGAGGAGAATTTGCCGCCGAAATGGGCAAGATTGGTTTTATGTCCGGAGACGAAGATACGCGCGAATCCAAAGAAGGCGACATGAAAGATAAAATCCGCAAAGCCTTGGAGCGGCACTTCCGCCCAGAATTTCTTAACCGGCTGGATGAGATCATTATTTTCTCTTCGCTCAACCCAACTACCATAGAAAAAATCGTGGAGATCCAATTGGAAAAAGTTAAGAACCGCATGGCCGATCGGGACATTGCCGTATCCTTCACTCCTGAACTTAAAAAGTTCATTGCCGAAAAAGGCTATGACCAGCAATACGGAGCGCGGCCGCTGAAGCGCGCCATCCAGTCGCTCATCCTGGATCCTTTGGCCGAAAAAATAATCGGCGGCGAAATAGGCGACGGCAGTTCCATTGTGATAAATGCCAAAGAGGGCAATGTAGTCTTTGAAAAACAGATAAAGAAAATTGCTCGGATCCGGACCACGGCCGGAGTAAAGTGATAGCGCTCGGCAGTGTCTCTCGGAAACACGCAAAAATTTCCTAGCTTGTAGGGTTTTTGCCAACTATACAAATAGCCAGCGACCGCTGGCTATTTGTATAGTTTGGATTTTAATTATATTTTGATTTTAAAACAGCGGCTAGGGCCGCTGAATTGCTTTTGGGTAGAAAGGTGAAGGAACTTCTTTTTTTGTCATCCAATTATACCAGCGAGGCTGTCGTTCAAAACCTTCAGGATGGGCAAGTTCTGTAGTGTATTGCAGGATGTCAGTAACAGTAGAGACAACAGGCAGGTGGCTGGTATCAAAAAGGGCAACAGTGCCAAATCCATCATGAGTGACCCATATATTTTCTGCATAAAGTGCAGCTCCACCCACCATATCACTAGGGTATCTAATGCCTGCCTCAATCGTAAGCAGGGGAGATCCTACCATCCATTGGTGGTTTCGGTGCAAAGAAAGAACAACTAGGTCACCCGGCTGGAGTGTAGTTAGTTTCTCCAACCGCAATCCCATTCCCAGCCTTGTTCTGCCAACCACTACCGTATCGGAAGTACTAGTGGTCGCATCGGCAAATTTTCTGAACACCCTCTCCGGCAGTTCTCTGATGTCCATCTAGATTCTCCAGTTTTTGCTTGTTTCAATATAGTGAATTCTCTTTATTTTTGCAAATTGAAGTAAAAAAAGAGCGACCGAGAGTGAGCCCGATCGCAGAAGTTGATCCGCCAATTGGCGGAGAGATGTGTTGTCAATGAGCGATGGCGCGATGGGTGGTTCGTGCGGGTACTGTCTTGGACGATGAGCTCATCCGGAACTTCGGCTAGACGCCGAGAAAGCAGATACGCGCACGAACCACCCGGCGTATTTATATTATCTATGGGTGAGAAAAAGGGTGCAAGTTGAGTTATACACACCTCATACAGTCGCTTTTTCATTTTTTTGTAAATCTTGGAAATTGAAAGGCCGAGGGACAGATATCCTTCAGTGGGCAGAGGTCGCAGCGGGGATCTCTGGCCGTGCAGATGGCGCGTCCGTGGTCAATCAGAAGGTAAGTAAATTTGAACCAATCTTTTTTGGGAATCAAAATCATCAAATCCTGTTCAATTTTATTTGGGTCATTATGCAAAGATAGCCCAAGCCTTTGCGAGACGCGGCGCACATGCGTGTCTACGGCAATTCCTTCCGAAATTCCATAAGCATTTCCTAAAACCACATTGGCGGTTTTGCGCGCCACCCCGGGAAGTTTCAGCGCCTCGGCCATGGTTTTGGGCAGCTTGCCGCCGGATTTTTCTTTAAGCATCTTGGCGGCGGCCAAAATATTTTTGGCTTTGGCCCGGTAAAATCCGGTGGGTCTAATAATTTTTTCAAATTCTTCGCGGTTGGCTTTCAGGTAATCATTCAATTTCCGGTATTTGCGAAACAGGGCAGCCGTTACTTCGTTTACTTTTTTGTCCGTGCACTGGGCCGAAAGGATTACCGCCACCAAAAGCTCCCAGTGGTTGGAGAAATTTAAAACAATCCTGGCGTGGGGAAATTTTTTCTTGAGGCGCCGGATTATTTCTTCCGCGCGCTTTTTCTTTTGTTCGCCGGTTTCTTTTTTGAATTTTTCCTTTCTCATATGCCATAGAATATCAGAATATTGATTTTTTGGAAATTTTGAGTATAATACAGCAAGACCTACAAGGAGGGAAAGATATGCGTGTGCACTTCGGTAATGGCAAGCCAGGCGGTGATCAGGTTATCCTTGATTCTGATGTTGTGATTGCGGATATTTACTCTGCGAATGGCTCTCAATTTGCTTCGGGTGCCCAGGAATTTAGCATCGCTTTGGATAAGGCTCTTCGGGAACTTGTCGTTCTGTTGGCTAGCCATCCGGAGACAAACGGCGTGATGGATGTTGATGGATTTAAACTGAAAGTTGAGCTTGTCCAGTAATCAAAAAACAGCGGTGTGAACCGTACCGCCATCCCAAACGGTTCTTTTTTTTCTTTTAATTTTTAAGAATATACTATATAGTAAACCAAGTATATAAGGAGGGCGGAATGTTCATTGATATAGCGGCTGGCACGGTAATTTATGTGTTTGTTTCGTTGATGTTTGGTGAATCCTTTGCCTGGATGCCTTTCCTGCTCACCCTGTTTTTTGCGCTTTCCCCTGATTCGGATTTTATTCCGTACTTACTGCTTCGCAAGAAATTAAAACTGGTAAGCCACCATATCATCCATTTTCCGCTTCTTTTTCTGCCTATTGGGGCATTACTTGTTTATTTTCTCGCCGGCTTCTACTTTGTGGTTCTTTTCTTATTGGCTGCCTTTGCCCATTTTGTGCATGACTCGATGTCAGAAACCGGCATCCAATGGCTATGGCCGGTTGATATCTCTTCTTATTCCATCAACAAAGGCAGGATTGGGGTAGCCTACAAACGGGAGCTTTATTATCAGTGCCTTAGACAGACGCGAGAAGAGAGAAGCATTGCCGATGAGGTCAAGATGCGGATGGAGAAACTTGATATGAACACCGGCCTTTTCCTGACTTTTGCCGCAACCGTGCTCTTTCTTTTCGCTTTCAAATTCGTATAACTCCGCCGCAACCGGCGGTCTTTTTTTATCTCACGGTATCAAACTCGCGGGATCGTCATCATTGGTGTTGTTTTCAAAAGTAACTCCGGTGGCATCTACGCTTGATGTGCCAACGGCCTGAATTCCGGTGGTGTTGGTTTTAAACAAAACGCTATCCAGAGTTGCCGCAGAATTGGTGAGTTTGAGGCCGGTAGTTCCGTAGCTGAATGTGGCGTTAGCGATGGTTGAAGTCGCGGTAGCGTTTTCCAAATGAACCTGGCTCCAGTCCGCTTTAGCCGGAGCGGTAGTCGTGCCGTCATTGTTGGTATCGCCGCCATAAGCATCGTCTTTTATGGAAGTAAAAATAACTTTATTGGCCGAGGTGCCGTTAGCAATCAAATTGCCTTGGACAGTAAGCGATCCGGAGTTGGTAAATTTTAAGACCACACCGGCGTCCAAGGTTAAGGTGGTGCTGGCATTTACCCCAAGGCCGGTGGAAATTTTGTAAGGCAAATTGGCTGCAAAAGTATAATTTCTGGAAACAGTTCCTTGGTACAAAATGCCGTTGGTGCCGTTGTTGCTTGCGGTATTGCCCGAAAAAGACGGGAAACTGGAATTTATGTCTATGGCCTCGTAAGTGTTTCCGCTAAAGGTGTTGTTGTTGATGTTTATGGCATGCAAAGCGCCGGCAGAATTAACGCGCAATCCATAGCTGTTGGAACTGAAGGTATTATTCTGAATAGTTACTTCGCCATCAGTAACCAAAAGGCCGATAGTGGAAGTAGTGGTGCTATTATTTTGAAAAGTATTGCCGGAGATGGTGGTAGTAGCGGCTTTCAGCCAGGCTCCGTAATCGCGGGCGTATTCAAAAACAGAGTTGGTAATAGTCGTGGAAGCGTTTTCCACCCGGAGGTTGGCTTGATAGTCAGAAACATTTGCCCCTCCGTATCGGAAAAGAGTTCGGTCAAAAATAGACCCGTCAGCAAGTATTCTTAGGCCGCGCCAATCGCCGGCCCCGGCCGAGGTTGCCGATTCGTCTTGATTGGTATCGCCGGCATAGCCGTCATCTTTGATGGAAGTAAAAACTATTTGGTTAGCCGCCGTTCCTTGAGCCGTAATTTTTCCCGAACTTACGGTGATTGAAGCATCACCCAAAAATTTAATAACTACGCCGGGTTCAACAGTTAAAGTAGAGCTTGCTGTGTTGCCGATAGCAAAGTTGTTGCTGACGATATACGGGCTGTTGGTTTGGGTTAAAGTTTTATTTTGGTTCAGTGGTCCGGCATCTTTAGTGATTAGATAGTTAATGCTATTTCTTCGGGCTGGAGTCCCTTTGATATTTTCTCCATCCGCATTCAGGCCGTTATTTAAAAATCCGGCCCAGGAGCTCCAATTGGAGGCAAGCTCTCCGGAACTGTTTGGATCATAGCGTTCCATGGTGTAATAATTTGGATTTGCTTGTCCGCCGCACCAGCCGCTGCAGGTACTTACTTCCGGAGTGGAATCAATGGTGGTAGACGAAATAGAAAGATTAAGTTTTTCGCCGCTGTTACCAAGGGCTTCAGTATAAATTTGGTTGGCGGTAGAACTGGCGATGGTGCTTTCGTCAGTTCTTTCCAAAATAAAGAAACTTTTCGGAGCAATCGTTCCGGAGAGTTCAATGTAAGGGCCGTTGTCGGTTGCTGAATAAAGCACCCAATTTGTGAGAGAAACGGTTTGATTGGTTCTATTATAAAGTTCAATCCATTCATCCTGGTCTTGAGCAGCGGAAGTTCCGGCCCAGGCAATTTCGTTTATAATTACCGGTTTGGTTGAAACTGATACTGTTGTGGTTGCGGGAGAACTTTCATTGCCGGTTGTATCTATAGCTTTGGCCGAGAAGGTATAGGATGCATCATCTGCGGGGAGGGTGTAGGTTGTGCTGGTGGCAGTGGTAGTTCCGGAAGTAAATCCGGAGCAGGAAGATCCGCCAGAAGTGCAACTGATATCAAAATAATTAAAATCATCTGCAATTGAACTCCAGGAAAGGGTTACGGTCGTAGTCGCGATAAGGCAGCTGTCTGCAGAAAGTGAGGAGCCGCATTCAGATATGGTAAGTGATATATCCGGAGGAGTTGTATCCGGCGTTGGTGTTTCTTCTTCAGGTTCCGGAGACGGAACAGGCCCGGCAGCTCCGGCAATCGGAATATCAGAAGATGTATCAGAGGACGGAGTATTTAGTATCGGAGGTGGCGGAGCGGGAGGAAAATTAATAACTATAGGTTGCGTGTCTGCGACTTTCTCTAAAATAACAGGTTCTATTTCTAGCAATTGTATTTCTGGTTCTGGAATTAAGTTTGAGACTTGCGCAAATGGAGTTTCTGGTTCTTGCTCTGGCTCATTTATGGCTGTATCTTCTAAATCTTTTTGCGCTGCCGTGATGCCGTAAAGAACACTGGCAACTTTAAATGTTCCGCTTTTGAAATTATCAACTTGTTTGGTGAGCCACGAACGATTTTTGTCATACAAAACTTTTGTTTGCCTTTCTTTTTCCATCTCATCAAAAAAAAGTTTAATCACCCCCGCCCCATGCAGCACGGCTTGTTTGGAGAGAAGAGTCCAGTAATCGGAGAGGATAAGATCGTCATTATCGTCTAGAAAATACACACATTCTTGTTTGTTTTTTTCTTCAAACCAATTAGATTGAGCTGATCTAGCCATCAATCTGTAGAGTTCTCCTGATTGATACTTATATCCAAAAAAGTATGTTTTTCCATTGCTTAAAACTTCATCCCTTTCAAAATCTTCTTTAGGAAATTTATATTTATTTTGGCAGACAGTATCTTTGCTAAAAAAATTATTATTTGAGTAATTTGCTAAGCTATCAAAATGATCCGATAAAGTAGAAAGAAAAATCGGTTTCTCGTTTGGCAGAATTTTTATATTTCTTCTATCAAATTTTTTAGTCCATCCCTCATATGGACTTCCTAGATCTAAATAGGGTGGATGGGGATCATTGCGCGTATGGTCAGGAACCGAAGCGTCTTGAATAAGATGCAGAACATGTCCTAGTGAAAGCAGTGCTATATCTTTGTTTCCCCAGGCATATTCATAGATACTTCGTTCCCAAGAGAAATCATTTTCGTTTCTATAATAATTGGCTACGATACCTGCAGTAAAAAAATTCAGAACTCCGCCTTGAGCCCTACTGCTCAAAGCCCAACTCTTGGAACTCAAGAAAGGTATTCTCGCACTAGAAGCAATTACCGCTAATTCCGGATTTTTGGGAAAAGCATCATTTTCTAAAACAAGACCCCGGTTATATACAGGGTCGTAAAAATGTTGCAACCAGCGTGCCTCTTTATCCTCATCTATGCTTCCTTGGATAACTAATTCGGCCTCTTCAGGTGAAAGTATAAGAGCAGGGTAATGTAAGTTAAAAAATTTTATTGTTTCTTGGGTAAGTGCCGGATGAGTTGTTTCATCGGAATAAGCAAAAACAATTAAAGGGAACACAAAAAGTGTTCCCTTTAATACTAAGTGCAAAAAAAATTTTAGAAATCCAGAAGCTTCCATTTTCCACTTGGACCACGTGAGATGTTGATAGTAGTTATGGCCTCATTTTTTTCATTTATAATAGTAAAGCGGGCAGCGTCTTCATATAGGTCTCTGCCACGTTCTGCTTTCTCCAAATCTTGTATCATTTCCTGGAGTAAATTCTTTTGTTGTAGTCTTGCTAAATCCTCTCTCCATTGTTCCTGCTTGTCCAATACAAAATACTTCGCCGCCAACTCCGTATCTCCCCGCTTTAATGCCTCAATAAATAACCGAAGCGTTTCCTCCGGCGTTTCGCCGCCGTAAGGGTCTTCGGCATACATTTTTTCCAATTTTTTCAATCCTGCTTCAACCTGGTATTCCGGGCTATTTCTATACCGCAAATATTGAATTCCGTATAATATCGCAGCTCCCAAAATTGCAATCCCCAATGCAATTGCTCCAAATTTAAAAATATTTCGCAACATAACTCAATCGTCACCCAGTCACAATCCTTTGTCAAAATAGGCGATTAATACCCTCTGTGGATAACTGCAAGATTTCCAGCTGGATATCACGTATGTTCCAAGCTAAGCTTGGAACATCGTGGAATATGAGAAAAGAAGCTTTTGTAGAAGGAGAATATTACCATATTTATAGTCGTGGCGTTGATAAACGGCCAATATTTAATAATGACCGAGACAAGGCCAGGTTTATTCATACACTTTATATTTTGAACAATTTTCAGGAAATACCGTATAGATTTGATGTTGTTAAACTAACACCCAAGGAACATCTAACTCCCATTAAACCGTACGTAGAAGTAGCAGCTGGATGTCTTATGTCAAATCACTATCATTTTTTACTATGTCCTTTAAAAAAAGATGGAATCAGTGGGCTTATGCATAAAATCGGGACAAGCTATACAAAATATTTTAATATTAAACATGAAAGAAGCGGTCGGCTTTTCGAAAGTACATTTAAGGCAAAGCATGTTGATCGCCATGAATACGCAGCATATCTAACGCAGTATATCCACTTAAATCCGGCCACACTGTTCCAAGCTTAGCTTGGAACAGTTGGAACAGAAGAGGTATTGAATAAAGTTGAGGATTACGAATGGTCTAGCTTACCTGATTATCTTGGTAAAAGTAGCAAATTATCCATTGCATTATCACCTACTTTCCAAAAGAACATCCTAGGCCTTAACTCAAAAGAGTATAAAGGCTTGCTCTCAGAATTGTTCCAAGCTTAGCTTGGAACAACTTGGAACAATTGGAACATGGCGGCATTAGGCAATAGAAATAATTTCATGGTAATTACATTTCAGGAGGCAAAGGATAAATAGGGCTTAAATTGACACTTGCGGGCGGACATCATACTCTTGAAGTCATGGATTCTCGTATTCCCAAAGAGCTGCAAAGAAAGCTTTTTGAGCTGACTTTGGCGTTGTACCGGGTGACGGATTTTTTTCCGCCAGGGGAGGCGCTGCGCAAGCATCTGCGGGAAAAAGCCAATGAAGTTTTCGGCCTGGCCTCCGAATACGGTTTTTCCCCTGATGCGGACAGGGAAGCTATTGCTATCCTTTCCAAAGTGGAAAGCATAAAAGGATATATTTGCATTGCCCGATCCTTGCGGTTTGTGAAGCCGCTCAACCTTACAATCTTGGAAAGAGAATATGACTCCCTGGCGGGTTTTTTTGCCGGGGAACTGAATGCGCCAAAACAAGAAGCAGAGGAAAACGCGGCCCGGCCGGAAAGCAAGGAAGAACTGCCCACTTGGCATGAATTTGCCGGAAAGACCCATCAAAAAAGCGAAAAGGATAAAAAAAGCGGCAAGGTTATTCATCCTTTGTCCGATATGTCCAATATGACAAAGGATGCAAAAATCAAAGCAGATGAAGCCCTTGGTGATATTACTGAGCGGCAGAAGAAAATATTAGAATATATCCACAAAACATCGCAAGCCAAAATCAGCGATTTTTATTCATTTTTTAACGACTTAAGCTCCAAGACCATTCAGCGCGATCTTCAAGATTTAGTTTCGCGGAACATTCTTAAAAAAGAAGGGGATAAGCGCTGGACGGTTTATTCATTAAACCATGTCTCATAACCAAAACATTAGTGATACAAAAGGACAATCAGCAACATTTATTTCTTCACCCATGTCTAATCCCGTAAAAAAAGTAATCATTCCAGTGGGCGGCTACGGCACGCGTTTTCTTCCTGCCACCAAAGCCCAGCCCAAAGAAATGTTACCCATCGTGGATAAACCCGTAATACAGTATTTAGTGGAGGAAGCGGTTGATTCCGGCATGAAAGATATTATCCTGGTAACCGGCAGAGGCAAGCGCGCCATTGAAGACCACTTTGACCATGCGGCAGAGCTGGAAACATTTTTGGAATCGCGGGGCAAATCAGAGCTTGCCAAATCAATAAGACATATTTCATCGTTGGCCTTTTTCTATTATGTCCGACAGAAAGAACCCAAAGGAATAGGGGATGCCATCCTCCAGGCGCGATCCATAGTTAATAATGAGCCGGTGGCCATAATGTCAGGGGATGACATTATAGACACCGGAGACGGGGATCCGGCTTTGAAGCAGCTTATTAAGGTTTACGAAAAATATGGCAAGCCAGTAGTGGCAGTGGTGAGAGTCCCTAAAGAAGAAGTCCACAAATATGGAGTTATTGCCGGGGAAGAGGTGGAACCAAGAGTGTGGAAGGTCTCGGGCATGGTTGAGAAGCCAAAAACAGAAGAGGCGCCTTCCAATCTGGCTATTGTCGTAAAATACGTGATTACCCCGGAAATTTTTGAATATTTGAGCAAGGAGAAGCCGGTAAACGAGGAGATCTACATTAACCTGGCCTGCGATAAATACATTAAAAACGGGGGGGAGTTTTACGCCTATGAGGTAGAGGGAACTTGGTACGACTGCGGGATGAAGCTGGGCTTCCTTAAAGCAATAGTAAATTACGGTCTTAAGCATCCGGAAGTGGGGAAAGAGTTTCGTAGGTACCTGGAAGAAAGGGGGTAGAGCTAAAGTTATCCACAGAACTTTACCTTGATATACAGTTGACAGGGACTATAATGGGGATTAGAGTGTTTTTGTGCCTGATTTAAGCCCCTTTAGCCTTAAATTGGGTGTGGATAAATCCGCTTGAAGTAGTTGTTCCGGAATCTATAATGAAAGTACAAGCTTATGTTTATTAAGTTCTAGACGCTATTAACGAAAGCCATTTTTTGGTTGTATTTAGATATCAGGGCGGGATTTAATTCCGAATTGGTATCTGGAGGCAATGACAGTCAAGGCGGCAAGGAGAGGACTTTGACAACTTAAAAGATGCGAGGTTTAGAAGTTTTTCTGGAGATTCAAGGTCCGGTCGATCCTGTGCTTCACGCGGAGCTACCAGCAAGCTGGTCATTCCGCGTGGAGTGCGGGGAAGGCTTGACTCCATATTAATTAATTTGATTATCGGTAAATAAATTAAAAAAACACCCATCTGCGTATATCTGTGTCGACAGATAAAAAGATGAGTGTCCCTGGTGAGACCCTCCTTACTATCTATAACAACGGAAAGCAAGGAAGGGTTTCAGAAAAATTATAGGAAAAAAATATGAACATAAAATTAAAAGTGGTTACACTCGTAACGAGCGTGGCCATTTCCGGAGCAGCGGCGATTGTCCCGTTTGCCGCAGTGGCGGACCACACAACGGCCCACACCATTGAGCAATTGACGGCGCAAATCGCGGCTCTCCAAGCGCAGCTTGCAGCTTTAGCAGGCGGTAGTACTTCTACCCCGGCTGGCAAGTGTTCATTCACCCGAGCCCTGACAGTGGGATCTACGGGTGATGACGTAAAATGTCTTCAACAGTATTTGAACGGCGCAGGACACCAAGTAGCAGCTAGCGGTGCCGGATCACCCGGCAGTGAGTCCACTTACTTCGGTTCGCTCACCCGAGCGGCTGTCTCCAAGTGGCAGGCGGCCAACAGTGTATCGCCGACAGCAGGATATTTCGGTTCGCTTTCACAGGCAAAATACAATTCGCTTGTGGCAACGACACCAACCACTCCGACCACTCCTGGTACGCCTAGCGTCCCAGTAGCAGTAGGCAGCGGATTAACGGTAACTTCGCCGGCCGATCAGCCAGCGGCAACGCTTGCTCCTGAATCAGCGGCGAGGGTTCCCTTCGTAAAAGCGGTCTTGACCGCCAGCGCGGATGGAGATGTAACCGTAAGTTCAGTAACAGTTGAGCGCAAAGGCCTGGCGGATGACGCCTCTTTTGACGGCATCCTTCTTCTTGATGAAGACGGAACCCAAATTGGTACCACCAAGACCTTGTCTTCAGAACACAAAGTGGTTCTGGACGGGGGTTTTACGGTTAAAGCAGGAACTTCCAAGACCATTTCTATTGCCGGCAACATGGTTGCTGACAACAGCGGCCGCGCGGGACAAGTAGCTAAGCTGGCCATTGTAGCGGTGAATGCGGGAACTTCTGCGGTCAATGCCTCTTTGCCGATTGAGTCAAACGGCATGACCATCAACGCTTCGCTGGACATTGGTACGGTAACTATGTCTATCGGCTCGCTTGATCCTGGTTCTGCCAACACCAAGAATGTCGGCACCAAAGGATATTATCTGGCGTCCGTCAAGGCATCGGTTGGATCAGCAGAGGACATGACCTTTGAATCCATCCGGTTCAATCAGGCAGGTTCGGCCGCTTCCAGCGACCTTGAAAATGTCAAGGTGGCGGTGAGCGGAACCGACTATCCGGCCACCGTATCTTCTGACGGAAAATACTATATTGCGAAATTCTCTGGCGGCTTAAAAGTTGCCAAGGGAGGCAATGCTGAATTCTCCGTAAAAGCCGACCTAGTCAACGGTTCGGCAAGAACGGTTGACATGGATATCCTCCGCAAAGCGGACATTGTGGCTAAAGGCAACACCTTCGGTTACTACGCTCTGCCTGGAGGCGGATCAGCCGGCGCGGCAACCGCAGGAGCGTTCTCCACTAACCAGGAGCCGTTCTTCAACGCGTATGCGGCTACCATAGATAAGGGTTCCCTGCTGGTTTCTTCCTCAAACAAAGTGCCAGCTGGAAACGCTCCGATTGATGTAGCTGATACTAATATCGGCGCCTTCCTCTTTGATGTGAAAGGCGAGCCGATGCAAGTCAGCTCTTTTGCCCTTAAAATCATTAACACCGGAACAGCCACCAATACCGATGTCGTGAGCGTCAAACTATACGACGCTAACGGCTCAGTACTTGCTGGACCTAAAGATGGAACTTCAAGCGGCGCTACCTTTACCGACACCTTTACCTTGCCGGTTGGCGAGAACGTGGTGTATGTGAAGGCTAAGCTTGACACCACTTTCGTATCCAACGACACAGTGAAAGTAGCCATTGATCCTGACGACCACTTGACGGTTAAAGGAACGGTTACCGGACTTTCCGTAACTCCTAGCCCAACCTCGGCGGTTACCGCCAATACCCAGACCGTAAAGGCGGGATCCGTGACCTTGTCTGTATCGCCGACTCCTTTCGGCCAGAATGTGGTGCGGGGAGTAAATGGATACCTGTTCGCAACCATCGTGTTTGACGGAACAAACTCTGGCGAGGACGCGCGCGTAACTTCAATCAAACTGCAGGATACGGTTTCAGCGGCAGGCGTTGCCGATGAGATTAACTCTTGCGTGCTTTACGACGGAGCAACCGCGCTAAACACCGGATCCGATGTGGTAAACCCGTCTGACGAGACCGATACTACCAACGACGAAACCTTCACCCTTACGAATAACTTGGTTATTCCGAAGGGCACAGTGAAGAATGTTAACTTAAAGTGCAACATTTCCTCAGCGGCAACTGCCAACAGCACTCACTCCTGGGGTCTTAATGACACGTCAGCGCACAATGTGACGGGCGCCTCAACCGGACAAGCCATCACCGAGAGCGTTACCACCTCCACCGGATCCATCATGACCATCAAGACCGCCGGATCCTTTACGGTTGTCAAAGATACTTCAGCTCCCACAGCCGCTCTGGTTCTTTCCGGTAGGACCGATGTTCCAATGAACGTGCTGAAGTTCAGCGCGGTGGATGAGGCGGTCAATATTGAAGACATAACCTTGACCTATTCTTCCAGCACCGCATCCAGTTCCGACTTCCTCAAAGTGACTTTGTGGGACGGCGCGACCAAGATCGGTGAGGCAGTGTGGGCAGGTACCAATCAAAACGCTACCTCTACCCTTACTCAACCGTTTGTGGTGGCCAAAGACAGCGACAAGCTGCTGACGATTAAAGCCGATTTGGCTTCCATCTCCACAGTTGCTTCCACCACCGCAGGAAGGCTGATTGCCATTGACTACAACGGCATCAGCTCCTCCACCGGTGTGGGGCAGTCATCTGGTGTACGGCTTGGTTCGTCCAGCGGCTCCAACACCGCCGGCGCGTCCATGCAGATTATGAAGACCTTCCCGACCTTGGCTAAGCTCTCCGTGCCTTCAACCAGTATTCCGCAAACCAACGCGATTCTATATCGCTTCTCGGTAACCGCGGATGCGGCAGGACCGATATCACTCTACAAGCTGACCTTCCAGGTGTCTTCAAGTTCGGTGTCGGCTACTTCGTCTAACTTCAATGTGTACGCCTACACTGACTCCAGCTTCTCGGCCAAAGCCTATGACAACAACCCGACAGCTGCCGCCAATGTGGATTGTGTAAGCCAGACAAACCTTGACACGAACACCAATTGTACGACAGTAGTTGCGGCAACGGCAGGAGGCGGAAATTCGTCCTCATCGGATGTGGTCTGGTTCTTCGGCCCATCGGGCAACGTAGCCTCCACTACGGAGGGCGTAGTTGTCCCGGCCGGAAGCACCTATTACTTTGAGCTTCGCGGCGATATCACCAACCCGAACTCTGGAACGGGTAACACCCTCCAGGTATCGCTCCTTGGTGATGCGACGCGGCCAGTCCGTTCAGCGGCAGTGGCAACACCGCTCGCTACAGCGGTTGGCGGCTTCCATGACAGTGCAAGAGGATACCTTAGCACGGCGGCTCAAGCTGCTTCCCAGTCAGCCAACAACGACTTTATCTGGTCGCCAAACTCCACTACTACTTCGGCAACCTCCACAACCGACTGGACTAACGGCTTCCTGGTTCCTGGACTCCCGTCCACGAACATGTCAGCCAACACCTTCTCGAACTAAGCTAGATCCTTGTGCTAGCGGTAAAAACCCCGGAAACGGGGTTTTTACTTTGCCAAATTTCTTAGGCGTCGCAAGTGCTACATTAAGAAAATTCTTAAGCAAGCGGTCTGGTCGAGGTGTTTTGCTTCTTGAGGTAATTAAAATCGAGGCAGTATGGTTCCGCCTATGGGCGGATGCCGAGATTTTACTTAGGGAGCGAGTCGCTGGATGAGCGAGCCGTGCCGAAAGAAGCAAATACCGAGAGGACCAGACTAGCGAGCGACTGTGGATAACTTCTCTCTTGCTTAGTAAATTTATTGATTTAAAATTAAGCTATGCGTATTAACTTAAGATGTTAATAACTTTAAGCGAATTGTCGAATCGCTTCTTTTGAATAATAAAATTATTAATACTCAACTCCGACATTATAGTCGGAGTCCCGACCGAAGCGTCGGGATAATATTTATCAGTTATATGTCTAAGAAAAATTCGTTTTCATTTATACTCGCTCTGGTTCTCGGAGTCGCGCTCGCGGTCGGAGGATCGGTTTGGGCCACTTCTATCGGCACTAACATTTCAGTCAGCGGCAACTTGACCACCAGCGGCACCTCTGCCTCATCCAGTGTTGCCCTCGCTTTGGGGGTGGGCACGACTACTCCATCCATGATGTTTTCCGTCGGGGGAGCCGGAGGCACCAATACCGGACACGGCTACTTTACCGGAGGTCTGGGTGTTGGCATTTCCACAACTACAGCCGGAGGATTGGAAACAACCGGAGACGCGGCTTTAGGGGGAGCATTGAGTGTTACCGGCATCTCAACTCTTACCGGCGCTACTACGCTCTCTGGAGCGGCTACTCTCTCAAGCACCCTTGCCGTAACCGGTCTATCCACCCTTAGCGGAGGAGTGTTGGCAAATAACGCAACTTCCACGATTACTAATTTAAGTATGCTAACTTCTACCTCCACTCAAGCTACAAGTTCGTATCTTGCCGTTACTTCCAGCGCCTCAACCACCAACTTTAGGGCTAACGGCACGATTCAGCTTGGACCCAATGGCAGCAGCATAACCAATGTGATGCACGGTTTCTGCTCTTTCGGACCGCTTGCCGCTGCCCAAAGCATTGCCGCAACCTCTACGGGAACAGTGGCTTGCACTACCGAAGCACCAACCGGTCTTGCCTTGGGAGATAAAGTATGGCTGACTGCTTCCACCACCGCTTCAGGCGTGACAACAGACGGATGGTCTATATCTTACACCGGCATTGCTTCTTCCACGGCAGCAGGCAGAATTCAGGCTATGGTCTATAACGGCACCGGAGCCGCTTGGACGGTCACTACCTCTACTTGGCAATTCTTTATAGTTAAATAGGCCTCTCAATTTTATGCGCAGAATCTTATTGGTTCTAACCTTTCTTTTGGGAAGCCCGCTTGTCGTTCTTGCCGCCAACGAAGTCACCGTAGAAAACGACACCACCCTGGTCCTTCCCGATGACGGTTCTTCCTATACATTAAAAGCCAGCTCACAGTATGATGATTTAAGCATATCGGGGGCTTCTTTTGCCTTTACGCTCTCCCAAGGAGGCCGCGTTACTTTGACTTCCAGCGACCGGAAAGGACTAAGCCACAATGCCGCGACACCCGCCAAGGCCTCAACCGGTTGCACTTCCAGCGAATCTTCTTTAGCGCTTAGCATGGATCCGCCCTTTACGACCACAACAGTTACCATCACTCCTTCCGGGACCTGTTCATCGGGTGAAGGCGGTGGCGGCGGTGGCGGAGGAGGCGGAGGCGGAGGAGGCGGTGGCGGCGGCAGCTCTGCAGCGCCTGCTCCCGCAACGGTTGATAAAGTAGCCGTGCTCAAACAACAAATTGCCGCGACTCAAGCCGCTATTGCCAAAGCAATTGCCGGAAAAAAGGTTTCCACATCAGCTGTATTTACCAAGGACCTGGCTCTCGGCGGAAAAGGGGATGAGATTAAACGCCTGCAGGAATTGCTTGCCTCTGATGCAGAAGTTTATCCCGAAGGTTTGACTACCGGATACTATGGAACTCTTACGGCCAACGCGGTTAGGAAATTCCAACTGAAATATGGCGTTATAGCCAAGGCGAATGATTTGGGTAATGGCCGGGTAGGACCCAAGACCCGGGCGAAACTTGATGAAATATTTGGCGCGACTCCGGCAACACCCGCTACCCCGGCCACGCCAGCGGTTCCGGCGCAAACACCGGCCACGCCTGCCACGCCTGCCACGCCTGCAACTCCGGCAACTGACCCCGCCAAAACCGCTTTAATGAATTCTATCCAGGAGCAAATCAAAGCAATTCAGGCCAAACTTATTCAGGAACAAATAAAACTTATCCAAGAAAAGATTAAAGCGCTTCAGCCCTAATTCCCTATGGAATACCAACGAGCCACGTTAGTAGTTGCCGTACTCTTTCTGATATTCTTTGTTTCTACCAGTTCCGGGTTTGCCAATGTTTCCGCCGTTCAGGAAAAACTGCGCGAACTCCAGCTGAAAGTCATCGGAGAGAAGATCAAGCAAATTCAAGAACAGGTTTATGAAGTAGGACGGTACAAACCGCCGGCGCCGGAGCCCGAACCCGCGCTAAGCAAGGAAGAATTGGCAAGCCGCCTGGAGGTCCAGATTCAAGGGCTGGAGGCTTTAATTAAAGACCTAAGGCCGAGAATTATAGAAGAAGAAACAGCGCGCCTGGAAAAAGAAATTGCCAGAATAAATTCAGAAATTAAGACGGCTACCGGAGAGCGATTATTGGAGTTGCAAAAGGAACTTGGCCAAGTACTTGCTGATTATGGCAAGGTCCAGGAGCAAGTAAAAGCGGCGGTAGAAGAATCTATTCGCCAGCGCCAGGCGCTTATCCTGCAGGAACAACTAAAGGTTCTGAAAGCCAAAGTCGGAACCATACCTACGGGCACTCCCGCACCGGTTCCGGTAGCGGAACCCGCGGCCAAGAAAAATCTGGAAGCGATTCAAGTGGAACTGGAAAAAGCCCAGCTTAAGCTTCTGCAAACACAGGCGCGGGAAATTCAGGCCAGCATTGACAAAATGCGCGAGAAATGATTCCTCTAAAAATTGGGGATAAGCCCGCCTAAACTTTGCTTTGCAAAATTTAGGCGGGCTTTGCTATAATTTAGATATGCACAAGACTTTATTTTATATTCTAATATCTTTAAATCTTGCGGTACCGTGGTTTGTCTTAGCTTCATTTGACAGGGACTTATACTTCGGTCTCCGGAACGATTCGGAAGTGACCAAACTGCAGGAGTTTTTAACCGGACGGGGTATTTATTCTGGCCCGATAACCGGCGGTTTTTTTTCACTCACCCGCGAGGCGGTAAAGGATTTCCAGAAAAAAGAGGGGATCGAACCTGCGGCTGGATATTTTGGTCCTCTTACGAGGGCTAGAGCCAACACGCTTTTGGCAAGTCCCCAAACTAAAGAAGAAATAATCGCCGAGCTTGTCCGGCAAATCAGCGAACTGCAAAAACAATTGCAGGCCTTGGAGGCAAAACAAACAACGGAAACGGCAAAACCGGAAGAGCCCGCTCCGGCACCGGCCGCGCCAATCGTAGAGACACCAACCAAAGCCGTAAAACTCTTTGTCTCCGGTACGGCCACTTCGTCTTTTCCGGCGGTTGAGACAACTATCTTTAAGATGGGGGAATTTAATTTGGAAAATAATACTTCCGGCGATGTCCTGGTTTCCAATTTTGAAACCATATTCTCGGATGAAATGGACTCAACTCCCAACCGCAATCATAAAATATATTTGCTCCTTCGCGATGGCGCGAATATCTCCGATACGCTTATCAGCACCACGGAATTTACTTTTGTTCTATCTGCCCCCGCCGTAGGAGAACCGCACAAAGCCGTTCTCAATCTGCCCTACAATAAAATAATAAAGGTTGGGGAAAAGAAAACGGTCAGTGTTTGGCTGGAACAGCTAAAATATGTCCGCAGCGGAACTTTAAAACTTGAGTCCACCAAGACCGCGGTTTCTACTGGAATTGAAGTAGACAGCCAGTTCGTCCTGGTCTTGACCAAGGAGCCGCCGTTGTGATATCTTTCTTTGGATGATAAACGATTTCCAAAAACAGATTGCCCTTGGTTTGATTTTTGTCGCACTCTTGGCCGTATCCGTAATTTTCAGAGAGAAAATAAGCAATTTTTTGAATTTCGGAGAGTCACCCGGATCTCCGATTGCCAATACTCCTTCGCGCGAGCCGGAAGTTACTTTGGGAGAAGAGGCGCCAACTTCTCAAAAACCGCCGGCAGAAAAAGTAACTCCTGCCTATACCGGCCGCGACCCGGAAGAGCTTCGCCCCGTTCCCGAAGAAGTAAAGCTTTTTACCGAAACGCAAAAGCAGCAGCTTTACGCCACCTTGCTCACTCATGCCAGGGCAGTCAAAGCGGATCCGGGATATTTTACCGGTTGGATACAATTGGGACTGCTCAAAAAAACTATTGGTGACTTTGAGGGAGCCCGGGACGCTTGGGAGTACGCGGGCATCATCCAGCCCAAAAATTCGCTCTCTTTTGCCAATCTGGGGGAGCTTTATTGGAGATATCTGCATCAATATTCAGAGTCCGAGAAAAACTTGAAGATTTCCCTTGCGCACAAGCCCGACGATTTTCAGACCTATATTACTCTGGCCGAGCTATACCATTATTCTTTAACTGCCAAAGCGGACTTGGCTGACGACGTGCTCTTGGACGGACTTAAAGCCATGCCGGGCGACCAAACCCTTATGCGCCGCCTTGCTTATCTCTATGAACAGAGGAAAGAATATAGTCTGGCGATTCAATGGTGGGAAAAGGTGCTGGAAATAAATCCTGATGACCAGGACGTTATAGGCACCATTAGTCGTCTGCGAAACAAGCTTTCTTCTTAGTCGTGGAGAACTAAGCTCTCCACAAAAGAACACGCCAGTCGACTGGCGTGTTCTTTTGTTGGCGAATTTCGCTTATTTTTGCTACTTTGGCTTTATGATAAGGGTTTTTGTCCCAGCTATAATTTTTACAATTTTTTTGCTTCTGGCCGCAAGTTTTACCGGGGCGCAAAGCGATATAGCCAATTTTGTTTTTACGACCGAGGCGCAAATTATTGCTCCGGAAACTTCATCGGAGGAAATTACTCTGGAAGCGCAAGATGCAGCCGGCAATCCGGTAAAAGGTAATACGGTATGCCTGGAATTCACTTCTTCATCCGCAACCGGAAATTTCTCCACCAATGAAACCTGGGCCGAATCATTCAAAATACTTATCCTTACTCTTGGTACCAACCAGTACCGCCGCAATCTGTTTTTTAAGGACTCCTCTATAGGGATTCACACTATTTCTGTGAGGGCAATGTCGCGCCCCGAAGGAAAAACTTGTCCGAGTTTATTGCCGGAGGAATGGAGCAACCAATGGATCGCGACCCAACAAATTACCGTATCCCAGCAAACTGAACAAGGTTCTAGCGCCGAGAGCTCGGCAACAACCTCTACCTCTGCGCCTGCATCATCAGTGGCAGAGCCAATATTTGTCTATCCTTCCATTAAAGCAGATGCCGGAGAAAATAAGACCGTAATTGCCGGCAGCCTTGTTGAGTTCAAAGGCAGGGCTCTGGGAACCAAAGACGAGCCCTTGGAAAATGTCCGTTTTTGGTGGAATTTCGGAGACGGCGCGACAGCGGAAGGAAGGGCGGCCCTGCATACATTTAGCATACCGGGAACTTACACCGCGGGCCTGCATGTTTCCACCGGTGAATACGCTGCTTCCGACTATATCGCGGTTTCGGTTATCCCAAACCAACTGCAGATCTCAAGCGTTATATCAGGAGAGGATGGGTATGTGCAGATCACCAATAACGGCAAAACCGAAATTGACCTTGGCGGCTGGATTTTGGAGGATTCATCCGGCAAAAATTTTGTTGCTCCGGTAAAAACAAAAATAGGTCAGCAAGCTAAAGTTTCCTTTCTAAATTCCGTAACCGGCTTGTTTTTAAAAGGGGGAAGTTCGCTGGTAATTAGATACCCGAATAGCAGAGAAGCAGTCCGGTGGAGCCAAGCAGAAAAGCAATTGCTATCCGCGCCGGCCGTTGGAGCGCCCGCGCCTGTTCATTCCGCTTCCGTAAATGCCGCAGTATCCGAAAATGAGCCCATAGAGAATAAAGAATATGCGAAAGAGGATGATGCGGTCAGAGAAGACTTGCCTGTATCGGAAGAATTGGCGGGTGCGGCGACCGGCGCGGGATCTTCGGGTCTTTTTTTCGGGATAGCTTTGGCCATAAGCGTAGCCGCATCCATAGGATTTATGGTAATTAAAAAATTTTTTGCGTAAGCCCCAAGTAATAATTTTTACCACTTCTTATTATCCATTCAGAGGAGGAGCGGAGGTGGCCATACAGGAAATTACCAGGCGCCTTAAAGAGCGCTTTGATTTTTATATTATAACCTCGCGTTTCCGCCGCGATCTGCCAGCAAGAGAGACAAGGCCGGAAGGAACCGTAATGCGGTTGGGATTTGGCACTCGCTTTGATAAATGGCTTCTGCCGCTGTTGTTTTTATGCTCCAAGTCTTTCCCGGGGCAGATGTTCCAAGCTAAGCTTGGAACAATTTTGTGGGGTGTAGACACGGGGCAAGCTTCGCTTGCCGCCGCGTTTTTTAAACTGCTTAAGCCCGGCATTCCATTCGTATTAAACCTGCAATACGGAGAAAGCGAAGAGCGATTGTCTTCCGGACGGCTGGGCCTCAATAAATTCGCTTTCAAATTTATGCTCCGCCAAGCGGATCAGGTGACCGCGATTTCTTCGTATCTTCTGGAGCTTGCGAGAAAATACGGATATAAAGGTTCGGCGGAAGTTATTCATAACGGAGTAGACATTGCGAAATTCCAACCCCGACGCCCGAAGGGGTCGGGGCTCCGACAGCAAGCGTCGGAGAACTCAAAAATAATAATCACGACTTCAAGATTAGTGCCCAAGAACGGGGTTGATATTTTGCTAAAGGCGATTTTTGAAGTAAAAAAGAAAATTCCAGATCTTCAGTGCTGGATTCTAGGCGACGGGTCAGAACGCAAAGCGCTAGAGCTACAAGCTACAAGCTACAAGCTACAAGCTAACGTTAAATTTTTCGGCAGCCTGCCTCACGAAAAAATTCCTTGGTATTTGCAGCAAGCCGATGTTTTTGTCCGTCCTTCCCGCTCCGAAGGCATGGGGAACTCCTTTGTGGAAGCTTTAGCGGCTGACCTGCCGATTATCGGGACACCAGTAGGCGGCATCACTGATATAATTCAAGACGGGAAAACAGGATTATTTGCTAACCCAGAGGATCCTCACGATTTAGCAGAAAAAATGATAAAGTTATTACAGGATAAATCTCTTGCCGAAAGGATAGTCGCGGAAGGGCAAAAGATGGTTAAGGAACATTTTTCTTGGGATAAAATTGTTGCATCTTATGAAAATATGTTCCAAACCATGTTCCAAGCTAAGCTTGGAACATGGAGCGTCTTGATCGCCACGCCTCTTCTGCCGCCGCAGTTGGGGGGACCGGCACGGTATGCCCAAAACCTGGCAGAAGAATTTTCCAGCCTTGGGCATAAAGTAAAAGTTATCTCTTTCCATTCGTACTTGAAATTTCCAAGCGGCATTCGCCATTTGTTTTATCTTATTTCTTTGCTTAGAAACGGATGGAAGGCTGATGTTATTTTTGCTCTTGATTACACAAGTGTCGGGATACCGGCAGCAATAGCTTCTCTAATTTTTAGGAAACCTCTGGTGGTTCGTGTCGAGGGTGATTTTCTGTGGGAAAGTTTTGTGGAGCACACCAGGCGGGATATAATTCTAAAAGAATTTTATAAAAATCCTCCACCGCTCAGCCGAAAAGAAGCTATAATAAAATGGCTTTCCGGTTGGGTTATGCGGCGTGCGACAAAACTCGTCTTTTCTTCGGAATGGCGACGGCAGATGCTTATTGATGCTTATAAAATCCCCTCCGAAAAAACTTTAATAATCAGTAATGTTTTTCCGTCCGTCGGACTACAAGCTACAAGCTATAAGCTACAAGCTAATGTTATCCTTTGGGCGGGAAGAATGCTTCATCTCAAAAATCTTTATAGATTAATACGAGCTTTTGCCAGTATTAATCAACCGAAATACGAGCTGCATTTGGTGGGAGACGGTCCGGAGCGAGCAGGTCTGCGAAATTTTATTGCCGAAAACAAATATGGAAATATCTTTTTTTTCCCTTCCTTGGATCATCAGGCTCTGGTAGAAAAGATGTCCTCGGCGGCAATATTTGTTCTTCCTTCCCTCTCCGAAGTAGGGCCCAACGTCATTGCCGAGGCAATAGGAACAAAAACCCCGGTACTTATGACTAAAGAATCGGGTTATGCCGAGTATATAAAGAATTTTGGTCTTTTAATTGATCCGCTGGATGAAAAAGATCTGCAAGAAAAACTGACCATAATAATGCGGGAAAGAAAAACATATAAAGAAAAAGTGTCTTCATTTTCCGCCGAGCGCCCCTGGGCTGTGGCTGCAGCCGATTGGCTGAACCTTTTTGCTAAAGTTATAAATTCAAGAGATATCCAAAAAAATCTTATCTTGAAGAGAGTGTTGGTAATTGGCCGGGATCCAAATTTGTTTAATTCAGAGTCCGAAGCATATTTGCGGGTGAAAGAATACGCAAAGTTTTTTGCGGAATACCACGTAATTTCCGTAAGCACCGAAAAAGCACGATCCAGACAGGACGAAAGCTTATATTTGTGGGCCTCTTATTCTCCCGTGTTGCTTTTTTCTTGGCTGAAAGCCATTTATCTTGGGAGAAAGATTATTAAAAAACATCAGATCCAACTTATTGATGCTCAAGATCCCGGAGAAGCGGGACTGGCGGCTTTTTCGCTTTCCCAACTTGCCGGAGTACCTTTTCGTCTGCAAATCCATACTGATATCTTCAGCCCTTTTTATCATGGGGCCGTTTGGAAAGAATATTTGCGGTATTGGCTGGCAAGATTTCTAATTCCGCGAGCGGATTGTATTCGAGTGGTTTCGGAAAGAATACGAAAATCAATTTTAGGGAAGTCGGACTTCCCGCGGGAAGTCCAACTTCCAAATATTTCCGTACTGCCAATTTTTACGGATATAAAAAAATTTCTTGAGGCCAAACCTGACCTGGAAACTGAAGCCAGCTTCCGCAGTTACGATTTCAAAATGATTGCGGTCGGACGCTTTGTAGATAAAGAAAAGAATTTCAGCATGCTCATAGAAATGATGCGCGATTTTGTAAAAATTTGCCCTCGAGCAGTTTTAGTTTTAGTTGGCGACGGACCAGACAGAGAAAGCTACAAGCTACAAGCTACAAGCTACAAGCTACAAAATAATGTTATAATTGAACCGTGGCGAAACGACTTGTCAAGTTTATATAAATCTTTTGACCTTTATCTTTCCTCGTCAAACTATGAGGGCTGGGGGAGAACGATCATTGAAGCCATGGCCTCTGGTCTCCCCATAATCATGACCGATGTGGGACTTGCCGGCGAAGTAATAAAAAATGAACATAACGGTCTGGTTGTTCCGGTTGGTGATCGGACGGCGTTTTTGCATGCCGTGCTCCGTCTCTGGCGTGATCCGCAAGCGCGAAAAAAACTCGCCTTGCAGGCGCGTTTGTCTGCTATTCGCCTTGGCGGCGATGCAAAACATTATCTGGAAAAATACCGAATGGCTCTATCTTCTTGTCTTAAATGAATTTTTAGTATACGCTAGCTGAGTAATTATTATATGGAAAAGTATTATATTTTTGCAAAAAAGTTTAGAAAAATACTTTTAAGTGCGGCCATCCTCTTGGCGTTTTCGGTTTTTCTTTTCTTTTTTGCCGGCGCTGACTTTCGTTACCGCCTGATCCGGAGTCCAATGGTTCAGCAGATTGTCCCGAGTTACCGGTCGCTGCGCAAGCTTTCGGATATCATCTTTTTCCCTAGTTTTTTTCGTAAAACCGCCCTTTCCGTCTACGAGCTGAATATTGAGCCCGAGAACTTGAACGCGCTTAATTCTAATCTGCCGGAGCCCTTCAAGGGGGCGCTCTTGGACGCTAATCGTCTTGAAGTCAATGCTGATTTTAGAGCAGGCGATTACCAAGAAAGAGTTTCCGTTCGCTATCGCGGGCTTACCAATATCCATTGGGCTGCCGCTCAAAAATCATGGCGCGTCAATTTTCCAAGCGAGTCGCGTTTTCAGGGAATGAAGGGCTTGAACTTTGTTTTACCCTACGATCGGGACTATTTTATAGAGCCGCTCAACGCCTATCGCGCCAAGAAACTCGGTCTTAACCTGCCGGGCTTAAGTTTCGTGCGTTTGCGCCTCAATGGCAAAGATGCGGGCGTATATTTGGCCTGGGAGCAATGGTCTGATAAATGGCTTTCCCGCTCCGGGCTGCCCGATTCGTCCAATATATTGGCGGTGGATGACGGGATAGCGGGGGTTTTTGATTCCGGTATCCCTTTATTTTCCAGCGCGGGCCTTAGCCGCTGGAAAAGCCATACGCAGGATGGTAAAAAATTTCCGGAACTTGAAGCACTGGTAGAGCTTGTGGAAAAAGCGGACGACGGGACCTTTAAAAAACTCATTCCCTACCTGGTGGATCTTCCCAAATTTTACGCGTGGCATACGTTGCGTGCCCTCTCGGACTCGAGCCACCAGAGCGAACTCGCCAATCTTGTGCTTGTCTTCAATAGCGTGACGGGAAAATTTGAATTTGTTCCCTGGGAGCTTGGTATGCAGGAGATAATCAGCACGGCAGACAGGGAATATACTCGTGATGAGTCTTTTGAACTTCTTTCGGCGCGCGTTTTTTCCATACCGGAGTTTCGCATCACCCGGGACGAGGTGCTGCGAAATTATCTGACCGAGGAAAATTTGAAAGACGACCTGCGGTTCTACGATGAGCTCGCTCGAAACATGAGGCCGGAATTTTTAAGCGACACTTCCAAGTTTCATTCCAACCTGAAGTATCTTAGCGAGGTCCGCCGCCTGCGGGCGCTGGTGGAGGAGGACTTTAAAAGCGCTGCTGTTTTTGCCGGCCGGTCTCAAACGGTTGCCCCCCCAAAAGCGGGAGAGACGCTTGCCATGCCCGTGGAATTTAAGAGATTTCCGGAAATAGGTCTTTCCTTAGCGGAATTTCTTATCAGAAATCCGCAATTTTTTCTGCGAGGCAAAGATACCTTAGTCTTGGGTCCGGGGAATGTTGCTTTATTTGAAACGGTAGTAGTTCCGCCGGGATTCAAGGTTATAGTAGAAGCCGGGACGCGGATTTTAATGGACGAGGGCGTTTCTTTGGTTTCTTATAGTCCTCTAGAAATGCGCGGGGAAAAACAAGTACCGGTGCGAGTGATGGCAATGAATGCCGCCAAACCCTGGGGCTCCATACTTATTTTGCAAACGGGAAAGGAAAAAAATCTAGTGCGGTTTGCTGAAATTTCCGGAGGATCCGGAATACGCCTTAACGGCATTACGGCCACCGGTATGGTATCGGTGCACAACGGAGATCTGGAAGTGGCCAATAGCGTATTTTCCAACTCGCATGATGATGACGCCATTAATGTTAAATACGGGCGCTCCAATATACGTTTCTCGGAATTTTCAAGAACTTATTCGGACGCGATTGATCTTGATTTTAATGAAAATCCCAGTATAGTAGAGGGGAATGTGTTTCTTTCGCCGATTGGCAGCATAGCTACGGGCGGAGATGCCATTGACCTTAGTTTTTCCGAACTAGTCATAAGGAGCAATGATATTCGCGGCTGTACGGATAAGGGAATTAGCGTGGGCGAATCCTCAAGGCCTCTTATCTCGGATAATTTAATTGAAGGATGCGACATCGGTGTGGCGGTCAAGGATTTATCTCAAGCGCGGTTGCATGGCAACATCTTTAAGAAAAATAAGATTGCCGTCTCCGCCTATCAAAAAAAACAGGAATTCGGAGGCGGGTATGCCACCGTGGTCAGTTCTCAATTTATGGAGAATTTAGAAACGGTGCAGGTTGATAAGTATTCAAAGATTGATTTTCTTAACTAGGGAACATGATTGAGCGGCGTTTTGAATTTAAATATCTTATTAATCCCGTAGTTGCGAGGCGGGCGGAAAGTTTTATCAAATCAGTGGGAATGAAAGCCGATGTTAACGCCCCGGGAGGGGAATACACGGTTTCTTCTCTTTATTTTGATACCCCCCAAAAACAGGACTACTATGACAAAAGTGGCGGTTTTTTGCAAAGAACCAAGATTCGTGCCAGAATTTATGCTTCTTGCCTTAACAATGACACCAAACATGTCTGGCTTGAAAATAAAGAGCGGCACGACGCTTTTACCTGGAAAACACGGGTAAAAATAAGCGCTCCAGAGTTTGAGGAACTATTGGCCAGGGGGGCCGTCGGATGCTGGCGATTTTTTGCGGGACGAGACGACCAAAAAGAAGGAGAGTTGATTCTTTCCAAGATGATTCTGGGAAACCGCCGGCCGCTTCTGGTGGTGCAGTACCGGCGCCGTCCTTATCTTGGATCTCACAATGGGGACCGTATACGAATGACTTTTGATACGGACCTGCAGGTATGTAATAAACCGGAATTGCGTAATCTTTTTTCTTGGACCCCTATTGAGCGAGGATCGGTTATTTTGGAAGTTAAATTTTCCAAAGAACTTCCAGCCTGGTGGGGAACCTTAGTTAAATTTTTGGAGTTGGAACGGGTGAGCTTTTCCAAATACGGCCGAGCCGTTGAGGAACTGCGCTCTTTCCATCCCATGCCGCGTTAAATGAATTTCAATTTTTATAATCTTACCTCCGTGGAGCTCAATGCAGCGATAATCGTCTTTAATATTCTCTTGGCTTTTATAGCGGGCGGGGTTATCGTCTGGGTCTATCAAAAGACGCATCGCGGGCTTTCTTACTCGCGTTCCCTTACCGTGACCATGATAATGGTCTGCGTCTTGGGGGCGGTGATTATGATGATTGTGCAAGAAAATTTGATAGGCGCTTTCGCCCTGCTCGGCGCTTTTTCCATGATTCGTTTCCGAACCATTGTTAAAGACACCAGAGATGTCGCTTATGTTTTTTTCGCGCTGGTAATGGGAGTAGCCATTGGCACCGGCAATTACGCCGTTGCCGGGATTGCTCTGGTTCTGATCGGCGCCATACTTATGCTCATACACCGCAGGCGGTTCGGATCAGCCATTCGCGCCGGATATTTGATAATGCTGCATTCCGAGTCCGCGTTTAATCCTGATAATCTCCGCGATCTTTTCCAGAGGATGAAAGTTGAATACCACACCCTGCACATAAAGTCCGAGAGAGGAGAACTGGAATATTCTTTGGCGGTTGAGTTTGCCCAGGGAGTTATGCCGGACGCTGTTGTTTCCTCTCTTTCGTCTCTTCCCCATGTGCGTTCCGTGGATCTGATGACCGGCAGAGAAAGCATTGAATATTAGAACTAATCCAGAACTTGTCCCGCACCTAACTCGCACAATTTAATATACCAAGGCAGTTTAAACAAAATTATAGCTAATGCTTGCGCCAA
Organism: uncultured Candidatus Saccharibacteria bacterium; assembly: GCA_964412615.1. Classification (GTDB taxonomy): domain Bacteria; phylum Patescibacteriota; class Minisyncoccia; order Sungbacterales; family HO2-52-23; genus CAYPPK01. Next base: position 42,539 of record CAYPPK010000001.1, read on the forward strand.
AACCATATATCCAGATGCGGTAGGTGAGATTTTGCCGTGCAAGTTAGGTGAGAGATGAAGCTTTTGATCGTTACCCAAAAAGTCGACCAGGAGGACGAAAACCTTGGCGCGTTTTACTGCTGGTTTCGGGAACTTGCCAAACAATGCGAAAAAGTGGTCATTATCGCCGATTATATCGGCAAGTCGGATCTTCCCGCTAACGTGTCGATTTATTCTCTTGGCAAGGAGAGGCAGGCCGGACGCTTGGCGAGGATTTGGAATTTCTGCGAATTGTTTTGCCACCACTATGCCCGAACCGATGCCGTGCTTTTTCAGCAAATTCCCGAGTACGTGCTTGCTGCTGCTCCTTTTCTGCTTGCCTTGCGCCGAACTTCCGGGCTCTGGTATGCGCACAAAAGCGTCACTTGGAAGTTGAAGATGGCAGAGCGTCTGGTTGACTGGATTTTTACTTCCTCACCGGAGGGATTTCGTCTTCCTTCCAAAAAGGTTTTGATTGTAGGGCAAGCGATAAGCCCGGAGGTGTTTGCCATGCCTGCGGCACCAGTCTCACCGTCCAAGACCCTGCGGCTTCTAACCGTGGGCAGGATTTCTCCCGTAAAGAATATTGATATGCTGATACGTGCTTGTTCCCATCTCAAAAAAACCTGGGAACGGGAATGGCTTTTATCCATTGTGGGAGGCCCGCTTTTGCCGAAAGATCATGAGTATTTAGCTCTATTGAAAAAAATAATCACCCAGGAGCAGCTGGGAAATCGGGTGCATTTTCTGGGGACGCGTCCCTATCGCGAATTGCCGTCTATCTACCAAGAACATGATTTGTTTTTAAATCTCTCCCACACCGGGTCTCTGGATAAGGCAGTATTGGAATCCATGGCTTCGGGCTTAAGCGTAGTTACCTCCAACGAAGCCTTTAGATCTTTACTTCCTTCCCGTTATTTTTTAGATAGACAAAGCCCCGAGGCCTTAGCCGAACGCATCAAAGTTCTTGCCGATGAAATCAGGCCGAATGCCCCCTTGCGGGAGATCGTGCTTAAAAACCACAATCTGCAAAACACGGTTGGCAAAATAAAATCAGCCCTTTTGAGCCATGTCCAATAACAAAGCTCATATTCATAATCAAGAGTATGCTATTCCCTACCATTGGTGTTTGACCGGATTTTATAAATATCTTTATGAGGCAAAGTTTGTCTTTTGCCGTCCCTTTTTCAAGCAAAACGATACCGTGCTTGACCTCGGCGGGGGAGACGGCAAAATGTCAGCGCTGTCAGCTTCCTATGTAAAAGAAATCTGGTGCGTGGACGAAAATCCGAGAGCGCTCCGCTTCGGCGAGCTGCTGGCCGAAGGAATTGGCAATCTTCATTTTAAAGAAAGTTCAGCCGATAAAATTCCTTTTCCGGATGCTTTTTTTGATAAAGTGCTGTTCATGGAAGTGCTGGAGCACATACCCCAAGAAGAAGTATCCGCGGCGTTTAAAGAAATTAAAAGAGTGTTGAAACCCGGAGGAATGCTTTTGCTTTCCACGCCCAACAAAAGAAATTTGCGCGCGAGAATATGGGGAGAAAGAAATCTTCCGGAAAAACATGCTTGTGAATACGAACTTGCCGAAATTACCAAGTTGCTTGCGCACTCCGGCTTTACGGCCAGGAGCACCTGCGGGGTCTATCTTCCGCTCCCCATACCGAAGGCAGAGCACTGGGCCAATGTCGTGCCTTTTCGCGGCCTATTTCGGCAGCTCGTAAAGATGGGGGAAAGATTCCCGACTCTTGCGGATACTATTTTGGTTGCAGCAGAAAAATAATGAATCCCACACATAACTTGCACAATTTAGTATATCAAGGCGGTTTAAAGGAGGTTATAACTAATACTTGCGCCAAAACCATGTATCCAGAGGTGACGGGTAAGGTTTTGCAGTGCAAGTTATGTGTGAGATGAATGCCAGAACTAAAATTTCCTGTACCGTAGAAGTCCTTACCAGAAACTCCGCGGCTACCCTGGCGCGCTGTTTGGAATCAGTAAAAGATTTTGCGGAAATTATTATTCTGGACGGCAACAGCACGGATGGAACGCTGGAAATCGCCAACCAATATGGCTGCCGGATTGTGAAGCAATACGATACCAATGAGCCGCTCCGGCGCATTACCGACTTCTCGGAAGTGCGCAATAAAGGTATGCGTCTTGCCAAATACGATTGGTTTTTGTATGTGGACTCGGATGAGTACTTATCACCGGAAGCAGGGGAGGAAATCCGCTCTATTGTTGAAAATCCAAAGCCAAAAGCATATGTTTTCTGGCAGCCGCGGGTTTATGTTTTTGACGGGAAAGCGGTAAATTGTGCGACGACCTATCCGAATCAACAGCCCCGGTTTTTCCACCGCGGTGCCGTGGAAGGTTTTATCAAACCGGTACATGAAAGAGTTGCGGCGAAAGCCGGGGTAAAAGTTGGAAAACTTCAAAAAGCAGTTTACGTGCCGCTAGCCATGTCTGATTTTGAAAAATTGGAACGCTATACGGACATGGAAGAAGCGCTCTATGCAGACGCTCGTCTTCCGAAACGGCTAAAGCTGGCGGTGAGACAGGCGGTACTTTTAGGTCTTTTTGCTGTTCGTTACTTAAGAAATCTGATTTTTTGCCGTGGGGTTCGACTGCCGCTTCGCTATGAAATGCGGCGCCATTGGCGCACAACTTGCCGCACCTTGGGACTTATTTTACGGCTAATAAAAATCCAAACTAATAAATGAGTTCTGGGACATACGAACCGTTTTATTATAAATTGACCCGTGAAGAAGAACGCTGGGATACTTTTCCGGGTCGGGAAGTGATTTCTTTTATCTGTAAAAAACTGGAGAAAGGAGGCCAGATGCTGGATTTGGGCTGCGGAACTGCCGGGATTTTGGAATATTTGCCGGGTAATATTTATTATACGGGGATTGATTCTTCCGCATATGCCATCAAAGAAGCTAAAGAGAAATTCCGCACCAGGTCGCGGACGAATTTCTTGCAGCAGAAAAAAGCCACTCTTCCTTTTGCCGACAGAACCTTTGACATGGTTCTTTTATTTTTTTCGTTGGAACATATCCTAAATCCTGTTGAGACCCTTATAGAGTGCCGGCGTGTTCTAAAAGGAGGAGGGTACTTAGTCTTAGCTGCTCCTAATCTTGAATTTCCGCTGGCTTGGCCGAACGCTCTTCGCCACAAGCCCCTGATTTACCGGCTTTGGTTCACGGCGCTTCGCAGCAAAGATTATTGCTGGCGCATCTTCGGGCGTTTTGCTTTCCGGATATTGGCGGAAAATTATACTTCGGCCACCGGCCGTTATGAGCGCAAAGATGATGATTTATGGCATTTGGTTTCTGCTTTTGAGGTGATTAAATTTTTGGAGAACCAGGGATACCGGCTGGATAAATTTTGGCAAGAAAAGCCGCTTACCGGTTGGCGCAAAATGCTTCGTTTATTTCCGACACTCCGCTGGTATGGTGTGCCATTAGCAGCGGCGCTTAAAAAACTATGAATTCCACACATAACCTTGGGCAAGATATGCACTCAGTTTTGTATCAAATCTTTATAACCACTTTGTTGCTGGATAAGATCAGCGCAAAGTTATGTGTGGGATGAAACTCATTTATATTTCCATATTGAGATTTCCCTCCGAAAAGATTCAGTCCGGACTGGTGATGAGAAGCTGTGAAAAATTTGCCGAAAGGGGGATGAAAGTTGAGCTTTGGATTCCGAGGCGTTTCAACAAAGACAATAGCGATCCGTTTGGGCGGTACGGCAGCAAAAGAAATTTTACCATCAAACAGCTGCCGGTTCTCGATTTAGTCCCTTTTCTCAGGGGTAACGCAGGTTTTTCCCTGCTTTCTTTGACTTTCAACCTGGCTGTTCTAGTTTATGCTTGGATGCGGGGACTTATGCGCGGCGCGCTGTTTTACACTCACGGTCCCATAGCGGTATTTTTGTTGGCCTTTTTTAGACCGCTTATTTTTATGGAGATTCATGAGCTGAATAAAAATTTTAAGAGGAGCAATTACTACATACGCTGGCTGTTTTCACGGGTAAGTCTGTTTCTTGCCACCAATAAGTTTAAAACCGATTTTCTGCATAAGGAATTTCACATCCCTTATGACCGGATAATCCGTCAGCCAAATGCCGTAAATACCGAAATGTTTGGGATTGATACGGGACGGGAAGAGGCAAGAAAAAAATTAGGATTGCCCTTGGAAGAAAAGATTGTTCTTTATACCGGCATGCTAACCGATTGGAAGGGAGCGGATATATTTTTGACAGCCAGTGAACTTCTCACCAAAAGTGAAGTTATATATGTAGCCGGCGGAACGGATAAAGATATCAGCGAGTATAAACAAAAAGCTGAAGGGAAAAAACATTTGGTGATTGTCGGCAGAAAACCGCACCAAGAAATACCTCTGTGGCTGCGAGCGGCTGATGTGCTGGTCTTGCCGCATACCGCGAAGTTTGCCATAGCCAAATATGACGCTTCGCCGGTAAAGCTTTTTGAATATCTTGCCTCCGGCCGGCCGGTAGTCATATCCGATCTTCCTTCCATGAGAGAAATAGTTGACGATAGCATGGTCTGGTTCTTTGCACCGGATAATCCGCAATCATTGGCAGATTCAATTCACCAGGCGCTGGCTCAAGGGGAAGAAGCAGAGAAAAAAGCTTTACGGGCGCTCGCCCAGGTTAATAATTTTTCCTGGGATAAATGGGCGGATAATGTTGTTGCTTTTATCAATAATAATTTAAATAAATGATTAAGGTTCCTTTTGTAGATTTAAAATGGCAGCATAACAAAATAAAAAATCCCCTTAAAAAGAGATTTGAAGAAATTTTTGCCAAGACCGCTTTTATCGGCGGCGAAGATTGCGAAATTTTTGAAAAAAAATTTGCCAAATATCTTGGAGTCAAAAATGCCATTGGGGTGGCCAGCGGCACCGATGCGCTTACTTTGGCGCTTAAAGTATTCGGCATCAGCAAGGGAGATGAGGTATTAACCATACCGACAACCTTTTTTGCCACGGCCGGCGCTATTGCCTACACCGGAGCAAAACCGGTATTTGTTGATATAAATCCCCAAACCCGAGATTTTGATTTTGATTCTCTGGCGCGGAGCATCACCCGCCGCACCAAAGCGATAATCCCGGTCCATCTTTATGGCCAGTCCTCCAATCTTAATCAGGTTCTAAAATTGGCAAAGACCAATAATTTAAAAGTTATTGAGGATGCCTGCCAAAGTCACGGCGCGGAATACCAAGGGAAAAAGCTCGGAACTTTTGGCGATCTGGGCTGTTTTAGTTTTTATCCCGGCAAAAATTTGGGTGCGTATGGGGATGGCGGAATAATCGTAACCCGGGACGACAGCCTCGCCGAACGCTTAAGACAGCTTAGAAATTATGGCGGTATTGCCAAGTATGAACATAACCACTTGGGCTACAACAGCCGATTGGATACTTTGCAGGCGGCGGTATTGGATGAGAAGCTAAAACATTTGGACGACTGGAATAAAAAAAGAGGGCTGATTGCTAAGATATATGACCGGGGTTTGAGCGGTATTAAAGAAATACAAACTTTTACTCCGCTTCCGAAAAGCAAAGCAGTGTATCATTTGTATGTTATAAAGTTGCTTTCGGGGAATAGAGCTGACTTAATGGCTTACTTGAAAGAAAAGGGAATTGCTTCCGGTATTCACTACCCGGAACCGCTGCATCTTCTTGCCGCTTTTCGCGGTCTTGGCTATAAAAAAGGCGACTTTCCGGCAGCCGAGGAATACTGCCAAAATATCGTGAGTTTGCCCATTTTCCCGGGGATGACCAAAGGACAGGCAAGTTATGTTATAAAGATGATCAGAAGTTATTTTACGGCAGGTAATAAAAGAGGCAGCTAGCTTGCTGCCCACTGATTGTCTCCGGTATGTGTTCCTGATACTTCGGCCGCAATATGGCCATAAGTAACAATTTCTATATGGAGACGGGTTGCCTCCTCCACAATATGTTTGTGAATATCTAGTTCAGGATCGTATTCCATAGCCGCCCAGGGATGAAGGCATAAGCATATGTACACTGGTCGTGGCTGGACACGACTCAGTTCCAGTCCTTTTCGCAATAAATCCGTAAAGTGATTCTTGATCTCGTCCGGTTCGGCCGGCTCGGAACCCAGAAGTGCTTGCGCCTTTTCCTTAGTAAAAATTACATCCTGCCATCCGTGCGATGGGATTTCAACGATGTTGCGTGATCCTGGGATTTCATACAAATGCGGTTGGCGCTCCAAAGTAAGCTCCGCCTGCAGTGATTCACCTGAACCCTTGAGCATGGATGAGACATATACGAATCCCAATTCTGATAGACGTTTTGCTACCTCCATAGCATCATGCAAGCCAGTTGTGTAGCCGTTGGGAATTCTAATCCCAATTGTTGTTCTTCCAAGAACTTCCTGTATGATTTTCTTTGCCCTTTGCACATCTTGAGCAAACTCTTCGGCTGAAAGGATTTGTTTACTATATCCCGGCAAAGGTTTAATAAGAGGGTGGGAATAACTATGCTGTTGGAGTTCGCACATATACCTACCGTAAACATAGATCTCGCGGAGCTGTTGTTTAGAAAACGTGTCCAGGCATCGGTCTAAGTATTGCCCTAAGATGAAAAAGGTTCGCGGCAGTTTTTTACTATCAAAGAACTCCATTAGCTTCCTTACGAAGAAAAGATTTCTCCTTCGCAGGTCAAGTCCGGCTTCAGTATCAGCCAACTGGCCGTAAGGCCTTTCATCATCGTAGCCGAAAGCTAATTTTACCTGTGCCATTGCTGACCTCCTAGATTAAACTTGCATTAATCTAGCACAGAAATTATCTTTAGTCAAATAATTATTATAGTATGGGTAAAATAAAAGTAGGTCTAATCGGGTTTGGATATTGGGGGCCTAATTTGGCTCGGAATTTTGAGGCATCCGCACTTTACGATCTATCCTGGATTGTAGATTTGTCACCCAAAGCACTGGAACTTGCCAAGAAAAATTATCCGAACGCAAAAACCTCTTCTGACTACCGCTATATTTTAAAAGACAATGAGGTGGAACTGATAGCGGTAGCTACTCCTCCAAGCACGCATTATCAAATATGTAAAGAAGGGCTCTATGCGGGCAAGCATGTTTTTGCGGAGAAACCGCTGACGGTGCGGGCCGGGCATACCCAAGAGCTTATCAACATTGCGAAAAAATCCGGCAAAGTTTTGGCGGTTGATTCCACTTTTCTTTATTCTGACCCTGTCCGAAAACTAAAAGGGGTCATTGACTCGGGTGAGATTGGCAAGGTTTATTTTATACACGCCGAGCGGCTTAATTGGGAGAAATTAAGACGAGAGGACGTTAACGCCTTCTGGGATTTGGCGATACACGATATTTCCATAATTGATTATATTTTCAATGGCGTATTGCCGACCAACGTAGCCGGAGACGGCCAAGGATACACGGACGGCTATCCGCGGGAATTCGGAAGCTTATTCCTTCGCTATCCTGGAAAAATTACCGCGCAAGTTACTGCTAGCTGGCTTCTGCCGCAGAAATCCCGGAAGATGACTATCGTGGGAAGCAAAAAAACTGTTTACTTTGACGACATGCACCCTACGGAAAAAATTAAAATTATCAGCAGAGATATTTCAGAAGCAGGAAGAAATGAGCGGGTAGTTTCTTCCCTGGAAAATAGGGAATCATTGGGCCTGGAAATAGAGGAATTGTATAAGGCGATTAGAGAGGGGTATAAAATTCCCTCTCTGGGCGAGGATGGCCTCCGCATAATAAAAATTCTGGAAGCTGCCGACCAAGCCGTTGCCAAAAGAAAAGATGTGCGGCTCTACTAACGATCTGCCAATATATGTTTAAAAAAATAAGCAACGATGTACAATTAGGCCAGGATGTGGTTATCCAGGATTTTGTGAACATTTACGGATGCAGTATTGGGGACAACACCAGAATCGGTCCTTTTGTGGAAATTCAAAAAGGAGCCAAAATCGGAAAAAATTGTAAAATACAGAGCCACACCTTTATCTGCGAAGGGGTTATTATTGAGGATGGGGTATTCGTCAGTCACAATGTTACCTTTATCAACGACAATTATCCACGGGCTACAACCGCGGAGGGCCACTAGTAAAATACTGAATAATGGCTAGAATTGTTCAGGCTTACTATGGTTAAGAAAAATGCCACTATCGGCAGCTCGGCAACAATTCTCGGAGGCGTGGTCATCGGGGAGGGTGCGATCGTGGGTGCCGGGGCTGTGGTTACCAAAGATATCCCGCCCCGCGCGGTTGTGGCTGGCGTTCCGGCCAGGGTTTTGAGAAAAATTACTAATAAAGAGCCTGGTAAATAAGATGAACTTGAAAGAAGAGCTGAAATTTATCCTAAAAGGCCTGCCCTCGCGGGTAAAAATTGAAGGGCGCTACATCGGCCCCCAAGAGCCGGTATTTGTAATTGCCGAGATCGGCATCAACCATAACGGCGATATAGATCTTGCCAAAAAACTGATTGACGCGGCCAAAGACGCCGGAGCGGACGCGGTGAAATTCCAGAAAAGAACCATTGAGGAAATCCTGACCAAGGAGGGTCGGGACAAGCCATACACTTCTCCAAACGCTTTTGCCCCAACTTACGGCGAGCATAGAAAGAAGCTGGAATTTTCCGAGACGCAATACCGGGAGATTAAAAAATACGCGCAAGAGCGAGGCCTGCTTTTTTTCGCCAGCGTCTGGGATACCCATAGCGCCGATTTGATGGAGGACTTGAACGCCAATGCATTTAAAATCCCGTCGGCTGACCTTATCAACACTCCGCTGCTTGAACATGTGGCCAAGAAAAAGAACGCAGTCCTGCTTCTTTCCACCGGCATGTCAACGGAAGAGGAAATAGAAGGCGCGGTGCGGGCAATTTTGCGCCACAACCACCGCTTGATTATTTTTCACTGCCTTTCCCTTTACCCCTCGCCGGAAGAAAAAATAAATCTTGATTTTATGGATGTTTTGAGGCGAAAGTTCGCGCCCCTGCCGGTCGGATATTCCGGGCACGAACTCGGGTCTTTGCCGACTATCGCGGCTGTGGCCAAAGGCGCCTGCATCGTGGAAAGGCATATTACTCTGGATCGCACCATGAAGGGTTCCGACCATAGCGGGTCTTTGGAGCCGGCGCAATTTAAGGAACTCGTCTCCGTCATTCGGCAGGTGGAGAAAATCAGGGGGGTTCCGGAAAAAATTATTTTTGAAGAATTAAAACCTCTGCGGGAGAAGCTGGCCAAGAGCATTATTGCCCGCGAGCCGATACGAAAAGGAACCATCATCAGCTCCAAACTTCTAGGGGTTAAAGGGCCGGGTTCCGGCATTCCCCCGCGTATGATTCCGGAAATTTTAGGGCGCGTGGCGGCCATAGACATTGAACCGGACCATCTGCTTCCTCTGGAAGCGCTCCACTGGAAGCAGCCGTTTTTCTCTTCCCTAAAGGAGAGGTTTAGGTATTGGCGTGCCCGAAGAAGGAATGCTTTTTAATTCGCTGGAATTTTTAATCTTCTTCGCGGTCTTCTTTGCCTGGTGGCCGCTTTTTAAAAAAGAGGTGGGCATATATTGTCGCCGCCTCCTTCTTTTTTTACGGATGGTGGGACTGGCGATTTTTATTACTGCTTATTTTCAGCGGCTTGATTGATTATGCCGCGGCCTTGGGAATGCGCTGGCGGCCGGATTGGAAAAAGCAGCTTCTTATATTTTCGCTCGCGGGCAATATTGGTTCCTTGGCCGTATTCAAATACAGCGGTTTTGTCGCTTCCAACCTTGACGCGCTTTTGGGCTGGCTTGGCTTCTCTGTCGGCCTTTACGCAAGAGTGCCCGAATTTACGCTGATTCTGCCGGTGGGAATTTCCTTCTATACTTTCCAGTCCATGAGCTACACCATTGACGTCTGGCGGGGAAAATTGGAGCCGACCAAAAATATTTTGCACTTTTTCTCGTATCTCGCCTTTTTCCCGCAGCTGGTGGCCGGCCCTATCATCAGAGCGACAGACCTGCTTCCCCAACTGAAAGAAGTACCCCGCACGTCCGAAGAAGACCGGTGGGAAGGGGTTAAATTCATGATTCTGGGGTTTTTTAAAAAAATGGTCCTCGCGGATAACTTAGCTCCTTTCGTAACCCAGGCCTTTGCCGTCGGGAATTCACTGCCCTCCGCTCCTTACTGGTGGCTGGCGGCATCAGCTTTCGGACTGCAAATTTATTTTGATTTTTCCGGATACAGCGATATTGCCATCGGCCTCGGACGGCTCCTGGGGTATCGCTTCAAGACGAACTTCAACCACCCCTATGTTTCCACCTCCCTGCAGGAGTTCTGGTCCCGCTGGCATATTTCGCTTTCCACCTGGTTCAGGGATTATGTGTACATACCCTTGGGGGGCAATCGCCAGGGAGCTTTGGCTTCTTACGCGTTTCTTTCCGTAACCTTTATCTCTTCGGGATTATGGCATGGCGCGGCTTGGACTTTTGTGATTTGGAGCGCCCTTCACGCCTTATTTATCTCTCTGGAAAAGCTGACGGGCTGGCCCGCACGTCTACGGCGGCTTTACGGGGGACGGCAAATTGTCTGGTTCCTGATTATGGCGCAGGTGACCTTGGCCTGGGTATTTTTCCGGGCCGAATCATTCAGTCAGGCCCTGGCCATTGTCAAGCGGATGTTTTGGTCAAGCTTGAATTTTTCCGTTCTTGATTCTGTTTTTATATCAATTTTCACAATTGGCATTTTATTTGAGGCGGGGGTTTTGCTTCTGCCGCGCCTAAAAATACCCATACCGGCTCTGAAACTCGCCGCTGAAATAAGTATCCTTGCTCTGCTTATTACGGCCACGATTTTCTTCCGGGGTCTGCCGCAAGAGTTTATTTATTTCCAGTTTTAAATGAATCCCACACATAACCTGCACCGGCGCAAAGCGCCTGTGGTATGTGGGGTCCACAAATTTAACAATAGATAATAATAATTGACAGATTGCACTGCGATATTTCGTTAAAAGAGGCAAGTATCAGAGTGCAAGTTAGGTGTGGGATGAATTCCTTAAAGACAAGCATTTGGCAAGAAAGAATTTTTTGGCTTATACTCGCCGCTTTGTTTTCAGTGTCGGCAGCTGGTTTTTATTTGCCCGGTCCGAAAAACAGTACCCTGGAGGAAAAGGCCTTTTGGATTGAAAAAACTCACGGCTCCAGCCGCTACGATATCGTCTTTGCCGGCGATTCCCGGGTGGGCCGGGGAATATCTCCCGCTCATATGGAAGAAATTCTGCCAGGAACGAGAATCGTAAATCTCGGGTATCTGGCCAACGGTTTTGATGAGCCATATTTTGAATTAATTGAAAACCGGCTTGCTTCCGAATCTAAAATAAAAATGATTGTTTTGGGCATAACTCCCCGCATGTTATTGGAGGAGAGCGCTAGAAACGAACAGATAAGACAGGAGCTTTCCCGAAGCGCTTTGGAGGTTTTTGAATTCTTATACTTTAAAAACTTGGCTTACGCGTTTTCTTCGCGCGTGCCCGGACGCGGAATTACGGTCGCGGTGGGGGAAAAAGCCGATCCGGGTTTTCATCAGGAATTCTACCCAAACGGCTGGATAGCCACCTGGAGGGATAATTTAGGCCAAAACCAACTCGGCCAGTATAAGGATATTTTTTCCAAAGAAAAAGTTTCTTTGCGCCTTGAAAAAAAATTATTGCAAGAAGTGAATGACTGGGCCTTGAAAGGTTATATAGTGGTAGGGCTGCGGTTTCCGTCCTCAATTCAGATGAGAGGACTGGAGGATAAATTATCCGGATTTGACGAATATGGTTTCGCGCAAAAATTCCAAGGAGTGGGAGGAATATGGTTGGATATTCCCCGAGACCATCCTTATATGATTTACGACTTGACCTACGACGGCGAGCATATTAGAAAGGACGCAGCCATTGGGGTTTCCACGGACTTAGCTAACACTCTTAAAATAATAGTGCAAAGCCGGCTCCGGCCGGCCGCAAGCGATGGAAAAGATTTATTTTTACAATAAACAGGGATTGAAACTGGTCGGTGATCTTTATGCCGCTTCTGCGGAAGCTATAATTGTCCTCTGCCATGCTTTTACCTGGGACCGGCATGATGGAGGAAGATTTGACCAGCTGGCCCAATCCTTGCGGGAAGCCGGTTATTCGGTTCTTACTTTTGATTTTGGCGGCAACGGCGAGAGTGACGACGATACGGTTACGGTGAAAAAGTACGCGGATGATTTTATTTCCGCTCTTGATTTTGCCCAAAAGAGGGGGTTTGCGAAAATCGGAGCGGCGGGGCGAAGTTTAGGATGTCTGGCGGAGGCCGTGGCAGCAGACCCTAGAATACAAACCTTTGTCTGGTGGGCTCCGGATATTTATAAAAGAGAAAGTTTTCTTGACCGATTTTCTCCCGAACAAAAAGCCGAACTTAAAGAAAAAGGATTTTTCACTCATCCTACTCCCCAGCCCAATTCACGCCCATACATTCGTATTGCCCGTGAATTTATAGCCGAGCGTGAATCGGTTGACCAAAAATCAATTCTGCAAAAAATTAAGGTTCCAGTGCTCATTATTCAGGGGGATAGGGATTCAGTAGTTCCATTGAAAGAATCGCGGGAGGCCATGCAATATTTACCCGCGGGTTCACGCCTGGAAATAATTCCGGGCGCGGAGCATCGTTTTGGTGAATCTTTAGCGGCTGCAATCAAGCTTACTGCGGGTTGGTTTAATGACCACCTGCGGGCAAGTTAAGTTATAGTGGGTGATGAGAATTTCTTCCGTTGACACTTACACACTCGCAGTTCCCTTGCCGTACCCGATATCGCTTGAAGCCAAGGAGCATCGGCTAGTTGTTGCCGAAATAAAAACCGACGAAGGTGTCTCCGGACTTGGGTATACGCTTTGTTTCGGCGGGATGGCGGCCGATGTCATCCGGCTGTATTTGGAAACGCGCCTTAAACCGCGGCTTTTAGGCGCGGACCCGGAGAATATCGGCGCGCTCTGGGAGAAAATGTTTAGAGCCGACCAGAATGTGCGCAAAGTCGGCATTGGCGGATATGCTTTGAGCGTTCTGGATATTGCTCTTTGGGACTTGAACGGAAAAATTAAAGGTCTTTCTCTCTACAAACTCTGGGGAGGAAAAAACAACAAGGTTCCGGCCTACGGCAGTGGCGGCTGGCCCAAGTATTCGGTAAAGGAAATTATTGAGGAAGCGGAGCGTTACGGGGAAAAAGGATGCGAATTTTATAAATTTAAGCTCGGCAGCAAGGATTTTTCCGAGAACCGCCAGCGGCTTGAAGAAGTGGCAAAAATTCTGGGAGGCAGGTTCAAGTTGATGGCAGATGTAAATCAGCGGTTTAGCGTTGAGGAAAATATTGAACAAGCGCGCCTGCTTGATGATTTCAATCTTTTTTGGTATGAGGAGCCGGTGTTGGCCGATGATTTCCCGGCCTGTGAGAAGGTTGCCAAAAACATTAAAATCCCGGTGGCTACCGGCGAAAATAATTACACCAGATACGAATTTAAGGAACTTATTGACAGAGAAGCTGCCAAATTCTTGATGCCCAATGTTACCCGAGCCAATGGTTTTAGCGAGGTTGCGAGAATAGCCCAAATGGCTGCCACCGCGGGCATTCAGATAACTCCTCATCTGGTGCATGAACTTTCCATACAACTTATGGGAGCGATACCCAACGGTTTTGCGGTGGAATTTGTGGATTGGATTCCTGACGACCTTTTTGAAAATCAGCCAAGATGCGCGGACGGTCGCTTCACTATTCCGGAAACTCCCGGCCACGGATTGAAATTTACCCCTACTGCCTTAGAAAAATATTCAGTAAGCTGAAACTATGCGCATTTTGATTACCGGTTCGGAAGGATTAGTCGGAGGCATACTTTTTAAGGCGCTAGCAAAAGAGCATGAGCTTTTCGGTTTAGACGCGAAAACAGGAGAAGATATTGCCGAGTTTGATAAGGGTCTAGAGATTTTCCGCAAGTTAAAGCCGCTGGATGCGGTTATGCATCTGGCCGCCGATTCCGGGGCCGAGGCGCCGTGGGGATCGGTATTGAAAAATAATATTATCGGTACGCGCAATGTCTATGAAGCCGCGAGGGTGACTGGCGTAAAAAGAATCGTTTTGGCGAGCTCTAACCGGGTTACCGAGGGCTATGAGAAAGAGGCGCCAAAAATTATTTTTACCGAAGGCCCGGTCCGTCCGGATAGCTACTACGGAGTAAGCAAGGTATTCGGCGAGGCGCTGGCCCGGATGTATTGGGAAGCGTACGGTCTGGAATCAATTTGCCTCCGTATCGGCAGCGTTAGAGCCGATGACGATCCGCGGACAAGTCCGCGCTACGCCAAGACCTGGCTCTCTCATCGTGATTTGGTTCAGCTTTTTCAAAAAGCGCTGGTTGCCAAGGTTCCCTTTGGAATATATTATGGCGTATCCGCGAATAAAAGCCGATTTTGGGATATAGAAAACGCGAGGCGCGAACTGGGGTATGAGCCGCAAGATGACGCCGCTTCTTATAAGCATTAACTAGCCAATAATGAAAAATCCGCAAAAACGCGCCGTTGCTTATATGACCGCGGAGGAACGACGGGGCCGCAAGGAGGAGGTTAAAAAAATTATAGGTATGGCAGATAACGATACTCCTACCAATCTTGACCGGCTTTATGCCGACAGTCGCTTTCTTTCCGTTTTGGAAAAATATTTTAAGCCATCGGGGCCGACTTTGGATGCCGGAGCTGGCCAAGGGATTTTTTTAAGCATGCTTCATCGCCTAGGATTTACCGAAACTTACGGGGTGGATATTGACGATTATCTTACCCTCGCGCGGCCTACCAGAGAGTTCAAAATTGCCGATTTTAATTTTGACCGCCTGCCCTGGAGCAATAATTTTTTCCGCAATGTTGCCGCCATAGAAGTCATGGAACATCTGGAGAATCCGTATCACTTCCTGCGCGAAGTCGCGAGAGTCCTTGCACCCGAAGGAATTTTCATCCTGACTACCCCTAATCCGGAGCATCTTTGGAACAAAATTTCATTTTTCCGCAAAGGCGAATTTTACCGGTTTCTCAAAGGCAATGACCATTTAACTCTTTTTGCCGATCCGGTACTCAAGAAGGGGGCTCTTGGTTATTTTAAATTAAGGGAAACCAAATATAGTTTTGGGACATTTCCTTACCGCCTGTTCCGCTTTTTTACGTATCCTGCCAACAAATATTTCGGACACTCCGTTATTTACGTGTTTCAGAAAAAATGACTATTTTTGTGACAATTGAAGATTCAGTTACGGCAAGAAACATATTTTCCACCCCGTTTTGGGAGTCATTTTTGGCAAATAATCGGAGGGAAAGAATAGTGGTGCTGACTCTTCCCGGAAATAAAGAGCGCTATACGAGGATGTTTGGAACTTCGGCCGGAAACGTTACCGTTGAGGCGCTAAATCCGCAATTCCATTCCCGCTTCGCGGGTTTGGTAACGTCGCTGCAGCGATCGGCGATTAACTCCCACACCAATCTTTGGTCAAAAATGCGCGCCTATGAACGCGGCCAGACCGGCTTTATGGTTACGTTTCTCAAGCGGTTTCTTACCTGGATTTTAGGCGGTTTTCCCCCTTATAAACGTTTTTTGCGATATCTCTTGCTGAAGGCAAAACCCAGCCGAAGAGTAAGGGAAATTTTTAATAAATATAAGCCGGATTTGCTGCTTGCAAGTTATATCGCCAACTTTAATTTTGACGTTCCTTTGGTCTGCGAGGCCCAAAGAAGGGGAATAAAAACTGTGGGGATTACACGAGGATGGGACACCTTGTCCAGTCACGGACTTCTTCGCGTGGTTCCGGACAAGCTAGTAGTGCAAAGCGGATTTCTTAAAAAAATGGCCCTGACTTATCAAGGGGTAAAAGAGGAAAAAATTACGGTTATGGGCAGCCCCTTTTATGATGTGATGTTCAAGAATCTTCCTTCTCTCTTGGAGGCGCGGGAAAAATTTTTCGCCAAACTCGGCCTTGATCCCCAAAAAAAGTTTATCCTTTACGGGGCCATGGGAGATTTTCTTTTTCCCTGCGAGGGATGGATTGCCGATGTCCTGGAAGAGTTGATTACAAAAGGAGCGATTGCCTATCCGGCTCAAGCGATTTTCCGCCCCCATCCCAAATTTGAAAGCCCGGTGGAACGCCTGGGCAATTTCAAGCATATCCGGCCGGATCGGGACCTGAAACACTTTGAGAACAACCACGAACGCACGGATACGGAACTTGCGGATACGGGCCATCTGCTGAACCTTATTTACCACAGCGATGTGGTTGTTACCGGAGCATCCACCATTGCGCTGGACGCCGCGGTGTTCGGGAAGCCGGTGATTTGCGTAGGATTTGACCCCGGCGGATGCCGGCCGAAATACTGGCACTCGGTTAGGAGATTTTACGACCATTACACGCATTTTGAAGCGTTTATGGAAACCGGCGCGGCCCGCCTGGCCCGCACGCCGGAGGAACTTGCCAAGCACATCAACGCGTATTTGCCTAATCCCGCGCTGGACGAGGAAAAAAGAAAAGAGGCCGTCCGCCTTTTTGCCGAGCCGCTTGACGGAAAGGCAAGCGAGCGTCTGGAAAAAATTCTTTCTGAGGAAATTAGGGCATAAAAAATCACAAATTTATATTTTGTCAAACAAACCTTTCTTAAGTCAATCTTGTTCTAATATATATACACGCATGACGTTCATTATTACCAAAGAAAAAATAGAGGAAGCAGCATCCTCAATTCCCGAAGGGGTAAAGAAGTCGGTCTTGCTCTCTGGCTCCAAAGAAGGTCCCTACTCGGTGATGACCGTGGTAGTAGACAATGTCTTGCCAAAAGCCGAGGTGCACGAAAAGTCGGCCGATGTATGGCAGGTGCTTAAAGGAGAGGCTCTATTTATTATCAGCGGAGAGCTGGAAAATAAAACTCTGCATAAACCGAATGAATGGGTGGCCGACTCGATCCAGGGAGGACGTGAGTACTCCGTCAAGACCGGAGATGTGATTGATATTCCAGCGGGAGTCCCTCACCAAATTGACGCGAGGGGCCGAAGAGTTGAGCTCTTAATAGTAAAAATCAATAGCTAATGATTAAAAACTATAAAATACTCGCTTTAATTCCCGCCCGGGGAGGATCCAAACGCGTACCCAGAAAAAATATTAAAGAACTTGGCGGTAAGCCGTTGCTCGCTTATACCATTGAGCAGGGCAAAGCGTCCAAATACATTGACCGTTTGATTGTTTCCACCGATGACGAAGAGATTGTCAAAGTTGCCAAAGAGTACGGCGCGGAGGTTCCGTTTACTCGGCCAGCAGAACTTGCCGGGGATGCCGTTACTGATTTTCCGGTGTTCGTGCACACTCTTGAATGGCTCCGCGACCATGAACAGTACCGGCCGGATATTGTAGTCCAATTGCGCCCCACTCATCCGCTGCGAAAACCGGAAGACATTGACCGAGCAATTGAGCTTTTGGCCGAACATCCGGAGGCGGATTCGGTGCGAACCATAAAGGAGCCGGATCAGACACCGTATAAAATGTATAAAATTGGCGATGGGGAATTTCTTGAACCGCTGCTTCCCATTCCCGGCGTCCCGGAATCGTTCAATCTGCCCCGTCAGAAACTTCCCAAGGCCTATGAGCATGTTGGAGTAGCAGATGTGATGTGGCATCGCACGCTCATGGAGAAAAAGCAAATGACAGGAGCAAAAATAATTCCCCTTGTTCTTGAGGATTATCCTTATAGCGGCATAAACACCCTGGAGGACTGGGAAAAATATGAGTATTGGATCGGCAAGAAACGATGATAATTTATTTGGTAAGACACGGAAAATCAGAATCGCGGAACGGCTTGGGGGACACGGAGGCCGCTGATAAAATACCCTTGTCCAAGTTTGGCATAATGCAGGCCAGGGCTCTCGGCCGCAAACTTAAGAAAAGAAAGATAGAGGCGGTTTACTCCAGTTCCATTTCGCGCGCCAGAGAAACAGCCGAAATTATTTCCGCCGCTTGCGGCGTTAAAGTCCGGGAGGATTCCCGGCTTAACGAGCTAGTCATCTCCAGGACAATTTCAGATAAAGCTTCGCGCCGGCCGCTGCGTGCGCGGACTTTTCAGGAAAGGAATTTTATCCCTCCTTACGGCGAATCATTCAATCAATCCGTGGCGCGCTTTCTTGCTGCTCTGCAGGACATCGGGCGGTCCAGCCTAAATTCGGCCTGCTTAGTTTCGCATCGTGAGATTATGCAAAATGTACTGATGGATTTATTTTCTTTTGCCTCACCCCCTCCTATTCATGAGACGAGCGTTACCACGATTGTTTTCAACGGCGGTAAGTTTGAACTTATTTCTGTCAATGAACGCACTTGGTCGCCGGAAATACTCTGGCAAAAGCTAAGGGATAAATTATTTAAGTCGTAAGAAGATGGATATTAAAGCCACAAAAACAATTCTGCTTCTCTGGAGAGCTTTCCGGGAATACCGCTACCGGATTGTTTTTTTTGTGATTTTAGGATTTTTGGCAAGTATCTTGGCTGGAGTCGGCGTTACGGTCGTTATTCCTCTTTTTGCCCTGCTGGTCGGCAACCAGGGCGGGGAAGCGGGCGACATTACCAGGTACTTTTTGCAAATTTTCAATATTCTACCTTTTGCTCTTACGCCTCGGATCCTGATCTTGGGAATTGTGTCCTTGTTTGTTTCGCGGGCGGCAATTTTATATCTATTCAGCTATGTTCGTTCCCAGGCAAGATTTGATTATCAAAACAAAGCCATGTCGGAAACTTTTTCCGGGCTGCTGGAAGCGCGCTGGCCGTATTTGCTCAAGCAGAAGCTGGGGCATGTGCAGATGGCTTTGGGCCGCGATATCCAGCAAAGCTCAACTCTCTTGGAAAATTCCGCGGAAATTCTTTTTTCTTCCGCGAGCATCATAACTTTTCTGGCCTTTGCCATGACTATTTCTCCGCAAATTACTCTTTACACAGCGGCGGCAGGGGCTCTTCTACTCGGGGGGCTTCGGCCATTGGTGGTGGCCACTAAGAGAAATGCCCGGCTTTCTACTTTTCAGGAAAGACAAGTAGCCCACTTTGTTGCCGAAAGCACCCTGGGCTTAAAAACCGTTAAAACACTTGGTGCTGAAACAGCGCTATTCAAGAAAGGCGGGGAATTTTTTAAGGTTTTGCGGGATTTGAACTTGAAAAGGGCTCTTACCGTCTCTTTATCCAGAATATCCGGAGAGCCGGTCAGCGTTGTTTTTATTTCTGCCATCTTCCTGCTTTCTTATCGCAGCGGAGGATTTGATTTTGCGGTTTTTGCGGCGGCGATTTATCTGATCCAGCGCATTTTCGTGAATCTGCAGGCCGCCCACGATGTGTTCCAGGCCATGAATGAGCGTCTTCCCCATCTGGAGAATTTTTTGAAATTCAAGGAAACGCTTGAGGAAGAACGGGAAGAGAACAAAAAAGAAGGATTATCGTTCGGTTTCTCGCGAGAGATTATCTTCAAAGACGTTTCTTTTGCTTATGAGGAGAGAACGCCGGTTTTGCAAGGAATGGGTATGGTTCTAAAAAAAGGAGAGATGCTTGCCCTCATCGGTCCTTCCGGGGCGGGCAAGACCTCGGTTGCTGATTTGCTGCTGCGGCTATTCAAACCCGGCAACGGCGCAATTTTTTGTGACGGAACTGAAGCAGAGCGTTTTGACTTAGGCGGCTGGCGCCGGTCTTTGGGGTATGTGTCGCAAGATCTCTTTTTGTTCAATGATTCAATCCAAAATAATATTAGATTTTACAATCCGGAGGTGAGCGACAGCGAGATTATTGAAGCAGCCAAGCAGGCGAATTCGTTTGAATTTATATCCAAACTGCCGGAAGGATTTCAAACCGTGATCGGTGAGCGGGGAGTCATGCTTAGCGCCGGTCAGCGTCAGCGAGTGGTTCTGGCGCGCGTGCTTGCCCGTCGCCCCCAGATTCTTATACTGGATGAAGCAACAAGCGCTCTGGATGCCGAGTCCGAGGCCTTGGTTCAGAAATCCATCCAGGCCCTTCGCGGCTCCATTACCGTTTTTGTCATCGCGCATCGGCTATCCACGGTGGTTGATGCCGATCGGGTGCTGGTACTTGATCAAGGAAAAATAATTGAAGAAGGGGATCCGCAAAAACTTCTTGCTGATAATAATTCATATTTTCACAGAATGTACTATCTGAAGGAAGAACAGAAAAAATGACGCCTACGGAAATGAAAACAATATTTATTACCGTTTCCTCCGGTGCGGAAATTAAGAATTTCATGCTGGGTGATTTTTATAAATTGGCTAAAAATAGCGATGATATTCGCTTGGTGGTCTTCGTACCTGCGGAAAAAATTATCCGGTATAAGCAGGAATTTAACCACGAGCGCTGTATAGTGGAGCCGATGCCTGACTTTGGCGGCGGCAAAGCCAAGCAGTTATTTCAGGTCCTGACTCTAGCCAGTATTCCCACGGCAACCATCCGCTCCCGCCAAAGGTTTACTTATCTGAGCGGAGGATCGCTTTTGGCGTTTTGGGGCAAGCGGTTGATCTGGCTCCTGGGCCATCGGAAAATTTTTCGCGCCCTCCTGCGTGCCGTTGATTATCATCTCTTTCGCGAAGACCGCGTCTGGGAGGCGTACTTTATCCGCTATAATCCCGATGTTGTATTTGCTCCGGCCTTAAAGTTTGAGGAATCAATGGCGCTTATGAAGGCCGCTAAGCGTCAGGGAATTCCATGCGTGGGTATGACCGGAGGATGGGATAACATATCCTCCAAACTTTTTTTGCGCGTGCACCCGGACCTTATGCTCGTGCAAAATCCGACTATGCTCCGTGAACTTATGGAGCTCAACGATTATCCGGCAAAAAAAATACGGGTGGTTGGCTTTCCGCAATGGGACCACTATAAAGACCCGGCCTGGGAAATGAGCAAAGCCGAGGTAGCAAAAATCATCGGTGTGAATCCGGAAAAGCGCTGGATTACCTATTTTACCGGCGGGCTACTAATCGGGGGCTTAACCATGGAGGACTTGAGAGACCAAGCCGATATCTTAACCAAAGCTATAGAGTCGGGTGAGATCCAAAACGCTCAGCTCCTGGTCCGCATACATCCTCTGGACAAAGTAACCTTGGAGGCAAAGAATCCCAGCAGCAAAGTTCTTGATTTTGGCAAAGGATTTAATTTCAGCACGGACGACATAAAGCTGCTGGCCAATCTGGTTCGCTTGAGCGAGGTGACTATCAATTTCGGCTCCACCATGACTTTGGAGGCGGCAATTTTTGATCGGCCGGTTATTTCCATCGGCTTTAATGGATATAACGATAAAAAAATTCCTGTTTTTAAACGGCTTTCCTACGCCCTTGATAACGCTACGCATTATTTTCCCATTGAAAAAAGCGGGGGAGTGTGGCGCGCCAAAAATCCCCGGGATTTCGTGGAAGCGGTAAAAAATTATCTCCAAAATCCCCAATTGCATCACGAAGGGCGGTTAGCCATTATGCGAGACTTGGTAGGGCCGCAGGACGGCAATTCCAGCCGGAGGGTTCTGGAAGAAATTGTTGGCTTGATAAAACCAATGACCCCGAAATGAAAATTTTATACATAAATAATTTTTTGAAGGGGCATAACGTCAAGCCTCTGACCGGAGGCAGAAATAAAATGGCTTTTCTCCTGATGCAGTATTTTGCCGGCGTCAAGACGTATAAGCCGGAGAAAGGTTTAGCCGGATACGAAAGCCATGAAGTTTTTATTTTCCCGTGGGGGGAGAGGGTAATGGAAGTGCTAAATTTTAGTCTGGGAGACGGACTTGTTGCAACCGTGTTGCCGACAGTTCCACCCTTTTCTTTCCGGAGGTTAATCAAGGCCATACCGAGATTAATCGCGGGCCGGGGACTGTCGCTTCGCCCTTATAAACGGGTATGGGAGTGGGCTAAGAGTGTTGTTTTTGACCAAGGGGCTGCTTTATCCTTGGCCATTGAAAAGATAAAACCGGATATCGTCCACTCCCATCTCACCGCGTCTGACCTTCCTTTTGTCTACCGCAAATTAGGGATCAAAAGGCCTTTTATACTTACGCATCATGCGCCCGGGGAAGGAAGCGGTTTGGAGTTGTATGACTATGTGATATTTCCTTCGGAATTTCAGCGCCGGGAAATTTTACGAAAATATCCTTCTTTGGCCGGTAAATCCAAGACAATATACAACTACCTGGATAACGGATTTTGCGCCTGCCCGGGAGAAGGCAAGGACATTGTTTTTATTGGCAATCTGGGGAATAACCGTAAGGGCCTGGATATTGTGCTTAAGGCCTATACGCAAGACCCGTTTCTCAACCGCTGGAAATTTGTAGTGATAGGAGACGGTACAATGAGAGCCGAATACGAAAATTTTGCGAAAGAAAAAGAGCTTAACATTCATTTTGTCGGCAGATTGTCCGCAGCGGGCAACGCCGAAACAATGCAAAAAGCGGCCCTTTTTGTTATGCCCTCCCGGGCCGAGGGTTTTGCCATAGTATATCAGGAAGCCATCTGCTCCGGTCTTCCCGTCATAGGATATCCGCCGAATGTCAGTGAGCTTAGCGAGATTTTGAAAATGCCGGTTGGTTTGCCTTTTGACGCCTCACGCGACAGTCCGAAAAAATTGGCGGAACTTATTAAAACAATGATGACTCCCGAGAGCGGATTTGGCCTGGAAATAAGGCAAGAAATAGCCCGGCGAGCGAGGAAGATTTTTTCTCTGGAAGGGTTCGGGTCGGAGCATGTTAATCTTTACCAAGCAGTAAGAGCCGAAGTCCTTAGAAAAGAGCATTTAAGCACGGTTCTGATTCAGGATTAATTTTAAAGCAAAAATTATGAATAAAATCTTCGCGCAAGATAAAATAATAATTTTTGATACCGAATATACCACTTGGGAAGGAGCACAAGAAAGAAAATGGTCAGGTCCCGGGGAACACCGCGAGATCGTGGAAATCGGAGCAATCCTGGCCGATACGGAAAATTATCAAGAGCTGGATTCGTTTACTATTTTCGTAAAACCAAAGAAAAATCCCATACTCTCCGAATATTTTATTAAACTTACGGGAATTACCCAGGAAAAAGTGGACCAGGAAGGAATTGATTTTCCTCTGGCTATTAAAAAATTCTCGGAATGGGCCGAGAATTTTCATCTTTATTGTTTCGGCAGTGATTTAAAAGTATTGCAGGAAAACTGCGAACTTTCCGGGATTGAGCTGCCGTTCTCCACCGAGTATTTTCATAATCTGCGCGATACTTTTTCTTCTTACGGCATCGCGAGTGAAAATTATATGTCCAGCACCATTGTAGAGGCCTTTGGCGAAAAGCCGAAGCGCGAAGGCCATGACGCCTTAAACGATGCCCGCACGCTTTTGGACGGCCTGCGTTTGCTTGCTAAAAAAATTAAGGGTTGACTTTTTAAGATCATTGTGTAACAATTTCTGCGGACTGTTCTGAGGGAGGATAAAAGTGAATACAACGGCTCCTCGTGTGCTTATTATTGTAGGTGATGCGCTAGATGCAGAGAGTCTAATTCCCGTATACTGGCATCTAAGCCAACTTGGAGTATACGTAGAAATGTGTGCCGACCCCAAGGGAATTGCTAAAAAAATCTTGGAACGGCAAGAAGTTCCTTTTTCGGCCGTAGATGAAATCCCTAATTGGGATCGGGTGCGCATGGTGGTATGTGCCACTTCCAGCAAGGCAAAGGAACTAGCAGTTAGGGCTCTTTATGGGGCTCGCGCCGTGAATGCTCGGCTTCCTGGGTCTGAAGCTATTATCAGAGTGGGGGTTGAGTGTCTCTACGGAGATAGCAGCAAATGGGAACGTGAAGATATTGGGTTATTTGGCTGGATGATCGTTATGGATGAACTGGCCAAGGCCTCATTTCTTGCCAACCAGCCAAGTTTCCAAGAAGGAAAGATTCTCGCTCTTGGCAATGCCAGCTTTGATAATCTCTCCTTGCTTCACCAGCAAAAAGAAAATTTGCGGGCAAGTGTTCGTTCTGCTTGGTCAATTCTTCCTGGGAAAAAAGTGGTGGTGTTCTTTGCTTCCGATTCCCGCCAGATTGATATGAGCGAAGGACTGGATCAAGTGCTGGCCGCTGTTGCCGATTCGGATGCATTATTAGTTGCCAAGTTCCATGAGTCAGATCCAGAACGAGAGCGGTGGATCAATTACGTGCGGGAAAAGTTTACCGCCAAAGGCCATTTAATTACTGATACTCCGGAGTTCAACAATGAGCAGTTAATTTGCGCAGCAGATCTAGTGGTGGGACACTATTCAACTCTGCTTATTCGCTCCTCACTCCTTTCCGTGCCAACGCTCTTTCTTCTCCTGCCATCTTCGCGCAGCTATTTGGAGGAACAAAAAAAGCTGCGGTCTCCATACTTTTCGCAAGTTGATACCTCGGCCCTTGCCGCGAGAACTGTTGAGAATATACGATTGCTCCTTGCGGCATGTCTTGGATGTCAAGATACAGCGCCCTACGTTAAGGCAATGGAAAACACAAATAGAAATCTATTTGCCGGTTTGGTAGATGGAAAAGCAACCGAACGTATTGCGACACTACTCCATCGGCTTCTGTTGGAACAGCAGTCAATTTCATTGTAAGGTCCGACTTTAAGTCGGCCTTTTTTGTTAGATTTAGCGGGAAACAAATTTTAGTGCTTTTTGGTTATATTTTTATATATGACCGCAGACAAAAAACTTGAAGTCTTGGGAATTGTGGGCGCGCGCTCCGGCTCCAAAGGCATGCTGCATAAAAACATTACCCCTCTGGCCGGCAAGCCGCTTATGGCCTGGATTATGGAAACGGCCCAAAAATCCCGTTATATAAATCGCTTGATTCTCTCCACGGATTCTCCGGAATATGCCGAAGTGGGAAAAAAATACGGAGCCGAGGCGCCTTTTTTGCGTCCTGCCGAACTTGCGGCAGATACCTCCATTGTGGGAGAGTTTATTTTGCATGCGCTGGAATGGCTTGAAAAAAATGAATCGTACACCCCGGACTTGGTGGTTTATCTTTCTCCCACTGTTCCTCTGGTGCGCTCCGAGGATATTGACACGGCCATAGAACTTCTGCTGTCGGACGAGAAGGCCGATTCCGCAATTTTGGCATCTCCCAGCCATGGCAGTCCGCACAAAATGGTGAAGCTGGCATCCGACGGGAAGGGCGTTGTTTCTTATATCACCAGAAATTCACGGGATGTCGCGGCGTCCAATCGGCAGGCGTATGAAAAAGCTTTTAACCGCGAGAGTTTGCCGATAGTCAGCCGGGTCTCGTCACTGCGGCGACTGAAGTCTCAATCCGGAGACCGGGTTCTCCATCATCTAATTTCTCAGGAGTCCGCGTTTGATATTGACACTCCGACAGATTTTTTTATCGCCGAACAGCTTATGCTGCGCAAACTTAATGACCCTTCCTAGTATTTTAAAATCCTGGGTCCGCCCACTGGTTGCTTGGGTAGCCAAGCCCTATCTGGAAAGCTACGCCGGCCTGGAGGATGTTTTTTACCGGAGAAACCATATCGTTGCCTTTGACCTGGAGGATGTGCGGATGAATGTTCGCTCCCCCTGGAATCCACCTCCCGAAGTCGGGGAATACATAAAAAACGGCCTGCTTTCCAGACCTCCGCTTTATGACGGTCTTTCTCTTAAGTTATGGTCTTTTGCTTTTGATCGCGGCACGGGGGTTCTTAATCTGGAAGTAAGCTACGGCTGCTACAGCCAGTATTTTTTTACTAACCTTGACGATGAATTTCGGAGGAAATTTTCTAACTCGCGATATTGGTTCAATGCTTTAAATATCGGCGCTTTGTTGATTACCGCCGACAACAAATTACGCCTGCATAAGAGATCGCCTGATGCCCGGCAGTCACCTGGTAAACTGGATACTCCTTGCGGGCACCCCACCGGGATGAAAGAAGTTCCCGCCAAGGAACTTATTCCGGCTGCTTTGGAGGCAATTTTAAAAAAGGAGTTGGGTTTTGCGGTAACCATAACTTCAACCCTTCCCTTGGTGGCTTTTATTGCTCATCCCAATTTAGATTTTAATTTGATGTATTTGGTCAAAGTAGCCGAGACCGGCAAAGAATTGGAGGCGCGAAAAATGGCTTTATCAGGCGAGAAGCACAAAGAGGTTTACTTTATTGACGCGGCTACGGAAAACCTTACTTCTTTTCTTAAATCCAGGCGGCGGGAATTAAGCCGTTCTTTGCCCGAAGCCATACTTCATCTTATTCGCCGAGAGCGTCTGAAAATTCGCCATTCCCAAAATTCTAAGATGGCATAACTCGCCAGAACAAAAATAAAGGCGTTTATCGGATAACGATGCCGGCCCTGGTCCGAAAAGCCGGCCGCCAGCGATCCTCCGGCATAAATCAAAATTATGGCGGCCAGAACAAGGCTGACGAAACGCTCGCGGCCTACATTCCTTAAAGCAAAAATGGCGCCGGCAATCCAGAGTAAGGTAAGCGCTATCCAGAAAGCGCGCCCGAGGACAGGGATGACGGCAAGCAGCCCCATCGTACTCCAGACGCGGCTGGCAAGCTCCAACGGGCCTTCCCGCAGAAGCAGCACCGAAGGAGAAAAATCAATCGGGAAATGAGGGATAACTTTAAAGTAGCGAAGATAGGTCGTATAGAGGTCCTGGGTGAAAAAGGAGTTGGCGGTAATTGCCAGAGTCGCAGCGGTCGCGCGAGGATGCTCAAGCATAATCCGAAAACCTTCTTTGGCCAGCACTGGCCCCAGCGCCGGATTTTCACTGATATCTTTGGGATCTACGCCGAGACGCTGGGCGAGTGAAAGTTTTAGCTCTTCTTCCACAAGGTGATAGGGGCGCCCCGTGCGATAGGTTTCAACCGAAACCGCTAGGTCGGTATAAATATTGCGCGCCCCGGTGGTAGTTCCGGAAAGTGAACCGAACTCGGCGTAATTTCTTGTCAGCCACGGAGACATTACGGCGATAAAAATCAGCGGAAAAATCAAAACGGTCTGCCAGGAAAGCTTTTTAAATAATGCAGCCAGGAGAAGAAATAACATGGCAACCGGGAAAAGATAATATGGTTCCGGACGAGTAAGAGCCGCCAGAGCCAAGACAAGACCGGCAAGGAGAGCGTATACTCTTGAATTATTTTGGACAAATCGGATGAAAAAAAGCGCGGCTAAAGTAAGAAAAAATACGGCGATGGCGTCAGTCAGCACCGTAAAACTCCAAAGCATGCCTAAGGGCTCAAAAGCGGTAAGGCCCGCGGCTATAAGCGGAACTTTTTCTCTCTCAGTCAGTTCTAATCCGATTTTCCATACTAAGATCGGCATGAGCGCGGAAAGGATAATTTGAAAAAATATCAAAGGGACTACCGAGTTGCTTAAGAAAAGAGACGCTGAAACAAGCAAAGAGTAAAGTGGAGGAAAAAAAGCGCTCGCCCGGAAAGGTTCAGAAATATCACGGGAGAAGCCGCGCCCCTCAAGTAAATTTTGCGCGGTTTGGTAGAATCCTTGGGAATCGGGAAGAAAAAAACCCTGTTCTCCGAAATTGAAAAAAACAAGTCCAGCTAAGGCCAGTCGTATCAAAAAAGCGCCTATAATTAGGAATAAGAGAAGACGCTGATTCTTGAGCATAATCATAAAATACTCCAGAAACCACGCTCTTGTCCAGATAGTTGTATAGTTGTAAATTTGTCAAAATGAATCCCACACATAACTTGCACAATTTATGTAAACAAAGGTCTATCGGCCATAAATATCACTTGCCTGACAGCTTTGTATACTCCACAGGAGGATACAGAATTTCTCAGTGCAGGTTATGTGTGGGATGAAGATTCCGCAACTTAATTTAACGCGGTACATGAATTCCGTAAAGAAAGATTGGCTCTCCCAAATAGAAGAGATTATTTCGTCAGGGAAAATAATCAACGGGCCCCATAAGCAGGGATTTGAAGAAGAATTTGCAAAATTTCTAGGTGTAAAGCATGTTCTGGGAGTTGCTTGCGGCACGGATGCTATTGAATTATCACTCCGAGCATTAGGCGTAGGCCCTGGAGACGAAGTCATCACTCATGCCAACGCCTTTATTGCCGCCATAGAGCCAGTGGTGGCTTTGGGCGCCAGACCGGTTTTGGTAGACATTTCTGCCGTTGACTACGGGCCTGACCCGGAGGCAATCAAAAAAGCGATAACTCCCCGCACCAAAGCAATTATTGTTGTACATCTCCTGGGTTTGCCGGTGGACTTTGATGCAATTAACACTGTTGCTCGCCAAGCCAATATTCCTGTCCTGGAAGATGCCTCGCACGCCCAAGGAGCCGTATATAAAGGAAGAAGAACGGGTGCCTTGGGAGAAATAAATGCCATCAGTTTGGGTCCGGTTAAAAATCTTTCTACTGTCGGCGATGCCGGTTGTGTCGCAACTGACAGCGATGAACTTTTTGAAAAATTGCGCTATCTTCCGGTTCACGGACAGGTTAAGAAATATAAGCACGCGCTTTACGGCAAAAACAGCCGATTGGACGAAGTGCACGCGTCTTATCTTCGCCTCGGCTTGAAGACCCTGGATGAAAGAAATCAGCGCCGGAGAGAAATTTATGCCAAGTATAAAAGTGATCTTGTTGATTTGCCATTATCTTTCATACCGGAATTTCCAGACCGAACAGCAGTTTTCCACCAGGCGGTTATACATACAGACCAACGCGATCAACTGCGGGAATATCTAAAGGAGCAAGGAGTGGAAACGGGAATGTACTATCCTGATGCCCTGCATGAACAGGAGGCGTGGAGTAACGCCGGCTTTCCCGGGGGAGGGAATTTCCCCCGAGTTGAAAAGTATGTAAAAACCAACTTATCGTTGCCCATATTTGCCGAGCTTACCGATCAAGAAGTGGAACACGTGATAAGTTCTGTCCGCTCGTTTTTTGGAAAATAGTAAAATGTCCATCTTAGGAACAAAAATACAAGAAAGTCCGGAAAAAATTCAAGGTTTAGCGGTGTCCGGGCCAGAAATATCTGTCGTGGCGGCCATGCATAATGAAGAAGATAATGTCCTGCCTCTCTATCAAGCCCTGGAAGAAACTTTGGGCAAAATGGGACGGGACTATGAGATCATTTTTGTAAATGACGCTTCCCAAGACCGAACGCTGGAAGAAATAAAAAAAGTAAAAGCGAAGAACCCTCGATTCCGTTACTGCGACCTGGAGTACAATGCGGGTGAGAACTGGGCATTTTTAGCTGGCTTTAGCAAAGCGCGGGGAGATATTATCGCTACTATTGACGGCGATTTCCAAAACGATCCCAAATTTCTTCCTCGCCTCATACGCAAAATTGACGAAGGTTATAAGGCGGCCAGCGGCTGGCGGAAAAATCGCGTGGGTGGTTTTTTTGACCGCATCCTTCCCTCGGTAGCTGCCAATTTCCTTATCTCGCTTGTCAGTGGGGTGCGGATACATGATTGCGGCTGCGGCCTCAGGGCCTTTCGCAGAGAAGTAGTGGCTAATAAATTTGTGCCAAGGGGGTTTATGAACAGATTTGCGCCAATAATCTTTGGCATAAAACAGCATGAATTTTGCGAAGTGGAGGTGGAGGATCGCATGCGCGTTGCCGGAAAATCGCATTACGGACTGGAGAGGATTTTTATCGTATTCAATGACATTCTTGCTCTGCCTTTTATATTGCGCGGACCGGAAAGAGCAATTGGCACAGTTAAAATATGGCAATCGGCTGGCGCCGGACTTTTCGCGGTTTCCGTTTTCGGGGCAATTGTCTATTCTGCCTGGTGGTGGACTCTTGTCTTTATGGGTTTGCTTTTTTGGGCGGCGTTCACCAGCATAAGATGGAACCTTAATCGTTTTATCGCTGTCAAAGCAAAACCGGAATTTAAGATTAAAGATTTTAATTAAAGTTATGGAAAAATTACGGGTAGGCATCGTCGGATTGGGATACTGGGGCCCTAAATTAGTGGAATCGTTCAGGGGCATGGCTGGAGCGGAGGTAACTCAAGTTTGTGATCTCAATCCGCAGCTGCTTGGCGAAATTGCTCAAAAATATAATCTTGCCGGAACAACTTCTTTTGCTGAATTGCTTGCAGACCAGACGGAGGCCGTAGCCATTGCCACTCCGCCTTCCACTCATGCGGTCCTGGTCCGCCAGGCGCTGGAGGCGGGGAAACACGTATTTATTGAAAAGCCGCTTGCGACGGATTTTGACGAGGCACGATCACTTGCCGAACTTGCCAAGAGCAAAAATCTAGTTTTATTCGTAGACCATACCTTCTGTTACGACGAAGCATTTGGCAGAGTGCGCGAACTGGTTCAAAACGGAGACCTGGGTAAAATACAAAAAGCGAGTTTTGAATGGTTGGGAGCGCGTCCCAAGCCCCGCGGTCCGGATGTTTTATGGGATTCCGGGCCGCATGCGGTTGCGGCCATGAATTTTGTCATGAATCAATCGGCCACCTTAATTTCAGCCGAGGTGCTTGCGCGCCTGGAGACCGGAGTTCCTTCGGCTTTGTCCGCGAAATTTACGTTTCCGGGCGGAAGCAAGGCAGATGTACTGCTTGCCTGGAAAGACCAGGAAATTGACGGCAGTCCCGTACCCAAGGCCGCCCGCGTAGTTCTATCTGGAGATAAGGAACTTGTTTTTGAAGGAAGTTTTGGCGCCAGAGCTGTTTCGGTGCGCGAAAATGGAGTAGCTCATCCGCTGGCCGGATTGACTTTTGCCGATGAGCCGTTGAAGAGTGCTTTGGGGGCGTTTGTGGATGCTGTTAAATACGGCAAAAAAATTCCTTCCGATGGCAAATTCGGGGCAGAAGTGGTAAAGATTTTAGAAATGACGGCTAAATCCGCGGGCTTGGTTTAGATTTACATGAGCAGAGGGTCGTATTTAAAAATTATTTTTTCCAGCGCTGTTGCCGCGGTTATTTTTTATTTTCTGTTCAGCCGTTTTGCAGGAGCGGACCTGAAAACAAATCTTATTCAATTTAATTGGGAGTTAGGCATCTTGGCCTTAGCCATGTATGGACTATCGCTTGCGTTGAAAGCATTGCGTTTTAAATTCTTTCTTGGAAGAGCGATTGCTTTCCGGACAATTTACGGCATTACGGCCATCCACAGCTTCTGGAATAACCTGCTCCCGTTCCGCGCCGGAGAACTTGCTTATTTTTATTTGTTAAAAAAAGGAGGCACGGTTTCCGGCAGCGCCAATGTGGTATCGCTCCTGGTGGCGCGCCTTTTTGATGCCGTGGTGGTGTCGCTGCTGGCCGTTATCTCGGCATCTTTTCTTTTTACTGCCGCCGACCAGCTTTTAGGCGAGTTTTTAAGATATATACTTCTCGGCTCGGCCTTCGCGGTGCTTCTGGTTTTGGCCATAGCGTCTAGGTGGAGCGAAAAGTTTTCCCTATTTTTAGGTAATTTTACCGGAGGGAGGGAAAAGTCAGTGACGGTTGTGATTTTAAGCCGGATTCGCGAGGCGCTAGCGGCACTCTCTACTCTTAAAAGTTTTGCTAAGTTCGCTGTATTTTTGCTGCTTTCTCTGGCTATTTGGTTCGGTGACTTTTTGTTTGTCTGGACGGCTTTTAAAGCCGGCGGTTTAAATCTTACTCCTCTGCAAGGTTTATTTATCACTGCTTTTCCGGTAATTGCCATTATGATCCCCTTGCAAAGCCCTGCCGGCCTAGGGACTTTTGAGGGAACGCTGCTGGTCGGACTCCTCGCTTTGGGGATCAGCGGGGACGTTGGTCTGGGGGCAAGTGTTTTTTTACACGGGCAACTGCTTTTATTTTCCTTCTTATCGTTTTTGATCGCTACCTGGTTTCGCCGCCGCGATTCCGGGAATATGGAAACGCCGCGCACCAACTCGGACCTTTATGCTTCATTTTCCGATCCAGAAAAAGATTTCCGCAACGCCAATCTTTCCGATCTTATTATCACTTTCGCTAGAGGAAATACGCTTCTGGATATTGGCTGCGGCTACGGACAATTGCTGAAGAAAGCCGCTAAATTGGGATTTGCGGCTTTGGGTGTTGAGCCCGATCCCGTAGCGCGGGAAATCGCCCGCCAGCATTATCCCGAGGTTGAAATAATTCCAATTGAGGCAAAGAATTTCACGGCCGAACATTGCTTTGATACGGTGACCGTGCTGGACGTACTTGAGGATATAAAAGAAGACAAACAATTTTTGCAGAAGGCAGGTAATTTCGTGTGTCCCGGCGGGCGGCTTATAATTTCCGCTCCTGCTTTTCCAGCGCTCTACGGAGAGCGGGATCGCATGATGGGTTATTTCCGCCGTTATGACGCTCAGAACTTGGAAGCGATGCTTAAAAATCTAGGTTTTAATATCCGCCTGCGCAGATACTGGAATACGTTAAGTTTTGCGCCATATTTTATCCTTTATAAAGTGTTGAGGCGTTCTACGCACGCAGCAAAGCTTAGAGGGGGAAATACCAAAGGGTTTTCAGGCGGCCTTATCTCCCGCGTACTCTTTTGGTGGTTTAAAAACGTGGAGAATAAGTTCAATTTCGGTTTTGGCTTAACGATTATTTTGGTTGCCGAGAAAACGGGGGTTGCCAAGATGAAAAATTAACTGTATAGTGGCCTTCATGCGCGCATCATCTTGGGAAAAAGCTTTGCTTCTGACCATAAAAATCGGCATCTGGATTTTGCCGATTTTGCCGCTATATATTTCCGGAGGAATGCTTTTCCCTTTTATAGCCGGAAAAAATTTTTTCTTCCGCATCATCGTGGAGATTGTATTTGCGCTTTGGGTGAGCCTGGCCATAATCCGGCCATATTACCGTCCTAAATTAACGCCTCTTTTTAAAGCCGCGACTATTTTCATCACTATCCTTTTCCTGGCTGATCTTTTCGGACCCAATCCTTACCGTTCCTTTTTTTCAAATTACGAGCGCATGGAAGGATTTATGATGCTCTCGCACCTTTATCTTTATTTCGTGGTACTCGCAAGCGTATTTAAAACCAAAAAGGATTGGCTGACTTTTTTGCATATAACTTTGGCCGTAAGTTTGGTTGTATCCTTTATCGGTCTTATGCAGCGTTTCGGCTGGCGGGTGTCTTTGCAGGGAGGATACCGAGTTGATTCTACCATCGGCAACCCCGCCTATTTGGCCTCCTACCTCTCTTTCCATATCTGGCTTCTATTAATTCTTATCAAGCAATATTGGCATAAACAGGGGCTACGGGTATTTTATTTATCGGCATTCTTTTTTGAATTAGTCATCATTTATCTTACCGCCACCAGAGGGGCGATATTGGCGCTGCTCGTTGGAGCAATATTATTGCTTGCCTCCACGGTGATCTGGTGGGGAAAAATGTTCCCTTCCTTTCCGGGATTAAGAAAATGGGCGGCTATACTGCTTGCGTTTATTGTCCTTATGCCGATGGGCGTCTGGCTTTTGCGTGACACCCCGTTTGTCCGCTCTCAGCAGATTCTAAATCGTATGACTTCCATTTCTCTCAGCGATAAGACAACGCAGGCGCGCTTTCTTATCTGGAATATGTCGCTTAAGGGGGTACTGGAGAGGCCGGTTTTGGGCTGGGGGCAGGAAAATTATTATCTTGTTTTTCAGAAATACTATAATCCCGCCCTTTATGGACAGGAACAATGGTTTGATCGCTCCCATAATATATTCTTTGACTGGGCCATCCATGCCGGCATCCTTGGACTCTTGAGTTTTCTTGGCATAGTCGCGGCTGTCTTGTGGAGAATAATACGGGCGCTTCGGGCCTCACAACTCCCTGCCTGGGAGGGAGTGATTCTTGTTCTGGTATTCGTGGGACACTTTTTTCAGGATCTTTTTGTCTTTGACAACCTCAATACCTATCTTTTATTTTTCGGATTCCTGGCCTACAGCCAATTTAGAACCGACGGGGAAACCGTAGAAAAACCAGTGCCTCCGAATCGGACAAATGCCTCTCGCGCCTATCCGGCAGTCGCCGTTTTGCTCGCTATAGTTGTCGTGGCCGGATATTATCTGCATTGGAAGCCGATGGCTGCCTCTAGAAACCTGGTTCGGGCGCTGGCGGCCTATCAAAGCAACCGCCCCTTGTCCGAAATTCAGGCCCTATTTGCTCGGGCCTTGTCATACCATACTTTTGGAAATACGGAAATCAGAGAGCAGATGAGCAATATTGCCAGGGATGTGCTCATTGATACTCGCGGAACCGAGGAGGAGCGGGCTCAATTTATCCCCTTTGTGGCAGAAGAGCTGAGAAAAGAGACGGCATCTTCCGCCAAAGATATAAAACATATGGTTTTTCTGGCCTCGATTCTTGGCCGCGCGAAATCAATCAATCCGGCTTATCCGGCTGAAGCGGAACAGATTCTTAAGGAGGCCATCTCGCTTTCTCCCGGAAAGCAGATGCTTTACTTTGAACTGGCCCAGCTTTATCTTTCACATAACCTGACTGACCAATCCATTGAAACCCTGCGCCAGGCCCTGCGTCTTGATCCTACTTATCCGCGAGCGATTCTAAATCTTGCGTTTATGGGATATACGGCCAAGCGGCCCGAAATAGTGGCCGAAGCAGAGCCTTATTTTGGTTATATTAAACTTGGAGCGCTCAATGAAGACGAAATTAGGATACTCGCTAGACTCCATAGTGATTCTGGAAACCTTGCGGCTGCCCGCGATACTTATTTTTATTTGATAGAAATTAACCCAAGCAATCCTCATTATCGCGCCATAGTCGCGGCTTTCTTGGCGGAACTGGGAGAGTTTGATCGTGCTATTGAGGAAGCCGAGGTTGCCGGTCGCCTGGACCCCGGATTTGCCAGGGAAGCGGAGGTTTTTATCAATCAGGTAAAAGCAAAACAAGCCGCCACTAAGTAGGCGTTATAGAAGGCGTATGGTTCAGCCATATAAAATAGGCATTATCGGAGTAGGGATGGTTGGTACGCCTCTGAAGCGCTATTTTGAGGAACTTTGCGGATTTGAGCGCGGAAAGAATCTTTTTGTGTTTGATATTGATCCCCATAAGGGATATCAAGACGACGTCAACAAGGCGGATGTTATTTTTATCTCCGTTCCCACTCCTCGTTCCCCGCAAGGTTCGGCAGAACTTTCCGCGGTTGAGTCAGCTTTTGGCCGCATCAAGGGAGAAAAGATAGTGGTCATTAAATCAACCGTTCCTCCGGGTACTACCGAAGCATTTCAAAAAAAATTTCCCCAGCATAAAATTTTATTCAATCCGGAGTTTCTTACCGAGAAGCAAGGATGGTACGATTTTATCCGGCCCGATCGCCAGATAGTCGGATTTACCAGCGTGAGCATAGACGCCGCTTATGCCGTATTATCTCTGCTGCCCAAAGCTCCCTTTATGTCTCCTTGGGGTTCCCACACTTATCGTTCTACGAAGATTACGGCGACCGAAGCGGAAATTATCAAATATGGGGGAAATGTGCACTTCGCGCGAAAAATAAATTTTGCCAATTCGCTGGCCTTGCTTGCGGATTCGCATGGCGTCAATTATGAAAATATCCGGGCCGGCCTGGCTGCGGACTTTCGCATAGGGGACTCGCACCTGGATGTTAACCACGGAGGATACAGAGGATTTGGAGGATACTGTTTCCCCAAAGACCTGCACGCGCTTCTCTCCCATTTCGAGCAGAGGGGGCTTAAAGAATGCGCGGATCTCCTGCGGAATGACTGGGAATTTAACGAAGAGCTTCTCCTGAAACAGGGGCTTACGGTTGAGGATGTCAGTGTGCACGACCATGAATGGATAAAACGCAAGCTGGAGGCAATAAATAAGAATCAAGA
Organism: uncultured Candidatus Saccharibacteria bacterium; assembly: GCA_964412615.1. GTDB lineage: Bacteria > Patescibacteriota > Minisyncoccia > Sungbacterales > HO2-52-23 > CAYPPK01. The sequence goes on from CAYPPK010000001.1 coordinate 78,378, forward strand.
AGCGAGGATTACCGACGCGGTATCCCTTGATTCTTAACTCTTGATTTCTAATTCTAATGAAGATACTCATCACCGGCGGTTCCGGCTATATTGGTTCGGAAGTCAGAAAAAATCTAGGGCATACATTTTCTTTTGTTAATTTTGATATCCGCCAAAACCCCAAAGATGACGTGCGTAATCTTGCTCGGCTGTGCAAAGCAGTGAGAAAGGTGGATGGAGTTCTGCATTTTGCCGCTATTTCGCGTCCAAAATGGGGATATGAAAATCCCCATCTTTGTTTGGATACGAATATTCGCGGAACCTATAACTTGCTTGAGGCGGTACGACGGGAAAATCCCAAGGCCTGGGTTATCTTAGGGTCAAGCCGGGAAGTATTTGCCGGACTGGCAAAGTTTCCCCTAACCGAAAAAGACCCGAAATTTCCGCTTAATGCTTATGGCGTCTCCAAAGCAACCGGAGAGGATCTGCTTAAACAATATGCGGAGAACTATAATTTGCGAACGCTGGTAATTCGTTTTTGCGGTGTCTATACGGGCAGGAAAGATATTTTAGACCGGGTTATTCCGCGATTTATCGGACAAGCAATTAAAGGCAAAAAACTGGTAATTGAGGGAGATGGAAAAAAGAAGGCGTATGATTATGTCTACATAACCGATGTGGTGAGAGCCATAGAAAAAGCCGCTAATTTTATCAATAAAAAACCGAAAGGTTTTTTTGAAGATATCAACCTGGTTGCCGATGCGCCCTTAACCATGTTTAATCTCGCGCGATTGATTATTGCGCTGGCAAAAAGCAAGAGCAAAATATCTTATTTGCCGGAACGATCTTATGATACCGGCAGGGGATTTACCGGCAGCTACCGCAAGGCGCAAAAATTACTATCCTGGTCTCCCCGGGTTGGTTTTAAAGAAGGACTGACTCGCTCTATTGAGGAACTAAAACCTATCTTTGCCCGAGGTGGTTATAAAAGTGATGAATAAAGCAGGGGCAAAAGTAATCGTAACTGGAGGAGCGGGGTTTATCGGTTCGCATCTGGCTGATGTTTTGGTCAGTCAGGGATATGAAGTGCATGTCATAGACAATCTTCTGGGCGGCAAACGCGAGCGAGTGCATCGGGAAGCAATATTCCATGAGATGGATATCCGCGATTTTTCCAAGATAGCTCCGGTATTTTCCGGCGCTAATTACGTATTTCATACTGCCGCTCTGCCAAGAGTGCAGCCTTCTATTAAAGATCCCCGCACCACCCATGACATCAATGTTACCGGCACCCTCAACGTGCTTCTGGCCTCGCGTGACGCAGGAGTAAAAAGGGTTATCTATTCGGCTTCTTCATCTGCCTACGGAAACCAGCCAGTCCTACCTTTGCGGGAAGACATGCCCGCGCGGCCCTTAAGCCCCTACGGCCTGCAAAAATACATGGGTGAACAATTAGCGGCGCTATTCTCGGAAATTTACGGTTTGCAGACAGTGTCTCTCCGCTATTTTAATGTTTATGGTCCGCGTGCCTCATCCGAGGGCGCTTATGCGTTGGTTGTCTCCCGCTTTCTTGACCAGCGCAAGCGCGAGGAGCCGTTAACCGTGGTGCCTGATGGTTTGCAGTCCAGGGACTTTACTCATGTGAGAGACGTGGTAAGAGCAAACATCCTGGCTGCCGAATCCCCTAAGGTTGGAAGAGGTGAAGTGATAAACATTGGAGGAGGCAGAAACCGGACCGTTCTGGAAGTTGCCGACTTGATCGGGGGCCCCAGGATTTTCGTTGAACCGCGCCTGGAGCCAAAACATACGCTGGCCGATATTGCCAAAGCCAAAGAACTTCTGGGCTGGGAACCGCAAGTACTGTTTGAAGATGGTATTAAGGAGTTAAAAAAGCTTTACCAACTGGCATAGAAGTTTAAGGAAAGTTGGGCCGATTAAAATTTTAATTTAACGGCCTTCGCGGCGAAGAAGGGTAAACATAGTTTTAAGTGCGATCAGAAGATCGAGCAGGGGCGCTCGATTTTTTATATAGTAAAGATCATACTGCAGTTTCTCGGTGGCATCTTCCACGGAAGCATCATTTTCCATATGAATTTGCGCCCAGCCGGTGATTCCCGGGGGAACTAGAAGGCGCATCTCATAAAAAGGTGTTTTTTGTTTCAATTGGGCCACGTATTCCGGACGTTCCGGCCGCGGCCCAATAAAAGACATGTCTCCTTTCAGAATATTTATTATTTGGGCAAGTTCGTCTAGGTAATTTTTACGCAAGAAACTGCCCACCCGGGTATGGCGCAAGTCACGTCCATTGCCTTTGTAGCCGTTAAGATTTTCAGCGTTTTTTACCATGGAGCGGAATTTAATTAATTCAAATTCTTTGCCGCCCCTGCCTACTCTTTTTTGGCGGAAAAATATAGGCCCTTCCGAGTCCAGTTTGATGGCCAGGGCGATAAAAGGGAAAAACAACAAAGCCAAGAGGCCAAGCATGCCCCCTAATGTAATATCCAGACCGCGCTTAAAAAATTCGTAACTTGTTTTTTTAACCCCCACCAGGTTTTCCAAAAACCACACTTCCCCGATCAAGGAAAGGGGAATTTTGCCGATATTCATCTCGTAAAATTTGGGCAGCTCCACTACGCCAATGCCCAGAGGAATAAGCTGAAATAAAGTTGCCACAAAAACCCGGTTTTCTTTCAGTTCGGGTGAAATAACTACCGTGTCCACGGCAAAATTCTTGATGATCGGAGTTAAATCCTGCTGCGGTTCGAAGTGGGGAAGCGGCATCGGGGTCGGCGGATTTTCCCCGGGCAGGACCATAAAGGCAACCGGCGCAAATCCCAATTGGGGATTTCTTAGAAGATATTCAACCAACTCTCTGGCATCAGAACTTGTTCCCCAAAATAAAACTTTGGCGCTCGGAGCGCGAATTATGGCCAGGTTAAAAAGATAGCGCCAAATAAATATGAACAAGGTAGAAATAATCGCCACCAGGAAAAGATTTCGTCTTGGCTCAATTTCAAACGCCGGAATCAGATAAAATACCAATATGGAAATAACCAGGTTGGTTGCCATGGCGCGCAGCAGCCGGTAAAGAAAGCGCTTGTTGTTTTTAATGAAACGGAAATCGTGCAGGCCGAAAGCCACAAAAAGAATGATCCAAAGCAAAAAAATCACCGAGAAAGGAAAGAAATGTCTGGCAATAAGATCCGGTTCCGCGGAGTTGGCGTAACGAAGAAGCAGGGTAACAAAAAGCGCCAGATACAGAAGCAGGATATCTCCGACTATCAGTATAAAAAGTTTAAGCCGGCGGTTATTCATAAATATTTATGGTATTTTCCAGCATATTTTTTATGGAGAATTTTTCCTGGATTTTATGGGCGGCTTTTTGGATCATTGCCTCACTTTGGGTTCGGTTATTTATGGCTTGCATAATTGCGTCAGCCAAGGCAGTCGTATTCCGAGTTGATACTAAATATCCTTCTTGACCATCGGTAATTAAATCCGGCAGCCCTCCCACCCTGGTAGCTATAATCTGTACCCGGGCAGCCATGGCTTCCATGACCACGTAGGGCAACCCTTCCTTTAGGGAAGGAAGAACTAGCAGATCAAATCCTTTAAGGTATTGCCTTGCTTCCGGGACAAAGCCGGTAAGCTTTACAAATTCTTCCAACTTGAGGTCCTTTATTTTTTGCTCCAGGTTTTTCCTTTCTTTCCCTTCTTCCCCGATAATAAATGTCATCCATTTCACCTGCGGAAACCGGCGTCTAACTTCACCAACGGCTTCAATTAAGTAAGCCAGTCCTTTGTTGGAAGTATACTCGGCAATGGCGCCAATGATCACGGAATTGTCCGAAACCTTTTCTTTCGTAAATTTAAATAAGAAATTGTGCGCCTCTTCTTTGGACAAAAAATCAAACGCCGCCAAACCGTTAAAAATTAAGTGCAGCTTTTTACGGGGAATAAATTTTTTGCCGATCTTAAAATCCTTGCTGTTTATGGTTATGACCGAGTCCTGCAGAATAGTTCCGATCCAGGTCAAGAAAAAAATAATTGCTTTTTGCCAATGGGGCCTTGGCTCCAGAAACGGCCAGCCGTGGGCGGTGAAAATTATCTTGATATGATGGCGGAAGGAAATGCGGGAAAGGCGCGCAGCCACCGCTCCTATGCCTCCTATCTTGGAGCTATTCAGATGAACGATGTCGGGTTTCTCGCGGCGGAAAATGGAAATGAGTATGAAAAATGCCTGCAGGTTGCGAAAAGAAAAAAGAACCAACCAGAAGCCATTTCCTTTTTGCAGCAAAGGCAAGGCAATGGTCCGGATTCCGGCACCAGCCAACTTCTCAACCAAGGGCCCTTTGCCTCCGGTTATTACTGCCACCTCAAATTGGTCCGGGGGCAGGTGAGTAGCCAAATCAAACACATAGCGCTGTGCTCCTCCCCAGTTGGATTTGGTTATGATATACAGGACCTTCTTTCGTTTCTGCATATATACAATATAACGCAAAACAAGAGGGGATAGTTATGACAAAACGTCTACCTTTCTCCTTTTAATTTAAGCAGATGGTCAAGCCCATGCAACTGTTTATATCCCCCGCTTGACTTTTTTCTCCCGATCTGCTACTAATAGGGGCAGTGTGAGTGTCTTTTAGGAGGTGCCCAGCTGCAAAGCGGGGTATTCCTAAAACTCCAATTTGTCCGGTAAAAACCCCGCAAGGGGTTTTTGCTTTTTAAGGGCTTGGCCTAAAATTTCAAGTACTGAAGCACGACGAAATTTTAGCTGCCAAACCTTAACCCCGCTCTAATTTTGCAATATAAGACGGCCATGAGATACTATGGGAAAAAGAATTTGATTGTTTATAGCGGCCCGCGTGCAGCGAATAGCTGCTTACCTTTATGGGAGAAGCGGGCCGTATAAAATATATCTCGCAAAATTAGAGCGGGGTAGCACAAAATTTATGAAATCAAAAGGTATCATTCTTTTATATGGCGCTACCGAAATTGGCTCATCACATTTTTCAGCCGATCTTTTGTGGCGGACTAAATTCAGGGCTCCTGATCCTTTTTTCTTGATGGAAGGTAAAGATAAAACCTATCTTTTTGCTTCTGCCTTGGAGCGAAACAGGGCGATGCGCGAAGCTGAAGTTGATGCCGTTTTACCGATTGCAAAGCTGAAGGACGTTGTTACCTTTCTTAAGCATTTGAAAATCAACAAAATTGTCGTTCCTTTTTCTTTCCCCCATGGTTTGGCAAAGTTTTTAGCACGTCATTTTCTGGTAACGATAAATAATCATCTTTTTTATCCGGGACGTTTTCAAAAAACTCCTTTTGAGATCAAGGAAATAAAAAAAGCCCAGGCCGCGGCCGAGGTGGCCTTTCTTAAAGCCCGGAATATTTTGCAGAAAAGCAAAATAAAAGAAAAAGGAATTTACTTTGGCAAAAAACTAGTTACTTCAGAAATGCTGCGTGAAATCATAGATGAAGATCTTTTTGCCAAAGGATTTTTGGGAATAGGTACGATCGTAGCTTCTGGAATTCAGGCTGCTGATCCTCATGCTCTTGGCCGAGGGCCGGTAATTCCCCATACGGCAATTGTTTTTGATGTTTTTCCGGTCTCTCGTTCTTCACATTATTTTGCCGATATGAGCCGTACTGTCTTTAAAGGAAGGCCAAACGATAGGCTTATAGAAATGTACGAAGCGGTGCGTGCCACTCAAGAGAAATCAATAACTATGGTTAAAGCAGGGGCAGATGGAGCAAGGATTTATAATTGGGCAAAAAATAATTTTGCCAGGCTGGGATTCCCGACAGAATTTAAAAAAGAAAAACCAGAAGGGTTTTTCCATAGTTTGGGACACGGCGTGGGTTTGGATATTCACGAGCCGCCGAATCTGGGCAGTATTTCTTGCCGGCTGCAAAAAAGAAATGTGGTGACGGTTGAACCCGGTCTTTACTACCGGGAGAACCGCAAAAATATATCTGCGGGGGGTATAAGAATTGAAGATATGGTATTAGTGGAAAGAGACAGCTGTCAAAATCTAACAAAAATGCCCAAATCCATAGCTTGGGCCGTAATTCCATAGCCAATTTCAGCCAAGGTTACTTTAGAGGCACGAGAAGGGTTTTAACTCCAAAGCTTTGTCCTTATGTGAGTACCTGCTACTCGTGCCACTGAAGCAGCCGAAATCTATGTTTAAGATATTGTATCTGCCTGAATTTTGCAATAGAATTTCACTACATGAAGCTTGCCATCCAGGAACAAGTTTCCTTAGCGCCGCACACTATTTATAAAATCGGAGGTCCGGCGCGTTTTTTTGCTGAAATCAAAAATACCGAGGAACTGCGGGAGGCAGTTCATTTTGCCCAAACCGGCAATCTGCCTATTTTTATTTTGGGAGCTGGTTCAAATATTTTAATTGCCGATAGCGGTTTTGCCGGACTGGTGATTCATCTTCGCCAAGGAACAGTAGCGGCGGAAAATAATAAACTGATAGTGGGAGCGGATGTCATGATGGCCCAAGCCGTCCTAAAGGCGGCAGCCGCCGGACTTAGCGGTTTTGAGTGGGGGATTGGCGTGCCGGGAACTGTCGGCGGATCAGTCCGAGGCAATGCCGGCTGTTTTGGCGGCGAGATGAAAGATATAGTGGAGGAAGTTTCAATTTTCAATTTGCAATCGGGAGCAAAGGAAGAATTAAATCGGCAGCAATGCCAATTTGGCTACCGGGATTCTATCTTCAAGAAGCATCCGGAATGGTTCATTCTTTCCGTAACTTTAAAATTGCGTCCGGGTGAGGTCAAACAAATCCAGGAGGCAATCAGGCGTATCAGCACGGAGCGCACCGAAAAACAAGATATTGGAACCAAATCTTGCGGCTGCATTTTCAAAAATGTTGCCTGGAATCGGCCTGACCTCAACAAAAATAAATTGCTGGAAAAATTTCCTGAACTGCGGAATTTCAAAGATCGGGAGAATATTCCTGCTTCTTTCCTGCTGGATGCGGCGGGACTGAAGGGGAAACAAATAGGAAAAGCGGCAATTTCTTCCCGGCACGCCAATTTTTTTATCAATGAAGGCGGCGCCACGGCGGAAGAAGTAATAATGCTAATAGCTGCAGCTAAAGAAACAGTGAAGAGGAAGTTCGGGATTGTTCTGGAAGAGGAAATTCAATATGTAGGTTTCTAACTTTTTGTTTTTTTAGCATTAAAATCTTTGCTTTTCCTAAAATTTTGCAAAATATCCGCACCGGCGGATATTTTTTGTGATGGCAGCGCTAAAATAGTTGACATTTAGTTGACAAAGAATGAAAATAAAACTAAAATTACTGAGGCTAAGGTATTTTTAAGAAATTTTGCATGGCAGAACACCCTAACGGCAACGGTTCGGGCAAAAACGGATTTAAAACGCCGCTAAAATTTTTATTTGTATCGCTGGAAAGTTTAAGCGGCGATCTGGCTTGGACCGTAAAAAAAGAAGGACACGAAGTTAAGGTCTACATTAAAGAAAAAGGCGATGCTGATGTCTATAATGGTTTTGTAGACAAGGTTAATAAATGGGAAGAGTGGTCTGACTGGGCGGATGTGATAGTTTTTGATGATGTGGAATTCGGCGATATAGCTGAAAAATTGCGGAAAAAAGGCAAATTAGTGGTGGGAGGGTCTCCTTATACCGACAAACTGGAAATAGATCGCGAATTTGGACAAGCGGAAATGAAAAAATACGGCGTAAATATTTTGCCCAGCTCCAACTTCACTGCTTATGATGATGCTATCGCCTATATAAAAGAAAACCCTGCTCGTTATGTTTTTAAACCTAGCGGCAACACGCCCTCGGGGGGAAAAGGACTTCTCTTTATAGGTCAGGAGGAAGACAGTAAAGATTTAGTGGAGCTGCTGGAGCAGAACAAGAATGTCTGGCAGAAAAAAGCCCCTACTTTTATTCTGCAGAAATTTGTGGCCGGTGTGGAGGTGGCGGTGGGAGCTTATTTTAACGGCAAAAATTTCATTTATCCCATCAATGTCAATTTTGAACACAAACGGGTGTTCCCGGGTGACATCGGCCCTTTTGCCGGCGAAATGGGCACGCTTTGTTTTTGGAGCGAACCCAATGAATTGTTCCGGGCCACTTTGGGTAAAATGCTTCCGGCTCTGCAGGAATCTGGTTATGTCGGCTACATAGACATAAACTGCATCGTTAACGGCCGCGGAATTTACCCCCTAGAATTTACTTCCCGCCTCGGTTATCCGACTATTTTTATGCATTTAGAGGGGATCCAGATGCCGGCAGGAGAGTGGTTCTGGCGAATGGCTAAAGGGGAAGATTTTGAATTAAAGACCAAAAAGGGATTTCAAATCGTGGTGCGGATCAGCGTTCCTACCTTTTTTGCTAAAGCCAAGGACCGGGAAACGGTTGAAATGTATCGCGATCTGCCTATTCTTTTTAAAAAATCTTCCAATTTAGACGGCATTCATATTGAAGACGTAAAAATAGAAGACGGGGTTTGGCGCATAGCCGGGGAATCGGGCGTAATTTTATCCGTTACCGGTTCAGGCACTACGGTTGAGGAAGCTCGCCGTCAGGTTTATGCCCGCGTGCAAAACATCATGCTTCTTAATATGTTTTATCGAACCGATATTGGCGCCAAGTGGGGCGAGGATTCGGACAAGTTGCACACCTGGGGCATACTTGATTAAATTATATTATGCGCGTCACTATTCGCCAGAAAAATTTAAAAATCACTCCCGTTCTGATGCGCTACATTGAGCAGAAAATACTAAAACCAATCCGCCGGCTGCTGAAAGAAAATACCGCTCAAGAATTGCCGATTTTAGACTTGGAGTTCGGGCGTACAACTCGCCATCATCGCAAAGGAAAGGTATTTCGCGCCCAAGCCAATTTAACCTTGGGAAAGTATTTGCTGAGGGCGGAAGTGGATGAGGAGGATATCCGCGCGGCTTGTGATTTGCTGGAAGAGGAATTGGAGGAAGAAATAAGAACTTTCAAAGGCAAGTCTTTCTCTTTGTTAAAACGGCAAGGACGTTCCATTAAAGGAGAATCTCGTTACCATCCAGCGGCCCGATTTCGCCGCGCCAGCCGGGTGCGCCAAGAAGGCCGGTAAAGCTCTTATCCACAGTGCAGAAAAAATTTTTTGCTTCTATACTTATGGCAGAACCTTGTGGGAGGATAAGCCATGCAAGCACTTGGCCAGCACTTGCTTTTAGAATTGTTTGATTGCGATCCGAGTTCAATCAATAACTTAACCGAAATAAAAGCAATTTTAGTGGAAGCCGCCAAACGGGCGCGAGCCACCATTGTTGATTTAGTCTTTCATGAGTTTAATCCTTTTGGGATCAGCGGAATAGTTATAATTGCCGAATCTCACCTCTCCGTGCATACTTGGCCGGAGTATCGCTATGCGGCTGCAGATATTTTCTCGTGCGGAAAAAATATGCAGGTAGAAATCGCGGCTGATTATATAATCACGGAATTTAAACCAGGACGAGTTAGCATAGTAAAATTTCCACGCGGAACTTTTATGGATTTGCCTGCTCAAAAACAGGCGATTCATTCCTAATTCAGCCCTTCCGGGGCTGATTTAAATTAAAAAAACCAGCTTGGTGTTGAGGTGGTTTCTGCCCATTGTTTTTCTCTTTAAAAAAGGCGGAATTTGTGCTACACTAATCCCGACGTGTCAATCTTCGGGAAAATTTTTGGGGATGCCAACGAGCGCTATGTAAAATCGCTGGAATCGGTAGTGGAGGAAATAAATCGCCTGGAAGCTGAATTTACTAAACTTTCTGATGAGGAATTAAAAAATAAAACCCCCGAATTTAAAAGCCGCCTGCAGGCCGGGGAAGAATTAGATCAAATTCTACCAGAAGCTTTTGCGGCGGTGCGGGAGGCGGGCAAACGCACTTTGGGTCTGCGGCATTTTGACGTGCAATTGGTCGGCGGCGTGGTTTTACATCAGGGTAAAATCGCCGAGATGAAAACCGGGGAAGGAAAGACCCTGGTGGCCACTCTTCCTTTATATTTAAATTCTCTTGAGGGCTCGGGAGCGCATCTGGTTACCCCCAACGACTATCTTTCCCGCATTGGCGCGGGCTGGATGGGCCCTTTGTATCACGCGCTTGGCGTATCAGTGGGGGTGGTGTCGCACGAATGGTCCGGTATTTATGATTCTGATTACACTGATCCTGCTCCGCATGGAGACGAGCGACTTTTGCATTTCCGGCCGGTTTCGCGTAAAGAGGCCTATCACGCGGATATTACCTATGGAACCAATAATGAATTTGGTTTTGACTATCTGCGCGATAATCTTGAATATCTGCCTGATGCTTTGCGTCAGCGAGAACATCATTTTGCCATTGTGGATGAAGTTGACTCTATTTTGATTGATGAAGCGCGGACTCCTTTAATTATTTCCATGCCGGATGCTGACTCCGCGGATCTATACAACGTATTTGCCCGCCTTACTCCCCAGCTGAAAGAAGGAGCTGATTACAATGTGGATGAAAAAATGAGAGCTGTTTCCATCACCGAAGAAGGGATAAATAAGATAGAGAAGATTTTAAACGTTGATAATATTTACGAAGAAAAAGGAATTAGTTTTGTCCGGCACCTGGAGCAAGCCCTGCGGGCGCAAGCCCTTTTTCATCGCGACAAGGACTATGTAGTTAAAAACGGCGAAGTAATTATTGTGGATGAATTTACCGGGCGGCTCATGCCGGGACGCAGATGGTCCGAGGGCTTGCACCAGGCAGTAGAAGCCAAGGAAGGAGTGGAAATTCAAAAAGAATCCAGGACGCTGGCCACCATAACTTTTCAAAATTATTTCCGCATGTATGAAAAGTTGGCGGGCATGACCGGAACCGCGCAAACCTCCGCCGAAGAATTTCATAAAGTATATAAATTGGACGTTATCACCATTCCCACCCATCGGCCCATGATCCGAAAAGACAAAGCCGATCTGATATTTCGGACAACCAAAGGCAAGTTTCAGGCAGTGGCGCGGGAAGTGAAAGAACGGCATCAAAAAGGCCAGCCGGTTTTAATCGGCACGGTTTCCATTGAAAAAAATGAACTTCTTTCCAAAATTTTGGAGATGGAGGGAGTTAGGCATGAAGTGCTGAATGCCAAAAACCATGAACGAGAAGCGCTGATCATTGCCCAAGCCGGCCGCCAAGGCGCGGTTACGGTTGCCACCAACATGGCCGGCAGAGGAGTGGACATTATCCTCGGAGGAACGGCCTCCGAGGAGGATAAAATTCAAAAGACCCCACACCAGAACAAGTTCGGGATGGGGCAGGTAAAAGATAAAAATGCCGACGGAGACGAGGTCAGGGCATTAGGAGGCCTGCATGTCATTGGAACCGAGCGGCATGAAGCGCGGCGAATTGACAACCAGCTTCGGGGCCGCGCCGGAAGACAAGGAGATCCCGGCTCTTCGCAATTTTTCGTTTCCATGGAAGATGACCTGATGCGTATTTTCGGCTCGGACAAAATAAAGCGCATGATGGAAACACTCGGCCTGCCGGAGGACCAGCCGATTGAAAATAAAATGGTGTCCCGGGCCATTGAAGCATCCCAAGCCAAGATTGAGGGCTTTCATTTTGACAGCCGCAAGCATGTGCTGGAATTTGATGATGTTTTAAATAAACAAAGGGACTCCATTTATAAAATGAGAAAGGAAATTCTCTTTGCCGGTGATCAGGCAGTTCTAAAAGAGAAAATTTTTAGGATGTTTGAAGAGGAAATCGCGAGATTGGTTGAATTTCATACCCAAGCAAATGCGGCGGAAGAATGGAATCATGAGGAAATTTTTGAAACGATCAAGGCCATGTCCGGCGTCTCTGATGAAGTGCACCAGAAATTGCGCGATATTGCTAGCGCGGATTCGGAAGACCAAAGAACGGAAATGGAGCAATATCTTCTGGATACTCTTAAGAATCTTTATGAAGAAAGAGAAAATAAAATCGGCTCTCAAGGCATGCGGAATATTGAACGCGCGGTAATGCTTAGAGCCATAGATATGCTTTGGATGGATCATCTGGACCAGATGGAGCATTTGCGCGATTCCGTGCGTCTGCGCGCTTACGGCCAGCGTGATCCTTTGGTAGAGTATAAGCACGAGGGGGCAAAACTTTTTCGCGAATTACAAGCCGCCATCCGCAGCCAAATTGTCAGCTCCATCTTTAAAATCGGCGGTGCTCCGGAGGCTGATACTCCTAGGAAAGTTGAAGAGCGAAAACCCGAAACTGCTGAAATTATGAATAAGGAATTGGGAATTAGGGAAGCGGTTACTGCTAATCAGCATAGCAAACAACCTGAACCCGAAATAGGCAGAAATGAGTTATGCCCTTGCGGGTCAGGTAGAAAATACAAACGCTGCGGACTTTTGGAAACAGAGGAGCATAAGAGATTTGTGGCACGAAAATAATTATGCTTCTTATAAAAACAAAACTTAAAGAGAGTAGTATTCACGGCATCGGCTTATTTGCCGATGAATTTATACCTAAAGGAACGAAAATCTGGAAATTCATGCCGGGATTCGATCTTGCTTTTACTCCAAGAGAATTGCAAAAATTTCCTGAAACAGCAAGAAAATTTATTCATTGGTATGGCTATAGAAGTTTACATAGTGGACGATATATCTTGTGTGCCGATGATGCTCGGTTCTATAATCATCACGAAATTCCTAATACTATCGGCATAGATTTAGAAGGAACCGAAGAGGAGGGAGCGGATATCGCAGTACGAGATATACAAAAAGGTGAAGAGATAACATATAACTACAAAGATCCAAAAGAAGGAGATGCGGATTGGAAAATAAAGCTTTCCCGCTGAGTATGCCCGAAACCATCTGTATCATACGTCAAAAATCCTATGGGCAATAATTATCAAGGCGCAATAATTGAAGAAAGCTTGGAAGATAAAAATATCTTGAAAGATATGCGGATTTTAAATACGAAAGTTGAAAAGGTGACCGAAGAACATAAAACCCCCTGGATTGAACAATGGACTTTGCACACCGTGGAGATTCCGGCAGAGAAAGCCCTAGTAGTAGCAGAAAAAATCAGCAGGTCGCTTGATTCAAAACACGCCTGGTATGCCGATTTCAAAAATGATCACTACCACTACATTATTTTCCGTGACAAGGTTTTTTTCGTTGATCGGCAAAGCAAGGAGCAATACGATAAAGCAAGCCAATACGGGATTTCTCTCGGTATCCCAGAATATCAGGTTGATTTTCATCCCGAGGTAAAAGGATGGGAGAGGTGATTTATGAAATATAACAAACTCGTTCGCGACAAAATCCCGGAGTACATTCGGAGCAAAGGAGGACACCCGGTAACCCATATTGCGGATAAGATGGAATATTGGGAAAAATTGAAAGAAAAGTTGCTGGAAGAAATTGAGGAGTTTAGGAAAGACGAAAGTCCCGAGGAATTTGCCGATATTCTTGAAGTAATTGATGCAATAGCTGAATATAAAAAATTTGATATGAACGAAGTAAAAGAAATAAAAGAAAAGAAAGCCAAAGAACGAGGAAAATTTAAGGGTCGCATTATACTGGATGAATCTTGATCGCGCGTACCGGAACGAAAAAAATTCAAAGGTCGGTTTATATTTAATAACTTTAGCAAAGCTATGGAAATTATTTTACTTATAGGAAGAATTCTTTTCGGCGGGTTTTTTGTAATGAATGGGATAAATCATCTTGTGAAGTCAGACATGCTTACTGTTTATGCCCAGTCCAAGGGCGTTCCCGCTGCCAAAGTCACAGTTCTATTAACCGGCCTTTTGATTCTTTTCGGGGGACTGGGCGTGATCTTGGGCGTATGGATTGAGTGGGCGGTTTTGGCACTGGTTATTTTTCTGGTCGGTGTTTCTTTCAAGATGCACAACTACTGGGCGGATCAGGATCCGAACATGAAGATGGCTAATATGGTGAATTTCACCAAAAATATGGCCCTGGCCGGAGCATCTTTGATGCTGCTTGCTGTTCCTACTCCCTGGCCTTACAGCTTGTTTTAGCAAGTATTGCGCCGATTTTGAGGCAGGGGTAAACCCCTCCCTTAATTTTGTGCAGTATTTTCCCAACGGTAAAGACAATAAAACTATCAGGGCAAAGGAACGGATAAGCGCCTTGCCCCAAGGTTAAGGCAGGGGTAAAGTTGAAGCAAGAAGCAGCTTCAACTTTTTTCATATTATGTCTGCGGAAACAAGCGACAACCGAACCGAGCAACTGCGGCAGATTAAAGAAGAGGTGATTAATTTCAAAGAATCGCCGCTTTACCAAGAGCGGATACGGAATAAAGTGTTTCCGGTGATCGGGGAGGGCAATCATTATGCCCAAATCATGTTTGTGGGCGAGGCGCCGGGCAGGGTGGAGGCCGCGACCGGTCGGCCTTTTTCCGGCCCTGCCGGAAAAATCCTGGATGATCTCCTGAAGCAAATCGGGATTGAGCGCCAAGACGTCTATATAACTAACGTGGTAAAGGATAGGCCGCCTAATAATCGGGATCCGTTTCCGGATGAGATTGCGCTTTATGCGGCTTTTCTTGATCGGCAGATTGAGATTATACAGCCAAAAATAATTGTGGCTCTGGGGCGCCATTCCATGAAATATCTTTTGCAGAAGTTTGGGCTTCCTTTGGCGCAATCCATAAGTAAAATTCATGGCCAGGTTTTTGAAGCGGAAACAAAATACGGGAAAATAAAATTCATGCCTTCCTTTCATCCGGCTACCGTGCTTTATAATCCGGAAGCAAGAAAAGAATTGGAGGAAGATTTCCAAACTCTTAAGAAGTTGCTTGCCTAATTTTTAGGATAGGTTTAATATTTCCGCAGATAGTTCACATAGAGGAAAAGCCATGGTGAGAGAGGTTTCTTCAGGCGGATTTGAGGTAAAGCCCAATGAACACGCCTTTGCGGTTAGAAAAAAGGCAAATAACGGCCATACTCCTGGACGAAATCCACAGGTAAGGGCACAGAAGCGGAATAATACCCGGTTGCTACTGCTGGCGATCCTAGCTGCCCTAATTGTCTATTTCCTCTTTTTTCCCGATGCCGCCAGCAATAAAATCATCACTCCCGATCCTTTAGTATCGCCTTTTTGGCATAGAATTATTGAAATACTTATGCCCAGAACATAGCGGGTGCTTCACCGGAAGCATCCTTTTTTTGCGGGGCGGAAAACTTGGTTTGCTTTTATTGAGTTATCCTGTTAGAGTAAGAAAATAAAATTAAATAATAATTTATCAAGAGTGCGGGCGCTCCGACACGAGGTTGGAGCGGAGGAACTGGCCTCTCAATCCGCCGACAACTTGCCATCGATATTAATGGTAAAGTGCCAAATCCAGCCTTGTCCGCCGGAGCTTTAGCGAATGGCGGGCCGCAAGGAGAGATAAGTGTTGTCGCCTCTTCTTGCCGAAGGCGATTATTTTTTTAACTTTAAAATTATGAGATCTACTTATACCGTAGAAAGTGTTACTGCTTCTCATCCGGATAAAATGTGCGATCAAATATCAGATGCCATCCTGGATGCTTATCTTGCTCAAGATCCGCAAGCGCGGGTGGCCATGGAAACCTTTGGCGCGCATGACCTTTTGGTAATTGGAGGTGAGGTAACTGCTAAAGCCCGAGTTGACGCGGCCGAAATCGCGCGCAAAATTTATCATAATGAAATCGGCTACCAAGAGCCGCTTTCCATAGTAACCAATATCATTCAGCAATCCCCGGACATCGCCCAAGGGGTAGACACCGGCGGAGCAGGAGACCAAGGTATAATGTACGGTTATGCTACTAATGAGACCCTTGAACTTCTGCCCAGAGGAGTAGTGTTTGCGCATCGTCTGGCCAAAAAACTGGAAGAGCTTGGGCAAGGCGATCCTGAATGCGCTTGGCTGCGTCCGCAAGGAAAGGCCCACGCTAAAACCCAGGTTACTATGCGGAACGGAAATGTTGTTTCTGCATTAGTTTCCTGCCAGCATTCCGAGGAAATATCGCAATCGGAAATTCGGGCTGCGCTGGTTAAAAAATTGTTCCAACCGGTTTTGGAAGACACTAAGGATGTGGAAATTTTGGTAAATCCTACCGGGAAATTTGTAGTTGGCGGTTTTGTGGCCGACACTGGCCTGACCGGCAGGAAAATAATGGTTGATACTTACGGAGGGTTGATTCCCCATGGCGGCGGCGCATTTTCAGGCAAAGATCCCACCAAAGTTGACCGCTCGGCCGCTTATATGGCCAGATTCGCGGCCAAAAACCTGGTGGCCAACAATTTTGCCAAAGAATGTTTGGTTTCCGTGGCTTATGCCATTGGCAGAGCAGAGCCTTTAATGATCCATGCCGAAACCGAAGACGGCCGGGATTTAGGCCCTTTGGTAAGCAAGAAATTTGATTTCCGGCCGCGGGCGATTATTGAGCGCCTGAATCTGCGTCGGCCCATATATCAAGCAACTGCCTCATACGGACATTTCGGCAAAGCAGGCCTGCCCTGGGAAGAAGTCGTATCTATATAGTAGATGTGGATAAGGCGGATTGAATTTTGCGCCTAATTAGGGATAATGAAGTATATTCTAAGATAGCCATTATGAAAAAAATCGTATCACTGGTAGCGAGCTTTGTTTTGTTTGTGCAATTAATGCCTTTGGCAGTTATGGCATCGGTACAGGATGACTTGCGGGAAAGAAGGGAAACAGCCAAACAAGAAGTGGAATTGCGGCGGGAACAATTTCTACAGGAAGTAGAAAATAAGCGTGATGGTTTTCGTTCCGAGACCGAAAGAAAAAAAGAAGAAGCAAGAAAGTTGCTGGAAACAAAAAAAGAAGAGCAGGAAGCGCTCCGGCAAAAAATTAAGGAGGAAATTAAAGAGCGGCAGGAAGAAGTAAAACAGAAACGAGAAGTTGCCAAAGAAAAAATAAAGGAGTTGCGCCAGCAGTTTGAGGACGAGAAGCGAAAAAGGAAAGAGGAGCTTAAGAAAAAATTAGGGCAGGAGCGGGCCGAAAGAGTGGAAGATTTTTTTGCGCAAATGGTTCGGAAATTTGAAGCCGCCATTGAACGGCTTGATAACTTCGCGGATAGGATAGAAGAGCATATTGCCAAGGCGGAAGAGAAAGGAATAGACACCAATAACGCAAAAAGTCAACTTTTAACGGCCCGGGAAAAAATAGTAGAAGCGGAAAGGGCCCTGGAAGATGCGAAGACAAAGTACCATGAGGCTGTTCAAAACCCGGATCTTAAAAAGGCCTTTGAAAAAGTGAGAGAACTGGTGAAGCAAGTTTCCGAGAAAGTAAGAGAAGCGCACAAAACCCTGGCCGAATCAGTTGCGGCACTGAAAGGATCAGTCAATGGAGAAGATGACGAAGAAAGTGAAACCGAATCGGAATCAGCAACCAGCAGCCAAACTAATCAATAAATTTAAACTAATATTCTTTTATGGAAGAATATCAATTTCAGCCACCTCCTCAACCAACTCTTTCTAACCCGGAATCTTCAACTCAAATGCCGTCTCAGCCGCAGCCGGCCCCGGTGCGGACGCCGGAATTGCCGCCGCAAACGCCACCGGCAGTCCCCAAGCCGGAACCTCAACCCAATTTATCTAAAGAATATCCATTGCTGCTTGAGCCCCAAAAACGAAATAAAGTTTTGTGGATTCTATCGGGAATCATGGCGCTGGCGGTATTATTTGTAGCATTTGTAATCTACTATGGCTCTTTGCCCGAACCGGGTGATACCGGGGCTCAAGCGGGGACTCCGGAAGCAATTACTAATCTTGAAGCAGAATTGCAGGCGGTGGACTTGCAGGACTTGGGCACGGAGCTGGAAGACATAGAAAAAGAACTGCAAGGATTATAAAAAACAAAATCAGCCCGACTCTACCGGACTGATTTTGTTTTTATTTAAAAATCCGGTGTCAAATTGATTCTCCTGCGGTCATAAGATAAACTGAATTCATGCTGTTTAAGAATGACAAATATATTTGGACTCATCATTCTCGCGATAAAATGCGTTATTACCGATTGACCGAAGCAAGAGTAAAAAGAATTATTCGGCATCCGGCCAGGATAGAGGAGGGAATCTTGGAGGAAGGGATCGCCTGCATGCAGCCCGCCCATGGCAGTGGGCGAGGCTTACCCATTTCTGCTGGGCGGCCGGCTAAGAATTACTCCGAGATCTGGGTCATGTATGTGCTGGCCAATACCAATGATAAAAGTAAAAAGATAAAAGTTATAACCGCTTGGCGCTATCCCGGTAAAAGCCCGGAGCGAGATCCAATACCGGTAGAAGTTTTAAAAGAAATAAAAAAATTGATATGAATCAACTCATCAAAGTTTCGCCATCCGGCATCAGTTACTTATTGGAATGCCCCCGCTGTCTTTGGCTGCATTTTAACGAAAGCGTAAAACGCCCGCGGGGCGCTTATCCCTCGCTGCCGGACGGCATGGACAATGTTTTCAAAAAATATTTTGACGAATATCGGGGCAAAGAGGAGCTTCCGCCTGAGATTGCAGGGAGAATCACCGGAAAACTTTATACTGATCTTAAGCAACTTCACCAATGGAGGGAATTTAATTTCGGCAGGGGAGGAATACGCGCCGAATTTCCGGAGATGAATATGATGGTATCGGGCGCCATAGATGAATTAATGATTGCGCCGGACGGCAAATTTATTCCTTTTGATTTCAAAACCAGGGGCTATCCCACCAAAGAAGACACGCATGAGCATTATCGCCATCAGCTTGATCTCTATGCTTTGCTTTTTGAGAAAAACGGCCACCAGCCGGCAGAACACGGTTACTTGCTTTTTTTCTGGCCCGAAACCTACGGCTTGGGGCAGGCATCGTTTAAAACCAACTTGGTTAAAATGGATGTTTCTCCCAGCCGCGGCTATGGGGTTTTGCAGAAAGCGCATCAAATTATCACAGGTCCTCAACCGGATGTTCATGCGGATTGCGAATACTGCGCTTACAGGGGCTAAACATCACAAAGTGATGTCGCCCGATCTTTGCCGGTGCAGCAAAGATTTAGGGAAGTTAAAAGGCGGCTGGTTAGCCGCTATTCTCTATATAAATATAAACCCCTTAAGATTATTGCCTAGTAGCCAAAGAAGGGTGCTTCCCCGGGCTCTTGTTTCAACATCATCGGTATATTCTCCGGACTTGGTTTTTCGGGGAATAATTTTTTTTCGCACCAAAATCAAATCTTTTCTGATACCATCTTCCGTATGGCCGTTTTTTAAGGCAGATTCTAGCACTTCCTTTACTTTTTCGTAAAAACTCGGATTGTTTCCTTTTTCAAGATTGGCAGCAATAAGGATATCACAAGCGTAAATTTGAAGCTGAATTTCTTCCGGGGTACGCATTTTTATGTCCTTTTGACGGGTCTAGTTACTTATGGTATTTTTATTTGGTAAAAAGTCAACCCTGCATCAGTATGCCGGTACTTGAAGTTAAAAATTTGGTGAAGATTTATAAGGACTTGGAAGCAGTCCGGGATATTTCTTTTGCGGTGGAAGAAGGAGAAATAGTGGGGCTTCTGGGGCCCAATGGCGCGGGGAAAACCACTACCATTAACATGATCCTGGGGCTGCTTACACCAACTTCCGGATCAATCAAAGCCTTCGGAAAAGATTTTGGGAAAAATCGGGAAGAAATTTTAGGGAAAGCGAACTTTGCCGCGGTTTATGCCCAACTGCCAGGCAATCTTTCCGTCTGGCAGAATCTTTTTATTTTTGCTTTGCTTTATGGCGTACCTAGTCCAAGCGCGAAGGTGCAACAATTACTTGAAGAATTTGACCTGCAACAATTTTCCCATTCCCGCAGCGGTTTTCTTTCTTCCGGCGAACAGTCCCGGCTTAATTTAGCCAAAGCCTTGCTGAATAATCCCAAACTTTTGCTTTTAGACGAGCCTACTGCTTCCATTGATCCTAGCAACGCGCAAATTTTGCGGCAAAAAATCAAACAATATGCAAAGCAATTTAAGGCCGGAATTCTTTGGACCTCGCATAATATGAATGAAATTGACGAAGTATGCGACCGCGTCTTATTTATCTCCCACGGAAAAATCTTGCTGGGGGGCAACCCGCGTGATCTTCCCGGACAATACGGCAAGAAAAATCTGGAGGAGCTTTTCATCGCGGTAGCCAGAGAACCCTTATCTTTGCAGTAGTATGAATCCCACACATAACTTTCGCTGTGCTTTGCACCAGGAAAAGCCAGTGTGGGAAGGATAATAAATTTACCAAACCTTTCGTGATTTCTTGGAAAATTAAACCAGGTGGATTGCGAAAGTTATGTGTGGGATGAATTTCAAACGTGCGTTCACAATTTTTCTCCGTCAAATTTTCCTGCTCAAGAGGAGTTTTCACCGCCTGCTCGGAATTTTTTATTGGTCCATACTGGAACTCTTTTTATGGGGCTTTCTTACCGTGTATCTTAACCGGGTGGGCGAGAACCGCTTAAGTTTTATTACCGTGGTCATAGGCACGGTAATACTTTGGAACTTTTTGAATCGGATTCAGCAGGGAGTGGCCATATCTTTTCTCGAGGATGTGTGGGCCAGAAATTTCATGAATCTCTTTGCCTCTCCCCTGAACATTAAGGAATATGTGGGAGGATTGGTTCTGGTCAGTATCGTAAGCTCCACGGTATCTATTGCTGTCATGGCCCTAGCGGCTTGGCTGCTTTTTGCTTACAATCTTTTTCAATTTGGATTTCTGATGCTTCCCTTCATTGCCGTGCTCTTTTTATTCGGGCTGGCGCTTGGTTTTTACACTACGGCTATGATCTTACGCTTTGGCCCTTCTTCAGAAATTTTGGCCTGGTCCATTCCGGCTCTTCTGCCTCCTTTCTCGGGAGTATTTTATCCTATCGCTACCCTGCCCGGCTGGATACAGCCCATCGCCAACCTCATTCCCATCTCTCATGTATTTGAAGGCATGAGAACCATAGTAATTTCCGGCACTTTTGACCCCAACCGGCTTATTTTTGCCTCTTTGCTCGCGGCTTTCTTTTTAGTGGTTTCTTATTGGCTGCTTTTGCGCACTTACCGTTTTGTGTTGCGTGAAGGACGGCTAACTCGCTTTCAGGTGGAATAAAACTCCACTGTGGATAAAATCGCTTCTTAAGGTGAAGATTTCTATTATAATGAATGGCATTACTATTAATGTCTTTATTTATGCCTGAAGAAAAGAAAGATATAGCTAAATGGGTTATAGTTTTTATCTCCTTGGCTGTCGGTTTGGGCGGCGGGTATTATTTTGGTCTTAATCGCGGGGTGGCTAAAGAAAAAGCAGCGGAAGAAGCAAGAAAACTTGAGGCAGAAAAAGCAGCGGCCAAAGCCGTGAATCCTTTTGAGCAGGTTTCCAGCAATCCTTTTGAAAAAGCCCCAGTAAATCCGTTTGAAAATGTTAAGACGAATCCGTTTGAATAACTTTATGCAGAAAAAAAATCTCATATTTGCTTCTGCTATTTTTGCATTAGCGCTAAGCTACTCCGCGTTCATCTATGCGCAGGAGTTCACTTATCCTGTTCCGGAGCTTGGGAACTGCGAATCGCAGGAAGCATGTAAGGCATATTGCGACGATTCTAGCCACCTTGACGAATGCGTACAATTTGGAGAGAAGCATAACCTTCTGGATAAAGAAGAGTTAAAAAAAGCCAAAGAGTTTGAGGGGCAGACCGGCCCCGGCGGATGCCAAGGCGCCAACGAGTGCCGCGCTTATTGCGAGGACTCCAGCCATCAAAATGAATGTCTTGAGTTTGGCCAACGCAAGGGATTAATCTCCGATCAAAACGCTGAAGTCACTCGGCGCGTGCGCCAGGAAGGCGGTCCGGGAGGATGCAAAGACGAAAAAGAATGCCGTGCCTATTGCGAAGATCCGGCCAATCTTGATCAATGCTTTGCGTTTGCCGAGACCAATGGATTGATTTCCGGAGAAGAAGCCAGCCGCCTTAAAAAAATGGCTTTAGTTTCCGGCCCCGGCGGCTGCAGGGGAAATGAATGCCGAACTTATTGCGAGGATCCCGGCCACCAACAGGAATGCATTGCGTTTGCGGAGGAAAACGGATTGATGTCTAAAGAAGAGGCGGAGCGGGCCAAAAAATTTGCCGGGAAAACCGGTCCGGGAGGATGCCGGGGAGAAGAATGCCGCACTTTTTGCGAAAATCCGGAAAGTGCGGGAGGCTGTCTGGATTTTGCGGCCAAAGAAGGATTGATGCCTCCGCAAGAATTGGAAAGAGCCCGGAAATTTATAAAAGTGTCGCAAGAAGGAGGTCCGGGGGGATGCAAAGGAGGGCAATGCCGGGAATTTTGCGCGGATCCTGCCAATCAAAACCAATGTTTTGAGTTTGCCAAAAAGCAGGGGCTCATTAACCCCGCAGAGGAAAAACAGTTTGAGGCGGGAATGAAAATAAGGGAAAAATTGGAAACGACCGGCGGTCCGGGAGGATGTAAAAATGAAAATGACTGCCGCGCGTATTGCGCCGATCCTGATCGCGTGGAAGAATGCGTGGCCTTTGGCGCTGCGCATGGCGGCATTCCCGAAACGGAAGCGCGTGAAATGCTGAAAAATTTTCAAGAAAAGCGTTTTGAATTGCGCCAGGAGTTTCGGCCGCCGGAAGATTTTGCCCGATTTAAAGAGGAGGCGGAAAGAAGGTTTGAGGAATTTAAGCAGCTGGAAATACAATTTCGCAATCGGCCGGAATTAATGGGTCCACCCGCGGGCGGAGAATTTCCCGCGGGCAGCGGAGCTGAAAGCGGGCAAGTCGGGCCCGGCGGATGTTCTTCAGCATCGGAGTGTATAAAATATTGTTCCGAGCATAAAGAAGAATGCTTTAGTTTCGGACCGGCAGGAAAACCAGACGTGCTGCCTCCGCAGGGGGGAATTCCTCCCGGACAAGATGGATCTGCCGGCAGATCGGATTTTCCGCAACTGCGCCAGGATGCCGTGCAATTACGTCCTAGATTAGAACCACGGCCGAAAGATTTAAAAATTGAGCCGCAGCTCAAGAAAGAATTGGAGCAGCGTTTTCCTGAAGAATTTGAAAGGCGTTCGCCAGAAAATTTTTCGCCTTCTCCCGAAAATATTCAGCCACCCCAGATGAGAACTTTTCCTGCTCCGCCGGAAGGATTCAAGCCGTCAGATTTACCGTCTGTTTCGCCAAGACCGGAATCATTTTCGCCCCCAGCTGATAATTTCTCGCGTCCGCCTGACAATTCTTTCCTGCCGCCACCGGTATCGGCACCTCTGCCCAGCGGTTCATTTGAGCAGCAATTCACTCCCGCACCGGACAGCACCGGAGGAGAACAAGCACCGCCGCCTCCGCCTCCCAGCAGCAGCTTAAATAGCGGTTTTCTGGCCAGTATTATCCATTTCTTTGTCTGGTAATTAATTTTGACCGCAATCCGCCTCTTTCCGTAAAGGGGCGGATTTTGTATAATTTTTTTGTATGTTTGGCAAAGTTTTCATTTCGGTTTTTGTTTTGGGAATTATTGCGGCAGCTGCTGCTTTCTTTTCCTTGGTTCCAATTTCTAAAGAAACGGCAAAAAATTCGGAGAGAACACCAGCCACTATTCCCTTGGCTGAACCGGCGAAAGAAAATCCTCCTGAGGTTCGCCAAGTTGAGATTGCCCTGCCGCCAATGGAATTGCCTCCGGTTGCTGCTCCGGTACTGCCTCAAGCTGCAGCAACCACTAATCCGGAAGTTCCAGCAAAAATTGAAATAAAAGCAGAGGATCCGCCAACCGGTCCGCCAGCTGGCGGACTAGAAAATATACCGGAAAAACCAACACTTCCTCCTTTGCGGGAAACGGAAATTTTAAAAGCAGTAGTAAAAATTCAGTGTCCAACCACAGACGGCCTGGGTAAGTATGTCGGTTCCGGATTTGTTATGGCCGGCGGTACGGTAATTACCGCCGCGCATGTGCTTAAGGATTCCAGTAGCAGAAATTGTGATGTTATCTTCCCGAATGACCGAAGACCTGTTCATTACTTGCGCGGCATTACCGAGGACTTGGAAATCATCCGCCAGCGGCATGATAAAGAGGGGATTGATGTGGCATACCTTACTCTGCCTGCTTTGGATTCTTATCCGGAAGCGGCTGCTATTTTCAGCAGTTATCCGAAAATTTCTTATCCGATTTGCTCTGAACCGGAAATGCTTAATGATCGGCTGCTGCACTTTGGTTATCCTTCCAACTATGCGGATCAGTCATATCTTTCCCGACAAGAAGGCAAAGCCGTAATTTATGCTGATATTAAAAGCGTAAAGAACCAGCTTTCTGAGGATCAAACCTATATCTATAGAACTCCTGTTTTTGCCTATACCTATGATCAAAGTGAAATGCGTTCGTATATGGTAAGCCAAGTGGCTTCTTTTTACGGCGATTCAGGGGGTCTGGCTTTCAACGCGGATAAGCAATGCGTCATCGGCCCGCATCGGGGAGGAACCATCGGCAAAGCAGCCGGAGAAAATTATTCCGTATTCATGAATTTGGGCTGGGAAAAAGCAAAATCCGTTTTGCCTAATTAATGTTTGACATCTTTTTTAACACCCTGAGGGTACTTGACTTTTTTGGGCCGTAGTGTAAACCGGTATTTAGAACATGAACAAGGAGACGCTATGGCAAAGCCCTCTGCGGAATATTGGGAATCTCGAGGAATTCCAAAAGAACTGTGTGAAGCCTATAAAGTTTTCTATGATGCCTGCAGGGTAATAAAAGTAGGCGGGGTTGATTGGCGTATCTTCCCTGGCGTGCCGGCAACTGACTCAATGGATGAAGGTCTCAAGAGACTGGATGAATTTGGCTTAGCCATTAGACTGGGGTTTTATTCAATTCTTTTGGGTCCAAATGAGGAAGCGACAAAATTTTTGGATAGTATGCAATGGGATGAGAGAAGAGTTGTTCTTTACAGGGTAGGTATGGAATTTGCTAGGTCAAACATGGACGGAGGATTGAAATCTCCTGTTATACTTAGACATGCCGGCCAATTGCTCGGGGATAGTCCTTTATTAAATGAGGTTAGAGACCTGATACGTCAAGCGGCCCTGAGACCTATTACCGTTGTCCTAGAAGGAGATACTGGCACAGGCAAAGAACTGGTTGCCCGTCTTCTGCATAACGACAGCGATAGGAGAGAGCAACCATTTGTACCCATAAACTGCGCGGCGGTCCCCGAAACTCTTATGGAAAGCACGCTCTTCGGTCACGAAAGGGGTGCTTTTACCGGCGCCGTAAATCGGCATCACGGTGTTTTTGAACAAGCAAATCACGGGACTCTCTTTCTAGATGAGATTACCGAACTTCAGTTGCACCTCCAGGCTAAGCTCCTGCGGGTTCTGCAGGAAGGAAAAATCAGAAGAGTTGGGGGGAAAGAAGATCTTGTAGTTGACGTGCGAGTGGTCGCGGCTACCAATAAAGGCCTTCTTAAAGCGCTTGCCGAAAGGACTCTCCGCCAGGATCTTTTCTATCGGCTGGACGTGGTGAGAATCCACATGCCTTCGCTAAGGGACCGTCCAGAGGACATTGTCCTCTTGGCTCAGCATTTTTTGCTAAAAACATGCGCCTCCTGGGGAATTAATCCTCTTCCGGGGTTTTCTCCCGAGGCAATAGCTGCAATGCGTCTGCATTCCTGGCCGGGCAATGTCCGGGAGCTGGAAGCATGCGTTACTCGGGCACTGGTTAAGCATACGGGCGGCGTGATCGCCGAGAAGGATTTGGGAATCAACGGCAAAAATACGGGAATTGAATCAGAACCGGATGAAGCGGAAGTGCTAAAGACATATTATGAGGTTCAGAGGGGACATGTTCTGCGGGTGCTAGAAGCCTGCAACTGGAACAGAACACATGCGGCTAAGATCTTGGGGGTTACCGTGAGGACTATAAGAAACAATCTGCGCAGAGAGAAAGAAGAAAGGATGCGCCGTGGTCAAAAAGGACTTGTGATTCCAGCCGGAGGCGATGGTCGCTCAATATCGGGGGTTCCAAGACCAGGGTTTGAAAAAGAGATTAAGAAAGGCGTAAGCAAACTTTTGGGTGATAAAGATTTTGGACCGGTTCATAAGCAAGATTGGCCTCCAAGAGGAGATAAAGGTTCCGATGTTACTAGAATTAGACTATTGCTTGTCGCACGAGCTCTCCGCCAAACAGACTTCCAAAAACGAAAAGCAGCCGAGTTACTAGGTATTTCGGAAGGCACTCTCGCTGCTTGGGCGAGCATGATTCGAAGGGTATACAGCCGATAATTCATCCTTGCCAGAGGGAGAACCCTCTGGCCTTTTTTAAAAAAATTTAAAAGAACCCGGAAGGGTTCTTAATGTTGTTCGGTCGTGGCAAGTGGTTTTGGCGATATGTCAATCCAGATGCCAACAATGCGAGTACCATCCGCCATTTGAACTTCATGTGCAAGACGCCAGTAGATCTCACGAGCTACTTCCGGGGTCGGGAAGAATGGGTTTACGGTAGCATATGTTTCTCTCCCGGAAGTAACTAATCTTACCCCCAATTGAAAACCGTCTATGCGCATATCACCAAATAGACCGCGTCGCCACAAAGGCATAAAACAAACATAGTATTGCTGCGGTCGTTCCCGCGGATCCGGATAGTATTTTATTATAATTTCTCCAAGAATCCGGTTGGCCTTATTTACTACATTGGCGACTCCTCTAGTCATGGGGCCGTAAGCTCGGATAGCGCTTCCTGGGCCAGGAGAAGGTTGGCGATACACCTCTTCCTTAGTAAAGCGAAGGGGAATGGCAATCAGACGAATCTCAGTCTTATACAAGCCGGCCAAGGGCTCAACTGTATCAAATCCTATTTCTTCCGGCAGTCCTCCTACGTTATGGTGATCCACCAGTTTAGTTTGGCTGCTAATGATATCAGAGTAGTTGGTCCCCATAACCAGTTTAAATTTTCTACCCAGTTTCCTCGCCTCTTTCTCAAAGACCCTGATGAATTTCCAGCCGATTACTTTTCGGAGCTTGTCGTAATAATGCCTGTCATCCCAGGAAAACGGAACGGCTTCTACGGCTTGGTAAAATTCTTCTGCGGCATCAACAAAAAGCATGTTTTGTCTATCACGGAATCTTTCTTGCAGTGCTTCAAATTCTCCTTCTACCAAAAAACCATTATTCACCACGACGGCAACTACTCTTGGAGCGCTGAGGGCTCTGACTGCTAACTCATAGGCAACAGAAGAATCTACTCCGCCGGAAAGTCCCACCAATAGGTCATCGTTTCCCGCCGCTTCTTTTATAAAGGCGCAGGCCTTTTCCACAAACAATAGGGGATTAAAGAAGTAATCCTGTCTGCAGCCGGCAGTATCAAAGAGTATATTTTTTAGGAATTTATCTCCGTTCATCGCATCTCCCATTTCCGGATGCCATTGCGTGCATATGATTGCGCGGTCCTCTCGGCCAAAGAGGGCATGATGACAACTTTCGGTGCTTCCAAAGTTTTTCCATCCCGGTGGAAGAATTGATACTTCATCTCCATGGTTCATCACCACCTGGCCGCCGAAGTATTCAGCAAAATCACTTGTAATTGTAAGTTCAGTAGGTCCTGATTCTGTTTGTGCCGCTCTTTTTACGGCTCCACCAAAGAGATCAGCCAGCAGCTGGGCACCGTAACAAATTCCCAGAAATTTTACTCCGCGCGTGAGCAGCTGTTCAACAATCTCTTTTGGAATTCTTAAGGCATTATGTTGATAAATACTGTCTGGGCCGCCTGATAAAATTACTATCCGAAGATTGCTTGCCCTGAGGGCTTCTTTGCAGAATTCCTCAACCGTATAAATCCTTGCGCACATTCCTACCTCTCGGCAGGCCTCTGCAATTAACGGCATAGATTTTGAACGGCAATCTACAATTGCAATATCTGCATCTTGCTTGATTCCCCAGGGGAATCTATGGGCCTTCATCGCATGCTCCTTTAAAGGGTCTACTTTTTTCTTACTATAATTTTTTTCCAATGGCAATTTTTTAAATCTTGCCAGAGGGGTCGCCCTCTGGTATTTTGATTGGGTCATGGCAAATGCCAAAAAAGGCAAAAAAGGATTAAAGCCCGGATTGGCGCGTATTTTTGGCGTTGTCTTTTTACTGCTGGGATTGGGTCTGGGTATTTTTGACTTTGCCGATTATTTTGGGAAAATGACCGGTTATAATTTGCCGCCACCGTTTAATTTTCCCTATCGTTTGGGATTAGATATCCAAGGCGGGACGCATTTGGTATATAAGGCCGAGGTGGAAAATATCCCGGCCGGGGAGCGAGCTGAATCCATGGAGTCGGTGCGCAATGTTATTGAACGCCGGGTAAATCTTTTCGGAGTGGCCGAACCAGTGGTGCAAGTTGAGCGCGCTGGAGAGGAACAGCGGTTGATTGTAGAGCTTGCCGGCATCAAAGACGTAAATGCCGCAATTCAGTTAATAGGAGAAACCCCGTTTCTGGAATTCAGAGAAGAACGGGGGATTGAAGAGGTGGAAGCAATCTTAAAAACACAAAACGAAGGGGAACTTACGCCGGAAGCAAATGTTTTATTTAAACCGACTGCGCTTACCGGCAGATTTGTAAAAAAAGCAACTCTGGAATTTGATTCTACTTCCAACCAACCATATATCGGCCTGGAGCTGACTTCTGAAGGAGCGGGAATTTTTGCGGAACTAACGGCGCGTAACATTGAAAAACGCTTGGCTATTTTTCTTGACGGAACTCCTATTTCCGCTCCCATAGTGCGGGAAGAAATCAAAGACGGGAAAGCGCAAATCTCCGGCGGCTTTACGCCGCAGGAAGCAAAAGAATTAGTGCAGCGCCTTAATGCCGGCGCCTTGCCGGTTCCCATTTCCTTAATCGTCCAGCAGACCGTGGGTCCTGCTTTGGGGCAGGAATCCTTGCAAAGAAGCATACAAGCGGGAGTTTATGGATTCCTGGCGGTGGCACTTTTTATGATTTTTTGGTATCGCCTGCCGGGGATTCTCGCAGTGTTTGCTCTTCTTTTTTACGCAGCTATTGTTTTGGCCGTATTTAAGTTGATTCCGGTAACACTGACCATAGCCGGCATTGCCGGATTTATTCTTTCAGTGGGTATGGCCGTAGACGCCAATGTGCTTATCTTTGAACGGTTAAAAGAAGAATTAAAAAAAGGAAAAGCACTGGAGGAAGCGGTAAAAGAAGGATTTGGTCGCGCCTGGACTTCTATTCGCGATTCCAATGTTTCCAGTTTAATAACTTCGGCCATTCTTTATTGGATGGGCACCGGCGTGGTGCAAGGATTTGCTTTGACCCTTTCTATTGGAATTCTGGTTTCCATGTTTTCCGCCATTTGGGTCACCAGAACTCTTTTGCTCGCGGTTATGACTAGAAAATTACAAAACTGGAAAGTTCTGTTCCTGAGCGGAGTTACTAGATAAATCTAATATGAATATCATCAGTAAAAAATATATCTTTCTTTCCATCTCCGGTTTTTTGGTATTGGCAAGCATCGTTGCCGTTTCCGTCTGGGGCCTCAATTTTGGTCTTGATTTTACCGGGGGATCTTTGCTGGAAATCAGATTTTTGCAGGATCGTCCTTCCGGCGCCGCTGTGCGAGAAAACTTGGCTTCCATAATAGACGGCGTGCAAATTCAGCCTAGTGGGGAAAAAGAAATGATTTTGCGTTTCCGGCATGCCAGCGAAGACGAACATCAAGCTATTTTAAATAAGTTGAAGGCTTTTGGCGAAGCGGAAGAATTGCGGTTTGATACCATTGGTCCAACTATCGGCGCCGAGCTTAGGCAAAAAGCAATTCTGGCGTTAGCTTTGGCGATTGCGGCAATAATTTTGTATATTGCCTGGGCTTTCCGCAAGGTCTCTAACCCGGTGTCTTCCTGGAAATACGGAGTGGTGGCAATTATCGCTTTGATCCACGATGTTGTTATACCCACCGGTATTTTTGCTTTTCTGGGAGAATGGAAAGGAGTTGAAGTGGATACTCTTTTTATCACCGCTCTCTTGACAATTCTGGGCTTTTCCGTACACGATACCATAGTAGTATTTGACCGAATCAGAGAAAATCTGCGTAATCAAAAAGCCTTGGCAGGATCAGAAATGCGGCCGGAAGTATTTGCCTTAATAGTAAATGCCAGCATAAAAGAGACTGTTGCTCGTTCTCTTAATACGTCTTTAACGGTGCTGTTAGTTTTGTCTGCTGTCTTTATACTGGGAGGGGAAACTACTAAATATTTCTCTTTAGCCTTGATGCTGGGAATCATTTTTGGAACCTATTCTTCCATTTTTGTCGCCAGCCCTTTGCTGGTGGTGTGGAATAACTGGACCCAGCGGCAAAGAAGGGTCTAAATTTGGCGCGGGGTAGACAAAAAAGAAGTAATGTGATATTCTTGCTTTGCTAATATCAATACATGACTCAACTCATGTTACCCATAAGACCGGAGGAGGCGACCCGAACGCTACTAAAAAAGCTGCCTACTAAGCGTATGCGCGACGTGGTGGAAAAACGCTTTGGTCTGCGGGGAGGGAAAAAGAAAACTTTAGAAGCAATCGGCCGGGAATACAAAATTACCAGGGAGCGAGTGCGCCAAATTGAAGCCGATGCTTTAAAACATTTGGCTAAACCTGAAAACTATCAGGAAATAGAGCCGACTTTGGCTGCTCTGGAAAATCATTTTCAAAATTGGGGAGGAGTCATTGCCGAACATCATTTCATTGCTATGGTTGAAAATTCTCGGCAAGTTCCGCATCTGGTTTTACTTTTAAAAATAGGGAAAGCATTTTCCGAGCTGCCTGAAAACAATCATTTGCATCGTCGCTGGGCGACGGATAAAAATGCGGCTTTGGCAGCGGAAAAAATAGTAGAAAAAGCTAAAACTCATTTAATGGAATGCGGCCAGCCTTTGCCTCGGCCCGAGCTGCAAGGGGTGGTGGCAAAATTCGCCACTGAAATTTTTGGAAAGGAATTAACGCCCAATATCCACGAAGCGCAGCTTGGAATATCTCGGGACATCCGCAAAAATCCTTACGGCGAATACGGTTTGACCAGCTGGCCAACCATAAACCCCCGAGGGGTGAAGGACAAAGCTTACTTGGTACTTTCTAAAACCAAAAAGCCCATGCACTTCCGGGAAGTCGCTGATGCCATTAATCATCTGGGCTGGAACAAACGCAAAGCTCATCCGCAAACCGTGCACAACGAACTGATTAAAGACAACCGTTTTGTTTTGGTGGGAAGAGGGCTCTATGCTTTGCAAGAATGGGGTTATGAACCGGGAACCGTGCGAGAAATCCTGGTATCGATATTTAAACAAGCCGGCAAACCATTAAGCAAAGACGAAGTTATAAAAAAGGTATTGGAAAAGAGGTTTGTCAAACCACCCACTATTTTGCTCAATCTGCAAGATAAATCTTTATTTAAGCGGGCTGACGACGAATACACCTTGGCCTAGAGTCCTGGGCTATTTAACAAAAACCTGGTATAATTATACCAGGTTTTTGTTTGGCCATGCTTGACCTATTGCAAATAATTTTTGCGGTCCAAACCTGGATCTTTTCGCTCTGGTGGCTTTGGCTTTTTCTTGTTTTGGTTTATTTGGCATTTTCTATCTGGATGGCCTACGTGCAGGATTATTTTAAAAAATCCATTAAGTGGGTGATGCTGGAAATGCGCGTTCCTCGCGAACTCCGCAAAAGCCCCCGGGCCATGGAGCAGATTTTTATGTCCATGCACGCCATGAGAAATTCTCCCGGCCAAGTGAAAGATAAGTATTGGGAAGGAGAGACCTCCATGTGGTTTTGCTGCGAAGTGGTTAGTTTTGGCGGAGAGATCCATTTTTATTTGCGGGTTCCGGAAAAAAATAAAAACATGGTGCAGTCGGCTTTTTACGCCCATTATCCGGACATTGAAATTACCGAAGTAGGTGAAGATTACATCCATCGTTTTCCCGAAAAAGTAGAAGAGGTGGAAGCGCTTGGTTATAATTTTTTTGGCAACGAGTTGATCTTGGCTAAACAAGACGCTTATCCTATCCGCACTTTTTACGATTTTGAAGCAAATGAGGAAGAGCAGCAGCTGGATCCGGTGGCAACCCTGCTGGAAAACTTAAACAAACTTACGCCGCAGGAAAATATTATGGTGCAGATTTTAATTCGCCCTACCGATGATTCTTGGAAAAAGGAGTCGGAAAAATTAGTACAGGTATTAAAAGAGAAAGTTAGGACCGAATTTTCTACGGCCAGCGGCAAAATTGCTTTTACCGAGCGGACGCCGGGGGAAATGGAAACCATGAAGGCAATTGAGCGCAATATCAGCAAGCCCGGCTTTGATACGGTTATTCGCTATCTTTATATTGCTAAGAAAGAAGTATACAGCATGCATTTTGCCAGGCGGGGAGTTTTTTCCTCTTTTAATCAGTATGCTTCCGAAGCCTTAAATAAATTCAAGCACAATGTAAAAGCTTGGACCACTTCCAGCATGTGGGACCCTCCTTATGTTTTCCCCAAACACAGGGTCAAAGATAGAAAAGACCGTATTTATGCTAATTACCGCCAGCGCTGGATGCATGAGGACACTTTTACCGGCAAATTGCTGCAAATGAAATTTGCTGACTGGGGTTTTACCGGTCAGCGCAAAGAAGCAAGTTATGTGCTTAATGTGGAGGAGCTAGCCACTATTTATCATCCGCCAACCAACATAGTTCTGACTGGGCCCCTTATTAAGCGAATAGAAGCCAAAAAAATTGGTCCTCCGGCTGGTTTGCCTATTTACGGGGAAGAAGGGGAAGAACCTAATCTGCCTGGAATTAAAAAATAGATAGCATGTCTATGCCGAAAGAAGGCAGGATACATCTAAATAAATACGCTCCGCCGCCTCCCGAGTTGCCGGTCTACCAGCAAATAGATCCGCGGGAGGTTTCTTTTATCGGCCGCACCAATTACGAGGCGCCTCTGGAATCCAAGAAATATATTTTTGGCATCAGGCGCAAAGACCGCCGGCGCCATGTTTATATCGTGGGCAAGTCCGGAGTGGGCAAATCAAAACTTTTGGAACTTATGGCACGCCAGGATATTGCTTACGGCCATGGGGTTTGTTTGATTGACCCGCACGGAGACGTGATAGAAGAAGTTTTAAAATTTATTCCGGAAGAGCGCGTTGGAGACGTGATTTTGATTGATCCGGCCGACGCCGATTGGCCTATTTCTTTTAACCCCTTGCAAAAAGTGCCGCCTGATTTAAAGCATCAAATGGCGCAGGGTTTGATTGAAGTCATGGAAAAACAATTCGGAGCCAACTGGACCCCGCGCCTGGAGCATGTTTTTCGCTTTACAACCTTGGCTTTATTGGATTATCCCGAGGCGACTTTGCGGGGTATGATCTCCATGCTAACTGACCGACCGTATCGCCAAAAAGTCATTGAATACATTACCGATGACATGGTAAAGCGCTTTTTTGCGGTAGAATTCGCCGATTGGTCGGAGAAGTTTGATACTGACGCCATCATTCCTTTGGTAAATAAACTCGGCCAATTTCTTTCCATGCCCATGCTGCGCAATATTTTTGCCCAGAAAGAAAATAAAATTGACTTGGAGGAGATAATGAACAATAAAAAAATCCTTCTGATTAACCTTTCCAAGGGCAAACTGGGAGAGGAAAATTCCAGTTTCTTCGGTTCCATGTTTATTACCAAGATCAAACAGGCCGGCATGGCGCGGGCCGGCATGCCGGAGGAAAAACGAACGGACTTTTATCTATATGTAGACGAGTTCCATAATTTAGTAACCGATTCTTTTACCAATCTTTTTTCTGAAGCGCGCAAGTACGGGCTTAACCTTACCGTCGCTCACCAATATACCGCTCAGCTTTTACCTGAAGTGCTGGCTACTGTTTTGGGTAATGTGGCCAATATTATTATTTTCCGGGTTGGGGGCGATGACGCGGCCAAACTGGAATCCGAAATGACTCCGGTTTTCAAGGCCAAAGACATGATTAACTTAGGCACGCAGGAATTTTATATCAAAGAAACAATTGACGGAGAGACCTATGATCCTTTTTCTGCCGAAACTCTTAAGATTCTTCCGGCTCCGCATCCTTCTTACAAAAGCAAAATTATAGAGGCTTCCCATCAAAAATACGCCATGCACGTGGAGGAAGTTAAAAAAATGCTCAAAGAGGAAGAAGAGGCGGTGATTTTCAGGAAAAATGGCAATACTTCTTCTGCCACTTCCGCCGACAATGCGAATGGCTACGAGTCTCCACCCGAACCACTGATTTAATTATGACTGCAAATCTCACGAAACGCATTTGGATTTTTTTATCCGCCTATGGTGTCTTTTTTGCGCTGCTTTCCTTTAGTCAGGAAATTTGGACCAAAGGTCTTTGGTGGAAAGGACTAGGCGCGTTAGCCCTTGGTTTTATTTTATACCGGGTTGTGATACATAAAGTGTAATGAACCAAGAAACCAAAATTTGCCAAAATTGCAAACAAAACTTCATCATTGAGCCGGAAGATTTTGCGTTCTATGAAAAAATTAAAGTTCCTCCGCCGACTTGGTGCCCGGAGTGCAGATTTCAGCGGCGGGCAGTATCCAGAAACGAGCGCAATCTTTTTCGGGTGAAAGACGCGCATGACGGGAAAGAAATCTTTTCCGGCATTCCGCCGCAGGCCAACCTAAGGGTTTATGAGCGTGATTTCTGGTGGTCAGACGGTTGGGATCCCATGGACTACGGTCGTGATTATGATTTCTCGCGGCCTTTCTTTGAGCAGTTTAGAGAACTGATGCACGAAGTACCATTTCCTGCACGCAATATACTTCGCCTGATAAATTCGGATTATTCTGATAATTGTGGAGATTCGAGGAACTGCTATTTGTGTTTTAACGTCGGGAATATAGAAGATTCTCTGTATATGGTTAGTGCCTATAACTGCCGGAATTGTTCTGACATTAGTATGACTTCAGAAACCGAACTTTCCTATGATTCTTTTGAAGTCGGCAATTCGTACAAGATATTTTTCTCTCATCATATAGATGATTCAAACAATATCTGGTTTTCTAAGGACCTTACGGGCTGTTCTTATTGTTTTGGATGTATAAATCTGCGCGGCAAGCAGTACTACATTTTTAATCAGCCGTATTCTAAAGAGCAATATTTTGAGGAACTCAATAGAATAGATCTTGGCTCCTACGCAAATTTAGTTTCTATCGCTAAACGTGTAGAAAGTTTTTGGCAAAGTAATCCGAAAAAATATTATCATGGAGTACACAATGTTAATTCTACCGGAGACCATATCCATAACAGCAAAAACGTCCAGTGGTGTTTTGGCGTAACCGAGACCGAGGACTCAAAATATTGCCAGGAAGTTTATAGAGGAGTGAAAGATTCCTATGACTATATGGACTGGGGGGATAAGTGTGAATTAATATACGAAGCCTGTGAGGTTGGACTTGGCGGGAGAGAAGTCAAATTTTCAACAGTATGCTGGCCGGAGGTTTTTGATATTGAGTATTCTATGAGATGCGGGTCGTCCTCTAATCTATTTGGTTGTATTGGACTACGCAACAAGCAATACTGCATCTTGAACAAGCAATACTCAAAGGAAGATTATTTTAATCTTCGGGAAAAAATTATTAAACACATGGACGAGGTGCCGTATCAGGATAATAGAGGACATATTTATAAATATGGCGAGTATTTTCCTCCGGAATTTTCCTTAATTGCTTATAACGAAAGCTTAGCGCAAGATTATTTTCCGCTAACAAAAGAAGAAGCACTCCGGCAGGGATACTTATGGCGAGATCCAAGCCCTCACGAGTTTCGAACCACAATTGCTGCCGAGGAACTTCCTGATCATATAAAAGATGTAACCGACTCCGTCTTGAAAGAAATAATAAAATGTTTCAGTTGCGGCAAGGCTTATCGTTTTATTGAGCCCGAATTTTCTCTTCTCAAACAAAATGGAATCCCTCTCCCGCGGCTTTGTTGGATTTGTCGGCACAATCGTCGCCTAAAACTCCGTAATTATCCCCACTATTTTAGGAGAAAATGTATGTGCGGTGGGACAAAAAGCAAGGATGGAAAATATGAGAATCAAGCCTCTCATTTTCACGGCCAGCAGCATTGCCCGAATGATTTTTTTACAACATTTAAATCTGACCGGCCTGATATAGTTTACTGCGAGCCATGTTATCAAGCAGAAATTCTATGAATCCCACACATAACCCTGGGCAAGATATACAATCAGCTTTGCATAAAATACTTATAGCTACTTTGTTGTTGGGGAAAACCGGCACAAAGTTATGTGTGGGATGAAAAAAAAGAAGGTAATGGTTTTTGGGGTTTTTGATAAATTGCATCAAGGGCATATTTATTTTCTGAAGCAGGCAAAAAAATACGGTGAAGTTGTGGCCGTGGTGGCTCCTCATAAAGTTGTCGCTCAACTTAAAAAAAAGACGCTACTTCAATCAGAAAAAGAGAGAATGCGGGCCTTGAAAAAACTGGTTGCCAAAGCAATTTTGGGTGATAAAGTACAAGGTAGTTATATGGTGTTAAAGAGGTATAAGCCGGATATTATCTGCCTGGGGTATGATCAGAAGTGGTTAAAAAAAGACCTTAAAGAGAAGATAAGGAAGAGGGCAATTCCTCGCATTCTATTGATTGATATAAAGTCTTATTTTCCAGAGAAATTTCATTCTTCTTTGTTAAGAAAAGTCCCCATTAAAAATTAAAAGGTCGCTAGTTAGGAGGGAGATCAAATTTATGGTTTTCCTATATATTACTTGTCATAACGAAGAACAAGCAAGATCGCTGGGCAAAGCTTTGCTGGCTCGCCGAGCCGCGGGGAATATTCATTTTTTTCCCGCTTTTGCCATGAACCGCGGCAAGGGCGAAGCAGCAGAAACAAAAGAGATAGTAATGCTGGTGCAGACTGTTGATCAAAAAGTGCAGGAAATTGAAGACATCATCAGAAATATGAAGGCCGTGCCAAAAATCTGCGTGATTGCCATGTCCCGCCTAAGTCGTGAACATAAAGAATGGCTGACAACTCAAATTTCTTAATTTTACAGTGGTAAAAGAGTTCATCCTTTCCATGCCTACCCTAGAAGCTAGGGTTTAAATGCTTGGCCAAAAATGTTATAATATAGCGACCTGACCCATGGCCAAAAACGAAAAAGATATTATTTATATAGGCAAATGCAATTTCCGCGGCAATGAGCGGGTTTTTGGCATTAAAACCAAAGATCGCCGCCAGCATATGTATGTAATCGGCAAGACCGGAGTGGGCAAGACCGCGCTTCTTAAAAATTTAGCGCTGCAAGATATCCGAGCGGGAAGAGGTTTGGCCATAATTGATCCGCACGGTGAATTCGTGGAGGAAGTTCTCTCGCAAATTCCGCCAGAGCGAACCAACGATGTAATTTATTTCAATCCCGTTGATACGGAATTTCCCATCGGATTTAATGTTTTGGAAGTACCGGATCAAAAATACAAACACTTGGTAGTGTCTGACTTGTTGGGCATTTTTACTAAAATCTGGGCCAATGTCTGGTCGGCCCGCATGGAATACATTCTGCAAAATTGCATCATGGCCCTTTTGGATACTCCCGGCACCACGCTTTTGGGGATTCCGCGTCTTTTGGTAGACAAGGACTATCGGCAAAAAATAATTGCCAACGTCAAAGATCCGGTAGTAAAATCCTTCTGGGTGCATGAATACGAGACCTGGCGGGATCAATTTAGAAACGAAGCCATAGTTCCAATTCAAAATAAGGTAAACCAGTTTTTAAATACCGCTTTTATCCGCAATATCGTAGGCCAGCCCAAATCCACGCTTAATATCCCAGAGATCATGAATTCCCGGAAGATCCTTCTGGTTAATGTTTCCAAGGGAAGAATAGGAGAGGATAATTCCGCGCTCTTGGGCGCCATGATTATTACCAAAATACAACTCGCGTCCATGGAACGCGTGAGAATTCTGGAAGACGAACGGGTGGATTTTTATTTATATGTGGATGAGTTCCAGAATTTTGCTACCGATTCTTTTGCCAGCATTTTATCCGAAGCAAGAAAATACCGACTAAACATTATTATCGCGCATCAATATGTAGGGCAGTTGGTAACTGATGTCTCCACTAAAGTCCGCGACGCGGTATTTGGTAACGTAGGAACTATGATTACATTTCGGGTGGGAGCTACGGATGCCGAATTTCTGGAGCCGGAATTTACTCCCGAGTTCATGGGACAGGATATAATAAATCTTCCCAACCATCATGTTTATTTGAAATTAATGGTGGATGGAGTTACTTCTCGGCCGTTTTCTTCCGTTACGCTGCCCCCTTTGCAGTTTGAAACCGATCCGGAAGTGCGGGAGAAAATCATCAAGGTTTCGCGGCAGCGTTATGCTAAACCAAGAGTAGAAGTGGAAGATAAAATTTCACGCTGGAGTGGACTTTCTGGAGAATTAGAGGAGAGGGGGAGCAGCGGAACCCCAGCTCTGCCGCCAGGCCAACTTATAGAAACTCCTTGCTGGAACTGCGGCAAAACCGCCACCGTGCCGTTTAAGCCCGATGGCCGCCGGCCGGTTTATTGCATGTCCTGTCTTAAGCAGATAGAAGAGGGCAAACTTATTCCTATTCCCGAACGCATGCCTAAAGTTGGCCGGGAAAAATACAGCCAGTCTCTAGAAGGACTGGGAATTGAATTTGGAGCAGCAAGTAAGGAGACTCGGCCTTCTTATAACCAAAACCAAGATAGAAAGGAGCCAATGGCAGTTCCTGATAGAATTGGGAATCGTCCCGCTATGCCCAAAGGAAATAATTTTCAGCGCAATAAGCGACGGGAGGATGAACGCGTGAAAACGCCCAGCAAAAAGGAAGAAATAAAAATGGGGATACGCTCGCAACCCGTGGTGCGGTCGGCTTCGGGAGTAAAGCCTATTTCACTTTCTTCTTTGGAGCCCAAAATAGAAGAAGAAAGTCCGACGAACGAAGAAAAAAAATCTCCAAATAAATTTCCCGGATTAAAAGAGCTTTTGCGCGAAGTACTCAAAACTGATCAAAATCATAAAGAAGAAATAAAAACGACAGAAAATAAAAAAAGAGAAGCAAAAGAAAATAGCAAAATAGTAAAACCCGGAGATGTAATAAAATTTTAAGGGCTTTGTCCAAAAATCCGAGCCATCAGGCGACGGATTTTTGGTTACAAAACCTTAACCTCGCTCTAACTCAAAGAAATACTCAGATGTCCGATCGGTAAGCCGAAGGCGTTGCCGCGAGATAACCCTATACCGCAAAAGACGGAGTTAGGGCGTGGATTAGGCCTTTTTTACCCTCTCCACATACTCTCCTTTTTCCGTATTGATGCGAATTATATCCCCCGTATTTATAAATAAGGGCACTTGAACAGCGGCTCCGGTTTCCAGGGTCGCTGTTTTTGTTCCGGCAGAGGAACGGTCGCCTTGAACCCCCGGAGGAGCTTCGGTAACTTCAAAATCCATCTTGATTGGCAAAATAATAGTAAGCAGCTCTTCATTAAAGAATACGGCAGTAATTTCGGTATTTGGTTTTAGCCATTTTTTGTTCTCGCCAATAAATTCTTCCCTCACAGGAAAGCGCTCATTCGGCTTTTGCGGATCTATAAATGTATATTCACCCCGATGTTGGAATAAAAACTTCAAAGGGCGTTTTTCCACATCAGCCTCCTTAAACATATCTGCCGGCTTGAAGTTGCGCGAAAGAACCTGTCCGGTTTTCAAATGCCGGATTTTGGTCTGCACCGAAGACCCGCCCCGGCCAATGTGCTGGTGGGCAACTTCAAGAACCTGATAGGGGACACCGTCAAGTTCAATTAGGGAACCTGGTTCTAAGTCGTTTATGGAAAGCATAACGATTTTAAATTACAAATTATATTGACTTTTTCCACTGCAGGTGCCCGGCTGGCGCGATAGCGCTGTTCAACCAGGCCGGTGTCGAAGGGCCTGTGACTGGGGAGGAGATCAAGAAGCATTTCCTGAACGGCTCACCTGAGCCGATTCAAATCGGTCGAGAACCAATTCGTGCTTCCAGCCTTCCCGGAAGGAAGAAATAACACGCCCGCGACGAGCCCAGCGCTCCTCGCGGGCTTCGTCATTTTTACGGCAGCTTTTGAGCTGCTACCACAAGAAAAATCTTTTAGTGAACGGTCTGCTAGAGCTGTTCTGCTCGTATGCGAACTTGCGTAGCTCGGCTACAAATTACCGAAGCAAGGAGGGCTGGGAAACAGGGGCTCCGCCAAACAATCTCTGTCTATTTCCTCTAATTCAGACCTATAAATTTAAAGATACAAACATTTAAAGGTTTCAGCTAAGCGGAGAACACTGAGGGGCTCCCACCGACGAGCGAGGATAATTTGTCCAAGCGAAGCAGGCTAAGCACTAGAGCAGACGGCGGGAAAGCAGACAAGCGAGCGGACTCTGTGGATAACTTTTCTTTATTACTTCTACCGGAATATTATAATGAAATTAAGCCATTAAATCAACTCGCTTTTGCCTTGCGGGAAAAGGTCGTACCCTTGTTTGGGGTAAATCATGGTAGATGGTTATTGTGCACAATAACTTTTATTCTTAATTTTTTATTTTTAATTGAATAACCTATGGTATTACAAACTTGGGGAGACGTGATTGTTGCCTCCCTACAGCAAGTATGGGCCTCGGTGACCAATTTTGTCCCGCTTTTGATTGGCGCCGTTATAGTTTTTATCATCGGCTGGATTGTAGCCGTATCACTGGGCAAACTGGTAGAACAAGTAGTGCGCGCCCTCAAAGTGGATCATCTTCTTTCCAAATTGGACGTGGAGCGAGCTATGGAAAGAGGCGGTTGGCGGCTAAACTCCGGCGCTTTTTTAGGAGGATTGGTAAAGTGGTTTTTGATCGTGGTCTTCCTCCTGGCTTCGGTAAACATACTTGGTTTGCAGGCCGTGTCCGATTTCCTGCGCGATGTCCTTTTGTATATTCCTAATGTAATCGTAGCCGCGCTTATCCTAATTATTGCCGCCCTGGTATCCACGGTGGTGGAGCGCCTGGTTCGCGGTTCAGTAGAAGCGGCCGGATACAGAGGATCTCTGGTGGGAGTAGTGGCTCGCTGGGCTATTTGGGTATTTGCTTTCGTGGCAGCTCTCTTACAGCTTGGCATTGCCACTGCTTTGCTGCAGACAGTGGTTACCGGACTGGTGGCAGCGCTGGCTTTGGCTTTTGGCATTTCTTTCGGCTTGGGAGGCAAGGATGCAGCCGCCTCTTTTGTTGACCGAATCAAGGGAGAACTGCGAAAATAAGACAACAGGATTTTTGTCCTTTAAAATCCGTCTGCCAGCTGGCAGACGGATTTTGGATTTGATTTAGTTATTTTTTTTGGTAGTATAGTGCTAGAACTATAGGAAAGGAGTTGTGTTATGGAAGATATAGCGGTCCAAGAAATCGCTTCCCCAAAAGTATGTCGTTTTCTAAAAATAGCAATAAGTTTGAAAGAGGGTGAATTTCTTCCCTTTAATGGCTCCCTGGTTGAACTTAGACTTCGCTATATGAAGCAGCAACTGCTTTTAGCCAGAGGCGATAAAAAAATTGCTGCTCATCGTCTTGGCATTGGGTTTTGTACTGTATACAGGAAATTGGCGATTCTTGATTCTGTCCCCCTGGATCAGAAAGGCTTTCTTCCATATATCGGCACTTTAGCAGAAATTGAGGCGCATTATATTAAGCAGGTTCTTTTGGCTGCAGAAAATGATAAAGAGAAAGCAGCATCCATGCTTGGTGTTTGCCTCAAGGCCCTTTATAACAAGCTGCATAAATATAATATTGCCAAGCCAAAGCCTCAGCCAACCGGAGCGTAGCTCCGGATTTTTTTGTCCACCAGGTGTGGATTTGGCTTAGTAATTGACATTATTTTTAGGGAGAAGTATAATAGATAGCAATGGAAAAGATTACCAAAATAAGAGAAAAAACGGCTCTAAATACCAGCTAATAGCCAACATTTTCCTGTTGCTTGGTAAGATGAGCCGCGAACAGCGGCTTTTAAGTTGTCTCTCGTCCCCATGTCCTATTAGAGAAATGGATATCGGAGGGGTGATAACCCCACACATAATAACTTATGTATGGGGCCAACGGATAGAATCTTGAAAATTAAATACAGGTAAAAAATTGTAATTCATTCCACACATAAAAATTATGTGGTGGGATGAAGCTCACACATAAAAATTATGTGTGGGATGAAGCCAAAAAATGCAGACAAGCGGTTGTCTGCGATCCAAATCAAATATGCTTTGATTTGGGTGGGCCGCCCAAAGGCGAGCCTCGCCCATTCTATGCAAATTATGAATTGATTTGGGTGGGTAATAATTAAGGGCGTATGGTGGATGCCTTGGCTTCGGAAGGCGATGAAGGACGTAGCGTGACTGCGATAAGCGTCGGGGAGGTGTCGAGCAACCTTTGATCCGGCGATGTCCGAATGGGGAAACCCAATGGAGCTTTAAATTCCATTATCTGGCGCAAGCCAGATGCGTACCCGCTGAAGTGAAACATCTCAGTAAGCGGTGGAAAAGAAAAGAACGAGATACTCAAATTGGTGCCGATTGATAACGCTAGCGAGCACCAACTTGTGTATCTCTCATTCCCTTAGTAGCGGCGAGCGAAGAGGGAACAGCCCAGAGCAAATTTTCAGTTAGTTTACTAACAAAAGGATTTGCAGTTGGAAGATGGTGACGCTCGGAGCGATCCGGGGGAGCAACAAGTTGCGACTTATCTAATAGAACGGTCCTGGAAAGGCCGGCCAAAGAGGGTGACAGCCCCGTAAATGAAAGATGTTGCATGCTCCTAGTTACTATTCTTGAGTACTGCCCCGTACGATGACTGGGCAGGAAGCAGGGAGGACTAGACTCCCAAGGCTAAAT
This sequence comes from uncultured Candidatus Saccharibacteria bacterium, assembly GCA_964412615.1. GTDB lineage: Bacteria > Patescibacteriota > Minisyncoccia > Sungbacterales > HO2-52-23 > CAYPPK01. Next base: position 121,252 of record CAYPPK010000001.1, read on the forward strand.
ACTTCCGAAGACCGATAGTGAACAAGTACCGTGAGGGAAAGGTTAAAAGCAGCCCGGTGAGGGCGGTGAAATAGTACCTGAAACCATACGCTTACAAGGAACCGGAGCCCGCAAGGGTGACGGTGTGCCTATTGAAGAATGAGCCAACGAGTTTTTGGATTTTACTCGTCTAAGTGCTGAACAGCACGAAGGCATAGGGAAACCGAGTGTTAATAGCGCGACAAAATCAGAGAGTGGGTTTGTCCTAAAAGGCAGGCCAACTCTTTGGTTTTAGGTAGAATTCAAAAGACCCGAAACCAGGTGAGCTTACCATGAGCAGGGTGAACTCTGGGTAACACCAGAGGGAGGCCCGAACCGGTGGGTCGTACAACGCCTTCGGATGACTTGTGGTAAGGAGTGAAAAGCTAATCGAACCTGGAAATAGCTGGTTCTCTTCGAAATAGCTTTAGGGCTAGCCCGGAATCACATTGTGTGCGAGGTAAAGCTACTGGATGGTCTGTAATGGCGAAAGCCAGGCAGACCAACCAAACTCTGAATGCGCATACTTTTATTTCCGGAGTCAGCAGGTGGGGGCTAAGCTCCATCGTGCATGAGGGAAACAGCCCAGATCGTCAGCTAAGGTCCCTAAATCTCGGCTAAGTGTCAAAGGCGGTGGAATTTCATAGACATCGAGGAGGTTGGCTTAGAAGCAGCCATCCTTTAAAGAGTGCGTAACAGCTCACTCGTCTAGAGATTCTGCGCCGAAGATTCAACGGGGCTCAAGCCGAGTACCGAAGCTACGGATGCGTGGGCTTCATTGAGGAAAAATGTGCTCGCTATTTTGGTCTCGGTATGCAGATTTGAAATCGTCAAAAATCTCCAGCGAAGATTTTTGACTCGCACAAAGTTGCCGCGCCTGTCAAGGCGTATGTCCTGCGGACAGCAGGAAAAGAAAGCCTTGACACACCATGCGCGCTGGCAACATTTGAGCGTTTCAAATCTGCATACCGTCGACCATAGCGAGCTGGCTAAGAAATTAGCATTATGAATAGTTCTTTATTAGAGACGGCGGCTTCAGATTCTAAAATCTGCCGCCACCGGAGGGGCGAGCCTCGCCTTAACGGGCGGGGAGTTTGAAGCCGCCGTCTCATGCCGAAGCCGGGAAAGCAGAACTCGCGCAAGCGAGGAGCCCGGGGCCACTGGCATCGCCAGTGGTGTTCAGCAAAGGAGACCAGTAAGACCGCGATTCCCGCGGTTGAGTCCGGCAACTCCCTAGCTGTTAAACGGAGGTGACGAATCCTCCCTTCGGTCTTTTAGTTCACGGAGAGACCATCGGCTACACCCGTGGCCCGGTCTCTCCTCGGGGCAATGGGGCGGCAGACCCATTGCCCCGACCTATCGCGGGGAGCACGTGTTCCAGCTGGCCATCATTGGCAGCTGGAAACATGGGCCGTGCGGGACAACCCCTCACGGCCCCTCTCCACCAGTTGGATGGGCGGTTAGCTCAGGCGGCAGAGTGCCTGCCTTACGAGCAGGAGGCCGCAGGTTCGAACCCTGCACCGCCCACCAACCAACTACAACAATCTGCGTCGGGGGTTAGAGCAGCCAGGTAGCTCGCGCGACTGCTAGTCGCGAGGACGCCCGTTCAAATCGGGTACCCCCGTCCAGATAACATAGGGTGCGATAAAATTCGCCAGAGAGCGAACTCGCACCCATCCTCAATGAAGCCCATGCGTGGTAGAAGAGCATTTCAATTGCAGTGAAGGTGGACCCGTGAGGGCCACTGGAGCGATTGGAAGAGAGAATGTTGGCACTAGTAACCGCAAGCAGAGTGAAAGTCTCTGCCGCCGAAAACCCAAGGTTTCCTCAGCAATGGCAATCAACTGAGGGTTAGTCGGTCCTAAGGCAATGGCGAAAGCCGCAACCGATGGACAGCAGGTTAATATTCCTGCACTAGCTTTTGATCCGATGGCGTGACGAAGCGCAGTATGCCAAGCGCATTATGGATTTGACGTTTAAAGCATAAGAAATATCGGCAGGGAAATCCGCCGATGGGGGTAAAGCCCGATTTCAAGTGTTGTGAAAATTGCTTGCCGCAAGGCTGGCAAAATTTGGTAAAGCGCGCTTCCAAGAAAATCGTCTAGGTCCGCCGCAAGGCGGAAAGCAAAAGTTAACCGTACCGAAAACCGACACAGGTGGGTTAGTGGAGAACACTAAGGCGAACGGGTGAGTCCTCGTTAAGGAACTCGGCAAAAAAGCAGCTGTAAGTTCGCAATAAAGCTTCCCCCCACCACTTTAAGCAAAATTCGAATGTGCGATGGTGTAGTTTATTTCTCTACCACCTTCAGCATTTAAGGATTGTGATTAAAGTGGTGGGGGGCGCAGCGAAAGTACCCCTGGCGACTGTTTACCAAAAACACAGCTCCCTGCAAACTCGCAAGAGGAAGTAT
>CAYPPK010000002.1:0-38206 GCA_964412615.1 uncultured Candidatus Saccharibacteria bacterium
TAGCTCAGTGGTAGAGCGCGTCACTGATAATGACGAGGTCGGAAGTTCGATCCTTCCGTCGCCCATACCCAAATTTTAGTGCTTTGTATTCTTCTTGGTTCATGTGTATAACCTAGCTTGCTTTTTTCCGTGTTTTAAGCTAAATTATGCTTATTATTGCGACCCCTCCTTTTACCGGCGGGGTAGCGCGGTAGAGCGCTAAAAACGGTCGTAAAGCGCCTGCCTATGGTTTTTGAAACTAAACTAGTTGATTTTTATGGATCAAGCATACTGCGTAAAGTGCCGAGCCAAGCGGGACATGAAAGATGGCAAGGAGGTAACCATGCCGGGTAAAGGCGGGCCGCGAAGAGCAATGACCGGTCTCTGCTCCATGTGCGGCACGAAGATGTTCAAGATTCTCGGGAAGAAATAGCATTTATACTATTTCTTCGGGCATTTTAGGCCGGGCCTGTGTCGCTGAAAGCGGGACGTGCCGAGGCCGTTAAAAAACGCCCCGGGCCGCGCCGAGGAGGCGCGGGAAATAATTTTTTGAATATATTATAAAAAGCCCTTGCAGGGGCTTTTTATAATTAAAAAAAACGGCTTGAAGTTATCTCCCCGTGTTTTTAGACAGATCTTACTAATTCTTCCAGCTTTTCTCTGATGGTGGGAATAAAGGTTTGTGCATTAAGTCCCATAGATAGGGCAATCTCTGCTGCCTGCGTAGGTCCGCGAAAAGCAAAATGGACAAGTTTATTTTCTTCAAATCTGATTATGAAGAAACCATCAGCGGTGAGTATTAGGTAAGACTTTGTTATTTCCAGTATCTCTTCAACGACTACTATATGGTGGCAATGATAACGAAGCAGTCCTTCAACGAGTTTCCATTCTGACCCTGAGTGGAAAATGATCCATTCTTTACTCATTCTGGAAGCTTCCGGGGACGGTTTTGTTGAGCGAAGTAATTGGCGTAAAAATACTTCGTTGACTTTCTTTTTAGCAACCATTAGCACTTCCTGTAGATCCATCTTGAAATTCCTCCTAATTTTGCTATCATCTGTTTAATATATTTTTGGGTTTATGTCAAGAAAAAGTAAGAGAGATAATTTAGCTAAGCCGAAAGTCTTTGTCGCCATGTCGGGCGGGGTGGATAGTTCGGTAGCCGCGGCTCTTTTGAAAGAGAAAGGTTTTGATCTTAAAGGGGTTCATATTAAAATGTGGTCCGATCCTTCTATCCCCTGCAATTTTAAAGAAGACCGCTATGACGCCATGCGAGTTGCCGCGCATTTAAATATTCCTTTTGAAACTTGGGATTTAACGGCGGAATATAAAAAAGCCGTGGTGGAGTACCTGATCCGAGAATACGCAGCTGGCAGAACCCCTAATCCTGATGTGATGTGCAATCGGCACATTAAATTTGGAATTTTTTTGCAAAGAGCTTTAGAACAAGGAGCGGATTTTGTGGCAACTGGTCATTACATACGGAAATCCGAAATTCGAAATTCGAAATTCGAAACAAACTCTAAATCTCAAAATCCAAATTTTCAAGACAGTTCCCACAAGCCACAAGCTACAAGCTACAAGCTTTTACAAGCTAAAGACACCAACAAAGACCAGTCCTATTTTCTTTGGACGCTTACGCAAGAGCAACTGAACCATTGTCTTTTCCCCATAGGAGAATTTACCAAACCAGAAGTGCGGGCGCTGGCCAGAAAATATAATTTATCTACGGCGGCCAAGCCTGATTCGCAAGGCATTTGTTTTATTGGCGAAATTAATTTGCGGGAATTTTTAAAAAATTATATTCCGGCAGAACGCGGGCCGGTTTTGACTGCTTCCGGCAAAAAAGTGGGTGAACACGAAGGTTTGGCTTTCTATACCATAGGACAGCGGGAAGGATTGGGCTCGGGGGGAGGCGGAATTCCTTTTTACGTTGCCGGGAAAGATCCAGATCGCAATGCTTTAATAGTAGGAGAAGGCCCGTATGATGAAAAACTTTTCCAACGCGAACTTAAAGTAGCGGATTTTAACTGGATTTCGGAGAAAATGCCCAAATTGCCCCTTAAGTGCGAGGCAAGAATTCGTTACCGGCAGCCGGTACAAAAATGCACGTTGCTGCAAGCTGCAAGTCATAAACTGAAAGTTAAATTTGCTGAACCCCAGCGTGCTGTAACGCCAGGGCAATCAATAGTATTTTATTGCCAAGGAGAAATGCTGGGTGGAGGAATCATACAATAAACGTTTGTTCAAAATAAATCATCGTGGTATGTTCATTATAGATCCTAGAGAGGAAATCTATGACGACAAGACAGGTGGATGCACTAGAATGGATGTTTTTTATTTTGTGCACAATAGCAACAGCCGGAGGAAAAATTTGGCAAAAAGAATTAATGGTTAAAGCAGGAAGTTTCTACAACGCAAAAAATCCAGAAGTTTTATGTACACCCACACAAATTACGATTTTTTCTTCAGCTCTAGAATTTTTGAAAAGAACGGGTCTGGTGAATGAAATCCATCAAAAAAATAAGAAATTTTTTTGTTCAGAAAATGGGTTGCAGAGATTCGTACAATCATGGGCAGGAGTAGAGAAGCGTCTGCGGGAAATGCAAGCTCGTTTGGAAGAAAGAATAAGAGGAATTATACGGGAAGAGGCACAAAAAGTGATAGAAGAATCATTGTCGTTTGGTGATATAGATAGCAAGTGACCGAGCAATCGGTCCTTTATTTTTGCCAAAAAATATCTTATAATCTTTTTTATGGAAGCAAGAGAACTGCGCCAAAAATTTCTAAAATTTTTTGAGGAGCGCGATCACAAAATTGTCGCTTCTTCTTCGCTTATTCCCGACGACCCCTCGGTGCTTTTAACTACCGCCGGCATGCAGCAATTTAAGCCGTTTCTTACAGGGCAGGCAAATCCAATAAAAAATTTCGGAAATAAAAATGTTGCATCAATACAAAAGAGTTTCCGCACGACCGATATTGACGAGGTGGGCGATCCATTTCATAATACCTTTTTTGAAATGCTCGGAAATTTCAGTTTTGGCGGGTATTTTAAAGAACACGCCATTCCCCTAAGCTTCGAATTTATTACTTCACAAGACGGCTTAGGAATTGATCCTCGACGACTCTATGTTACGGCATTCAAGGGAGATGAAGAAGTTCCCCGCGATGACGAAGCGATAGCTTTGTGGCAGGAGCAATTTAAAAAAGTCGGCATGGAGGCAGAAGTCAGCGAGCGAATTTTTCTCTATGGCCGGGAGAAAAATTGGTGGGAAGCGGGGCCCGGGCCTGCTGGGCCGGATGCTGAAATGTTTTATGATTTCGGCACGCCGCACGATTTAAAGTTTGGTCCAGAATGCCATCCGAATTGCGATTGCGGCAGGTTTGTCGAGATCGGCAACGATGTTTTTGTGCAATACAATAAAACAAACGACGGGAGGTACGAACCGCTTTCACAAAAGTCAGTTGACAATGGTAGGGGATTTGAACGGCTGGTTATGGTAATGCAGGGCAAGAAAAATATTTTTGAAACTGATCTTTTTGCGCCTTTACTGGAACTTTTGCCAAGAGAAGTTGATCCTCGTCACCAAAGAATTATCGTTGATCACCTTCGCGGCTCCGCTTTTCTCCTGGCCGATGGGGTTAGGCCATCCAATAAAGAAGCCGGCTATATTTTGCGTCGTCTTATACGAAGGGCTTTTGTCTACGAGAAAATGTACAATATTCCCGCACACGTTTTTGACGCTATCATTCACGACATAGTGCATGAGTATGGAGAATTTTATCCAGAGCTTTTGAAAGAAAATGAAAATATTAGAAATGAATTTTCTACGGAGCGCGAGAAATTTTCCAAAACGCTTGAACGTGGCATTAAAGAATTAAAATCATTTTCTGGGGCACTCGACGCCGAGTCCGCTTTTAGACTTTACGAATCCTATGGTCTGCCATACGAAATAATTAAAGAGCTTGCCGGAGAAAAGGGAAATGCCTTGACCAGAAACGGGTTTGATGAGCAGTTCAGAAAACATCAGGAAAAATCCCGCGCGGGCCAGGAAAAAAAATTCGGAGGGCACGGGCTTTTATTGGACACCGGGGAACTTAAGGCCACAGATGAGAAAGAATTGAATATCGTCACCAGACTCCACACCGCAACTCACTTGTTAAATGCCGCCCTGCGCAAGGTTCTCGGAAATGAAGTGGAACAAAGGGGATCGGATATAACCGTAGAAAGGACCAGGTTTGACTTTCTGTTTCCCAGAAAATTAACCCCTGAAGAAATCAAGAAAATTGAAGAGCTGGTAAATTATGCGATTCAAAAAGATTTTCCGGTAACCACAAAAGAAATGGGAGTGGAAGAGGCTAAAAAATCCGGCGCTTTGTTTTTCTACAAAGGGGTATATCCGCCCAAAGTTAAAGTTTATACGGTGGGAGATAACTCAGAAACTTTTTCCCAAGAACTTTGCGGCGGTCCGCATGTAACTCGTACGGGAGAAATCGGTAAATTTAGGATTGCCAAAGAAGAATCTTCTTCTGCCGGCATCCGCCGCATCCGGGGTGTGGTGGAGTAAACATAGTCAAAAATTAGCCTGCATGATACCATAAAATTAAATTATGCGTCTGCTGACCCAGTTTAATACAAGGCCAAAAATCTATGCGGCAGTAGATGTGAGCTCGCATGCCATCCGAGGTGTAGTTTTTGTCGTGCCGGAAGCGGGTAAGTTTCCCCAAATAATTAAAAAAGCAGTAGTTAAATTCCCTGAATCCTGGCGTCTGGAAAAATCTGGGCATCGCTTGCACGAATTTTTGTTTTCTTTGGTTAAAAATTTAGAAAAAGTTCCGGATCAAATACTTATTTCTCTTAGCCCTAATGCTGGAGATTATACTCTGGCCTCCTGGAAAGCGGTCGGGTCTAAAATTGCCACCGCCGGAGATTTGCGAAAACAATTTCGGGATTTATTCGAAGTAAACCGCGAGGCCGATAAAGCTCTTTTAGCTTATCCGGTGGAAATTTTGGCCAATGGCTATTCAGTTCGGCAAGCGCTAGCGGGAGTTTCTGGCAGAAACAAAGAATGGTATCGGCAGCTGGCCGGAGCACAAGAAGTAGTTTTCAAAACCGTGCTGGTTTCCTTGCCCAATGAAGTGGGCGCGGATTTGCAGGATACCAAAGAAAGTTTGGGCGGCCTGCCGATTGAATTTGTGCCCCGCTTGGCTACTTATAAGGAAGCGATAACAAAAGCTATGCAGCTGCCTGATTTATTTTTGGTGGAAATCGGAGGCGAAGAAACAACTTTAGTATTGCTGAAAAAAGGAGAATTGGCCGGCACTGAGAGTTTTCCGGTGGGAGCTCGTAATTTCTTCCGAGACATCGCCAATGAGTTCAATATTACTTTTGAAGCGGCCGAAGATCTGAAAAGACAATATACCCAAGGATTGCTGGCCGAGCCCAACCGGTCGCGGCTGCAAAACTTTATGTTGCAGGCAGTAGGGAAATGGGAAAAACTTTTTCAAGAAAAACTGCAGACCTTTTATACGCTAGGTCCGATCCCCGCCCAATTAGCTTTAACCGGCGAAGGGGCGCGGATGCCTGAAATTGTGAACGTGGTGAAAAATCCCGCCTGGTGTAATGATTTTTCCTATACTGAAACTCCTAAAATCCGGGCCTTGGAAGCGGAAAATATCTTTGCCGGTGATACTCTGGGGGGATTGCTGCGCGAGCCGCAAGAATTTGCTTTGGCTTCCTTAATTTTCTATGCTTTAAACCATAAACCAATGTTTTAGTAGACATGGACGATATACGCAAAAAAAGTAAACACCAGATAAATTTATCCGGGAAGAAACTTGCACCAGAACCGGAATCTCAAGCCGGTCCCCTGGAGCCGGAAGATAGTCCGTTTATTGAAAAATTCGCCAAGCGGACTGCCCAAGAAGAATACTTGCCCGATAAAACGGCCGAAGAAATCCTGCTGACCGAAGAAAGAGAAGAAAAAAGTTTTCCGGAATTGGAAGATGAATTGTCTTCTCAACCCGGCAGAAAAAAATGGATTTTTTTTGCTGCCGGAATGGCGCTTTTAATCACCGTGGGATTAATTTCGTCGGTTTTTGCCAGATTAACCGTGACGGTGAAGTTGAAACAAGAAGCAGTGGCTCTGCAGGATATCGCGGCAGTATTTGATACTTCAGTTTCGCGTCCCTTGCTGCCCCAGCGCGTTATACCCGGAGAAAAATTTGAGATGAGCGAACAATTAACACAAGAGTTTCCGGCCACGGGCAAAAAAAATATTGCCGAGCCCAGCCGAGGAAAAGCTAAAGTCTATAATGCCTTTAGTTCCGCGCCGCAAGCTCTGGTAGCCAACACCAGATTTCTCACTGATGCCGGAACTCTTTTCCGTCTGGCCAGGTCCGTTACTATTCCGGCCGCCGAAATCAAAGAGGGTAAAATTGTTCCCAGTTTTATTGAGGTGGAATTGGTGGCTGATGCCCCGGGAGAGGGAGGCAATATCCGCGAAGGCCTTACTTTAAAAATTCCCGGTTTTAAGGGCACTCCCAAGTATGACGGATTTTATGCCATTACGGCTGCTCAATTTTCCGGAGGTTATATTGGGGAGGCGAAAATTGTTACCAGCGAAGATTTAAAAAAAGCCCAGGAAGAGGTTACACAAAAGCTTTATGACACTACCCAACGAGAGCTTGCTAAAAAAGTTCCACCAGATTTTAAATTACTGGATCAATTTAGAGAAATTCAGATAACCAAAGTTACCGCGCCTAAAGCCGAATCACGCCTGGATAATTTTACGGTAGAAGCCAAAGCAGTTGCCAAGGCTCTGGTATTTAGGGAAGCAGACGTGAAGGAAGTAGTCAAAAATGTAGTAATTAAAACCGAAGACAAAAAAGAGCTGGTAGAAGATTCCTTTGGAGTTCAATACCGGGTGCGCGCCATTGATTTTGAAAAAGGCCGGGCGGATGTTTCTCTGACCGGTGAAGTAAAAATAAAGCCGGTTCTCTCCCCAGATGAATTTGCCAGCCTATTGAGCGGCAAAAAAGAGGGCTCCATTATTGCGGCCTTGCAGGGTCGGGCTGAATTAGCTTCTTTTCGTCTGGCCTTTTTCCCTCCTTGGCGCTTCTCGTCTCCCGGAGACCCGGCTAAAGTTCGACTTATTATTGACAAGTAACAAGTGATTTGTTATCCTATTTTAGGCTATCTTAATGAAAAAAGAGAAAAACTTTCAAGAAGGGGTAGTACTGGAAGCCCTGCCCAGCACTCTATTTAAGGTCAAATTGGATGACGGCAAAGAGGTCCTGGCTCATCTGTCCGGGAAGATGCGTTTGCATTACATCAAAGTGCTCCCGGGAGACCGAGTGCGTCTGGAAATGACTCCTTATGACGAAACCAAGGGCAGGATAGTCCATCGGCTAAAATGAATCCCACACATAACTTGCACTGGCGCAACGCGCCGGTAGTGTGCGGCATTTGGGGTAGTCGTTAAAAGTAAGCTTGTTCCAAGATAGTGCAACTCGAGAGAGATGTAATATCAAGTGCAAGTTATGTGTGGGATGAAAGTAAGAGCATCGGTAAAACCTATGTGTGCTAAGTGCAAGGTAGTCCGACGGAAGGGTCGGTTATTTGTTATTTGTACCACTCCCAAGCATAAACAGCGACAGGGGTAAAGAGTAATCGCGAATTCAGTCATGTAAATATACAAATAGATTCGCGAAACGTATTCGCATATTAGTATGAGAATCGCGGGAATCAACATACCGGACAACAAAAAAATTGAATATGCGCTTGCCTACATTTACGGCATTGGTTTGCCATCCAGCAAAAAAATAGTAAAGCTGGCCCAAGTGGACTCTAAAAAAAGAGCCAAAGATCTTACCCAGCCAGAAGTGAATCGCGTTCGGGAAATAATTGAAAAAGGATATAAAATTGAAGGAGATCTCCGCCGGGAAATCATGCTAAATATTAAAAATTTAAAAGAATTGGGAACCTATCGGGGACAGCGCCATATCCGAGGGCTGCCGGTAAGAGGGCAGCGCACCAAAACTAATTCCCGTACTCGTCGGGGAAACGTAAGAAAGACTATGGGATCCGGTAGAAAACCGGCCTCGAGTCCAACTTAAAATTATTAGCGAAGCGAGGAGCGAAGGATGGGAAAAAAACGTGTTATAAAAAAAAGCAATGAGGCCGAGGCCCAAGAGAAAGCACCCGATAAATCACGGGAAGCTTCGGTTGCGCAAAAAGTTAACCGAGGCGTTGCCAATATCCAGGCAACTTACAACAACACGATTTTGACCGTGGCCGACGACAAAGGAAATGTCCTGGCCTGGTCTTCAGCCGGTTCGCTGGGTTTTTCCGGGGCTAAAAAAGCAACTCCGTATGCGGCTGCCCGGGTGGCTGAAACCGTGGCCGAAAAATTGCGCAAGACCGGTCTAAAAGAAATTTTTGTCAGAGTAAGCGGAGTGGGTTCTGGCCGAGATTCCGCCATTCGCGCTTTGTCCAATCAGGGTTTTGATATTATTGGCATTAAAGACGTAACGCCTTTGCCGCATAACGGACCCAGAGCAAAGAAAGTGAGAAGGGTATAGCTTATGCCTGCCTAAGTTTTTAAACATGATTTCCTACATCTGTAATCCAACGAGAAAGAATAACAATATGGCTATTGGCTATTTTAATGTAAAAATTTAGGCGGGTATGGCAAGAGTATTAGAAAAAGTGGAAAGAAGGCTGGGCGAGAAGCTTTTACTGAAAGGCACTCGTTGTCTTGGTCCTAAATGCGCCACGGTGCGTCGCGCTTATGCGCCCGGAGCTCATGGCAAAAAAAAAGGAGGACGCCGCCGGCGAGGCGGTTCGGAGTTTGGCGCCCTTCTTTCCGAGAAGCAAAAAGTAAGGTATTTATACGGTCTTGACGATAGGGAAGTTGAAAGATATAGTAAAAAGGCTGCCTCTATGTCGGGCGTTTTTAGTTCCAACTTTTTGGAACTATTGGAGACTAGGCTGGACAATACGCTCTTTCGCCTCGGACTTACCGAATCGCGCCGCATTGCTCGCCAAGTAGTGGGGCATAGGCACGTTACGGTAAACGGCAAAACCGTTAATATTCCGTCCTACCGGGTGCGCAAAGGCGATGTGATTGCTTTAAAAGAAAGAATTGTTGCCTCGCCTCTCTTTTCGGAGTTGGATGCGCGACTTAAAAATTATGTTCCTCCTGCTTGGTTGAATTTAAATCCGTCCCAGAAAAAAGGTGAAGTAGTAAAAATGCCCGAAGCGGAAGATGCAGCCATTACCGTGGATGTAACTAAAGTTAAAGAGTTTTATTCTCGTTAATATGATTTCCTTACCTTCCCAGCCCAATGTAATACACGAAGAGGGCAATAAGGCTGTTTATGAAATTGAAGGCCTTTACCCCGGCTATGGCCAAACCATCGGCAACAGTTTGCGTCGCGTTTTACTTTCTTCGCTAAAGGGCGCGGCCATCACTTCCGTAAAAATTTCTGAAGTTGGCCATGAATTTACCACCATAGACGGCGTTATGGAAGACGTGGTGGAAATTATTTTAAACCTCAAACAGGTGCGGTTGAAACTGTACGAAGAGGGCCCTTTGGTGATTAAGCTTTCCGCCAAAGGCGAAAAAGAAGTAACCGGCAAAGATTTTCAAGCTCCTTCGCAAGTTGAAGTTATAAATAAAAATTTGCATATTGCCACTTTAACTTCCAAAAAATCTTCTTTGGAAATTGAAGCAACCGTGGAAGCGGGTCTCGGCTATGTTCCGGTGGAAGCTCGGTCCAAGGAAAAAGTTGAGGTGGGAGTTATCGCTTTGGATGCCGCTTTTTCTCCGGTGCGCCACGTGCATTATGAAGTGGAAAATATGCGCTTGGGCGATCGCACCGACTACAATCGGGTGCGCTTGACCATTGAAACGGACGGTTCTATCACTCCACGGGAAGCTTTGGAACAATCGGTCAACATTTTAGTGGAGCAATTCAGCTCGCTTAAAGGATTTAAAGAAGCGGAAGTAAGAGAATTTGTCCAGGAAAAAGAAGAACATCTGGCCGGCGCCAAAGAGGACAAAGAATCGGAAGAAGAAATTTTGAAATTAAAAATTGATGATTTAAAATTGTCTTCCCGCACCATGAACGCGCTTCGGGAAGCGGGGATTAAAACCGTAGGCGGTCTTGCCCGCAAGCGGGAAGAAGCCTTGCGCGAAGTGGAAGGAATCGGGGATAAAGGCATGACGGAAATCCGAAAAGCCCTAGGCAATTTCGGTCTTACTTTGAAAGAATAAAATGCGCCATTTAAAAAAAGGAAGAAAATTTGGACGAGAGACCGATCAACGCCGAGCATTAATGAAGAGTTTGGCCTCTTCATTTTTTATGCTGGGCCGGATAACCACTACCGAAGCCAAAGCCAAAGCCGTGCGGCCCTTGGTGGAGAAATTGCTTACTCGCGCTCGCCATCCCAATTTAGCCAATCGCCGCCATCTGGCCGGCCTGCTTCCGCCCGCGGCTGTTCGCCGGGCCCTGGATGAGGCAAAAAATTTTTCCAACCGCGATGGAGGCTACACTCGGGTCGTAAAGTTAGGCGCCAGAAAAAGCGATCAAGCCAAAATGGTCATTTTGGAGCTGGTGAAATAAAACCATGGAGCATAAAATTGACGCGACTGATAAAATATTAGGAAGATTGGCAACAGAAGTTGCGCTTCTGCTGCGTGGCAAAAAAAAACCAAGCTTTGACCCTGCTCGCCCGATTTACCAGCGCGTGGTGGTTATTAATACCGATAAAATTCGGGTGACCGGCAAAAAACTCGAGCAAAAGCTTTATCGCCGGCATTCCGGCTACCCGGGCGCGCTTAAGGAAGAGAAATTGAAGGATTTAATGCGGAGGGATTCCCGCCGGGTGGTGGAGCAAGCAGTATCGGGGATGCTGCCCAAAAACCGATCGCGCAAGAATTTTTTAAGAAATTTAGTGCTTAAAAAAGGAGAGAAATAATTTTAGCATGGCCAAAGAAGAAACACCAAAAAAGAAAGCGAAAAAACCAGCCGAGAAAAAGCCGGCGGAAAAAAAGCCGGCCAAAGCCAAGAAAATTGTCAGCGAAGTTGAAGTAAAGACAGAAACTCCCGAGGTCCAGCCGGAACTTCCGGAAATGCCGGAGGAATTTGCCGGTTATGATGCCAAAGACAAAAAGCCGGCCGCCCTGCGAGGCGAGCCTCGCCCGGATGATAAGGCTGGGCGGGATCGCTATTTTGAAGCAGTAGGCCGAAGGAAAACTTCGGTAGCCAGAGTTAGGGTTTATACTCGGGCCGGGGATTTTACCGTGAACGAAAAGCCTTACGGCAATTATTTTTCTACCTTGGATTTGCAGAGAATTGCCGAGGATGCTTTGCAAAAAATGAAACTTTTCGGCCGCTTTAGGGTTTCTGCCAAAATTTCAGGCGGAGGCGTTCATTCGCAAGCCGAGGCTTTGCGCCATGGCATTGCCCGCGCCTTGGTCAAATTCAATCCTGATTTTCGCAAGCGCTTAAAACGAGCAGGATTTCTCACCCGTGATCCTCGCATGAAAGAAAGAAAGAAATTCGGCTTGAAAAAAGCAAGACGAGCGCCGCAGTGGGCAAAACGCTAAAGCGTTTTGCCCACGACGGAAGGAAAGAGTCGGAGAATTAGAATTGTAAAGCTTTAATAAAAACAACGGCTGGCAAGAAATGCCAGCCGTTGCCTGTGCCTTCAGAATAAATTCAGGCAAGAATTTGTTAAATTAACAGATGAAGAAATTCTTAGTTTGGTTGCTGGAAGAACTTATTTTACCGCTGCTTGCCATGGCCGTTGTCTTTTTGCCCTATACTATTGCTCTTATCATCATTATCATCATTATTCTGATGATAATTTTTTAATAAACCTAGAGCTCCAGCGTATACCAATTTTTGCCCTTTTGGTAAAAAATTCGGTTAGGCTGATCGGCGCTGGTGGCTATCTTGTCAGTTCTTTCCGCCACCAATCCGGCGATATTTCTGCCGCCGCGGCCGTCCAGCTCGGTGAATAAAACTTCTGCCGAGGTTTGGATTACCAGGTGATAATTGTCTCCGTAAAACCACCGGGCATCCAGAATGCGGTCTTGGGAAGTCAGCACTGTTTCTCTGGTTTCCGCGGGCTGAAAAGGCTGATAAGAATTGGGCCGCAGCCAAAATACATCCACAGCTGCCTCTTTGACCATAAGCATTTTGTCTCCTTGTTTGTCAAAACTGACGTTTTTAATCCCTTTTTCCAATAAGACCAAGGTTCCGGCCGGATTAAAAACATAAAGCCCTTCACCATCATCCAGGACTGCCAAATAACCCGAAGGCGAGCGCGAAAATTTTGCTTTTGAGTTTTCCTGCAGGAAAAAGCCGGGCCGAGCCAGAGTTTCTACCGCCCCGTCCGCAAGCTGCAGCCGGCCCAAAAAGCCGTTTTTGTCTATAAAGAAAATGGCATCTTCAACTACTCCGAAAGAATGCACATTGGCGGCTAAAATTTTGTTGCCGGCGGTTTTTTGAATTAAATTATTTTTTTGGTCCAGAGAAAAGTTCTTTGCCGGATTATTTTGATTGTCTAAAAGCGCCAGGTCGGCTTTGGCGGTGGAAGTGGCCGTAAGCGGCCGGGGGATAAGCATGACGTAGCGCAATTCGGTCACCAGGCTGGGTTTTACTTGGGCGGTTTTGGACCAAGGAGAAAAACCTTCTTTTTCAATGCGCAAAAGATAGGAGCCCGGAGTAATTTCGGGAAGCAAAGCGCCGCCGGAAATAAAAGAAGTTTCTTTGACAAAATCACCGTTGAGAAAAATAGAAAGACTGGGAGTTCGCGATTTGACAAAAATACCGCCTCTTTGTTCTACTTCGCCTGTTCCCAAATCCAATCGGTAGCCGTAAGACAAAGCTACCAGTAAAGGAGCAAGCAAGAAGAAAACTAAAATGAGAGTATAAAAAAATAAACGCCTAGTTTTTCTGGATATGCCCGGAGCCATCAAGAAAATGATAACAAAAAATTATGATTTTGAAAAGCAGTTTGTTAGTGATATAGTCGTAATATCTATGGATGAAAAATTTATGATTGTCGGCCGTCGGCCGCTGCGGGGCAAAACCACGGTGTGCGGTTCCAAAAATGCTGCTTCCAAAATGATGGTTGCTTCTTTGCTGACCGATGAGCCCTGTTTTCTAAAAAATATCCCGCTTTCGGGCGAGACGGAAATCACCAAAGAGCTTTGCGAAAAAATCGGCAGCCGGGTTGAATTTAATCCCGATCATACTTGCCGGATAGAAACCAGAGAAATTGTTACTTCCCTGGTGCCGGAATTTTCCAAAAAGAATCGCATTCCCATTCTTACCATCGGCCCTTTGGTGCATCGCCGTGGTTTTGCTGAAGTTCCGGTTGTGGGCGGAGACCAGATCGGGCATCGCCCGATTGATTTTCATATTGCGGCTTTGGCCAAAATGGGCATAAAAATTGAACACCGGGAGCATTCCTACTATGCCCAAGGCCGGGATATTCAGGGGGCGGAAATTGAATTTCCTTTTCCGTCGGTGGGTGCTACCGAAAATGTGCTTTTGACGGCAGTTTTAGCCAAAGGCAAAACTATCATCCGCAATGCGGCCATAGAGCCGGAAATAAAAAATTTAACGGAAATGCTAACCGGCATGGGTGCTGAGATTGAATTTGACGAAACCAACCGCTTGCTTGCTATTACCGGAGTTGCGCGTCTTACGGGAGTGACGGCGCGGGTGATTCCTGACCGCAATGAAATTGTTTCTTTGGCAACCGCGGCTTTGGTTACGGGCGGCGATATTACCGTGGAAGAAATTGAGCCAAATCATATTTTAGCTTTCTTGGAAAAAGTCAGAGAAGTGGGCGGAGAGGCTGAAATCAGCATGAGAGGAATTAGATTTAAAGGGAATACGAAATTCCGGACCACCAAAATTCAAGCCGGAATTCATCCCGGGTTTATGACCGATTGGCAGCAGCCATTTTGTGTCCTATTGACGCAGGCACAAGGAGAATCAATAATACACGAGACCGTATATGAAGACCGTTTTAGCTATACCAAGGATTTGATCCGTCTAGGGGCAAATATTAAGTTGTCCGAGGATTGCCTGGGAGAAAAATGCCGCTTCGCGGGCCGGGGCTGCAAACACACGGCTTTTATTACCGGTCCAACGCCTTTAAAAGGAACTGACATTACGATGACCGATATTCGGGCCGGCATGGCGCATATTATCGCCGCTTTAGCTGCCGAGGGCGAATCAGTAATTTCGGGCATAGAGCATATTGACCGCGGGTATGAAAAGATAGATGAAAGATTGCGGATGTTGGGTGCGGATATGCAAAGAGTTTCTGCATCTATGCCTAAACTGGAAAAGAAAGAATCCGAATTGGTTTAACTGTTAAATGAAATCTATTTCATGTTTGTCCGCAAAATTGGAATTGATCTCGGGACGGCCAACACTTTAGTTTTTATTCCCAAAAGAGGGGTGGTTATAAACGAACCATCGGTGGTGGCGGTATCCAAAGATGACAACAAAGTGCTGGCGGTAGGCAATGAAGCGCGAGACATGATTGGCCGCACTCCTGACACTATTGTTGCTTACCGGCCGCTTCGGGATGGGGTGATTGCTGATTATCGGGTAACCGAGGCCATGCTGCGCTACTTTATAAATAAAGCCGGAGGCCGGGTGCGCCTTTTCCGGCCGGAAGTCATGGTTTCGGTTCCGGCCGGGGTAACTTCCACTGAAAGAAGGGCGGTGATTGAAGCCACGGTACAGGCCGGAGCTAAGGCTGCGTACGTCGTAAAAGAGCCGGTGCTAGCGGCCATTGGCGCGGGGATCCCCATCAATGAGCCGGCCGGGCATATGGTGGTTGATATCGGCGGCGGCACGACCGATATTGCCGTAATTTCCTTGGGCGGTATTGTAGCTTCCACTTCAGTCAAAGTGGCCGGCAATAAATTTGATCAGGCCATTTCCGACTACATCAAAAGAAACTACAATTTGGCCATTGGTGATCGCACCGCTGAAGACGTAAAGTTAAAAATCGGTTCGGCCGTGCCGGTGGATGATCAATCCTTAAAAATGGAGATAAAGGGCCGGGATTTAATGACCGGACTTCCCAAAACTATTGAAATTCATTCGCCCGAAGTCACCGAAGCGATTTCCGATGAATTGGACGAGGTGGTGCGGGCGATTAAATCGGTTTTGCACGACACACCGCCGGAATTGGCCGCCGATATTATGGACAAAGGAATCGTGATGACCGGAGGAGGCGCGCTTTTGCGCAATATTGACGATCTGGTTTTCCAAGAAACCGGCGTGCCGGCGCATATCGCCGAAGAGCCGCTTTTGTGCGTCGCCCGAGGCACTGGCATTGCTTTAGAACATCTGGATGTTTACAAACGCTCTATCATGAGCAAAAGGTGATGCTCGCTGTGGTTTCCTCGGCACGTGCCGTGACCAGCCCGCTTATGGATAAAAAAAGTTTGCTATGATTCTCGGACACGAGAGGCAAAAAGAATATTTCCGGCGGATTTTGAATTCGCCATCCGGCGAAGGCTGTCTTGCTCATGCCTATCTTTTTCATGGCCCGGAAGGAGTGGGTAAATTTGCTTTTGCCCAGGAAATTGCCAAAAATCTGGATTGCCCTTACCCGATAATTTTGGACACCCAGCATACGCTTTTATCTAAAAAGGAGGAGCGCAAAAAAATTCCCATTGAAGATATTCAGGAACTTAAACGTCTTTTTTCTCTGACGGCTCCGGGAAAACAATGGCGGATTGCCATTGTCAACGAAGCGGAAAAATTAAGCGATGACGCCGCTAATGCTTTTCTAAAACTTTTGGAGGAGCCGGGGGAGAGGACTATTTTCTTTCTCATTACCCCTGTCAAGGATCTTGTCTTCCCTACTTTGGCCTCCCGCACGCAAACGATTAGTTTTTCTTATGTCTCCGCTAAAGATTTGCTGGCTTATTTGCAGCCTAAAATTTCTGACCTGCAAAAAAGAAAAGATATTTTGGCCTTATCTTTCGGCCGACCAGGAGAAATGATAAAATTAATGCGCGATCAGGAGTATTTTGAAAAAGAGAAAAGGTTCATCAAAACTCTGCAGACCTGCCTTAGCGGCGGTGCTCCTCCAATTTTTAAATTCACGGAAAAAGCAGCCGGCGACGAAGATTTGCGCGCTAAAACCGGCATCTGGACGATGCGTTTGCTGCGAGAAGCTTTGCTGGCAAATCCTAAAGCTGCCCTAAGCAATACTGCCAAGCGTGCCCTGAAAGTTCTAGCCGTTTTGGAATCTAGCAACGTAAACCCGCGGCTGGCATTGGATGTTCTGTTGCTAGAAGCTTCCGTAAAATAAGGTTTATGACAGGTAAAGTCATAGTAATTATCATAGTTATTCTGTTGGGGATTATCGTCATCCTTCCTTTTGTTTTAAATATTTTTGGCGTAAATGTTCTGCAATTTGGTTCCCTAGGCGGAACTGAAGTGGCTGAAAATGCCGTAGTCGCCAGGTCTTTAGATGGAGGAAAAAGCTGGGAAAATGTCTCTCTTTCGGAAACCCCAAGAACTGCCTTTCCTTCGCAGATTTTGCGCCTGACTCTGCATCCCACTGATCCGGCCGTTGTATTTTTAGGGAGCAAATCCTCCGGGCTTTGGAAAAGCGGCAACGGGGGAGCCTCTTGGGTAAAAATGACGGACCAGGCCGGCGGGTTGGATCCCAAAAGCGATGTTTATGATATTGCCATCAGTACTGCCCGGCCGGAAACCATGTATTTGGCGGTTTACCAGCAAAATCGGGGCCGGGTGTTGCGAAGCGATGACGGAGGGCAGTCTTTCCGGGAAATTTATTTTGTAACTTCAGATCGTTTTGTGGTTTTTGATTTGAATCTGGACGCTTTTGATTCTAATCATGTGTTTTTGGTTAGCGGCCAAGGCGGGGTGCTGGAAACAACCAATGGCGGGCGGACCTGGAAGGTAGTTAAATGGTTTACGGAAGCCGTGGAAGAAATCCTGGTAAATCCGGTAAATCCCAAAGAAATGCTGGTGGTTACGGCCAACGATGTTCTTTTTAAAAGTGTTGATGGAGGAGCCAATTGGGCGCCGTTAAAAGTGGAAGAAAGGCTTGCGCCCGAAACCATTCCGACCATTCCTGCGCCGCAAATAAACCCCTTTGGTCTGGGCCGACGGGACGTAATTCGCGCTTTAGTTGCGGACCCCAATAGCTTTAATACGCTTTATGTGGGCTCCACGGACGGCCTCTTCCGCTCTAAGGACGGAGGATTTAACTGGGCGCGCCTGAAGGTTTTAATACCGCCGGAAGCCTTGCCGGTGGAAGCGGTGGCCGTGCATCCTAATTTCCCGAGTGTGATTTTTGCGGGGGCGGGAATTCAATTGCACCGCACCGAAGATGGAGGAGCCAACTGGAGTTTTCAGGATTTGCCCACTCGCTATCGGGTACAATCACTGCATATTCAGCCGCTGAACCCGCAAATTATGTTTGCCACCTTTGGAAGATAATTTTATGAATGATTTAAAACAAAAATTGGAAAAAATAATTGAGAAACTGAAAGGCGAAATCTCCGGTTTGCGTACCGGCCGGGCCAGCCCCGCTTTGGTGGAGGATTTAGAAGTTGATTATTACGGCAGTAAAACGCCCTTAAAAGCCATTGCTTCTATTTCCAGTCCCGAGCCGAGGACTTTAGTTATTTCTCCCTGGGACAAAAATGCAGTGCAGCCCATTGAGAGAGCTATCCAGACATCCGTTCTCGGCCTTAATCCGATTACGGACCGCGAAGTTATTCGTCTGACCATTCCCCAGCTTACCGAGGAGCGTAGAAAAGAGCTCACCAAGCTTTTAGGCAGACACCTAGAGGAAGCGAGGATTCATGTGCGTAAAGAGCGCGAGGAAATACTTAGAGGTATTGATGCGCAAGAGAAAAATAAGGAAATTTCCGAAGATGAAAAATTTCGGCAAAAAAACGAGGTGCAAAAAGCGGTGGACGAAATCAACAAAAAAATAGAAGACCTGGGTAAAACTAAGGAAAAGGAAATAATGACGGTGTAATAAAAAGCTCGCGGTTCCCTCGGCATCTCCTGAAGAAATATCTCAACTGGATTTTTGGGAAACGGATAAAGTTATGTTGTCACGTTTGCGGCAAAATGAAAAAGAAACGGCTGGATGAAATTTTAATTGGCAAGGGATGGGTGAAAGATAGAAACGAAGCCTTTATTGTGGTTACGGAAGGCCGAGTTTTTGTGGAAGGGCAGAAGGCAATTTCTCCGGCGCAGCCGGTAGGAATTGAAGCAAGGGTGGAGATGCGAGGAGAAAAAAGATACGTGGGTCGCGGCGCCTATAAACTGGAAGCTGCCTTAGATAAATTTCATCTTGATGTGCGAGGAAAAATATGCGCCGACATCGGTGCGGCCATCGGCGGATTTACGGAGGTTTTGCTTAGACGCGGAGCGGCCAAGGTATATGCCATTGATACGGCCAAAGGCAAACTGGCCTTAAAATTACGCAGAGATCCGCGGGTGGTGGTTATAGAAAATTCCGATGTGCGAGATATTGTTTCCTTGCCTGATCCGATTTTTTATGTTACTATTGACGTGTCTTTAATTCCTTTGGAAAATATTTTGCCTCAGGTGAGGCGTTTTTTATCGGAGAAAGGAACTGTCGTTGCCCTTTTCAAGCCGCAGTATGAGACAAGGAATCCCAAATTGTTTAGGCATGGTATCATACAGGATCCAAAAGAAAGGGAGAATTTATTTAAGTTTTTTCTTTATTGGTGTGAAGAAAATGGCTGGCAAGTTTCCAATCAGATGGAATCTCCCATCCGAGGAGGCGAAGGAAATATCGAATACTTGATACATCTTATTCCTAATTGATTATCTTGCTAACTTTAATTCTAGTCATAGCTTTAATAAGTTTGCTGATTTTAGTCCACGAATGGGGGCATTTTTATTCTGCCCGAAAATTGGGAGTAAAAGTGGAAGAATTTGGTTTTGGTTTTCCGCCGAAGATTTTTTCTTTTGTTAAAAATGGCGTCCGCTATTCACTAAACCTCCTTCCGTTGGGCGGTTTTGTAAAAATCTTTGGCGAGCACGGCGAGGGAGAAGACCAAAAAACTAGTTTTGCTTCCCGCCCCGCCTGGCATCGGTTTGTTATTTTAGCGGCCGGGGTGTTTATGAACTTGGTTTTGGCTTGGGTGCTTTTCAGCGCTGGAGCCGCTTGGGGAGTTCCCCAAATTGCGGATGATAATGCGCAAGGCATACCGGTAAAAGTGCTTACGGTTTTGCCCGGCTCACCGGCTGAACAAGCAGGATTGCGTTTTGGCGATGAAATAATGGAAATGCGCGGCCGGGAGATTTCCCTGCGGGTTGAATCAGAAGATGATATCCGCGAATTTGCCGATGCCTACCGAGGCGAAGAAATAACTTTGCTGATTAACCGCAATAAAGAAATTAGGGAAATAAAAATAACCCCGCGTATTAATGTACCGGAAGGCGAAGGACCGCTGGGGGTTGCTTTGGGTCGCCTGGAAACAACCAAAGTCCCCTGGTATCTAGCGCCCTGGGAAGGGGCTAAAAACGTTTGGCGAAGCGTAACCATAACTTTATTGGGATTGGGCATGATTTTAAGAGATATTTTTCTGCAGGGCGGCACGGCAACGGCCGTGGCCGGGCCGGTGGGAATATTTTTCTTTGCCAAAGATTCGCAAACCCTGGGAGTCAGTTTCTTCCTGCAGTTTGTGGCTATACTTTCGGTAAATTTGGCCATCTTAAATTTCTTGCCGATTCCGGCTTTGGACGGAGGCAGGATACTTTTCCTTTTATTGGAAAAAATTAAAGGCAAAAGAATCAATCCCAACGTGGAAAACTTAGTCCATACTATTGGCTTTGTCTTTCTTATTTTACTGATGGTTTTAGTAACTTTTAGGGATATCGCTCGCATTATTTAGTTGGGCAGTTGCAATTTTTCCGGCTTTATGCTATACTGTAGGGACAGCCTAGTATTAAAACCCAATAGGCCAAATATCGCATTTGCTGATGTTGTCAGGCCAGTTTTAAGAAGAGCGTAAGGTCGTTCATAGAAAGACAGTCCAAAAGCACAAGACAAAATCCAGTTTCGGGTTTTGCCTTAGCGATTTGGATCAAATATAAGTGGCTTTTCAAGATCAGCGAGGCGGATTCGGCGATCGTCCGATGTATGACATTACCTGCTCCAAGTGCGGTGCGGCATCACAAGTGCCGTTTCAACCGACTGCCGGACGGGATGTCTATTGTCGGGATTGCTTCCGCGAAATGAACCCCCGCCGGGATAACCCGCGAGGAGGTTTCCGAGGTCGCTAAGACCAAAGCAAAATCCCCTGAAAAAGGGGATTTTGATTTGGCTTAAATTATGCTACTCTAACCAGGATGAATTCCTCTAAAAAATCCGCCGAAAAAAGCGGCACAGAAATTTTAACCACGGAGCAATGCGATCGCTGCCGTCATCCCTTGTATAAAAATACCGCGACGGGAGAAAAAATTTGCAAAAATTGCGGACTTAAAACCAAATAAAATGGCCCGAATTGCCTATGAATATTTGATAATTGGCGGCGGTATTGCCGGAGTAACAGCCGCAGAGACCATCAAGGAAAAGCATCCTACGGCCACCATCGCCATTATTTCGGAAGAGCCGCATCTTTTGTATTCGCGCGTGCTTATTCCCTCTTATCTGAAAAGAAAAATATCCCGGGACAAACTTTTTTTGCGCCGGGCGGAAGATTTTACCCAAAAAGGCATAGATCTGCATTTAAATCAGCGGGTAATTTCAGTTGAACCAGGGCAAAGATTGGTAAACTTAGGAGACGGGCTGGTTTTTCAGTATAAAAAATTATTGATTGCTTCCGGGGGTAAAACCAAGCCTTGGGGAGAGGAAAATTTCCAAAAATATATCCTGCGCATGCAAACCCTGGATGATGCCGACCAAATCCTTTCGTCCCTGCCGTCCCTGCAGCATCCTTTAGTGGTGGGTTCTTCTTTCATCGGCTTGGAATTTTTGGAGGTTTTTTCCCTGCAGGGCCTGCGCCCCTCGGTTTTGACCCGCGATAGCTATTACTTTTCAAAATTTTTGGATCCCCAAGGGGGAGAAATCATGCAGAACAACTTTGCCCGCAACGGCATTGAAAGTTATTTTCAGGATTCAGTGCGAGAAATAAAAATTAAAGAAAATCCTAATCCCGGGCAGGGGATAGAATTGAAAGTGGCCACGGAAAAATTGCTGGAAATTTCTTGCGATAGTATTGCTGCCGCCATTGGTATTGAGCGCCATACTGGTTTTCTTTCCGGCTCCGGTATGGAACTTGGACTTTTGGGGGTACGGACCAATGAATTTTTGGAAACTAATATTGCCGGGGTATATGCAGCCGGTGATGTGGCGGAATTTTTCAACGTTCATACTCAAAAATTCCAAGTTTCCGGCAATTGGACTGATGCCTTTTTGCAGGGCAAACAAGCCGGTTTAAATATGGCCGGCAGCCGCGAACCTTATCACAATATCTCGGCCTATTCCATAACTAATTTAGGGTTGCAAATTACGGTTTTAGGAGATTATGCTCCGGATATGGAATCCATGGTAAGGATTGATGTGGCTAACGAACAATATGAGCGGATTTTCCTTAAAGAAGGAGTCATCGTAGGGGCCGCCTTAATCAACCGGTTTCAAGACAAACCTCATTTGACTAAATTAATTGCCACCAAAACTCCGGTTGGAGATTTTCGGCAGAAATTAATAGGATTTTCGTTTGACATCAAGGAGATAACTCCGCTATCATAAAAAAACTATTATGGAAGAAGAAAAAACAACCGAAAATAATTCCGCTTATTTGATTCCGGGCGCCATACTCTTAGCCGGCGTTTTGATTGCCGGCGCCGTGATTTACAGCAATTCCACTAGGACGCCGGGGTCCAAAAGCACTGCCGCTATCGGCCAGGAAGTAAGCAAAGAAGAAAAAAAGATCGCGGCAGAAGATCTGCCCGACGATGATCCTTTTTTGGGTAGTCCAAATGCGCCGGTAACTTTGGTAGAATTCAGCGATTTCCAATGTCCTTTTTGCCGGAAATTTTTCCGTGAAATACTTCCTGAAATTGAAGAGAAATACATAAAAACCGGGAAAGTCCGTTTTGTCTACCGAGATTTTCCTTTGAGTTCCATCCATGATATGGCCGAAAAATACGCTCAAGCGGCTCAATGCGCCAATGAACAAGAGAAGTTTTGGCAGATGCATGACAAAATATTTGTGGAACAAGAAAAAAGAGGCGGGGGAACGGTGTTTGATTATGCCGTTACTGACGTAAAAACTTGGGCGCGCGAAATTGGCCTAAACGGTGCTCAATTTGATCAATGTTTGGATGCCGACAAATATGCTCAAGAGGTAGCCAAAGACTTTAGCGATGGACAAGCGGCGGGTGTACAGGGGACGCCAGCCACTTTCGTCAACGGGAGGCTGGTGCCGGGCGCTCTCCCTTTCAGCCAGTTTGCGGCCGTAATTGAAGAAGAACTGGAAAAAACAGGCCCTTAACAGATTTATATTTTTGTGCTATACTTGATAAACTTATCTGCAATAAAAAATAAAATATTATGTCGCAAGTAAAAATTTATACCACTCCTTCCTGTGTTTACTGCAAAATGGCCAAAGAATTTTTTTCGCAAAACAATGTTCAGTATGAAGAGAAGAATGTGGCGCTTGACGGGCAAGCCCGGGAGGAAATGATGCAAAAGTCAGGCCAAATGGGAGTTCCGGTCATTGAGGTGGACGGAAAAATTATCATTGGTTTTGACCAGCCCAAACTCAAAGAAGCTCTGGGTATTAAGTAAAATGAAAATAAATAAGAAAGTCTTCTTTCCAGCCTCCGTGCTTATCCTGGCCGCGGGGCTGGTTTGGTTTCTTTGGCTAAATCAAGAACGAGATGATTCGCAAGCTGATCAGAAAGAGATGTTTTGGGATGTCGCGTTTAAAGATTACGCAGGCAGGGAAGTTAAATTGAGCAGTTTTGAAGGGCGGCCGGTGATAGTTAGCGCCTGGGCTTCGTGGTGCTATTTCTGTGCCGGACAAATGTCTAGATTTTCTGCCTTGCAAACGGAAATGGAAAATAGGGCGGTATTTGTGCTAATCAACCGGGCAGAGTCGCTGGAAAAAGCCAAGCAATTTTCTGAACGGGCTGGGACTTCAGGCGATACCGTGCTTTTACTGGACCACGAAGACGCATTTTACAAAGCAATTGGCGGTTTTGCCATGCCCGAAACTATTTTTTTGAATAAAGCCGGGGTTATGCTCCATCACCGGCGTGGGCTTATAAACACGGAAACCATAAAAAGATGGTTATCTTTAGCCCGGGAAGAATAGCTCCGGGACCGGTAAAATGTTATAATTTTATAAACGTAGAATTTTAGGGGAAGGCTTAATATCATAAAAAAATCATCTTTGGAGCTATTTATATAATAAGCAGTTTCTTATCTTGATATTTCATATGATGCATGATGCTTTAAAAAATTTCGCGCGGCAATTTGAATACGAACCCCAAATAATGAATGGCGAAAAACTGGGAGGCGGGATAAGATAGTTGTAATTGGCATGGGAGGTTCGCATCTGGCGGCCGATTTGCTTAAGGTTTGGGATCCTTACTTGGATTTATACATTCATCAGGATTACGGCTTGCCCTCCCTGAAAGATGAAGTCTTGCGCAAAAGTCTGGTTATCTTAAGTTCTTATTCGGGCAATACCGAGGAAGTGTTGGAAGCATATAACTTGGCAGGCGAGGCAAAGTTAACCATGGCCGTAGTAACCGTAGGCGGTAAGTTGCTGGCAGCCGCCCAGCAAGACCGAATTCCTTATATTGCTCTGCCCAATACCGATATTCAACCGCGCTCGGCTTTGGGTTTTAGTTTCAAGGCCTTTTTGAAATTGGTAGGAGCGGAAAAAGAAGTTTTGCAGGAAATTGGCCAGCTGGCCAGTTCTTTGGACCAGGTGATTTCCGAAAGAGAAGGAAAAGCCTTGGCCGCCCGACTAAAAGGTTTTGTCCCGGTGACCTACGCTTCCTCAAAAAACTTGCCCATTGCTTACAATTGGAAAATAAAATTTAACGAAACGGGCAAGATTCCGGCTTTTTATAATATTTTGCCCGAACTGAACCACAATGAAATGACCGGTTTTGACGTAAAACTGTCTACCCGGGCGCTCTCGGATAAATTTTATTTTCTTATTTTAAAGGATACCACTGATCATCCTAAAATTTTGACGCGCATGGAAGTTTTAGCTAAGCTTTATGAAGATAGAAAATTGAAAATAGAAATGGTGGAGATGCGCGAAGCTAGAATCTTTCAGAAGATGTTTTCTTCTTTATTGCTTGCGGACTGGGCGGCTTACTATACCGGCGAAGGCTATGGTTTGGAAACCGAGCAAGTTCCCATGGTGGAAGAATTTAAGCAATTGATAGATTAATTCAGGCTTCACATTTTAAAACTTAGCGACTATGCTTATTCTGTGGTAAGCGGAATAAGATTTTTTGTATCATAAAAATATGGTTTATGACGTAATTATTGTGGGAGGAGGTCCGGCCGGCGCGGCGGCCGCGATTTATGCTGCCCGCAAAAAACTAAAAACACTTTTGATCACCGAAGAATTCGGAGGACAATCCATTGTTTCGGACGATATCCAAAACTGGATCGGAGAAAAACACATCTCCGGCTTTGATCTGGCTAAAAAATTTGAGGAGCATATTAGGAATTTCCCTGACGTGGTGGAGATAAAGATGCCGGAAAAAGCGGTTGAAGTGCGGTCAATAAAATGCGTTGAAAACGGCGTTTCTGAAAACCTGCCGATGCTGGGCAAGCGTGTCTGCGACTTTGAGGTTAAAACGGATAAGGGCAATACTTATGACGGGAAAACGCTGATTTTAACTGCCGGGGCCAGGCGGCGAAAACTTGGCATACCTGGCGAGGAAAAACTAAACGGCAAAGGCGTGGCTTATTGCTCTACTTGTGATGCTCCGCTTTTTTCTGCCAAAACCGTTGCGGTAGTGGGAGGAGGCAATGCCGGACTGGAAGCCACCATTGATCTTTTTCCCTATGCAGACAAAATCTACCTTTTGGAATATGGAGAAAATTTAAAAGGCGATCCGGTCACGCAGGAGGAGATAAGAAAAAATCCCAAAGTGGAGATTATTCTAAATGCTCAGACCAAAGAAATTCTGGGAGAAAAATTTGTAACGGGTGTAAAATATACCGACCGCAAAACCGATGAAGAAAAAGAACTCAAGCTGGACGGCATTTTTGTGGAAATTGGTTCGGTGCCAAACTCCGAAATGGTAAAAGAACTGGTGGATTTGGATAAATACGGCCAGGTGAAAATTGATTCCAAACACGCCTCCACCTCTTATCCGGGGGTTTTTGCCGCCGGTGACATCACTGATGATCCCTACAAGCAAAATAATATCTCGGCCGGAGACGCGGTAAAAGCGGCCTTGGCGGCGTATAACTACCTCTTGCAAAGAGAAAAAGTAAGTCCGGCTGCCGCGACCATTGAATAATGTCGTTTCTAGAAAACACCCAAAAACTTATAAATGAAGCCTCTCAAATCGCCCAAATTACGGGCGATATTTTGGCAAAACTGCAAAAGCCGGAAAACGTTTTAGAGTTTGAGATTCCGCTCGGTTCGCAAAAATACCGAGGATGGCGGGTACAGCATAATTCTGCTCTCGGCCCCTACAAAGGGGGTATCCGTTTTCACCCCGATTCCAATCTGGAAGAAGTAAAAGCGCTGGCCTCCCTTATGACTTGGAAGACATCTTTGATGGGCTTGCCTTACGGCGGAGGCAAAGGCGCGGTTAAAGTTGACCCCAGAAAATTAAGCGAGAAGGAACTTGAAGAGATTTCGCGTGGATATGTGCGGCAAGTCTGGCAAGATATTGGTCCGCAAAAAGACATTCCTGCTCCGGATGTGGGAACCAATGCCCGAATTATGGATTGGATGGCAGATGAATATTCAAAACTTGCGGGCAAGCGGGAGCCGGCGGCCTTTACCGGAAAATCTATAGAAAAAGGAGGATCACAAGGAAGAGAAGTGGCCACGGCCTACGGCGGCTATGTTATTTTGCGGGAATTTTTGCGGCAAAACCCTAAGTTCATACATCAGCGTCCAACCGTCGCCGTTCAGGGTTTTGGCAATGTTGGCAGCCATTTGGCCAAGCTTCTTTTTGACAGCGGCTTTAGTGTGGTCGCCATCTCCGATTCCCGAGGAGCGCTTTTTGAGGAGCAGGGGATTGATATAAATAAGGTTATAGATGTGAAGGAAAAAACAGGGATAATTGCCCGCGACAGATGCTATGCGGTTTCTCCGCATAACGAACCTTGCCGGCACTTTACAAATGAAGAACTTTTAGAATTTCCGGTTGATATTTTGGCTCCGGCCGCTCTGGAGGATCAGATCACCGAAGCCAACGCCGTAAAAATTCAGGCGCGGGTGATTTTGGAGATGGCCAACGGGCCCACCACTCCGGAAGCTGATAAGATACTCGCCGAACGAGGAGTAGAAGTGCTGCCCGATATTTTAGCCAATGGCGGCGGAGTGGTCGGCTCATATTTTGAATGGGTTCAGTCGTTGGAGCAAAAATATTGGATTAAGGAAGAAGTTTTGAATAAAATCGCCGAGAAAATGTCCGAGGCCTTTTCGGCCGTGATGGAAACTAAAAAACAATACAACACGACCTGGCGCGCGGCCGCGTATATAAGGGCGATTACCAGAGTTGCCGAGGCATTAAAAAAATAAAGTCGCCTAAGGCGACTACTCAAACTTGAAAGTTATGACGTTATTTCCAAGATAAATGATTGATTTTTTAATTCCTTTCGCAACCCAATGAAATGCAGTGAAGAAAATCGCAAACCCCAAGGCAAAAGCAATTTCGTGGAGGAAAAGGTTCTCTATCGGAAACACTCTAGTTGGATTGGGATTTCGCAGAGTGATAGTGCGATACACGACGACTATTATTATCTCACTTGCGATAAGAAAGATAAATAATGCAGCCATCTCGCTCAACAATTCTTTAATTTGCGCACATGGCCTTGTAAAGAATCGGCGAATTTTACTAATCTGGATTCTAATCACCATTGCGTCTTCTCCTCGGAGAGTGCTATTATAAATATAATATGAAATCCGTAAAACTTGCAATCCCCGCGACTGAAATTTCGACAGCTGCTTCATTTCAAAACTAAGGAAATCTCCTTCAGTGAAATAAATAAGGTCATTCCCGCCAGCTTTTTCATGGCAGCAAGAAAAAAGTCGAAATTTAGTGCGGGGCAAGCAACTAACAATCTTAAATTTTTTTATGGTAAAAATAGCTATTAATGGGTTTGGAAGAATCGGCCGCTCATTTTTCCGGGCAGCGTTTAGTCTGCCGGAGTTTGATATAGTCGCGTTAAACGACCTGACCGACACCAAGACCCTGGCTTATCTTCTCAAATACGATTCGGTTTACGGAAGATATCAAAAGCCGGTGCAAGCCCTGGACGGATTTTTGGAAGTGGATGGAAAAAAAATAAAAGTATTGGCTGAAAAAGACCCGGCTAAACTGCCTTGGAAAGATTTAGGAGTTGATATTGTGATTGAGGCAACTGGTTTGTTTACCAAAGCGGACAAGGCCCAAGCGCATCTGGATGCCGGAGCCAAAAAAGTGATAGTCACCGCCCCGGCCAAGGGAGGGGTAGTTACAGCGCTTATCGGCGTAAATGAAAATAGTTTTGAAAAATCTGTTTCCGTCACCAGCAATGCTTCCTGCACTACTAATTCCGTTGCTCCGCTAATGGCAATTTTACTTGAGTCTCTTGGCGTGGAAAAGGCAAGCATGATTACGGCGCATGGCTATACCGCCAGCCAAAAGTTGGTGGATGGCCCGGATGAAAAGGATCTGCGCCGAGGGCGAGCGGCGGCCGTGAATATTGTTCCCTCCACTACCGGCGCGGCCGAAGCGGTTATAGAAGTTTTGCCGGAATTGAAAGGGAAGTTTGACGCGGTGGCCATGCGGGTTCCGACTATCTCCGGTTCGCTTAGCGCCATGACAGTTTTAGTTAAGAAAAAAACTACCCGGGAAGAAGTAAATGATATTTTTAAAAAAGCAGCCGAAACCCCGCGCTGGTCAAAAATTCTTAAGTATTCCGAAGATGCGCTGGTTTCTACGGATATTGTCGGTGAGCCTTATGGGTCTATTTTTGATTCTCAACTTACGAAAGTTACCGACGGAAATCTGGTTCAGGTATTTTCTTGGTATGACAACGAATCAGGATATACGGCCACCCTGCTGGAGCACGTGAAGCGAGTGGCGGAAAATATTTAGCCTTGGCGACAGACAGCCCCGCGGGGCTGTTTTGATTTTTCCACGTCTTTTGCTAATATCTATTCAGGTGCGTCATTTCGGATTTTTATAGGGTAAAAATTTATACGTATGCGACAATCTGAACTCTTTGGAAAAACATTGCGGGAATCGCCCAAAAACGAAATTTCTGCCAACGCCAAATTATTGGAGCGAGGCGGTTTTGTGTATAAAACCATGGCCGGAGTTTATGATTACTTGCCGCTTGGCTTGCGCGTGATAGAGAAAATAAAACAAATTGTCCGGGAAGAAATGAACGCTATCGGCGGACAGGAAATGCTAATGACCGCCTTGCAGCCCAAAGAGCGCTGGGAAAAAACCGGGCGTTGGAAAGAATTGGGGAAAGAAATAATGTATCAGTTTAAAGATCATTCGGGGCGTGAAGTGGGATTAGCGTCAACTCATGAAGAAGCGCTGGCCGAAATTGCTTTGCGCTCCGTTCACTCTTATAAAGATCTGCCTCTTTTTATTTATCAAATTCAAACAAAATTTCGAGATGAACTTCGGGCAAAGTCAGGACTCTTGCGCGGCCGAGAATTTTTTATGAAAGATCTTTACAGTTTTCATGCTGACACTGGAGACCTAAATCGTTTTTATGCAGGGGGCATAGACAAAGCCTACCGCCAAGTTTTCAAAAGATGTGGGCTTACTTTTCTGGTGGCCGAAGCTTCCGGTGGAGCTTTTACCAAAGAATATACTCACGAATATCAGGTATTAAGCGAAGCGGGCGAAGATGTGATATTTTACTGCGAAAAATGCGACTTTGCCCAAAACCGGGAAATTGCCTTGGTCAAAACAGGGGATGCTTGCCCAAAATGCAAAGCAGAAATTAAAATGGCAAAAAGCATTGAAGTTGGAAATATTTTTCGGTTGGGCACTAAATATTCCGATCCCCTCGGTCTCTTATATACGGATGAAGTTGGACACAAAAAACCAGTGGTCATGGGAAGTTACGGTATAGGTATCGGCCGGGTGGCGGCCGCGATAGTGGAAACCAATTATGACGAGCGAGGCATTATCTGGCCGGAAGCGGTAGCACCTTTCTTGGTGCATTTGGTTGAATTAAAAAGCGCTAAGTCCAAAGTAAAAAATACTGCGGAAAAACTGTACAAAACCTTGCTTGCCAAAGGAATTGGGGTGCTGTACGATGACCGCGGCGATAAAACTACCGGAGAAAAATTCGCTGACGCGGATTTAATCGGCATCCCTTGGCGGGCGGTTATTTCAGAGAAAACTTTGGAAAAGAAAGGAGTGGAAGTAAAGGGCAGAAAAGAATCAGCCGCTCAAATGATGGGTGAGAAAGATTTTCTTAAAAAACTGATCCGTGGCGCCTAAACTAAAATATGCTGAATAAATTTTTTGGATATTTTTCCCATGATATCGGTATTGATTTGGGGACGGCCATCACCCTAGTTTATGTTCGCGGACGGGGGATTGTGATAAATGAACCCTCGGTAGTTGCCATCAATCAAAAGACCGGGCAGTTGGTAGCCATCGGCGCGGAAGCCAAACGCATGGTGGGCAGAACTCCGGCTTACATAATGGCGGTGCGGCCTTTGGTCGGCGGCGTGGTTTCTGATTTTGAAGTTACGGAAGAAATGCTTAAATATTTTATCCGCAAAGTGCATACGGAGACCTTTTCTCTTTTTCCGCGGCCGCGGGTGGTGATCGGCATTCCTTCCGGAGTAACGGAAGTGGAAAAGCGGGCAGTGGAAGATGCGGCCAAAAATGCCGGCGCCAGGGAAGTATATTTGGTGGAGCAGCCCATGGCCGCGGCCATTGGCGTGCGCCTGCCGGTGCAGGAAGCAGTAGGATCAATGGTGGTAGATATCGGTGGAGGAACAACGGACATTGCCGTTATTTCCTTGGGCGGCATTGTGGTAGCCAAAGCATTAAAAATAGCGGGTGATAAATTCAATGACGACATTATTCGTTTTGCCCGGGACGAATTTAAACTTTTAGTGGGCGAAAGGACGGCCGAGGATATAAAAATCGCCATTGGCTCGGCTTATGAATTGGATGAGCCGATGGAGGCAACGATGCGGGGCAGGGATTTAATTACCGGCTTGCCCAAAGAGCTGGTGGTGGACGATGCTGACATTCGCCGAGCCCTTCGTCATTCCATTAATATCTTGGTAAACAGCATTAAATCCATCGTGGAAGAAACACCGCCGGAATTGGTGGCTGACATCATGCACCGTGGAATTTATTTGGTGGGTGGAGGATCGCTCTTGCGGGGGTTGGATCGGCTAATCAGCGAAGAGACAAAAATACCGGTAAAGGTGGCCGAAGATCCTTTGACTGCCGTGGTGCGAGGCACTGGCATAATTTTGGAAGATATTGACGCAGTTAAAGAAGTTTTAGTAACAACTGATTACGAAAAAGTCCCGGCCTAATATTAAAATACAAATCGCATGAGGTCGCGAGCCTCTTTATTTAAAGTAGTTTTTGCCGTAGTCCTGCTGGGATTGCTTATTTTTTTAAGTGGCACCAAAGTTGCCACCACTTTGCGCGAAGGGGTTTTGGTGGCCATCAAGCCGATCATGAAGATAGGCATACCTTTGCGCCGTTGGTTCTCCCCCACTGTTTCTCTTTCAGTTACGGAAGCAGAACAGTTGCGCCAAGAACAGCAGAAATTGCGAACAGAAGCAGCTGAAGCCAACCGACTGCGCGAAGAAAATCAATCCTTGCGTGAGTTTTTGCGTTTTGCCGAAAGCCGCAATTTACAGCCCAGGGGCGGTCTGGTTGTTCACTACGGCATGGAATTTGGCAAAGAATTTTTATGGGTGGAGCGCGGCAAGCAGGGTGGAGTGCGGGTAGGGGATTTGGCCGTAGACGCCAATGGTTTTTTTGTCGGAATGGTAAGAGAAGCGCAAGAAAAGTTTTCTCGGGTGGAAATTGCTTCCAATCCCGGCGAAACTTTTGAAGTAGAAATTATTCCTCTCAAAGTGCGTGCTTTGGCCAAGGGTCTGGGAGCCCGTTCTTTTGTCCTGGAATTGCTGCCGGTTGATACGCCAATTCAGGCTGGGGATTTAATCAGTCTTTTAGGGGCACAGGGAAGTCGTTATTCGCTTTTATTCGGTCAAGTTTCGGATTTAAAACGGTCCAATAGCTCTGCCTTCAGAGAAGGAGGAGGAACCTTGCTAGCCGATCCCACTGTGGTGCGCGAAATATTTTTTCTTGAAGCCCGTCAAGCGCCATGAGAATTTTCTATTTATTAATTACACTACTGGCTGCGGTATTGGCTCAATGGGGATTTTCTTTTTGGGATATCGGCGGTATTCCTCCTCCATTTATTCCGGCAGTTGTTTTTTTCTGGTTTTTGAAACTAAACTTGCCCGGCCGCTTGTGGCTGGCTTTGGGCCTGGGTTTGGTTTTTGACAGTTTCCGAACTTTTCCTTTCGGGACTTATTTAATCGTTTTCTTTTTGGAAGCTTTGTTGGTGGAGATTCTGCAAGCTTTTTTCTCCAGTATGCGTTCTTCCTTGACTCAAGGAGTCAGTCTAGGAATAATGCTGTTATTTTTTTTCGGTTCGGTTCCCGGCAGCGCTTGGCTGATCTCTAGAATGACCGGTTCGACCGGCACTTTTGGCATTTTACTGCTTCCCACTGTAGTGGGTGCCATACTTTGGACCGGGATTTTTGCTTTGGTATTTACCGTTAGTTTAAAATTATGGCGTGGAGCTGTTCAAAGATAAAACATGCGTCGAAAACTTTTTAAGAAAAATAGATCAATCGATTTTCTGGATCCGGACGAAATATTAATGGATTCGGTCAGTGCTCTTAGCCCCGCCGGCAGTCTGGAAAGTAAGATGGAACGACCTATTGAAAGGTTTTCTTATACCCTTTTTGTAATTTTCATCTCATTAGGGATTTTATATTTACTGGGTCGCGCCGGATCTTTGCAGGTACAATCGGGCAACGCCTTCTTCTCCAAGTCGCAGGAAAACCGTTTTCTGGTTCGGCCGGTTTTTCCGCCGCGCGGCGTCATTTATGACCGCACCGGCCAAGCCATGGTTAATAATTACCCTTCGTTTGGCCTTGCCTTGGAAAAAGAAGAATTCATCAAAGGAGAGGGGAAGTTGGATCAGCTAGTTGCTAAGTTGAGTCTGGCCTTAACCAAACCGCCTGAATATTTTTATGACTTAGGAATACCTTCCAGACAAGAGGACCTGGACCGTCTTCCCCCAAGAATAGCTTTGGCGCAAGGAATTTCTCCGGAAACAATAGTTTCGGTTGCCTCGGAGCTTTATTTGCTGCCTGGTATACAAATTTTTGAAGATTATCGCCGAGTTTATGAAGATGCCTTTGCTTTTGCGCATCTGCTGGGTTTTACCGGCAAAATTTCCGAAGAAGATTTGCTGAAAAATTCAAATTTGTTGGCTCAAGATACCATTGGCAAGACCGGGGTGGAACTGGCTTACGATGATATCTTGCGGGGCAAGGTGGGGAAAAAAATTGTGGAGGTGGACGCTGCCGGCAAAGAAACGCGTTTTAAGCTAGTACAAGAACCCGAGCCCGGCCAAGATATCAGCTTGTCGGTAGATGCTGAACTTCAGCAAGTTGCTTATGAATTGGTGCAAAATTATACTCAAAGCAAGAAAGGGGCCAGCGTAGTGGCAATTAACCCCAAGGACGGCTCCATTTTGACGCTGGTGAGTTTTCCCAGTTTTGACAGTAATAGTTTTGGCTATTCTCTTTCCCAGCGCGAGTTTCAGAACGTGGTAAATAATCAACTGAAACCGTTTTTTAATCGCGCGATTGGAGGAGAATTTCCTTCCGGTTCGGTTATTAAACCTATTGTGGGAGCGGCGGCTTTGCAGGAAAAAATTATTGATCCGGATAAACAAATCTATGATCCGGGCTTTGTTGAAATCCCCAATCCTTATTTTCCTGGGCAAGTCAGCCGGTTTGTAGATTGGAGACCAAACCCTAAACCTCGTTTTATTAGTTTTTACGATGCTATGGCCTTATCCGCCAATGTTTATTTTTATAACATTGGCGGCGGTTTTAAAGATCAAAAGGGCCTCGGCATTGAAAAAATAAAACAATATGCCAATGCTTTTGGTCTGGGAAGTGTTTTGGGCATAGATTTGCCTGGCGAAAAGCCGGGACTTTTTCCGGATCCTGCCTGGAAAGAATTGGCAGAAAAAGAAGATCCCCTTTGGCGGGTGGGCGATACGTATAATGTTTCTATCGGCCAAGGAGGAGTTAAGGTTACGCCTTTGCAGATGGCAGCGGCCACGGCGGCTATTGCTAATGGAGGAAAATTGTACCGACCCCATGTTTTAACTAAAGTCGCTGGAGAAGAAGCCACTAAACCAGAAGTTTTGCGCGAAGGCATGGCTAGTCAGGAAGTCTTAGCCGAAGTTAGAAATGCCATGCGTGCTACAGTTACCTCGGGAACCGCCCGTTTGCTTTCTTCCTTGCCGGTGGAGGCAGCAGCCAAAACCGGAACAGCTCAAGCCGGTTCTGGCTTGCCGCATGCTTGGGTAACGGCTTTTGCCCCCTGGCAAGATCCCGAAATTGTAATAGTAGTCATGGTGGAACGGGCGGGGGAAGGATCAACCGTAGCTGTTCCTATTACCAATGAAATTCTGAAGTGGTACTTTGATCATAGAAAATCTAATTGATCAGAATACGAGCTTGTGTATAAGGACTGTTGACAAAAAATAAAGATTCTAATACTGTTTATCAGCACTGGGCAAAAATTATGGAATACCTTTCGGAAGAAGGATTAGAAAAATTAAAACAAGAATTGCAGGAGCTTAAAACTGTCAGGCGGCGGGAAATTGCCGGACGTCTTGAACATGCAAAATCATTGGGCGACTTGTCCGAAAATGCCGAATATCAAGAAGCCAAAGAGGAGCAGTCTTTGGTAGAATCGGAGATTGCCAAATTGGAAGAAATGATTCGGGATGCGGTACTGATCAAAAAAAATCGGCACGCCGATAAAGTGGAAGTTGGTTCAACTGTTAAAGTAAAATCCGAGCGAGGAGAGGAAATTTATACTATCGTGGGATCAGAGGAAGCAAGTCCCGCCGAAGGCAAAATATCCAATGAATCGCCCCTGGGGAGAGCGTTTCTGGGGCATAAGCAAGGCGAAAAAGTGGAAGTAAAAACTCCCGGAGGAGCGGTCCACTACGAAATTTTGGTGATAAATTAATTTGGTCAATAAACATCAGGGCGAGCTTTGCTCGCCCTGATGTTTTATGCTACTATAATTTCATGGCTTTGGAAGAAATTCGCCATGAGCGTCTAAAAAAACTTGCGGAGTTGAAAAACCTCGGCCGTGATCCCTATCCGGCCAAAACTCTTCGCACGCATGTTTTGCGGGAAATTCTTTCCAAGTTTTCCTCTTGGGAAAAATCCCCCAAAAAGATAAAAGTCGCCGGACGGATTTTAGCTAAGCGTGAACATGGCGGAGTTACTTTTATGGATTTAGCGGATGGCACCGGCCAGATACAATTATGCTTAAAAAAGGATTTGTTGGGGTCCGAGTACGATTTAGCGCTTGGTCTGCTGGATACGGGGGATTTTATCAACATTGAAGGAAAGGCTTTTAAAACCCAGAAAGGCGAACCCACGATTGAGGTGGCAGAATGGAAAATTTTAGCCAAATCTCTGCGGACTTTGCCGGAAAAATGGCATGGTTTGCAAGAGGTGGAAGAGCGCTTTCGCAAGCGCTATCTGGATTTAGTGATGAATGAAGAAGTGCGGGCGCGTTTTGTGCTTCGTTCTAAAATCGTGGATGCCATCCGTGATTTTCATCGTCAAAACGGATTTTTGGAAGTGGAAACGCCCATGCTCCACCCCATTCCGGGCGGGGCTCTGGCCAAACCGTTTGCGACCCACCATAATGCTTTAAATCTTGACTTGTATTTGCGCATCGCTCCCGAACTTTATTTAAAGCGGCTTTGATCGGGGGATTGGAAAAAGTTTTTGAGATCGGAAAAAGTTTTCGCAATGAGGGCATTGACGTAACGCATAACCCTGAATTTACCATTTTGGAAAGTTATGCGGCTTACTGGGACGAAGAAAACATGATGCAATTTGTGGAAGATTTATTTATGAATCTGGCAAAAAGTTTTGGCGGCAAAAACGGCAAGGTTACTTATGACGGAAAAGAGATAAATTTTAAAAAACCGTTTGCCCGCATTACCTTTAAAAATCTGCTTTCCCGTTATGCCTTAATTACCGATTATGACGGCGAAACTCGCGACTCTTTGGCCACCAGGGCCAGGCAGCTTGGCATTGAAACCTCTAAAAATGATTCCAAAGGGAAAATTGCCGATGAAATTTATAAAAAGGTCTGCCGCCCCTATTTGCTGCAGCCCACCTTTGTAACCAATCATCCTTTGGATATTTCCCCTTTGGCCAAAAAAGCCGATAGCAATGAAGTAAGAAGATTTCAATTAATTACCGCCGGTACGGAACTCACCAATGCTTTTGCCGAGTTGAACGATCCGTTGGACCAGCGCGAACGGCTGGAAGAACAAGAACGCAGGCGCGCCGCTGATGAAGAAGCCCACCGGCTGGATGAGGATTATCTGGAGGCCATGGAATACGGCCTGCCGCCGGCAGCGGGTCTGGGGATCGGGATTGATCGGGTGGTCATGTTATTTACCAATACTAAAAACATCCGCGAGGTGGTGCTGTTCCCTACTTTGCGATCTAAATAGGTTTATGGAAGTTATAAAGGACGAAATAGTGCATAAAGGTGATTATGTCCATGCCATTAATCGGCATGTGCGCAATAAAAAAGGAGTAGTAACGGTTTGGGAAATATTTCGCCGCCAAAAAATTTTCGGCCGCAGTGTGATGATAGCCGCGGTAACTCCCGAAAAAGAAATAATTCTGGAAAAAGGATTCCGGGCCGCGCCCATGTCTTATATTCTGGAGCTCCCGGCCGGATTAAGAGATAAAGAAGAAGAAACCGAAGAGCAGACGGTGCGCCGCGAGCTTTTGGAAGAAACGGGCTATGCGGTGGAGGAAGTGAAATTATTATTCAGCGGCCTATCCAGTCCTGGTTTTGAGGAAGACGATGTGGCCATGTTTTGGGGTAAAAATGCCCGGAAAGTTCAGGAGCCCGAACTGGAAGATAGCGAGGAAATTGAGGTAATTAAAGTGCCAGTCAGTGGATTAAAAAATTATCTTTTGGAACAGCTTCAGCGGGGAGCAAAAGTAGATATCAAATTATTTTCGGTAATTCCATTTTTACAGGAATTTTATGCTTGATATAAAATTCATCCGCGAAAATCCGGACAAAGTAAAAGCAGGGCTTCAAAAAAAAGGAATAAATTTTTCTTTGGACGGTTTTTTGCAAAAAGACCAACAACGGCGAAAACATATCCGAGATTTGGACGAGCTTAAAGCAAAACAGAATATTATTAGTGAAGAAATCGCCAAAATATCAGATGAAGGCATAAGAGATAAAAAAATCTCCGAATCCAAGGAGATAAAGACCAGAATCAGAACTCTGGAGGATGCCGTAAACAAAAGGCAAGAAGAATTTGAGAACGAACTTCTGCAAATTCCCAATCTTCCCTATGATGACGTGCCAATCGGCAAAGACGCCAGTGAAAATAAAATTCTTAGAGTGGGGGGGAAAATTCCGCAATTCAATTTCCAACCTCAAGACCATGTGGCGCTGGGGGAAAGCTTGGAGATCATAGACATTGAGCGAGCGGCTAAAGTCGCGGGAACCAGATTCGGTTACTTGAAACGCGAGGCGGCTTTGCTTGAATTCGCGCTGGTGCAATTCGCCTTTAGTGTTTTAACTTCTGTTAAAGAACTTAAGAAGATAGCCGGTAAAATTGAAAAAAAATATCCCGCCAATCCTTTTCTACCAATCGTGCCGCCGCAAATGGTCAAGCCCGAAGTGTTTAAAAAAATGGCTCGTTTGACTGAAGCCGACCAGGACGAACGTTATTATTTGCCTCAAGATAATCTTTATCTGGTGGGAAGCGCGGAACATACGCTTGGCCCCATGCATATGGATGAAATTTTAGATGAAAGCCAATTGCCTCTTCGCTATGTCGGCTTTTCCACCAGTTTCCGCCGGGAAGCGGGTTCCTACGGGCAAGATACGCGAGGCATTTTGCGGGTCCATCAATTCGATAAACTGGAAATGGAATCATTTACTTTGCCTGAAGATTCTCTCAAAGAACAGGAATTTTTTGTCGCTGTCCAGGAATATTTGATGCAAAAATTGGAAATTCCTTACCGAATTGTGATGCTTTGCACGGGTGACATGGGAGCTCCGGATGCCAGACAAATTGATTTGGAAGCTTGGATACCAAGTCAAAATAAGTATAGAGAAACTCATACGGCCGATTTGATGACTGATTATCAAGCGCGCCGGCTCAATACTAAAGTTCGCAGACAGAACGGAAAAACCGAGTTTGCGCACATGAATGATGCTACTGTTTTTGCCGTGGGCCGAACTCTAATTGCCATTTTGGAGAACTACCAGCAAAAAGACGGCTCGGTAGCGATTCCCAAGGTTTTGCGGCCCTTTATGGGCGGACTCAAAATCATAAAGCGCTAGTCTAAAATCCGGCCGTTGGTCTCCATGAACAGCCGTGTTGTTTATACTCCCAGAAACGAGCGAAGAAAAAAAACAGGGCGACATCCCTTGCTTAATTTAGTTTTGATTTTATTGTTTTTGGGCTTGGCGGCGGGAATCATAATGCTGCTGCGCCTTCCGCAACTGCAAGCAAAAAATATCTCCTTTTCGGGCCTGAAAACTTTTTTCGCCGATGAACTGCAAGAAAGCGTAAGGCAAGAAATTAGCGGCTCTTACGGTTTAATCA
>CAYPPK010000002.1:38216-40047 GCA_964412615.1 uncultured Candidatus Saccharibacteria bacterium
TACTCGTTCCTAAACAATCCATCTTTTTGATTAGAGGAAAAACCCTGGAGCAGGGGCTGCTAAAAAATTTTCCGCGTCTTAAGACGGTAGAAATAAGCCGAAGATTTCCGGATACTTTAGCAATAGTCGTGGAAGAACGCGATCTCTGGGCTATTCTTTGCAACGACGGTTATACGCCGGAAAACACTGAAGACCTAAGTTGTCTTTACCTTGACCAAACCGGGTTTGCTTTTGAAGAAGCTCCTTATTCGGTTGGTTCTCTGATTTTAAAAGTAAGGACTGATTATCCGGAAATAAATCCCGGCCGGCAAATTCTTGCCCCGGAAACCGCAAAAGGAATTGAGCGGCTGCAGGAGCAGGCTCAAGAAGCGGGGATTAGGGCTTGGCGTTATGAATTGTTCGGGCAGGTGCCAAGCGAAATAAAAATGGAAACGGACGAAGGATTTGCCTTGTTTTTCCTGCGGGAAGATGATTTTGCCAATGCTTTCCGGGTTTTAAAAACTTTGCTGGAAAGGGAAATTAAAGACAAGAGAAAAGCTTTGGAATATATTGATCTTCGTTTTGGCAATAAAGCTTTTTATCGTCTCAAGAACTAATTTCAATTAAATAAAAAAACTCCCCGCGTGTCAGAGACAACAACGGGGATATTGCGAGGTGGAGCGGGCAGGGAGCGCGAGTCGGGCCGGGAGGTCGTTCCGGCCAGCGGGGGAATCGCGCCTGCCTCTGCCCGTCCACCTGGCCATGGGGCGACCGGTCACTCGGGAGCTGCCGCGATCTTGCGCATGGGCTCCTCCGAGGGCCTTCCCGCCTCGGCGGGAAGGACTTGATGGTGGACGAACACTCCGCGTGCTGAAAATCGGCCGATCACACTCTGGAGTTCACTCACAGCAGTGTGCGATCGTCAGCGCGGGAGTTCTTTTCCCGACTTACGTCGGGGATAACTGATCCGTGCGCGACCAACGGCCTTACGGCACTGGTCATGCCAGCTGGGTGGCCAGGCCATTGAGACAACCTAGCCCCCTAGAGGACCGGGCTGGTGGACCTTAACTGGCCGCGCACGGACCTCGTTGTTATGGGGTGCTAATAAATTGATATATAGCATGCGACAAGATCAGTGTCAAGGTTTGGTAAAACCGGCCTATTTGGTGGGCTAAGGCAACTTATACACAAACATTGACCCCACTCTGGCCACCGGCTCAAACGGCTTTAGCCATAAATAAGAATCTTCCGGTTGGCGCTCAAAACCCGCCACGGTTTGGCCAAAAGCTCCTTGGCGGAAAGTGGCCGAAACCGCAAACCATCCGCCCTGCGGCGGAGCGCCGCGGGACGACCACCAATTTTCTCCTTTGTCGCCAAAATAATATTTCACTTGCCCGCCGCCGAAATAATCAATGGCCATTTTCTGTATTTCATTTTTTTCGGCGTACTCCTTCAGCCGCCTCAAATCCTGTCCCCAATCATAATTGGAATCAACGGCGATATTAAATCCGTTTCTTTCTCCTCCCGCCGGTTCGTTATAGTAAGTCATGAAGTTTGGATAAGCAGCAACAACGCTGGCCATAAGCCAAACCAGCAAAATAGCAGCCAAAAGATATCGCGGCACTGACCTGATATATAATTCGTAAATATTTTTCAGCCAGCTTAGCCAGGAAGAAGGATCAGCCAAATCATGCGCGGTCAGCCATTCGCTTAATTGCCGCGAGACAAGAAGATAAATGAAGGGGAAGGTCGGCAAAACATGCCTGATACCGATATTTAAAGGAGAGGTTACGGACAAAAGCCAGTAAAAAGCAATAAAAAGAAGGGCCGAAAATTCAACGAAATGTTTATC
>CAYPPK010000002.1:40057-50092 GCA_964412615.1 uncultured Candidatus Saccharibacteria bacterium
GTCCAAGCGCGGACTCGTTCCAAACTAAACTTAGAACGGAAAACTTTACGCAAGGCAAACCAAAGGGCGATTAGGGTCAGCAGGTGAAAAGCCAGCGGTTCTTTCAGCAGATAAAGGATAGGGAAATAAGACGGAAAGCCGGAGGCGGAAATTTCACCCAGGAAAAACTGGGTATTGCCGGAAATGGAGCGCTGGTTGACCATAAGCACGCCAAAAAGATAATGTCCCAAAGAACGGGTCAGGGGGTTATGAATTAAAAAGAGGTTGAAGTCGGCAATGGATCGGTAGGGATAAGAGGTAAGAATGAATTCACTGTCGCGGATCTGCCGCTCCGGCGGATAATTGAAAGTATGCAAAGCGTAAACTCCCCAAATCAGCAAAACGGCTATAAGGCCAATCGCCAAAGTTTTTAGCAAAAGTTTTCCTCCTTCCCGAAAACGCTCGTGCAAATGCAGGCGGGGCCGGGTCGCAATCCAAGCCAGGAGCATGGCTCCATAAAGCGGCAGTAAAAGCACCGTGGAAAATTTTAAAAGCAAGGCCGTGCCCAAAAGCAATCCTGCCCAAAAGACGCTGCGCCAGCTCGGCGCTTCCAGAAATTTTATAAAAGAAATAATGCCGATGAAAAATCCCAGAGTCGCGCCCAAGTCAGTCGTAACATAGCGGGAGTGGGTGAGTAGGGTGGGTGAGAAAGCAAAAAAGATAAGCGCGATAATGGCAGCTTGCGCCCCGAATCTTTTTTGCACCCAGCGGAAAAAAATCCAGCCCAAAAACACGGCCAGCAATAAAAGAGGAAAGCGCATCCAGAAAATTAATTTATCGGCATCATTTCCGGACTCGTATAAAAATACAGCACCCTGATCCCACTGGCCGTTGATATCCTCGCTCCAGGATTTGGTGTCAGTAGGAAAATTGGGATTAACAAAAATCCTGCCGGACAAAGCGGCAAGGGTTTTTATCAAAGGAGGATGCTCGGGATTAAGGCGAAAATCTCCCCGCAAATAGCCAAATCCGGCCGGGATATGGGCCAGTTCGTCAATAATAGCCGAGTCGCCTTGGGCGGAACCCAGCATCAATAAAAACATTACGGCAAGTATGGCTATGGCTAGATAGTTGATTTTATCCATGGTTTGTGATATAATATTAATGCTGACCTTTTGGAGTTTAATACGCATCATGCCGCCTCGAGCGGCAGAAAGGGGTCGTATGGATCCAAGGATGATGATAGAATTTCAACAGGCCTCGGCCGTTGTCAACAACGGTCTGCCGTGGGCTTACTGGGCCGCGGCACTGATTTTCGCAGCTGGGGCGGTGATCGCGATGGCGGACGGCCTGCTTGGTCTCCGACCGCCGCGCAACTCTCCGCGAGTGGAGAGGTTATTGCGGAGGCCGCAGCCGTCGCTCGCGCGGTTTGTGATCTGCGCGAGCTGCAAGAGGCCTGCGACAGACGGGCATGGGCCTGGCTGTCGCTACTACCCAGGCTGGTGGAAGACATATATTCCGCCAGCCCTGGCACTGGCGGGGTTGACCATGGTCGCCATCATCTACGGAAGGGGGTGAGAGTCATCTGCGAAATCTGCAAGCGGGAGAGACACGCGTGGTGGTGCGTGATGGATGAGGAATTCCCCATCCGCGCCATGTTCGCGTTCGGAGCTATGGTACTGTTCTATGGGCTGCGGCTCTGATAGAAGTTCGGGCGGGTTTGTCGCGCAAGCGACGGCCCGCCCATTAATTTTGCCTTATAAGAGCACCCTGCTTTTACTCCGCTATGGATTATCAATTTCGGTTTTGAAAGTTTCAAACCTATAGCTGATATCATTATATCTGAAACTCAATAGTGGGGTAAGGGAGGGATATCCTATACACTTCTTCATTAGGCAAAATTGTGGATTGACAAAAAATCGCCTAAAACCTATGTTAAAACTATCCCACGCAGCTTGGGAGGAA
This sequence comes from uncultured Candidatus Saccharibacteria bacterium, assembly GCA_964412615.1. Classification (GTDB taxonomy): domain Bacteria; phylum Patescibacteriota; class Minisyncoccia; order Sungbacterales; family HO2-52-23; genus CAYPPK01. The sequence continues at coordinate 42,002 of CAYPPK010000002.1, forward strand.
AGGAGGAAAGGATCATGGCCACGCGCAAGCGCAGGGCCACGGCGACGCCGACGCGTGCCGCCCCCCATCTCGGGGACGACCACGGCGACCGCGGGCATCGTCAAGAAGGGTGGGTGAAGCGTGGAGGCCTCCGGCTAGTCCCTTGTGGAGGGGCTAGAGTCCTCCGGAGCGTAGTAACCCGCGCGGTGCCACCAAGTGGCCGCGCGGCATTTTTATAGTTCAAAAAGCACAAAGTCAGACGGCGCCTGAATTCTGGCGTGGGGAAAACGTTCGCGCAGCGCCTTTAAGAGATTTAAATCATCGCCTTTAAGCGGGGCGATTATTGTTTTTCCGGTATCCACATTTATTTTTTCCAATTCATTTGGCAATATATATGTAAAATTTTTCTCTTGCTTCGCTTCGTCCCTAAAAGTATCGGTGGCAAACATTATGGTTTGGCTAGGCATGGAAATACCGCGCACCTCCACCCCCGGTACATTTACAATTACATATTTTTGAGTTTCAGCAGGCAATTTATTTAAAAATTGTCCCAGATGCCAAAGGTCGGTGGAAAAAGCAAAATAAGTATTGGGATTATTTGCCCAGCGGACAAAATATTGCCGGAAGGTAAATACCGGAACCAAGAGCAAAATTAAAACAAAAAGCAGGACAACTTCTTTTTTTATTCTCGCAAGCTGGGCCGCATACTGCGGCCATTTTATCTTCTGATTTTCCAGCCGGTTTAAAACAAATTCCAAGGATCTCCAAGCACCGACTCCGGCCAGGATCATCACCGGCGGGATCAGGCCAATGGCGCGCAAAGCATGGGGCAAGCCTTCTCTGGTCAGTGTTGCTGGTAGAGAGAGAAAAAAGAGCCAGGCCAACAAGGTTATAGCTTGTGGCTGGTAGCTTGTAGGACGAACAAATAAATTTTTAATTGAGACGATTGTTCCTATCAGAAAAAATACCGCAACAATAGGATACAACTGGGGCTGGCAGTTATAGTTATGTCGCCAATTGCAGTCGCCTTGGAAGAAAAACATGCCGGCGGTGGCCAGATTAGATTTGGCAAATTCCCGCAGAGGGGACTCGGCCGTCATTATGGAAACCTGCCCGGTGCGGCCGAAAAAATCTTCCGGATGCTGTGCAAAATAATATCCCAGGGGCAAGGCGGTTACGAAAGTAACGAATAAAAAAAGAAGGACGAGGCAAGGAACACATGAGCTTGTAGCTTGTGGCTGGTAGCTTGTAGGACGGTTTTTATACCAAGCCCATAGATACCAAATTATGGGCACGGCAAGCACAAACGGCATAAATCTGAAAGCAATATAAGTATGGAAACCCAGCCCGATAAAAATTCCCGCCCAAACCAAGTTTGCAATCTTTTTTGTACTAAATCCGCGCAGTAGGAAGTATGCGCCGAAGGCAGCCAAAAAGGGAACCATAATGGCGCGAAAACCTATGCGAGAAAAATTAATGTGCCAATAACTCGTGGCGAGAAAGAAAGCAGAGAGGAGCGGAACCGCAGCTGCGGTTCCGCCACCTAAAAGAAAGGAAAATAGTTCACGGGTGAGGAGATAAACCCCCAATATCGTGAGCGTCCCGAAAACGGCACTTACCACTCTCAAGGCCCACGGCTCGTTTCCAAATAACTTTAACGAGAGCGCTTGGATATTTATAAAAAGTCCTTCCCGGCCGTTATTGTCAGGATAAAACCATTTAAACCCGCCGGTCTGCAGCATCTCCAGGGCGTTGTTGCCGTTCATGGCCTCGTCCGGATAAAGCCCGGGCGGTATTTCGGTAATTTGGTAAAATCTTAAAAAGCCGCCCAAAAGGATAATTCCTAGCAAAACAAGTATGGACAGCCGAGGTTTACTCATATTATTTATTATACTATGATTAAGGTAAATTCATATACTCATGCCCGAAGAACAACAAAAAGAAATTTATGCCTCGCCGGAGGAAGAAATAAAGGCGCTGGAACAAAAACTGGAAGATAAAAAAAGGGAACTGCAGGAGCAAGGCACAGAGGTAAAAGAAAAAGACACCTTCCGCGAGGTGCTGAAAGAGCATATCGATAAAGCGCGTGTCCCGACTTCAGCCCGGATTATTCAACCTGCCACCCAGCTTCCTTCAAATTTGCAAAACCAAGCCGCGGAATTAAAGAAGAAAGAAGAAAGAGAGGCGCAAGTGAAGCATTTAATAGAAATTGCTCTCACCCGCAATATTCAAAACGCGGTAAAAGTGGCCGAGCAGGCAACGCCTTACCTCTTGGACGAATTGCATGATCACTTAGTGGATGATTTTTATGAAAAGCTTTTGGCCTTGCGCAAATTAAAAGCGCTTTAGCCTTTATCTTGATGGATGCTTTGCTAATTTTTACGATTTATGTGGGAGTGGTGCTGCTGGCCGCTTTTTTAGCTTTGCTCTTGTTGGTTTTGCGTCATCTTGCTCGCAAGGGACTTATCGCTCGTTCGCTCAATTTGGAGCTTTTGGCCGTGCGCTTCCAGCCCTTTTACCAAATGCAGCAGCAAAATCAGCAGGAACTGAACGCCCAGCAAATCCGGGAAAAGATCGCGCTCATGGAGCAATTTTACGTGAACTTGCACGGCATCCGCGAAAATCCTTTTCGCACTTTTCTTTACGGCCAGCCCACTTTTGCTTTGGAACTTACCATCCCGCACCTGGGCGAGGAACTTTTATTTTTCGTGGCCGTACCCAAGCGCCTTACGACGGCCGTAGAGAAAGTAATTCAAGGTATTTTTCCGGACGCGCACGTGGAGCGTTCGCGCGATTACAATATCTTTAATCCGGATGGAGCCAGTGTTGGCTCTTACTTGCGTCTTAAGGCCAATCCTTATTTCCCCATTCGCACTTACCAAAAGCTGGAAACAGACCCGATGAAAGAGCTCACCAATATTTTTACCAAACTGGCCAAAGAGGGCGAGGGCGCGGCTTTGCAGGTGGTAGCAAGGCCGGCCGGCAAAGAGTGGAATAATCGCTTGCGCAAGCGGGTGCGCTATTTATACGAAGGCAAGAGTTGGCATGAAAATTCCTGGCTGAAAATTTTAAATGAAATCGTAGATTTTTTCTCTCCGCTTTCGGAAGAATCGCGCAAGCGCCTGCAGGAAAAACGCCTTACGCCGCTGCAGGAAGAAATGGCCAAAGCCTTGGACGGCAAAGCCGGCAAGCCTTTGTTTGAGGTCAACGTGCGCTTGGTTGCTTCAGCTTCAACTTATGCGAGAGCCCGAGGTATTTTGCAGGGGCTGGAGCTGTCTTTTGAACAATATTCTGATCCGGCTTTAAATAGTTTTGCCAGCAACGAAGAGAAAAAAAAGAAATTGCGCGAGCTTTTTTTCCATTTTTCTTTCCGCAGTTTTGCTGACCGGAAAAAAATAATTCTTGGCACCGAAGAGCTGACTTCCGTATTTCATTTTCCCAACGTGCCGATTGAGACGCCGCGCATCCGCATCCAAAAAAGCCGCCAAGCGGCTCCGCCGGTGGAATTGCCCGGCGAAGGTTTGCTTTTGGGCTACAACGAATTTCGCGGGGATAAGCGGGAGGTGAAGATGCTGGAAGAGGATCGCCGGCGCCATCTTTATGTCATCGGCCAAACCGGCACCGGTAAATCCGTATTTTTGGAAAACATGATAATTCAAGATTTGCAGGAAGGCCGGGGAGTGTGCGTGATTGATCCGCACGGGGAACTGGTGGGCAAAATGCTCGGGTTTGTTCCGCGCCATCGCCTGCAGGATGTGGTTTATTTTGATCCGGGAGATACCGAGCGGCCCATGGGATTAAACATGCTGGAATACGACCCCGTTTTTCCGGAGCAGAAGACCTTTATTGTAAACGAACTTTTTTCCATTTTTCAAAAACTTTACGGGGCCGTTCCCGAGGCGCTCGGCCCCATGTTTGAGCAATATTTCCGCAACGCCACCATGCTGGTCATGGATGATCCGTCTTCGGGCAATACGCTTTTGGAAATTTCGCGGGTCATGTCGGACAAGCCCTTCCGCGATCTTAAGCTTTCGCGCGCCAAAAATATCGTGGTGAAAAATTTCTGGACCCAGGTAGCCGAAAAAGCGGGCGGCGAGAGTGAACTGCGCAACATGGTGCCTTACATCACCTCCAAATTTGACGTATTTTTGGCCAATGAAATCATGCGGCCCATTATTGCCCAGGAAAAATCCGCTTTTAATTTTCGGGAAATCATGGACAGCCAGAAGATCTTCCTGGTGAATTTATCCAAAGGACGCCTGGGGGATATAAATTCCTCGCTTATCGGACTTATTATTGTCGGCAAAATTTTAATGGCGGCTCTCGGCCGGGTAAACGTGGGAGAGGAGAAACGCAAGGACTTTTATCTCTATATTGACGAGTTTCAAAACGTAACCACCGATTCCATCGCCACCATACTTTCCGAGGCCCGCAAGTATCGCCTGGATCTTATTATTACCCACCAGTTTATTGGCCAGCTGAAAGAAGAAATTAAAAAAGCGGTTTTTGGCAATGTCGGCTCTTTGGCCTCCTTCCGCATCGGGTCGGACGACGCGGAATTTGTAGCCAAGCAGTTCAAGCCGGTGTTTGGCGAGCAGGATTTATTGAATCTGGACAATTTTAATTGCTATCTAAAACTTCTGATCCGAGGCCAGACCACCCAGCCATTCAGTTTAAAAACCTATCCGCCTCAAAAAAGCGAGGCAACTGTGGCCCAGCTTGCCCGAGAAATTTCCCGCACCAAATACGGCCGTTCTCGGGAAGAAATAGAAGCAGAAATCATGCGGCGGCATGAGGTTCCGGAAACCGAGAAGGTTTTCACTTAAATTACATGCGGCTCGTAAATAGTTTCTAAGGATTTAAACTAATTTTTTTTTACTCATCATGATTACCAAACAGGATTATGCCATCGGAGCGTTGATTGGGTTTATGGCCGGCATCTTCGCGCTTCCCACGCTTATCAATTTGGGATTGCGGGATTTGGGAATTCTTTCCCTGGTCCCGCTTGTTTTCCCAATTCTTTTTCTTTTCGGAATCGGGCTGGCAAGTTTTTTTTCCCGCTGGCTGGCCATCATGGCTCAATTCGGAAAGTTTGCCGCGGTTGGTATTTTAAACACCGCGATTGATTTTGGAGTTTTGAATATCTTAAGCCTGATCACCGGAGTAACTGCCGGATTTGTTTTAGGAGGAGTAAATATCCCGGGGTTCATTTTGGCCGTTAGCAACGCTTATTTTTGGAACAAGTTTTGGGTTTTTCGGGATCGGGAAGGCGGGGTTTTAGGCGATTTTCCCAAATTTTTAGCCGTGTCTTTGGTAGGTTTGCTGATCAATAGCGGAACAGTGGTCTTATTTACGACTTTTTTGCCGGTTGTATCCAGCGTAAGCAGTGCTGCCTGGCTTAATGTGGCCAAAGTTTTTGCCACGGTCATTTCGCTTGCCTGGAATTTTCTTGGCTATAAATTTTGGGTATTTAAAATTACTCCTCGGCTGGCGGGAAAAAACCAGGCCATTTCTCTTGACAGTGCCAGATTTTACGATAAGGTATAGACAGCTCAAAGGAGAAAAACCGTGTCAGAAAATCCGCTTCTGGGAAAAATTGCCGATAAGGATGCAGTAGCTCTGGGTATACTCGTGAACACTGCTGGCAAGTACGGGCGTTTGAAACTGGCGCAAGATTTGCTGGAGATGGGCAGAACGCCAGTTGATGGTTTCCCGGTGTCAGAGAAAATGCCAAACTTTCTACCCTGGAACCCATTGGCCGAAATTAAAAAGCCGGAAGATTTGGATGATGCCCTAAAGGTTTTTGCCGATCATGTTGTTCACCAAGTGCTTAATTTGGAAAAATGGCGCGGATTTGGCCCGGCTATTGGTTTATTGGTGCAATTGAAATCCTTTGACAAGGAGACATGGGAAGTAATCGCTGATATACTGGAGAAGCAGCCAAACGGTTCAAGAGGATTGATTATTGCGGAAATGGTAAAAAATCATAAGCGGCGTCAGCGAGAGAACTGGGAAAACCAGCTTGCGTTTTCTCAACCCGACTGATGACCTCTATAAGAGGTCTTTTAATTTAAACAAGATATGCTATTATGCAGGAGAAAATATGTCTCAAGTCCTGTATCGCAAACATCGTCCCAAAAGTTTTGAAGAAGTGGTGGGGCAGGAGCATGTGGTGACCGCCATCCGCAACTCTTTGGAGGCCGGCAAAGTTGCCCATGCTTATTTATTTTCCGGTCCTAGGGGAGTTGGCAAAACCACCCTGGCCCGGCTTATCGCTAAGTCGCTGAATTGCGCGCACTATTCGCATGTGCCCGTTCGCATTGCCGAAGGCCGCAGGCCGGAGGCGGGCTATTCGCATACCATACCCTGCAACACTTGCGAATATTGCGAGGACTTTAACAAGGGAAGAGCGATTGATTTGATAGAAATTGATGCCGCTTCCAACCGCGGCATTGATGAAATCCGGGAATTGCGCGAAGGAGTGAAATTTGTCCCGACCAAAGGCAAATTTAAATGCTACATTATTGACGAGGCGCGTCAGCTTACCAAAGAAGCTTCCAACGCGCTTTTAAAAACATTGGAAGAACCGCCGGCTCATGCCATTTTTGTTTTGGCTACCACCGAGCCGGACAAAATGCTTTCTACTATTATTTCCCGCACCCAGCATTATGAATTCCGGCGGCCAAACATAGCGCAAATCTCGGATCGCCTGACTTTAGTCGCTAAAAAAGAAAAAGCCATGCTGGAAAAAGACGCGGCCCATCTGATTGCGTTGGCGGCTGAAGGTTCTTTGCGCGATGCCGAAAGCATTCTGGGGCAAATCATGGCGGTGGAAGATAAAAAAATCACCAGGGAAGAAGTGGAAAATATTCTGGGCTTGCCCCGCCGGGAAGCGGCTAAAAAAATGTTTGCCTTGGTAGCCCAAAAAGACACGTCTGCGGCTCTGGCTTTGATCCAGGAAGTTTCGGAGGCCGGATACGACCTGACCAGTTTTTCCAAAATGTTATTGCAATATTTCCGCAACGCTTTTTTTCTCAAAACCGATCCGGCTTTGAAAAAATTCGTGGAGCAGGAAATGCTTCCGGACGAGCTGGAGTGCATCTCGGCCAATCTCGCTTCTTTTGCGCCGCAGGATCTCTCCCGCGGCCTTGGCGTCATCACTGAAAATCTTCTGCTTTTCAAAAAAACTCCGATTCCCCAGCTTCCTTTGGAGATTACCGTGGTTGACCTTATCCATGGACGTGCCCCGCAAGAATAAAAACAAAGTTGCCGTCTTTGACATTGATGGGACCATCTTCCGCTCCTCGCTTTTGATTGAACTCATGGAGGCGCTGATCTTGGAGAAAGTTATTCCGGCCAAAACCGAGAAGCTTTGGGAGAAAGATTATTTGGCCTGGCTGGAACGCCGCGGCTCCTATCAGGATTATATAAGCAAGGTAATTTTGGCGAGCCGCCGGCATCTGCGCGGCGTAAGCCAGTTTAAGGTTTGGGAAGTTGCCAAAAAGGTTTTGGCTTTTCATCAAAACCGGGTTTATCGCTTTAGCCGGGATTTGGTTAAAGAGCTGAAGCCAACCCATTTTCTTCTGGCCATCTCCGGCTCGCCTTTTGACATTGTCCAGCCGTTTTGCCGGGAGTTCGGCTTTGACAAGGTTTACGGCACGATCTACGAGGTGGACGGCAAGTCGCGCTTCACCGGCAAAGTATTTTACGAGGACTTTGTCCGCGACAAGCGAAAGACCTTTGAGCGCGCGCTTATCAAAGAGGGTCTGATCCTGAAAGGATCGGTAGGCGTGGGGGATACGGAAACGGACATTCCTTTCCTGAAAATGGTGGAGCGGCCGATCGCCTTCAATCCCAATGAAAAACTTTACCGCGAAGCCAAACGCCGAGGCTGGGAGATAGTCGTGGAGAGAAAAGATGTGGTATATAGGATGAAATAGCTTCGCTCGCGGTGCCCTCGGCACATGCTTCTGAAAAGCTTCGCCTGCCACGGTCAACACGCCACTCGTGTGGCGTGTTGAGACCAACTCTGGATTTTCCGCGAAAAACGTGTTAGAATTCAGTCGTCCGTAAGTATTATTTGGGAGTGGTGTAATTGGGCCGAAGCAAACA
>CAYPPK010000002.1:50168-79543 GCA_964412615.1 uncultured Candidatus Saccharibacteria bacterium
CCAACCGCGTGCGAGCGTTAAGAAATACCCCGGATTTTGCCGAGGGGGCAAAATCACGTCTGACTTATGTTTCTGTCTATTCCTGCGGGGTCGTCTAACGGTAGGACATGGGCCTTTGAAGCCCAGTATGAAGGTTCGATTCCTTCCCCCGCAGGAATGAACAGAAACTGCTAAAACTTCAGGTTCGAGACCTGACTCCCCAGATTCTTTGCGACCCTTACCGAGACGGGTCAGGCGTTACAAGCGCAGGCTCATAAGGGTAGGAGGGAAATATTTTGACAACGGCAAATAATGGCAAAACTTTTTATCAAAAATAGGAAAGATCAGAATCTCTCGGTTCTTCTTGAGCTGAGCGAAAATCAAAAGGGGCTTGCTTTTGTCATGCACGGACTTAGCGGATTCAAAGAACAAGACCATATAAAAACATTTGCAGACGCATTTCTAGGAGAGGGTTTTTCTGTAGTAAGATTTGATACTACAAATACATTCGGGGAAAGCGACGGCAACTATGAAGATGCCACAACAACTAATTATTATGAAGATTTAGAAGATGTAATAAATTGGGCAAAGCAACAAAAATGGTTCCAGAAGCCGTTTGCACTAGCTGGACATAGTTTGGGCGGTATCTGCACTGCTTTGTATGCTGAAAATCACCCTGAAGAAATCTCGGGACTCGCCCCAATTTCAACAGTTATTTCAGGAAGGCTTAGTGAGCAAACGAAGGCATACAAAAATATAGTTGAGGAGTGGAAAGAAACTGGTTGGCGTGCCGAAATAGGACACAACGGGACAATAAAACGGCTCAAATGGGCACACATGGAAGATAGGCTCAAATATGATTTACTCTTGAAAGCCGAAAAACTTACCATGCCGGTACTCCTCATCGTCGGAGACCAAGATGAGAGTACTCCTCCTCAACACCAGCAAATACTTTATGACAAGCTGTCCGGTAAAAAAGAAATGCACATCATCAAAGATGCTCCTCATACTTTTCGAGACCCAGATCATCTAAAACAAATACATCAGTTGTTTGGGATATGGATTGAAAAGAATCTTTTATAACCCCTACCGAGACCCCTCACTATAGGGAAGGGAATGATCTCTAGGGAATGATCTCTAAAGAAGCCCCGAGGTACCTCATTGGGTAGGGTTCCAGACCGGAGAGGTCAGCATCCCTGCGACCCCTACCGAGACGGGTTAGTGGAGCGGTATGAATATATGCATATGAAATAGCTAGACATGAATAGGAAATTTTTTAAGATTTTTCATAAATATCGTGAAAGGAAATATCATCGAGATCTTGAGCAAATGCGAGATGATTTTTCAAGGAGAGGTCTAACTCAATCTGGTATGCGTGTTCGCACAGAGCAGGATTTAAAAGATGATTTTGAGGACGAGGTTGCGATGAAAGAAGAAGAGTCAATCGCGTATGAAGATGAGAAGGATGCGCACAGGAGGGAAATGAGTAATTCTATTTACACAAATCGTATCTTGGCTATTGTCGCGGTGCTTGGCCTTTTCTTGTCAATTGTTGTTTTCTATTTTACAGCACATGAAGCAGATGAAACGAATAAGCGGGCAGACGCCGAATTTCAGTTCCGAACTAGACCCTATTTGATTATTGATAACATAGAAGGGAACACCAATCTCGACACTACAAAGTCAGATTTCAAAGTATTTATTAAAAATTCTGGAAATATACCAGCAAGAATTATTTCTCAGGCGATGGATTGTCCTAGTAGTTCTATCCCCTTATTTGTACCAAAAGGAGATATTGTTGGAGCTAACCAAAGTATTGTTTACCAATTCACCTTACAAGGTATGAAAGAAATCAGTTGTAATCTTGACATCAGATACGGTTCGGCTATTGAAGGTTTTTCTGAGAAAGAATACGAAACGCAGCAAAAGTTCTTATATAAATTCGGAGAGCAAATGCATTCAGGCGGTGGGTTTATGAGATAGACCGAGACCCCTCGTTAAGATGAGAAGGACTCGTATCTAAAAAAGCTCCAAGGTGTCCCGCTGGTCTGGGTCTACACCGAGATGGCCAGCCACATTGAGCTAGGTTATCGCGCCCGGGACGCTTTCGCGTATGCAAATAGTAGAATTCTTCCAAAAGCACAAGTCCGTCATAGAAGAGCTTCTCACAGTTGAGTGGTTATCTGCAAAAAGGAACATCAATCATCCTGCATACAAACAGTGGGAACTTTGCAATCGCACGATTGAGCAAGGTGGCGTCTTCAAGTATCCGGAACAGCAAGGTGAAATTATTGATATTGCTCAAATCGTGTTAACAAGCTCGCTGATAACAAGTGTTGCAGGCGGAACTATACAGGGAATTGAAGGAGGTAATGTAGAAGACTTTCCAGGACTAGGGACAGGGCGAAATTGGAAGGGGCTTGCTCGAGATCCTCAGCAGTTCAACGATGCTTTATTGGAAATGAGATTGGCAGCCTGGCACACTGCTCGGGGGAATGTCATTCGTGGAACTGGCGACGTAGGGGGCCCTGACTTTATTGTTGACTTACCAGATTCCAACAACAGGTCATGTCTAGAATGCAAAAACCTGCTAAGTCAAAAGCAACTCGGAAAGCGTCTCAAAAAAGCCAACAAACAGATACGATCCTATAGAGAATCACATTACGGAATTGTGGCACTTAAGGCGCCAGGAGCATTATTAAAAGTTGCAAATGATGATATCCCTGATCACATAAATGAGTACAAAAAAGAGATAGAACATAAATTGAGAGGAGAAAACTTTAAGTCAGTAAATTCAGTCATCTTACTGTGGGATGATGCGGTAGTTTTAGGTAAACCACCGCAGAAGATGGGTGTCGCTTTGCGAAGTAGGTATCTTGAAGTAAAACATTCCCCAACAGAGAGAATGCGACCTCTGCCAGAATCCTTGTCTTTTTATGAGGGCTTTACGGTATACTATTCCATGAACTTCAAGCCTCGGTCACAGTAGGAATTTTATAGCGCTCGAGGAGCGTCGACGTGATATCCTAGGAATATTAAAAAGGACATTGTGGGGCTTGGTCGAGGTTGCCAGCCACCGTGCACGAACAGAAGCGAGGGCTTTTGTTTTTGCTTTATTCATCGGCGTTTTTTCGGTTCTAACCTTAGAGATTTATCAAAGGGGGTAACAGAATAACCGCCTCAACCGAAGGCGTTTTTTTGATTGAAAAATGGCTCAAATATGGTACTATAAAGAAATTATGGGCCTTCGTTATCTCTACGAATAAACCGGGATAAAACTTTGACTTCCGATCTAACATTTATCACCCCGAACAGCAGAGCAGAGCTCGCTACGAAGCAGGCAAACGAAAAATGAATGCCGCTAAATTATTTTGTGAAGCCCGAAAAATGACCTTCAGTCTGATAGCGAAGTCAGGCAGATAATTTAGGATAAAAAAACTTATGGCAAACACGCTCTTCCCAAGACTAATGAGCGGGGAGGTGAGGATGAAAATATGAACTATTTTAGCCATAGAAATAAATATAACGTTGAGTATTCAGGCTACGAGGACGCGTCTGATGCTTTACGAGAACGCTTAGTTTCTGTAATGCAAAAATACGTAAGTAGTAAGCTTGCGCTTAACCCCTACTCTAACGATTGGGTTGATTGGGATGAGCTTACGCATGAAGTTCAAAAACACACACTTAAAGTTGACCCTTTTGAAGTAGTTAAAACCGCGCCTTTTCACGAAGTATTTACTGTGGTTGAAATCTATTGGGATTTAGCTCTTGATTTGGATAACCCAATTGAAGCGTGGACGGCACTGCGCCAGGCTTTTTCCCTATCCGGTTCGGTTTATCATATAAATGACAATGGGCGAATAGTATTAGTGCTTAATAAAGAACTTGCGAAACAAGTCAAAGAAATAGAAAAAGTGCTTGAACCTTATGAAGACGTGCACAAAACATTTTTTGAAGCAGTGGGAAATCTTGCCGGCAGAAAGACAAAGCCAGGCGACGTTGTGCGCGACATTTATGTTGCCGCGGAAGGGTATCTTAAGGTAATCACAAGGGAAGCGCAGTATTCAAACGCAGTTAAGAAATTGGCAAATGCGGGCGCAATAAATAACGAGCAAAAAGCGGTTATGGAAAAGTTATATGCATTTCGTTCTAACACGCACGGAACTACCCATGCCGGTTCTGCGCCGGAACCAAAAGAAAAAGACGCTCTTTGGTTTCTGGATACTATGTCGGCGCAACTTCGCCATATTGATATTCAGGCAAAGGAGGGGAAAATATGAACGGAAAAATAAATCGAAGTAATTTTATGAAAATATACGTTTTAGGAAGTACACATTTTATGAAAGAGATGGTTGAAGCAAAGAATAAACTTTGTGGATTTGGTCTTGACGGCTTGATTCATCCACATTACGAGGCGTTTGTTCGCGGCGAGAAAAAAGATCATCTTGCTCGATGGAATAATGGCGAGAAAGCTGCATTAAAACGGGAGAACAACTACCTTAAAGTTCACTATAAGCATATCCTTGAAAGTGACGCTGTTTTGATTGTCAACATTAAGAAGAATGGTAAAGAAAACTACATTGGAGGGAACGTACTTATAGAAATGGGGCAAGCTTTTGTGAATGACAAGAAAATATTTTTGACTAATAACATTCCAACGGATAGTCCATATGCCGACGAAATCATTTCTATGGACCCGATTTGCCTTGAGGGTAAGTTGGAAAATATTAAAAAATACGCATGAAAACAGAACAATAGAAGAAATACGAAATGATGAAGGTGAATTTCAGCGGAGTATCTTAAGAATGAAAATAAATATTGAAAACGGCCTTTCAAAAGGAGAATTGTTTTTATTTGATCGAGGTATTCCTGATAGCGTAGCTTATTTTAAAATTGCAAAATTAGACCCGGTAGAAGCTTCTAGACAATGCGGAGATCATAGGTATCAAGGCGTTTTCCTTTTAGATCCAGAGAAGACCCGAAGATTGGCAAAACAAGTGATTATTGCAGATAAAGAGATTAACTGAACAGCTCAAAATCTCGCATGACTAAAATTACTTTTGTAGACAAAGATGATAATGTGATCGGATCAGGAACTAAGGGTGAGGCATTAAAAAAGGGCATAATACATCGTATTGCGAGGGTCTTTCTATTTAATTCAAAGGGAGAACTATTGATACAAAAACGAGCTGATCATCTAGAATCTCTTCCGGGGAAATGGGATCAGTCCGCCGCTGGTCACGTGGACGAAGGAGAAAGTTATCATGTTGCCGCAAAGAGAGAAATGGAAGAAGAGATTGGAGTAAGGGGGATAGAGCTTAAGGAAATTAAAAAATTATATACGGAAGAATACGATAAAATAAAGAAGCGCTTCAACATGCTTTATTCAGGAGTTTATGATGGAGATATAAATTTTAACAGGGAAGAAGTATCTGAAGTAAAATGGATAAAGCCGGAAGATCTCGCAGAGTGGATGGAGGAACGTCCAAACGACTTTACACAAGGTTTTATAAAATGCTTCAAGATATTTGAGTGAACTCTATTATAAGATAGTTGCTAAAGATGAATTTCGTTAAACCGGCTCAAAATATTTGGGCCGTTTTGGATCTGAACTTAAATTATTGTGAATTGAAACCCCAAAATGGTAGAGTTAGCATATGGAGCAAGAAATTCTGCAAAAGCTTGAAGAGCTGGAGAAAAAGCTTGAAGAAAACATAAAAATCGCCCGGCAGATGCGGCGATACTTTTTATGGACCCTTATCATCTCCTTGACGGTTATCATATTTCCACTGATCGGACTTCTGTTTGTTCTTCCTCAATTTATTAGCACCTATGGTAATTTGGGGATTTAGCTCTTAGATATTCTCATCATAAAATCATTTGCTAAGGTTAGATAGAATAGTATATGCAAAAATTAAATTTCTCTATTGATATCAAGGCGCCCAAAGAACGAGTCTGGAAAGTTCTTTGGGATGAGGCAACTTTTGGGGACTGGACAAGCGTTTTCGCGGAAGGATCCTATGCGGTAAGCGACTGGAAAGAGGGGAGCAAAATACAATTTCTTGACCCGAAATCAAATAGCGGCATGTCTAGCATAATTACGAAGAAGGTGCCCAATGAATTTATGTCTTTTAAACATGTGGCCGAAATACAAAGCGGCGAAGAACAGCCGGCGAAAGAGTGGTCAGGCGCCATGGAAAACTATACCCTCAAAGAAAACGCGGGAGTGACCACTTTGGCTGTTGAAATGGATGCTATGGAAGAATACAAAGAGATGTTTGAAGAGAAATTCCCCAAAGCCTTGGAAAGGTTAAGGATATTGTCGGAAAAGAAGTAAAATCTCGTAACCAATAAAGCATCTACCGGGTTGTAATATTATTGATGGTAATGATTATTATTAACCTATCATTTAATAAAATATGACCCAAAATGCTTTTTTGAACGCCCTGGCGGCATCCTTTTATATCACCCTGGTCGCTTCAATGATGTATTACGGCCCCAGGATTTTGGGGACCGTGGAAGATACGGTAATCACTCCCATAGCCATGCTTTCGCTTTTCGTGCTTTCGGCCGCTGTTATGGGTTATCTCTTTTTGTCTTACCCGCTGCAACTGTATCTTGATGGTCAGAAAAAACAAGCGGTTAATTTGTTTATTCAAACAATCGCCGTATTCGCGGGTATTACGGCTTTGATTTTTCTTCTCCTGGTTTCCGACATCTTCCCGCGATTTAGATAGCTTTTCTTAATCTGTTTGAAATAACCGACCGCGCAGCAAACTGCGCGGTATTCCCGGCGGAATACCGCCCTGAAGTCGGGCTAACGTCGGGGTTATCTCCTCCGCTCGCTTCTCTCGCTACGGGCTGGCATTCATCCTCGCGGCATAGCCGTGAGGTATTCTGCCAGAGATAATAAAATTTCAAAAACCGCCGAAATTTCGGCGGTTTTTTAAAACAAAAAATCACACTTTCGGGATAGGACCAAAAGAAAGCTTTTCTTCGGTATTATTTTTTTGCGATTTGCTGCCAGAGCCAGATGCCGGCCAGAATCAGGTCTACCATGATCACAATCCAGGTGATCACTCCCAGAACCCCCGCTCCGCCCATCATGCTCCAGCCGCCGCCATAGTAACCCATCATATAATAGTAGTATAACACGGAATCAATTTTTCTTCTATTTGGTTGACTTTTCCTTTAAATGGAGAGAAGTTAAAAATAAGGCAAAATAAAAATGAAATTCATAAAACCCATAATTTCAATTCTTTTGATCCTGGCAGTTTTCGGGACAGTGATTTTCTTCGGGGAAGATATCCGGGAAAGCGGTTTTGTCCAGGATATGATTGCGCAGTACAGCTACGCCGGCGTTTTTCTGATTTCTTTCCTAAGCGGCATAAATTTTATCGTGCCGATTCCGGCCATTTCTTTTTTCCCGTTATTTACCGCCGCCGGTTTAAACGCCGTTATTACCGTGCTCGTAATAACCATAGGCCTTACGCTGGCCGACAGCGTATCATATTTTTTCGGCATGGCCGGGAGAAACATCGTTTTATCCGAGCGCCAGGCAAAAGTTGCCCGGAAACTGGAACGCTTGCGCGAGCGCTATAAATTTTTGCCGATTTTTATTCTTTTTTTGTTTGCTTCTTTTGTTCCTTTTCCCAATGAAGTTCTGATTGTGCCTCTGGCCTTTCTCGGCTACCAATTGCGCCATATTGTTCCGGCCGTTTTCTCCGGAAATTTGGTTTTCAACACGCTTTCTGCCGTCGGCCTTATTAATCTTACCAGGTTTTTTTAGTTCATTTTTTAATCAGATAAAACCATTATGCTTAGAGCCCAAGATTCTTTATGGCGAGAAAAAACCTTCGTAAAAAACGATATTGGTCCGGCGAGGTAATGAAAAAAAGCAATGCTTTGGATCTGAAGAAAGATGTTTTTAGGGGAAAAAATCCCCGGCAAATCGCGCTTTCCCTGAAACGCTCGGCCGAGACAAGCAGGAGAAGAAAAGCCGGGCCTTTCCAATCGGCCATGTCCATGTTGAATTTCTATATCAATCGCGCCGGCAAAAATCTTTCCACCAGCCAAAAACATATTTTGGAACAGGCAAAAACCGAGCTAAGAAAAAAATTCGGCAGAGATTCTTGAGAGATTGACCAAGAATTAATTTTGTTGTATTATTAATTGGCCTTCGCGGCTTATTTTTGTGCCGGAAGTGAATGTATGCAGATACGAAATATCGCCATTATCGCTCATGTTGATCATGGTAAAACGACTCTGACTGATGCCCTGCTGCGCCAGACTGGTGCCGCTAAAGAAGGGGTCTCCATGGATACCAACGCGCTGGAAATTGAGCGCGGCATTACGATTTATTCCAAAAATGCCGCGATTTTTTATCGTGACACCAAGATAAACATAGTTGATACGCCCGGACATGCGGATTTTGGCTCGGAGGTGGAGCGGGTGCTTCGGTCTATTGATTCAGTGCTCTTGATCGTGGATGCGCAAGAAGGGCCCATGCCCCAAACCAGATTTGTACTGAAAAAATCTTTGGAGCTCGGCCTTAAACCCATTGTGGTTATAAATAAAATTGACAAGCAAGCCGCCGATCCTGACAAATGCGAAGAGCAGGTATTGGAACTTTTTTGGGAGCTGGGCGCAAACGATGAGCAGGCCAATTTCCCGCGCGTTTACGCGATCGGACGGGAGGGAATCGCCAAAAGGGAACTTGCCGACGAAGCGCGAGATTTAACTCCGCTGCTGGATGTTATTTTGGAACATGTGCCGAGCGCCTCTTCTGCCGAATTGGAAAATAAACCGCTGCGGCTGCAGCCGTTTAATTTGGGTTATGATAATTTTCTCGGACGGCTGGCGGTGGGCAGAATATATGAAGGGGTTATAACCGTTGGAGCAAATGTATTCGTTAAAAAACCTAACGGCGAAACCCGCTCGGGGAAAATAACCAAAATTTTTAGTTTCAGCGGCCTGGAAAGAGTTGAAACAAAAGAAGGAAGAGCCGGAGATATTGTGCTGGTGGCAGGCTTGCCCGATATCTATATAGGCGAAACCATAACTACCGATGCTAAGGCCAAGCCCTTGCCTGCCATCGCGGTTGATGAGCCGACTATCGCGCTTACTTTTTTAGTAAACAATTCTCCTTTTGCCGGACGGGAAGGAAGCCAGGTAACTTCCAGGCAACTGCGAGAATATTTGGAGCGGGAGCTGGAAGTAAATGTGGGATTACGAATTGATTTCACTTCTCGGGATTCCTTCCGAGTGTATGGCCGAGGCGAGCTGCATATCGCAATCCTTTTGGAAAACATGCGCCGAGTCGGCTATGAAGTCCAGGTATCACAACCCCAGGTTATTGTGCGGGAAGAGGACGGCCAAAAAGTTGAACCTTTTGAGGAGGTTATCGTAGATATCCCAAATGAATATCAGGGAACGGTTATAGAGCGGCTGGGTACGCGAGGTTTTGTTTTAAAAGATTTGCGCCATCATGCCCAGACCCTGCGTTTGACTTTTGAGGGTCCGACCAGAGGGCTTTTGGGATATCGCAATCAATTTGTTATTGATACTAAAGGGGAAGGCATAATTGCTGCCCGCGTTATCGGTTTTAGACACTTTAGCGGCGAGATCCGCAAACGCATATCCGGCTCTATGATTTCCATGGCTAATGGCAAGGCTCTGGGCTATTCTTTATGGAACCTGCAGGACCGAGGCATGCTTTATATCGGCCCGGGCACGGAGGTTTATGCAGGCATGGTAATCGGCAATACTGCCAAAGGCGAGGAGATGCCGGTGAATCCTACCAAAGGAAAGCAACTGACCAACGTCCGTGCTGCTGCCTCGGACGAAGCAATTGATTTGGTGCCTCCTTTTTCTCTTACCATTGAAAGGGGATTGGAAGTTATGTCTGAAGACGAGTTTTTGGAGATTACTCCCCAAAACGTGCGCTTGCGCAAGCAGTATTTGACGGAGGTTGACCGTTCGCGGGCGAAAAGACAGAAATAATTTATCGTGATATAGCTAATAATATAATGCCAGCTCACTTGGTTTTCATTCCCCGATTTTTATGATTAGTAATTATGACCAATAATACAGAAACCTCTTCGGCGATTGTTGCCAAAAATGTTTTTAAGTCCTTTGGAAGTGTTAAAGCGTTAGATGGCGTTAGTTTAAACGTGCGTCCCGGAACTATTTTCGGTCTTTTGGGGCCTAATGGCGCGGGCAAAACCACGCTCGTGCGGATAATGACCACCCTGCTTGAAGCTGACCGGGGAGAAGTGAAAGTCGCCGGAGTGAACGTAGCCAGAGATCCGGCACAAGTACGAAAATATATCGGCCTGGCGGGTCAGTACGCGGCGGTAGATGAATCGCTTACCGGATTTGAGAATCTGGATATGGTAGGGCGTCTGTATCACTTGCCGCGAAAAGAAGCTAAAAAAAGAGCCCGACTGCTTCTGGAATTATTCGAGCTCGCCGATGCCGGCTCCAGGCTTTTAAAGACCTATTCGGGGGGCATGCGTAGGCGCCTTGACTTAGCCGCCAGTCTAATCGGCGAACCAAAAGTACTTTTTCTTGATGAGCCGACTACGGGCCTTGACCCTAAATCCAGAATAGAACTCTGGGGGGTTATAAAAAATCTAGCCGCGCAGGGTACAACCATTCTTCTCACGACTCAATATTTGGAAGAGGCCGACCATTTGGCCGAGCAAATCGCGGTCATGAATCACGGCCGAGTAATCGCTCAAGGTAGTCCGGATGAACTGAAATCGCAGATAGGCGGAGATGTGCTAGAACTGCATCTTAGCAATCCCGGAAGAACAAAAGATGTAGTCCGTTTTTTGAACGGGTTAGGAGAAGAAGCGCCGCAAGTTGATGAGGAGCTTGGCCGGATTGTTCTGCCCGTGGAGGAAGGCACGAAAGCGGTGGTTGAAGCCATCCGTATTTTAGACCGCATGAAAATACAAATAGAAGATATTTTTCTGCGCCGGCCGACGCTGGATGAAGTATTTTTGGCGCTTACCGGAAAACCGGCCGAGGATATAGGGATGCCAAGCGAGCAGGAGAGATTTATACCGTAAAAATTTTAGTTAATTAGCCAAGATGAGGACTATTTTAGATATCTATATCATGACCAAGCGCAATTTGCGCCGCTATCTTCGCCTGCCCCAGCTTTTGATTTTCTCTACCATCCAGCCGGTTATGTTTTTACTTCTTTTTAATTATGTATTCGGCGGAGCAATGAGCATGGCCGCCGGAGGCCAATATTTAAATTTCCTTCTGCCGGGAATTTTGGTGCAGATGGCGCTTTTCGGCTCAATCCAGACTGGCATCGGCCTTGCCGAAGACCTTTCCAAAGGACTCATTGACCGCTTTAAAAGTTTGCCGATGGCGCGTTCGGCGGTGCTGGCGGGACGCACGCTTTCCGACACTTTGCGCAATTGCTTTGTCGTGCTTCTGGTGTCAGGATTGGGGATGTTGCTTGGATTTAGATTTGCAGAAGGTCTGTGGTATGCAGCTGCGGCTCTTGGTCTTGTGCTGCTTTTTGGATTTGCCTTTTCCTGGGTGGCGGCAGCCATCGGTCTTTCCGTCAAAAACACGGAAACCGCGCAAGTTGCCGGATTTATCTGGGTATTTCCCCTGGTTTTTGCAAGTTCCATCTTTGTTCCGATAGAAACCATGCCATTTTGGCTGCAAAAGTTTGCCAAGATAAGTCCGGTGACTGTCACCGCCAATACCATACGCGGCTTGACCTTAACCGGAGAGCTGGGGGATTTATGGTATTCGCTTCTCTGGATAGCGGCAATTCTAGTTATTTTTGTGCCTCTGGCAGTTTCTATTTATCGTAAAATTACTTGATTTTTAGCGGCTTTGCCGGGATAATAAGAAAGTATGAAATATATAGCACTATTTATAGTGGCAGCCATTTTAGCGGGTGCTTGGTATTATTTTCTTCTGGGGAATAAAGTCGGGGAACAGGAAAAAGTTAATTCACCAGCGACAGAAACAAAAATTATGGAAACACCCAGCGGATTGAAAATAGAAGATTTAAAAGTGGGAACCGGAACGGAAGCTAAAGCCGGTAACACCGTAACCGTGCATTATACCGGGACTTTGGAAAACGGCACTAAATTTGACAGTTCGCTTGATCGCAATGAACCTCTAGTCTTTACGCTGGGGGTGGAACAGGTTATTAAAGGCTGGGACGAAGGAGTAGCGGGCATGAAAATCGGAAGCAAAAGAAAACTAATCATTCCTCCGTCTCTGGCTTACGGCAGCCGAGGGGTTCCGGGTGCGATTCCGCCCAATGCCACTTTAATTTTTGAAGTTGAATTGCTTACCATTAAATAATTTTTTCCGTCCCGATTAAAATCGGGGCGAGCCTCACCCTAAAGGTCGGGAAATAGAACTTTGGGGGGTAAAGTAAAATTATGGCCAAAGTATTTTTTGCCATAGCGATCATGGTGGTTATCCTGTCGGTGGGAGTTTGGTATTTGCGGGAAAACTCCCGGCCGGAAACAGCGGAGCAAACTGATAATCAGCAGACTACCCCGGAAGTAAGAAACGGAACTGCCGATACACCAACGCCGGAAAAACCAAGCGGTAAACTGGAAACAGCGGAAATTCGTTATACCGATTCCGGCTTTGTTCCCAACTCTCTTACGGTTAAAAAAGGAACTAGCGTTACTTTTAAAAATGAAAGCACTCATAACGCCCGGCCTGCCTCTGCTCTGCACCCTACCCATCAAGTTTATCCGGGATCGGATATTGCCAAATGCGGAGGGCCGGAGGCAAGCCTGATTTTTGACGCTTGCCGCGAAATCAGACCGGGGGATAGCTGGACCTTCCGCTTTTATCAAATTGGCAAATGGAATTATCACGACCATTTAAATGTGCAGCACTTTGGTTCTATTACGGTTGAAGACGCAAATTAATATCAAAAAGCAAAGAGCCGGTTGTAAGCGGCTCTTTGCTTTTGCGCCTATTGACTTTTCCTTAAAAAAGAGGGATAGTAAAGAAGCATGAAATTGCTTCATCTCATTTTCGCTTTAGTCCTCTTGCCGGTATTTGCTTCAGCTCAATTTAACCGTGATCTTTATTTTGGTTTGCGCAACGATACGGAAGTGTCGCGTCTGCAGGTATTTTTAAAAGACCAGGGTCATTTTGCTTATCCGGAAATAACTGGCAACTTTTTTACGGTAACACGGGAAGCAGTAATCAAATTTCAAAAAGCCAATAATATTTCTCCCGCGGTAGGATATTTCGGGCCGCTCACCCGCGCGGCAGCCAACAAATTGTCCGTAGCCAGCTCCCCTGGCGGAATTTCTCCCTATAAGGGCAAAATAAAAATCAGCTATGTTTCCGGTTATAGCGATAAGCCCGAATATGAGTCTATTTCCATTGAAAACCGAAGCGACAGAGAAAATATTTCTATAACCGGTTTTGTTATCCAGTCGGATAGGGCTAGTTTTACCGTCCCGCGGGCTTTTAATTTGCCGGGTTTTGAGGCCGTGGCCCAGGATCCAGTTCTGTTAAAACCCAGAGGGCGGGCTCTGATTACCGCCGGAATGCAGGCCAGGATGATGGATTTCCGGGAAAATATTTGCACCGGATATTTTTCCGAGACCAGCGAATTTATTCCCTACCTGTCGCAAAGCTGTCCCCGGCCGGAAACCAAGAATCTTTTATATCTTTCCGACCGCTGCTTAAGTCTTATGGAGCGCACCCCTTCCTGCCGCATGCCCAATACCAGAGATACCTTCATTGAATCTGATTGCTCGGAATATTTGAGCCGAAATTTGAATTATGTCGGCTGCGTCAATAATTATCGGGGGCGTTCCGATTTTTTCTCCGATCAATGGCTGATTTGGATGCAGAGAAAGGAAGAGTTTTTCCGCAACACGCACGATAAAATTATTCTGCAAGATCCGCAAGGAAGAATAGTGGATGAGTATAGTTATTAAGCGCGAACCAATGAAAATACCAAAAAAAAGCTCCAAAGCGGTTTTGAACTGCCGGAGTACGGACTAGGCACATGGCAGATGGGTGGGCGTTATCAACGGAACCTGGAAAATGATGACACAGCCGATGTCGCCGCTATCAAGTTTGCCATAAATGCGGGAATTACCCATATTGACACAGCGGAAATTTATGCCGATGGCCATTCGGAAGAACTTGTCGCCGAAGCAGTAAAAGATTATGAACGATCAAAAATTTTTTTAGCCTCCAAAGTCCAGGCGGCTCATATGGCTTATAAGGATATCATTTTGGCTTGCCGGGCAAGTTTAAAGCGCCTCCAAACTGATTATCTTGATTTATATCTTTTACATCAGCATAACCCATCTTTTTCCTTAAAAGATACCATGCGAGCGCTTGACCGGCTTGTTGCCGACGGGCTTGTTAAGCATATCGGCGTATCAAACTTTAAAACTGAATCGCTGGAACGTGCTCAAGAATATGCTAAAAATAAAATCGTATGCAATCAGGTTCATTACAATCTGAAAGCAAGAGAACCCGAGCGAAGCGGTCTGCTGGAATTTTGTCAAAAAAATGACGTCATGCTTGTCGCTTACCGGCCGGTTGAAAAAGGAAGATTATTGGAAAATATTCCCGGTGTCGTAAAAAAAATATGCAAAAAATATAAGAGAACTCCGGCTCAAATAGCTATAAACTGGCTAGTGTCTCAAGCTAACGTAGTAACCCTCGCCAAAACTAGGAACTCTGCTCATCTGAAAGAAAATTTAGGAGGAGTCGGCTGGCAAATGGATAAGGAGGATATAGAAAAACTGCGTGTTGAATATCCAGAGCAAATTTTTGTTTCTGACGTGGTTCCTTTAGGTTAAAATTATTTTAAATTTATGAAAAATCAACCAAATCATCCATCGGGATTTTACGGACTCGGGATTGCGCCGGCGCTTTTGGATATGCTCTCGCGGCTGCGCTTTGTAAATCCGACTCCTATTCAGCAGCGCTCCATACCTTTGGCTATTGAAGGTAAAGACATGATTGGAGTGGCGCAGACCGGCACCGGCAAGACCTTGGCCTTTGGCCTTCCCATGATTCAGCGCTTGAGCCAGACCAAAGGCAGGGGCCTGGTGGTAGTGCCGACCCGGGAGCTTGCCATCCAAGTAGATGAGGCATTGCGCAAAATTGGCCACTCGCTTGGCTTAAGGACCGCGGTTTTGATTGGCGGCGCTTCTATGCGCATGCAGATGCAAGCACTGCGGCAGAATCCCCACATAATTGTCGCCACTCCCGGACGGCTGCTGGATCATCTGGAACAGAAAATCATAACCCTCTCCAACATTCGCATTTTGGTTTTAGATGAAGCCGATCGCATGCTGGATATGGGATTTATGCCGCAAATTAAAAAAATTCTGGCCGCCGTGCCGAAAGATCGCCAAACCATGCTTTTTTCAGCAACCATTCCTTCCGAGATCATGCAGATTGCCAGAAACTACATGAAATTACCCGTACAAATAGAAGTTGCTCCTTCCGGAACGGCGGCGGAGCATGTTACTCAGGAAATATTTGTCGTAAAAAAGGACGCCAAAACCCGCCTGCTGCAAAAAATTCTTTCCGAAAACCGGGGATCAACTTTGGTTTTTACCCGCACCAAACACGGCGCGCGCAAAGTAAAAAAGACCGTGGCAGCCATGGGCCACCAGGCGGCCGAGATTCATTCCAATCGTTCGCTAAGCCAAAGAAGGGAAGCATTGGAAGGTTTTCGTTCCGGTCGCTTCCGGGTGCTGGTGGCAACCGACATCGCCGCCCGGGGCATTGATGTGCGAGGGATTGAGCTGGTCATAAATTACGACCTTCCCGGAACTCCGGAGGACTATGTGCACCGCATCGGCCGCACCGGCAGAGCGGGAGCGGCGGGGCATGCCATTTCTTTTGTCATGCCGGAGGAACGCAGCGAAGTAAGGAGGATAGAGCGCCTGATCAGAAAAACCATTCCTGTTTCGCCTTACGAATTTTAGAATCTTCTTTGCCGGCGGCCTCCGCCCCCGTCTCTATTGTCCCGTCTGCCGCGCTCTTCCATGGGGCGCGCTTCATTTACGGTAAGCCGCCGTCCCATAAAGTCCTTGCCGTCCAGCTGCTCTACTGCCGCTTTGGCTTCCGCGTCGCTGGCCATTTCTACAAAGCCAAACCCCCGAGACCGGCCTGATTCTCTGTCGGTAATTATATTTACCGACTCTACGGTGCCGATTTCTACAAATAAATCACGCAATTCGTCTTCCGTGATTTCAAACGGCAGACCGCCTATATAAAGTTTTTTAGCCATTTTGCTGCTTAGATAATTAACATAATGATTCTAGGGTTATCTTCTGAAAAAGAAGTGAATATAAAAATCCGTCCGGGCGGACGGATTTTAAATTATTATTCTTCCTTGACCGGCATGGGCAGGGGCACTGGTTTTCCGTCAGGGATGTTTTGTTGATCTATAATTTCTTTGGCTAGCGGTATTACGACATGGTTTTGATAGAACCCAGTATCTTTGTTAAGAATCGGAAAAATCAAAGCGGGAACAAAGAGCTCCTGGCTTTTGCGTTCTGCTTCCAAATTCTGCCAAAGGCGAGTTAATCCAAGCACCGGCGTTCCCAATTGGATTTCCACCGTTTTGGTTGCTGGCGGCTGCGGATAGGTTCCATATACTCCGCCTTTTTCGGCAAGGCTGATTAGTTTGGCAGTATCGATTTCCACTTCGTAAAGCGAGCTTTGGAAGGCCGGCAGTTCAAAATTTCCGGCTCCGGTTACTTTTCGCAAGCGCAAGTTCACATTTACATAAAGACCGTTCTCGTATCCGCCTTGATTCACAACCGGCTTGTCTTCAATCAGTAAAGGATAAATTACGGACAAATCTTGCGGCTGATAGGGTGAGATGCCCGGCTCGGAAGACATAATGCGGATTTCCGGGCGGCTTACTTTTCCAGAGCCATAGGAAGGAAGATCCAGTCCATAGGCGCGGAGAAATGAATCGGCAATCGCGATTACTTCTTGGTCGCTTAAGTTGGGCACGGTTTCTCCTTCCTGGTAAACATTCGGCCATTTTTCCCAATTCATGCCAAAGGAAAAATTATTTTCATCCAGATTTATAAATACCATGTATCCTTGATCGCGATTTTCAGTGAGAACCAATTGCGAAACTATGGTATTTTGCAGCGTGTCAAAAGAAAAAGTGCCAAACTTGAAATTGCCGAGAAGTTCTGCCAAAGAACCAGCCAGGGAAGTATTTTTTTCCTTGCGATATACAGGCATCCGATCCGAATCAATGCTGAATTTGTCGCCCCGATAGACGAATTTATATTGAATAAATTCCGGGTAGATCAAGGGAGAATAAGAATCAGTTGGAGCTGAAGGCGCTGTCATCATGGCTTCGGCTGTTCCGCTGCCACCTCCGCCTTGGCTGCGCACATCTCCTCCGCCTCCACCACCAAAGCCGAGAACGGGCGCTTGGGCGGAAGCCAGCGGCCCAAAAGCTTTTTCATCCACCTGGCTGACCGTAGGCTGGAAAATATTGCCGGGCTGGCCGCTTTTTTCTTTAAACATATAGATCGCTAAAGGAACCAACAGAACAAAAACCGCCACTGCTCCGATAGCTAAAGGAAACGGAAAAGAAAAGAAAAAGCCCGGAAAAGAAAAGCCTTTGTTTGCAGCCAGCTCCCGACTGCGCACGATCAACTTGGCCCGCAATTCCTGCCGGAATTTTTCATCCACTATAATAGTGGGAGAAACTCGAAACATTTCGGACAATAATTTTTCCAATTCATTTTCGTATTGGCGCAAATCCGGATCCAATTCGTAAAGTTCTTGAATAATGATTTTGATTTTGTTACTCATATTTTTTTATTAACTATCTTGTGAATTTAATACGGGAGCAGTAAGCAAAAAGTAACATCAACGGAAGAGGAAAATTAAAGCAAATAGCAGAGAAGCAGGCATTTTTTGGCGTAGTTCCTTAATAGCGCGGGAAAACATCATTTTGCTTGCTTCCTTGCTAGAGCCGGTTATTTCGGCAATTTCTTCGTAGGACAATTCTTGCCAAAGACGCAGGGTGATAATCTCCCGATGACGGGGGCTCAGTTCTTTCAAGTAGATTTTAACTTTCCCCAATTGCAAATTCAGATCAGCGTCTCTGGCAATGTCTGAATTATCGGAAAGATCCCAAATATCCTCTACATTGCTGTTGCGCTTAAAAGATCGGTAGTGATCAACTACCGTGTTGCGTGCAATCTGATAAATCCAAGAGGAAAATTTCCCTTTAGCGGGATTAAAACTGTGGATATTTTCTAGGGCCTTCAAGAAGGTTTCGCTGACCAGATCCTCCGCTGTTTCTTTATGATGGGTTTTAAAATAAACAAAACGGTAGATTTTATCTATATAGCTGTCGTAAAGGGAAACGAATTCTTCGTAGGTCATAAGTTTATACTTCTACCTAATTATACGAAAAAAAGCAAGATAAGTAACTTTTTTATTTTTACGAACTTGGGCGGGTCTTGTTTCCAGGCTCGAGAAATGGGATAATCAATGCATAAATATCATATTTTTCGCTATGGAACGCAGTATTTATACAATAGACCGGGAAATTTTGGGGCGAAGGTTGGTCCTGGATGAACTTTTTGATTTGTCGCTTTATCGCGAATTTGCCAAAACGGCCAAGGGGGAAGCCAAGAAAACCTTGGAAGAGCTTATTCCCATAGAGGAAAAACATCTAGCTTTTTGGCAAGATTTTTTCAAGATTCGGGAAGCACGCCTTAATTTCGGAGGGCGAATCCGTCTTTTTATTTTTGCCCTAATCTGCCGCATTTTTGGCGAAGCAGCCATTCATCTTATATTGGAGGCAATTGAAGTATACGGAGTGCGTAAATATCTAAATATTTGGCGGCAAAACCAAGGACGACCGTTGGGGGAGGCGGTGAGGGAAATTCTGGAGGATGAAATTCAGCATGAGGATGTGGTTGTTTCCAGGTTGGCCGAGCGTAAGATAAACCCGGAGCGTATCCGCAATATAATTCTCGGCGTAAATGACGGTTTGGTGGAAATCGTGGGCGCGGTAAGCGGATTTTTTGCCGCTTTTCAAAATCCGGGTACCGTGTTGATTGCCAGTTTTACCGTGGCGGTAGCCGGCGCTTTTTCCATGGCGGCGGGAACATTTTCAGCGGTTGGTTCAGAAAGAGAGGTTCGCGATATTGAACAAGGCAAAAAAGTTTTTCTGGGCGGAGAAGAAAGCAAAGAAGAACCCAACCAACCGCTTAGTTCGGCGCTGGCGGTCGGCATAAGTTATTTCTTGGGTTCCTTGGTTCCGGTATTGCCGGTATTTTTCGGCGCCACTAACATTATTGTTCCTTTTCTCGCGGCCGGTTTGGTGATCGCGTTAGTATCATTTGTGTTGGCGTTTCTCTCCGGCATGGAAATAAAGAAGCGCATCGCCATTAATCTTTTTATACTTGCTTTGGCTATCGGAGTAACTTATACTGTAGGAACAATTGTGCAAAAATACTGGGGCATAGAACTTTAATCAGCCATGGCAAATATTTTGGAAAAAGAAACACGCCGGGAAGATGCTTTGCGTAAAAAAAGAACCAGCCGAGTAGTTATTTGGGGGCTGGCCATTTTGCTTTTAGGAGGTTCAGTATGGGGACTGGCTAAATTAGTGCAAAAATCTTCCAGCGGGGGAGAACTGGCAGGCGCCATAACTTCTCAAGATTGGGTGCAAGGCAACCGGGAAGCAAAGATAGTACTGGTAGAATACGGAGATTTCCAATGTCCGGCTTGCGCCGCTTATTTTCCGATAGTAGAGCAATTACACCAGGATTTTGGCGATGAGCTTGCTTTTGTTTATCGCCATTTCCCGCTGATGCAAATCCATGCCCAAGCAGAGCCGGCGGCGCGAGCCGCTGAAGCTGCCGGCCGGCAAGACAAATTCTGGGAAATGTATGGTTTATTGTATGCCAAGCAAAAAGATTGGGCCGGACAAAGCAATGCCGAGGAAACTTTTCTTAAATACGCTCAAGGACTAGATCTTGATTTGGCTAAATATAAAAATGATTTCAGTTCAGAAGAAGTGCGCAATCGGGTTAAGGCCGACTACAGCGGTGGTCTGGGGATGGGACTTAATTCTACTCCTACTTTTTTCTTAAACGGTAAACGGGTTCAGCCTCGCAACTATGAAGAATTTCGCAGTATCATCCAGCAATCCTTGGCAGGAAATTCCTAAGTGGATTGCCATTGTTTTTCTGCTGGTAAGTTTTTTAGGGTTTCTTGACGCTACTTATCTTACCGCCAAATATTATCTGGGAGAGCCGGTAACCTGTTCTTTACTGGCCGGATGCGAAAAAGTAACTACCAGCGCTTACGCTGTTTGGGGCGGCCTACCCATAGCGCTTTTTGGCTCTTTTTATTATTTGGCCATTTTTGTTTTGGTTTTATTTTATTTGGATACGGGCAGGAAAGCCGCATTTACCGCCGCGGCCTGGCTGACTCTGCCCGGGTTTTTAATTTCCTTAGGCCTTCTTTATTTGCAATTATTTGTCATTTTGGCGTTGTGCCTTTATTGCATTTTTTCCCTCGCAACTTCGTCTGTGCTATTTATTTTGGCTCTGACCTATATGAGAAAAACCTTATTTTACAGGCCGGTTTAGAGGTGATATAGTAGGCATATATGGATAAAAAGTTGCTAACTTTCATACTTTTGTCCAGCTTCTTCTTGGTAGCGGTATTGGGGTTTGTAGGCATGGGCCACAATAACGCACATGGTGGAGGATGCGTGGCCGCCCTGTCCCAAGGAGTCAATTGTCCTGCTCTGGTTAATCCTTTGGCTGCTCTGCAGCTGCATTTTAACGCTTTCAAAAGTTTTTCTACTGCTGTTTTGGGGAATACCACCCTTGCTATTCTGCTGGCTTTATTATGGTCACTAATTGTTCCGTTATTATTTAAATCGGGCCGCATTTTTGCCGATATCCCGGATGATTTTTCCGAAGAAGATATTTATGATTTTCTTCCGCCTGTTTCGCGAAAGCTCTTGGCTTGGATTTCATTTCACGAGCACAGTCCAACCTCTCTTTTAAGGCGCGGGTAGAACTGCTTTAGTCAGTTTTTTTGCTCGTGTCTCTAAACCCCAACGGGTTTTATTTTTATTATCTCTGGCAGAATACCTCGCGGCTCTGCCGCGAGGATGAATGCCAGCCCGTAGCGAGCGAAGCGAGCGGAGGAGATAACCCCGACGTTAGCCCGATTTCAGGGCGGTATTC
This sequence comes from uncultured Candidatus Saccharibacteria bacterium, assembly GCA_964412615.1. Taxonomy (GTDB): domain Bacteria; phylum Patescibacteriota; class Minisyncoccia; order Sungbacterales; family HO2-52-23; genus CAYPPK01. The sequence continues at coordinate 71,396 of CAYPPK010000002.1, forward strand.
CGCCAGGAATACTGCGCAGCTTGCTGCGCGGTCGGTTATTGGCCTAAATCAATTAGTATATGAACAAACTAAATTTACTGCTCGCAGGCGGCTTAGTGCTGGTTCTTGTCGGGGCAGGATTATTTTTCTCTGCTGGAAGAGAAAAATCTGAAAACAAAATAGAAGCAGAAAAAGATTCCCCGGTAGCCAAAGTTTATTACAGCAATACCTGTGGCTGCTGCGCCAACTATGTTTCTTACCTTAAATACTCGGGATTTAAAGTTGAACCGACAACCGTCGCCGACATTGGTGAAATTAAAGAAAAATTAAGCATACCACCTGAATTAATGAGCTGCCATACCACGGTTGTTGGGGGTTACACGGTAGAAGGGCATATGCCGGTGGAAGTAATCAATAAGCTTTTAGCAGAAAAGCCGGCTATTAAAGGCATTGCTTTGCCTGGCATGCCGAACGGTTCGCCCGGCATGGGCGGATGGAAGAATGAATCCTGGCCGATCTATGAATTGGACGGACAAGAAAACAATAAAGTATTTATGGAATTCTAACCGCTTATGAAAAAATTACTTTTTTACTCCGGATTGGCATTACTGCTCTTCTCGCCGAATTATGTTTTTGCCCATTGTCCTTTGTGCACGGCGGGTGCGGCAGCCGCGGGCGGAATTGCTTATTGGCTGGGGGTAAGCGTGCCGGTAATCGGAATATTTCTCGGCGCCGCTTCGCTTTCCCTGGGCTGGTGGGTTGCCAAGGGAATTAAAAGGAAGTTTTTTCCGCTGCAGACCGAAATTATTACCATTGGATTCTTTGTTTCCGTAATAATTCCTCTGCTGCCGTTGTTTGCGGAATATACTTCCCTTTACGTGGCTTTAAGCGGAGCATATGGTTCTTGGCTGCACCGGGTGTATCTGATAAATTTGTTTCTGCTGGGAAGTTTATTAGGTGCGGCCATTGCGCTTATTTCTCCGACTATTAGCAAGCGGATAACAAAAATACGCCAAGGGAAATTTATTCCCTATCAGGGCATAGCAACCATGTTCGCGCTCCTGGGAATTATTTCTTTGGTAGTTGAATTTTGGTTATGACTTATCTTGCGGCGGTATTTCTTTCCGTAATCGCGCTTTTTTTCCTGCTGCTTCTGGGCAAGGAAATTACCGGTAGAAAATTTTGCGCAATTTGCGCAAGTATAGCCGGCACCTGGACAGTGCTCTTGATTTTCTACCGGTTAAATGGCTGGGGCGATCCGCTGCTCATTGCTTTGCTCCTAGGCCAAAGCATTACCGGCATCTATTATCTCCTGGAAGCAAAAATGCCTGAGCGGCTTACTCTGTTCCGGCTGCCCTTTATTCTGACTGCTACTCTGCTTGGCTATTTTTTGCTCGGCGGAGAAAAAGAAGTCGGGGCAGCTTTGCTCTTGGCGTTGCTTTGGCTGGGATTCGGAATGATTTATGCCTGGCGCGCCCGAAGCAGCACCGGAGAGATATTTAAGCGCATCGTTGCCTGCTGTCGGAATTGGTAAATCTAAAATTAAAAATTAATTATGGACTTAAGAAAAATAGAAGATGAGCATGATTGCTGTTCTTCCGATGAAGCCAATAAGACGAACAAGATAAAAGTAGGTTTTTTCCTTGGCTTAATAATTCTTGCCGGACTATTTTACTATTACTCGTTAAAAAATAGGACCGAGCTGTCGGAACCAAAGTCAGAACAAATCAGTTCAGAGGAGGGGAAATTAATTCTTCCCTTAAGGTGGGGAGAATTAGGCATAAAGATGATAAGCGTGGGCGTGCTGGATCCGGTCCAACTAAAATCGCTTTATGGCGGAAAACTGCGCCCAGAGGATCAGGCCTTGTTAAGCGAAATATACGAGGAAAAAATAGTTATGACCGAGGAAAATTCCCATCTCTTTTTACTGCTTTTCTGGGCATTGGGGCTGGGCAACAAAAATGATATATTAGAAAAAGGGCCAATGGCCGACTATGAGGACATTGGGAACTTTGCCTCTACCGGCGGATGGACTTTAGCCAAGGGCGAGGCCATGGATCACTACAGCCGCCATCCTTTGCTGATACTTACTCAAGAACAGCAAGAATTGGTGGAGCGGACGGCAAAAAATATTTATCGTCCCTGCTGTAACAATTCCACTTATTTTCCCGATTGCAATCACGGCCTGGCCATGCTCGGGCTCTTGGAGCTCATGGCTTCGCAGGGAATTTCCGAGGAGGAAATGTATCGGATTGCGCTTCAAGTAAATTCATATTGGTTTCCGGATACTTATTCTGCCATGGAAAAATATTTTCAGAATCGCGGCCTTGATTACCGCAAAGCAAACCCCAAAGATATCCTGGGTGCTGCCTACTCCAGCGCCTCCGGATACCAGCGCGTTCTTTCGGGGATTGAAAATTCCGATGATCATCCGCAAGGGAGTAGTTGCGGCGTGTAAAAGCATCTCCTGTGTCTAAAATGTCAAAAGGTCGGTAAAATTAAATATCGTTAAAGATATGGAACTAAACAAAAATAAATTTTCTCTGGCGGCGGCGGTTACCATGGCGGTTTGGTACGTAATTTGTGCTTCTTTGGTAGCATTGGCTCCCCAGGTGGCGCTTAAGCTTTTCAGTTGGATGGTGCATTTGGTTAATCTTGAGGCAGGCGTAAGTTTCCCCGAAGTTGCCTATGGATTTATAGAGGTTGTTATCCTTACCTATATCACTGCTTACGTTTTTGCCTGGCTGCATAATCGATTTACGGTTAGCAAAACGGCATAATTAAAATTTATGAACGTAAAATTTGTTGAATGGGTTCTGCGAATTTCAGTTGCGGGAGAATTCATCGGCCATGGAGTTTTCGCGCTGCAGGCCAAGAAAGATTGGATAGGCTGGTTTGCTAAATTTGGTGTTTCCAATACGGAAATCGCGACCCAATTATTGTTCTTGGTGGGAGTGGTAGATATTGCGCTCGCTATTCTGGTTTTGGTTAGACCGGTCCGAATCGCGCTTCTTTGGATGGTCCTCTGGGGATTCTGGACGGCGTTTTTGCGTCCTTTAGTCGGCCTGCCGGTCTGGGATTTTGTGGAACGCTCGGCCAATTGGGGAGCGCCGCTGGCATTATTGTTCTTAATCGGATGGCCAAAATCACTTAAGAATTGGTTTAGATAAATTATGTTTGATCTAAAAGGTAAAGTCGCCTTAGTGACAGGGGCCAGGCGCGGCATGGGCAAAGCTCATGCTTTGACGCTGGCGCAACAAGGCGCAAAAGTGGCAATAACGGACGTTGACCTTCCGGAATGCGAGGCCGTGGCAGCAGAGATTACCAAGGCCGGAGGCGAAGCAGTCGCTTTTGCTTTGGATGTCACTAAAAAAGAAGAAGTGGATAGGGTTTTTACTGAAACCGTAAAAAAATTTGGCCGTTTGGATATTTTGGTAAATAATGCCGGTATTTTTTCCACTAAATCCGCCTTGGAAATGACCGAGCAGGAATGGGATCGCACCATTGCTATAAATCTGAAAGGAGAATTTCTTTGCGCTCAGCGAGCTGCCCAAGAAATGGCCAAAAATAAATGGGGCAGGATTATAAATACTGCCTCCATTGCTTCCGGAGGAGTTGGCATTGGTTTTGCCGGAGCGGCGCATTACGCGGCCTCCAAAGGGGGAATCATTGGCATGACCGAGACCTTGGCGATAGAATTTGCGCCCTGGGGAATAACCGTGAACGCCATTGGCCCTGGCGCCATTGATACTCCTATGATTGGCCCTTTGGACGAAGAAACTAAACAGGGGATTCTAACTCGGGTTCCGCTCCGACGAGTGGGTAGGCCGGAAGAAATTTCCGCTTTGGTGGTTTTCCTAGCTTCCGAAGAGGCCAGCTATATTACCGGCTCTACTTTCTACGCGGACGGCGGTTGGCTGGCCCAGTAATTGAGAACTTATTAAGTGTTAATCCATAATATGTTTTCTTCTGCGAAAAATTGGTTTGTAGTTTTGCGCCTGGTGATCGGTTATGTTTTTCTCAATTCCGGCTGGGAAAAAATAACCAACCCGGAATTTGCCGCGGGCTTAGGAGCAACTTTGGGCAAATTTGCCGCGCAAAATCCTTTTGGCTGGTACAAAAGTATTTTGCTTTCTTATTCTGTTCCCAATGCTCAAACTCTGGCGCCTTTGGTGGCCTGGGGAGAAGTGGCAGCCGGCGTCATGCTGATACTCGGCTTTTTAACGCCGGTGGGGGCGTTATTGGCTTTTTTGCTCAACGCTAATTTTTATTTAGCGGCCGGCTGGACTTCTCCTTCCGCCCACTCAGTAAATTTAGTGATGATGTTTGTGGACGCAGCTCTTATTTTTGTCCGGCCGGGTGCGGTTTTGGGTTTTGACGGATTTTTAGCCAAAAAATTCAGGCAGCTGCGCTGGTTAAGGGCTTCCTAAGGCAATTAAAAAAATCGTCCGCCGGATCGGCGGACGATTTTTTTATCACCGTATGAATCCTCCTCTTTGTATCTCCCAGAGTTTTTTATAAATTCCGGGCTCGGCCAAAAGTTTGGCGTGCGTATTCGAAGCAACGACCTTGCCCTCGTCAATAACCACTATTCTATCCATCTGCATGATTGTGGAAAGCCGGTGGGCGATGACAATGGTTGTTTTGCCGCGCATAAGTTCGGCCAAAGCTTCCTGGATTAGAGCTTCGGATTCTGAATCCAGGCTGGAAGTTGCTTCATCCAGTACCAGGATGGGGGCGTTTTTTAAGATGGCGCGGGCAATGGCTACGCGCTGGCGCTCTCCTCCGGACAGTTTTATGCCCCGCTCGCCGACATAAGTATGGTAACCGTCAGGCAAGGAAGAAATAAAATCATGGCAGCGGGCTTTCTTGGCCGCCTCTTTTAGTTCTGCTTCGCTTGCTCCCGGCCGTCCGTAAAGAATATTTTCCGCCAAAGTGCGATGGAACAATACCGGCTCTTGCGGCACCAGGGAAATATGGTCGCGCAAACTGTCTTGGGTAACCTTAGCTATATTTTGTCCGTCAATGAGAATTTCGCCTCCGTCCACGTCAAAGAAGCGGAATAATAGCTGCACGATGGTTGTTTTCCCCGCTCCCGATGGTCCCACTAAGGCTACTTTTTCGCCCGCCTTGATGGTAAGGGAAAATTTATCCAAAATTTTCCTGGTTTTCTGGAAACTGAAATCAATTTCCTTTAATTCTATGTCTCCTTTATTGATTAACAGCGGCTGGGCATTAATTTTGTCTTTGATTTCGTGCGGCAATTCCAGAATCTCCACCATTTCGGCCGCGTCGGCAAATCCTTCAAAAATTCGGCGCAATACCCGGCCAAAGTCCCAAATGCGGTCAAAAAGAGTAATTAGATAAAGTTGTATCAGGGCAAAATCGCCAATAGTCAAAATCCCTCTTTGCCAAAAAGTTATGGCAAAATACAGCATGGTAAATTGAATCGCCAGCATCAATGCGCCCTGTACGGTGTCTATAAACTGGCTAAGGTTCCAGGAAAATAATCTGATTTTATAAAGCTCTTCTGTTACTTTATTAAAAAAAGTTTGTTCGCGGGCAAAACCGGTAAAAAGTTTAATGGTGTTGCTGTTGCTAAGAGCGTCAGCCAATACTCCGGTAGTTTCGGAATCCTTTTTGGCTTTTGCCAAATCATAGCGCTGTTTCCAGCGGGCCACAAAATAATGGAAAGTTATAAATACGGCGACACCAATAGCCAAGGCTGCGCCCAGATAAGTATTTCTTTTAAACAGGACAAAAAGAATTCCAGAAACAGTAACCACCAGGGGCAGCAGATCATTTTCTATCCGGTCATTCACCTCTTCAAAAGCGCGGGAGATGCGGTTTATTTTGCGGGTTAGGGAACCGGCAAAATTATCAGTGAAGAATCTATAAGAATGGCGAATGAGATAGTTAAACGAGGTTTGCATCAGGTCCGTCATAACTCGGGCCTGAAAGTATGCCGAAGCAAACCCGCGGACGCGGCGCAGGACCCAATTCACGGTGAAGAGCCCTGTAATTATAAAAAGTATGGACATGAGTTCCCGGCCGGTTTGCTCGGCGGGTAGGGATTTGGCCAGGGCGTCAAAAAAGAGCTTAAAGTACCAAGGAATTATTACTTGAATAGTGTGCAAAGTCACCACCGAAGTGTAGAGAAGAACGAGCGCAATAGGATACCGTTTGGCGTGTTGCCAAAAAACCCGGCTAACTTGCTTTACGGCCAGGCGATCTAATTTTTTAGCTTTTTCTAAAGGTTTAGGCATAGGGGGCGTGTTGGAGCAATGACCAGGCTTATTATTAACATAATATAAGCGCTATGTCAAAGTTTTATAAAAAATTTTTGAATCTCATGTAATTTTCAGAAAAGAAAAAGCAAAATGGTTAATGGAAAAAAAATTCTGGCAAGAAATCGCTTCCCATTTCCGGGTAGCCGCGCTCATTTTTGGCTTGGGAATAATTTCCGGCATTATCACCATTGCTCTTATACCGGGGGCCAGCGAACAATTCTTGGACAGTTTTTTTGATTTTGGTGATCCGGTCCTGGAATATGCCCGGTGGCAACTCTTTCTTTTTATTTTTTTAAATAACGCCGTTAAAACGTTTATGTCCATGATTTTGGGCATGCTTTTTGGGATCGCGCCCGCTTTTTTCTTGTATGTAAACGGTTACGCCCTGGGAGCGCTGGGATATGCCATGCCGGATTTGCGATTATTTGTGGCCGGAATTTTTCCCCACGGCATTATTGAAATCCCGGCCGTGCTGGGGGGCAGCGCGTTGGGTCTTCTGCTCGGGAGCAAAGCGCTGAAAAAAACTTTTCGGCACGAGAATCATAAAATAGAAGATACGGCCGTGAAAGGATTTTATCTTTTTTTGAAAATAATAATTCCGCTCCTGATTCTGTCCGCGGCCATAGAAACTTTTATTACGCCGGTCATTATGCGCTGGTACAGCTAAGAAATTCTGGCCAGTATCCGAAATTGCTGCTATAGTGGGGATATGAATTTTTGGCAAAAAATAAGGCCGGAATGGTTTTTGCGGCTTGGCTTGGGGCTTATGTATTTATATTCGGGCTACGGATTGTTTTCCGACCCCGCAAGCTGGCTCGGATTTTTGCCGACCTGGTTGGCCGATACCGTGGGCGCGGTAATTTCTCTGGAAATGTATTTGCGGATACAAGGCGTGGCGGAATTTATAGTAGGACTGCTTTTTTTGGCCTGGTTTGGCGGCCTTTGGGGAATTCGCCTTGCTTCGCTTTACGCTTCTCTTTCTTTGCTTTTTATAATTGTTTTTGTGGGAATTGATTTGATAACTTTCCGGGACATCGGCCTCCTGGGCGGAGCGCTGGCTTTGGCTATTATGGTTTGGAGGCCGCAAAAAGAAATTCAGCAGCCAAATTCAATCTCTTAAAATTTTTGCAGCCCTTCCAGGAGGAAGGGCTGCGGTTGGGGGAGCGCAGGTAGCACATGGGTTACTTCGCGCTCCCGGGGTTGACGATGCCGCCGGAGTCCGTGCCGGGGAGGCACTGGACCTCCAGCGTCTTGCCGGTCTGGAGCAATTCGGCGTAAGACCGGCGGGCCACGGCCGCGATGGCCTCGTCATCGGAGCAATCTATTCTGACTGCTCCGAGAAGAGACCCACCAACGACGCTGACTGCCGAGCTCGCCGCCGAGATTCCACCGGAGGCGACAGCGCTGCAGCCTGCAGAAACTAGAATTAGCAAGAGCAGCCTGATAACAACGTTCATAGGCATCCCTCCTGTTGTTATTTAATTATATCACTTTTTGACAAAAAATCAATAGCAAAAAGTCCCTTTAGATAAGGGACTTTTTGCTCTACTGAGGATTAATCGGGTTTAATTTCTTTTAGGCCGGGTATCTTTTTTACCTGGATAGTTTTTTGGGCAGACACGGAATTTCCGTTTTTATCCTCGCAAGTCAGAGTAAAAGTGGCTGTTTTTAGGAAAGTAACATTAACGCTTCCCACGGTTGGAATTTTTCCAATTCCATTGTCTACTTCACATGACTCCGCTCCCTGTACGCTCCAGGAAATGGTTACCGTGTCTCCCGGGTTTAAAGGGTCAGTGGCATTGAATGAGGAAATATGCAAACCGCCTAAACTGCCGCCGGAGGTATCAAATATTTTTACTTCTTTGCTGGCCGGAGCGGA
>CAYPPK010000002.1:79553-84346 GCA_964412615.1 uncultured Candidatus Saccharibacteria bacterium
GAAGAAACCGAATCACTTCCGGTTTTATCTCCTCTGCGGCAAGTAAGAGTATAAATCTCATTTCCGGTTTGCGGAGTTACGGTCTGGCTGCCCGAGATTGCTTTTTCTCCGCTCCAACTTCCTTCGGCCGTGCAGGAAAGCGCGTATTCCGAAGACCAAGAAAGAGTTATCGGAGTGCCGGGAGTAAAAGTTAAACTGTCTTTATTGTTTGCTTTTATATCCACTAGCGGCAGGGGAAGCGAAGGACTGGAAAATTCGGTTTTCACTAAATTGCCCCCGCCTCCGCAGCCCGAGCAGACCGCCCGATATTCCCGCTTTCTTCGTCCTCCAGCTGCTTGTATGCAAGTACTGTAATTTATTTCGCCGATAAATTCTTTCTCAAAAGGGAGATTATAGGTTGCTTCATACTCTCCCTGGGTGCAGGCCACCCCGGCGGTTCCGGAAATGGGCAGGTATGTTTGTCCGGTAGTTTTTTCGGTTATTATTATGTTTTCCGATATGCCTTGCGGAGCGTCTGCTTTCCAGCGCACAGTGGTGCGGCCCAATCCATTTTGATTTTGAGCATATTCTTCCGGAGTAGGAACTCCGGCGTAAGTTATTTTTACAAATTTAACGTTAAGGGAAGTACGGATTTCCTGATACTCGGTTGGGTTATTGCTGCAGGTTCCAAAAATCGGATCGTACGAGCCATCGCACAGCGCATCGCCGACTGCGTTTGTGGTTAAAGCAACCGCTGTCTGCTGGACGGCATAAACAGCAAAAGATACTGCGCAGCCAATAACGGTAACGCAACCTATTCCCAGCATTATAAAGCCCAAAAAGCTTTGTATGCCGGTAAAAGCAGCACCAGCTTGAACCGGGATGGGCACCAGAACAAAGCTGGCTATGAAGGTTATTAAGACGATAAATGAGATTGTTTTTAAAACATCTAAGGAAAGATAATTGCGTACGCCACTCTGTTGGCTGCTGCTTTCCGCAGAAACTTTAAGCGGCCGGTCGGCAACTTTGACTGAGGCAACGGACATCAACCGGAGATATAAATGATAAAGAGCCAAATCATAAAGACTTGCGGCAATCACCCACGGCGTAGAATATAAAAATATGCGTAGCATAGATTCTGCCCGCAAAGATAGGTCGGGAATAAAAGCAAGTTTTAAAGAAAAAATCACCCAGTAAAGAAAGAGATATAGTATGGCCGATACTAGAAAAGCGCCGCCCAGAAACATGGCAGCTTTGCCCCATTTGGGTCGCACTCGTCGTTCGCTTTCGTATAAAGCCCTTACTATGCTCTTGTTCTCCAGAAGTAAAATAAAGGGAGCACTGGAAAAAGCTACCAGGAGATAGAGGCCAGGCAATCCCAGGGTTAAACCCAAAAACAAATTTACTGTAGTACTGCCAATGCTATCTACGGCTTGAGGATAAAATACATCAAGCAAGAAAGATCCCGGCACTGATAGCAGTAAAAATCCTAGCAGAGTTATAACACCGGCGACAATAATATATCCAGTATAGAGATGGAGTTTCTTAAATCCTTTAGCTACGGCTGCTAAAATAGAAAGTCCGCTGAAAGAAAAATATAAAGTTCCAAATCCCCAAATATTGAAAAGTGCAACGGCTAAGGCAATAAGAATAAGCCACGGATCGCTGGTAAGTTCGGCCAGAACTGCTTCTTTAAAAATTACGGGTGCTTGACCAGAATAAATCAGCGAATCCATGTTTTCCAGCAAAATTTGCCGAAAGAATTCCGCGCCCGCGCTGGCGATATAAAGAATTACCCAAAAAATCCAAAATCTCTTCGCGTAATCCGCGAAAACCTCCTTGAAAAAACCTAAAATATTCATCTGCATGGGTTAAATCTATTGTAGCAGGTGGGCAACAAGCACGATAGAGGGCATTATCCACATTTAGCTGGAGTTTGAGCTATAATTCACTGTGCGGTATAATAAAGATAATATTTTTTTAACCTGAATTAACTAAATTCTATGGCTACATTATATATAGTTTTAGCTGTTATCGCGTTCCTTTTACTTCTGCTTGTATTCATCTACAACTCTCTTATCTCCAAGAAAAATCGCATTGAGGAGGCCTGGTCGGACATAGAAGTGCAAATGAAGCGGCGTTTTGATTTGATTCCCAACGTGGTGGAAACCGTAAAGGGCTACGCGGCGCACGAAAGAAGCGTGCTGGAAAACGTTACTAAAGCCAGGACTCAAGCCATGGGCGCGCAAACCCCGCAGGAACATGCCCAAGCCGAAAATATGCTTTCCAATACTTTAAAAACGCTTTTTGCCGTGGCGGAAAATTATCCTGATCTTAAAGCCAATGCCAATTTTCTGGATTTGCAAAGAGAATTGGCCGATACGGAAAACAAAATCCAAGCCGCTCGCCGTTTTTACAACACCAATGTGCGCGACTACAACACCACGCTGCAATCTTTTCCCACTAATATAATGGGCGGAATGTTTGGTTTTAAAGCAAGAGAATTTTTTGATCTGGAAGAAGAAGCGGCGCGCGAACCCGTGCAGGTGAAATTTTAGGCGGTAAATATTTTTATGAAGTTAAAGGCCGAAGAATTTCTTCGGCCTTTCCGTTTGGCTATGTTTATGTTAAAATATTTTTCATGACCCTTTATACGCAGCGCACGAAAAATATTTACAAAACCTGGCTTTTAATGACCGTATTTTTGGGGGTGGTGATTGGCGTTGGTTGGGTATTCAGCCAAATTTATCGCGATCCTTCCCTTCTTTACATTGCGGTTGCTTTCAGCATATTTATGAATGTTTTGAGTTACTGGTTTTCGCATAAAATCGTGCTGGCCCTGCACCGCGCCAAACCCGTAGATCTTAGAGAAAATCCGGAGCTTTATCGGGTGCTGGAAAATCTTACCATCGCGGCAGGACTCCCGATGCCCAAGTTCTATCTTATAGAAGATCCGGCTCCCAATGCTTTTGCCACCGGCAGAAATCCCAAAAATGCGGTGGTGGCGGTAACCACTGGTTTGCTGGAGCGGCTGGATCGCTCGGAACTGGAAGGGGTTTTGGCCCATGAGCTTTCGCATATCGGCAACCGTGATATGCTGGTATCAACTGTGGCTGTAGTTCTTGTTGGATTTATTGCCATTCTCTCTGACATGTTTATGCGCTCTATGTGGTTTGGAGGACTTGGAAATGACCGCGACAGGGGACGCGCCGGAGGAATTTTGGTTTTAGCGGGAATAGTGCTTTCTATTTTAGCGCCGATTATTGCTTCTTTGATCCATCTGGCTATTTCCCGCAAGCGGGAATTTTTGGCTGATGCTTCCGGAGCTTTGCTTACCAGATATCCGGAGGGCCTGGCTAGCGCTTTGCGAAAAATTGCCGCTTATTCCCGGCCTATGAAAACTGCGACCAACGCCACCGCTCATCTCTTCTTGGAAAATCCTTTCGGAGCTGACCGAAACGCGGGCCGAAAAACTCCCTGGCTCATAAAAATTTTTTCCACCCATCCGCCAGTTGAGGAAAGAATTAAAGCCTTATTGGGTCCGAATAAATAAGTCTTCAGAAATTTAACAATAGCAATTTACATTAGCATTTCCTATGCGGTCGTCTAGAAAATGTTAATGGTTAACTTTCTATGAAAAAATCTTTAGGCAAAGAGATTTTAGGACATTTGATTATTTGCGGGTCCAATTTGGTAGTCAACTCTTTATTTATTCCTTACGGCCAAAGCTTAAAGCAAACTTTGCGCAAAATTGACAAAACTGCTGCGCGCTGTCCACATAATTTTTCAGATTATTCTAAAAATACGGTTTCGGTGACTTTGCAGAGAATGAAAAAGAAAAAATTTATTACAGCAAGCAAATTAACTCGGAAAACCATATGGCGTATTACTAATGAAGGGAAACGGCACTTTAAAAAAATTCCAATTCTTCCACCAGAAGACGGAAAAACTAGGATAGTGATGTTTGATATACCCGAAGAAAGGCGGGTGGAGAGAAATTGGCTTAGAGCGGAGCTATTATCTTGTGATTATACCCTCCTGCAGAAGAGTGTTTTTATAGGCAAAAGACCGCTTCCAAGGAAATTGCTGGAAGAACTTAAAGATAAAAAGCTTATTTCGCATGTGCATATAGTAGGCTTAGAAGGTAATTTTATATAGAAAGAATTGCATTAACAAATCATATGCGACCGCACAAAAAATGTTAATCAAATTGTTTGCTCTTTTATTTGAGTGTTTTTTGTGATATAGTGATAAAACTATGGAATTGCAGGTTGGGGTCAAAATTTTATTGAAAGGCGATGACGATAAATATCTGTTGGTCCGGCGGAATCCCGAAAAATATCCGGAGGCCGGTGTTCATCTTTGGGATATTATCGGTGGAAGGATTAATCCCGGCTTGCCCCTTTTTGAAAATTTAAAAAGGGAAGTAAAAGAGGAAGTTGACCTGGATCTTGAAGTGGAACCGAAGCTTTTAGCCGCTCAAGATATTTTGCGGGTGCCGGGCAGGCATGTGGTACGCCTTACATATGTGGGAAGTGCTTCAGGAACTCCGAAAGTGGACGGGGCCGAACATACCGAATATCGCTGGTTCAGTATGGAAGAGTTAAGAAAGTTATCTGGATTGGATTCTTATTTTAAAGAAGTTTTAGAAAAAAATAATTTATAAATGGCAGCGAGAGAGAAGTGAAAATATCAACTTTCACTTCAACCGAGCGAACCATTTATATCTACAGATATAATATATCTGTAGATATAAATTTTGGAGGCGTCGCATAGCGGCCTAGTGCGCTTGCTTGGAAAGCAAGTATACCTTA
>CAYPPK010000003.1:0-47014 GCA_964412615.1 uncultured Candidatus Saccharibacteria bacterium
TAGCTATATTGGCGGAGCGGAGCATGCGGTTTTGCATCTTTTATATGTAAGATTTTTAGCCATGGCCTTTTACGATTGGAAAATGGTGCATTTTGAAGAGCCCTTCAAACAATTCCGCACGCACGGATTAATTACCAAAGACGGGGCCAAGATGTCCAAATCGCGGGGAAATATCGTAAATCCGGACGAATATATAAACGCTTATGGCAGCGATGCGATAAGAATGTATTTGGCTTTTTTGGCGCCGCTTACCCAGGGAGGGGATTTTCGGGATGAAGGCATCAAAGGAATCACGCGCTTCCTTGAACGCGTGTGGAAACTAATTTCCAATTTTCAATTTTCAATTTTCAATCAAACTCCAAATCTCAAATTGCAAACCCTTATACATAAAACAATTAAGAAAGTGACGGAGGATATAGAATCTCTCCAGTATAATACCGCCATTTCGGCGTTGATGATACTTTTAAATGAGTTTGAAAAGAATCCGAAAGCCGTCGGCAAAAAAGAACTGGAAATATTTTTGAAACTCCTTGCTCCGTTTGCTCCGCACATTTCGGAAGAGTTATGGCAGAGTCGTGCTACAAGCTACAAGCTACAAGCTACAAGCTTTCGTTCTGTTCACCTTGAACCTTGGCCCAAATATGACCCTAAACTGATTCAGGAGGACACTTTTGAGCTGGTGATCCAAATAAACGGCAAAATGCGCGGCAAAATAACCTTGCCGTTTGGAGCAAGCCAGGAGCAGGCGAAACAAGCCGCGCTTAAAGAAAAAACAGTAAAACAGCACTTGGTCAAGGAACCCCGCAAGGTGATTTTCGTGCCAAACAAGCTCATCAATTTTGTAGTTTAACGAAACCGATATTTGTAGCTAATTGCCAAATAAATAGCCGCTTTGCGGCTTTTTTATCCAATACTTTTGCTTTTGTTTTGGCGTTACAATTAGCATATGTGCGGCATTGTTGGTTATATAGGTAGGCAGCAGGCACTTCCCATTCTTCTTGCGGGTATCAAAAATCTAGAGTATCGGGGTTATGACTCCGCGGGTTTTGCCGTAGTTTCCAACTCCAAGGTCATGAGTGAGCGGGCGGTAGGAAAAATTGCCGCTCTGGAGGCCAAAATTTCTTCAGCAGAAAAATATTTTGGGAACGTCGGCATATGCCATAGCCGCTGGGCAACTCATGGAGGAGTGACGGAAGAAAACGCTCACCCCCATTCCGACTGCAAAGGTGAGATATGGCTCGTGCATAACGGCATTATTGAAAATTACCAGGAATTTAAAAAGAATCTGGAAAAATCCGGCCACGTTTTTCGATCCGAAACCGATACGGAGGTTCTCGCGCATTTGATAGAAGAGTTTCAGAAAAAGGAAAAAGGCTTGCCGCTTGAGGAAGCTGTCCGCCTGGCGCTACTCTCAATTCGCGGAACCTACGGCCTTGCAGTAGTATCCCCAAAAGAGCCGGAAAAACTAGTAGCCGCCCGGATGTTCAGCCCGCTTCTTCTGGGGGTAGGCGATAAGGAATATTTTGTGGCCTCCGATGCTTCCGCAGTTCTTAAGCACACTAAAAACGCGGTTTATTTGGACGACGGTGAAATGGCAGTACTAACTCCGCAAAGTCACACCGTATATGACCTTAAAAGAAATTTACGTGAGAAAAAACTGTATGAGCTGGAGTGGTCACCGGAGCAGGCACAAAAAAACGGCTATCCGCACTTTATGTTGAAAGAAATTTACGAAGGTCCGGAAGCCGTAGAAAATTCCATGCGCGGGCGCCTGCTTCCGGAGGAAGGGCTAGTAAAATTAGGCGGCCTGGCTGAAATTATTCCGCGGCTTAAATCAATTAAGCGCATAATTATATCTGCTTGCGGCACGGCTTATCTGGCCGGGAAAGTTGGGGAATATATGCTGGAAGAATATGCCGGGATTCCGGTGGAAGTGGATCTGGCCAGCGAATTTAGGTATAGAAAACCGGTCTTTCAAGAAGGAGATGTGTTTTTAGCCATTTCCCAATCCGGAGAAACAGCCGATACCTTGGGCGCTTTACGGGAAGCCAAAGAAAAAGGAGTTTTGACTTTAGGCCTAGTAAACGCGGTAGGTTCAACTATCGCGCGCGAGACCGACGCGGGCGTATACCAGCATATCGGGCCGGAGATCGGCGTTGCTTCCACCAAGGCCTTTCTTTCCCAAGTTACTATTTTAGCCCTGCTTACAGTTCTGTTGGGCCGCCAGCGCGAAATGTCTTTAATTACCGGACAAAGAGTGATTTCCGAACTTAAAAAAATTCCGGATTTTATCCGCAAAATTTTGACGCAAACCGAACAAATAAAATCTTTGGCGGAAAAATATCAGCCAAGCGAAAATTTTCTTTATTTGGGAAGAAAATACAACTTGCCGGTTGCTCACGAAGGAGCTTTGAAGTTAAAAGAAATTTCTTATGTGCACGCCGAAGGATACGGAGCGGGCGAGATGAAGCACGGGCCTATAGCCATGATTGACCAAAAATTTCCCTCAATTTTCATCTCCCCCAGCGATTCGGTTTATGAAAAAATGGTTTCCAACATTCAGGAGATTAAGGCCCGCCAAGGCCCGGTGCTGGCGATTGCCACCGAAGGCAATCAAGATATAAAGGATTTGACGGATGATGTAATTTATATACCCAAAACCCTGGAAATGCTTACTCCGCTCCTGTCGGTTGTGCCGCTCCAGCTTTTTGCCTATCATTTCGGCGTTTTACGGGGCCACGATGTAGATAAACCACGCAACCTTGCAAAAAGCGTAACAGTCGAATAAAGGTAGTATAAAAATGCGTCTTTACGAATATCAAGGCAAAGATTTATTAAAAAAATACGGCATTGCCTGCCCCAAAGGAATTTTACTTACCTCCGGGCAGAGAAAAATCTCTTTGCCGGTTCCTTCGGTGGTAAAAAGCCAGGTGCTTTTCGGAAACCGGCTCAAATCAGGCGCGATTCATTTTGCTTCAAATTCCAAGGAATTAAATTCCGGCCTGCAGAAGAGTTTGGGCAGAGAAATCAATGGCGAGTCGGTAAAAAAGGTTCTGGTGGAAGAGCGGGTGCCGGTCGCGGCCGAATATTACGTGAGTTTTAGCTATAGCACGGACACCAAAACCCCGATGCTTGCTTTGTCGCCGCGGGGCGGAGCCGGAGTTAAAAAAGCCCACCTCGTTCCCCTTGATATGATTACGGGCTTGCCCCAGTTTTTTATCAGAAATGCGGTGGAAGCAGCCGGTTTTTCCAACGCGGATTTAGCCGGTCTGACCAAAGTTATTCAAAATTTGTGGGCGTTATTTATGGGCGAATACGCTCTGCTTGCTGAAATCAATCCTCTTCTTAAAGATAAATCGGGAAATTTCGTGGCCGGGGACGCCAAAATTATTTTAGACGATGAAAAATTAAATCCCCAAGCAAGGAGATTTTTGGAAATGAACGGAGACATTGCCGTGCTTGCTTCCGGCGGAGGAGCTTCTTTGGTAAACGTGGACGCGCTTCTTTATTATGGCGGTAGGCCGGCCAACTACACTGAATATTCCGGCAATCCTCCGGCTGAAGTGGTGCAGGAACTGACTAAGCGAGTGCTGGGAAGAAAAAATCTGAAAGGGTGCTGGGTAGTGGGAGGCACGGCCAACTTTACGGATATTTTTGAAACCATGCGCGGGTTTGTAGACGGTCTGCGCCAAGTAAAACCCAAGCCCGCCTTTCCTTTTGTTATTCGGCGCGACGGGCCGCGCCAAAAAGAAGCGTTTAAAATGCTGCGGGAAATTGCCCGGAAAGAAGGATACGATTTCCATCTATATGATTCCGAGACCTCCATGTCTGAAACCGCGCGGATTATGGTTAAACTTGCTTACGGCAAAAAAACATGAGTATTTTGGTTGATAAAAAAAGTCGGGTTTTGATTCAGGGAATTTCCGGCAAAGAGGGATCACGGGCTTGTCGCGAGATGCTGTCATACGGCACCAAAGTTGTTGCCGGAGTAACTCCGGGGCGCGGCGGAGAAAAAATAGAAGGCGTGCCGGTTTATAACACCGTGGCCCAGGCCCTGAAGAAACATCCAAAAATTAATGCCACTTTGGTCGCCGTGCCCGCTATGTGTGCGCGGGACGGGGTTGAAGAAGCGGAATATGCTCAAATTCCGATAATAAACATTCTTACCGAGCATATTCCCACGCAGGATAACGCCAAAATAGTAGCTTTGGCTAGAATAAAAAAAGTAAGAATTGTCGGACCTTCGTCGGTTGGCATAATTTCTCCGGGCAAAGCAAAAATCGGCAGCATTGGAAGTTCGGATAGCGCCAAAGTGTTTAGCCGGGGACCCGTAGGCGTTATTTCCAAAAGCGGGGGCATGACTTCTGAAATCGCCTCCGTGCTTACGCGCGCCGGGCTGGGGCAGAGCACGGCCTTAGGTATCGGCGGAGACCAAATAATCGGTTCTGATTTTACCGACATTTTGCGGCTGTTCCGCCAGGATCCGGAGACAAAAGCCGTAGTGCTTTTTGGGGAGGTAGGGGGAACTTATGAAGAGCAAGCGGCGGAATATTTAAAAAAAGAAAAATTCGGGAAGCCGGTAGTTGCTATAGTAGCAGGCCGTTTTTCTTTGCACCTGCCTCCGGAAACGGTGTTGGGCCATGCCGGAACAATCATTTCCCAAGGCCGGGGAGGGTATAATTCCAAAATCCGCGCATTAAAAAAAGCCGGAGTACTGCTTGCCAACACCGTTGAAGAAATTCCGGTATTGTTAAAAAATAAATTATAAATATGGAAAAATGGAAAACAGCAATTAGTACCCGCCATAATGGAGAATTATTTATCCGCGGACATAAATCTCTGGATTTACTGAAAAAAAGAAATTTTACGGATATGGTGTTTTTATTATGGCGCGGTAAATTACCGACCCGCCAGGAAGCAGATATGTTTAACGCCATGCTGGTGGCCTCAGCCGAGCACGGCCTGGAGGCGCCTTCAACTTTTACGGCCCGTACCGTGGCTTCTTGCGGAACGCCTTTTTCCACCGCAGTTGCGGCAGGCATACTTGCCATCGGCGAACGTCACGGGGGCGCGGTAGAAAAAATCGCTTTTTATTTGCGCTCCACCGATTCTCCTAAAAAAATAGTTGAGGAAGCTCTGGCGCGAAAAGAATATCTTTCCGGATTCGGCCATAAAATTTACAAAACCGGCGATCCGCGGTTGAGTATGCTTTTTTCGCAAGCAAAAAAATATAAGCTTTTTGGAAAATATGCTAAAAAAGCGTTGGCCTTGGAGCAAGAACTGAAAAAACAAAGCAAAAAACTGATTCCTCTGAATATTGACGGAGCATTGGGAGCGCTTTTACTTGAGTTGGGTTTTGACTGGCGGCTGGGCAAGGCAATATTTATTCTGGCCCGAGTTGCGGGAATCGCCGCGCATGTAGCAGAGGAAATGGAAGGCCACAAATCCTATCGGCGGCTGGAGGAGGAAGATGTTGAGTATACCGGGCCCAAAATTAAACAATGAAAATATTCCGATTAAAAATTGCGGACCGTAAGATATGGCGGGACATAAACAAATTGCTGCCGCAATTGTCGCCAACCGCCAAACCTTTATCCTGGATTAATTTCAGACGGATGGTAAAAGACCCCAATACTTTGCTCTTGGTGGCCGAAGAGCGGAAAAAAATCGTAGGCATGGGCACCATTGTTTTTATTTTAACGCCGGTTGGATTGCGGGCCAGGATGGAGGATATAGTGGTGGATGAAAAATACCGCGGCAGAGGCATCGGCAAAACAATTACCGACCGTATTTTGGAAACCGCGCGGCAAAAGAAAGCCCGTTGGCTGGAATTTACCAGCCGGACCGAACGCAAGGTAACCAACCGGTTTTATGAAAATTTGGGCTTTAAGAAAAGAGATACCAATGTCTATCGCCTGCTTTTGTCATGATAACCATCCCCAAGAATCAACTTAAAAAAACCAAAGGAATATATGTTCATTATTATAGATCTTGATGGCGTTTTGTTGGATGACCTCCGCTTCAAACGGGCTTATATACGCATGTTCGGAGAGTTTGGCATACCCCAGGATGCTTATCAGCGAGCTTACGGGAAAAGCAAACGGCAAAATGGGGACTGGTATGAACCGGAGCTTCACATCAGGGTTCTGAAGAAACGCTATCCTGAAGTTGAGGCTGGTTTGCTTAAGAAACAAGCGCTTATGCTAGCGGGGCGATCTCATCAGTATCTTTATCCCGACGCTGAAAAATTTCTGAAATTTGTCAGACCGAGGGCCGAAAAACTTATACTTATAAGTTCCGGCCCCGATTTCCCAAAAAAGAAAGTTGAGGGGACTAAACTGCAAACATTTTTTGATGAGGTAAGAGTCGTTAAACAAGCTTCTAAGGTTTTACCTTTGAAGAAAATTTTAAAAGAAAAAGACAGGGCGGTTTTTATTGACGATAAGCGGAAAGTGATAGATGAAATAAAGCAAGCTTTTCCAAAAGTTTTTTCCATCCAAGTGCGGCGCCGGGGTGAAATGGAAAGAAGTACTGTCGCCGATGCGGTGGTTCCGAACCTTGAGGAAGTTATAAAAATACTGAAAAGAAAATTTTTCCATGCCTAGATCGGCCCAAAATAAAAAAATCGTAGTCATCGGCGGGGGCACCGGGGGCTTTACCGTGCTTTCCGGACTGCGCAAATACCCGCTGGACTTAACGGCCATTGTCACCATGGCCGATGACGGAGGATCCGCCGGGATTTTGCGCGAGGAATTTGGAATTCTACCTCCGGGGGATGTGCGGCGGGTGTTGGTAGCGCTTTCCCGCTCGGATAATAAAATTCTTTCTGATCTTTTTAATTACCGTTTCAAAGAGGGGGGGCTGAAGGGACACGCTTTTGGCAATATCATGCTTACGGCTCTGGAAAGAATTACCGGCAGTTTTGAAGACGCCATAGAAGAAGCCAGCCGCATCTTAAATGTGCAGGGGCGGGCAATTCCCGTAACTTTGGATCGGGTGCGGCTTTGCGCCAAACTGGAGAACGATAAAATCATAAAAGGCGAAACCAACATTGACATTCCCAAGCATGATCCTACTTTGAAAATCAAAAAAGTATACCTGGAACCAAGAGCAAAAATAAACCGCAAGGCCGCGGAGGCCATTGGAAAGGCTGATATGATTATTTTAGGCCCGGGCGATTTATATACCAGCATTATTCCCAATCTTTTAGTTCAGGGAATTCCTGCTGCCCTGCGTCAAGCTCGCGCCCAAAAAATATTTGTTTCCAGCATCATGACTAAACCCGGGGAAACCAATGGCTTCAGCGCGGCTGATTCTTTGCACGAGCTGGAAAAATATTTGGGCAAGAAGGTGCTAAGTCATGTGGTAGTCAATATTAAAAAAATGTCTCTCGCGCGTTTAAAAAGTTATTTGGCCGAGGGCAAAACCATGGTGGAGCCGGGAAATTTGCCGGTACAACCCATGCCGATTTTCGGTAACTTTATCAGACGGACCGGTTTTATCCGCCATGATCCGGAACGGCTTGCCAAAGTTTTGGTTTCGCTTTTATAATAGTTAAAGTTTTCTTGAAGAGGTGACATTATGTTGCAAGCAGCTATTTGGGACATGGATGGAGTGCTTTCTGACACGGCAGGCCTTTGGGCCGAAGTGGAGAATTTAGTTTTAGCTAGATACGGCATAGAAATTTCCGCGGCTGAATTAGGCAGCACCTACAATGGTTTGTCATATTCTCAAATGCTTCCGATATTGTTCGGCCGCTTTGGGATTACGGCCGATGTGGATACAGTAGCAGGAGAAATACATAAAACCTTTGATGCTCAGCTTGTCGCCAAAGGTATAATGCCCATAGACGGTGCTCCAGCCTTAGTCAACACCCTACACCAAAATGGAATAAAACTGGCTGTTGCCTCCGGCTCTCGCCTTAGTGTTATTCAGGAGACGGTAAGACAACTTGGACTAGCGGATAAATTCAGTGCGCTTACTTCCTGCTATGAAGTGGGACGAGGCAAGCCTGATCCTGCCGTTTTTCTCCTCACGGCTGAGCGCATAGGAATAACTCCCAAACATTGCGTAGTTTTGGAAGATTCGCGAGCGGGCATGGAAGGGGCAAAAAGCGCGGGCATGAAATGTATCGGACTTGTGCGTCCAGAGGAATTGGATAAAAAATGGCCGGCAGACATGTTGGTGAGCGATCTTAGTCATCTATCTATTTCACAATTAAGACAGTTGTGTGGCCAGTAACCAAGACCCCTTATCGGGTCTTCTTTAATATTTAATATGAAAATTTTCCAACTTACAGATTTAAATCAAAAAGAAATTTTGGAAGAAGCAGAAAAAGTTCTGCAGGCAGGGGGGATTATAGTAAGTCCCACCGATACCGTGTATGGAATCCTGGGAAGCGCGGGTAGCGGGGAGGCAATCAAAAAAATGTTCGCGGTCAAAAAACGGCCGCAAGAAAAGGCCTTTCCGGTTTTTGTGAAGAGCGTGGCCGAGGCAAGAAAATTCGCCTATATTTCCGACGCCAAGGCCAAATTTTTGGAGCGTATTTGGCCCGGGCCGATTACTGTGGTTTTTGAACATAAAGGAAAATTGCCTGATATTCTTACCGGAGGATTAAATACTTTGGGTTTGCGCGCGCCAAACCATAATTTTTTGCTGAAGTTGCTGGCACGGCTTGATTTTCCATTAGCGCAAACTTCCGCCAATATTTCCGAAAAGCCGCCGGCAAAGAATTTAGAGGAAATCAAGAGTTATTTCTTTCCTAACGCGAACTATGCGAATGAAATGCGAACAACGCGAATAATACCCGAGCTAGTTATTGATGCCGGAGAGTTATCCGGCAAGGCCTCTACGGTAGTGGACTTTACCGGAGATAGCCCGATTGTTTTGCGCACCGGACTTGTATCCAAAGAGGAATTGGAAAAACTTTTCCAGGAATTAAAGCCATAATATCCACAGGCGTGGAAAAATCTTTCTTGCAAAAAGACGCCCTATTGGCGTATGATAGCAAGCACCATTATGCTTTTGTCTCGCGATGCAATTTTGAATAATTTGACGGAGGGGAATATTGTCATTGACCCCTTTGATGACCGCAAACTCAAGACCTCAAGCTATGATGTTTCTTTGGGAGAATGGTTTTGGCGCGAAGGCCATCCGGAAGGCAGGGCTACCCTGCACAATCTTTATGACGAATCCTCTACTCAAAAAGTATGGAAAGGGCCGTATCAGGCCGAGGGCGCTTGGGATGTAAGCCAGCGCTTGGGGTTGGAGTTGAAAAATATCAGGCCGGATGACAAAATCGTCCTGCTCCGGCCGGGGGAGACCATTTTGGCCCATACGGAGGAATTTATCGGCGGGAAAAATAAAGTAGTGGCCAAAATGTACGCCCGCTCCTCTTTGGGCCGAAATTTCGTGGAGGTCTGCAAAGACGCCGGCTGGGGAGACATCGGCTATTTCAACCGCTGGACCATGGAAGTTACCAACAACTCCCAGTATTTCACCATTCCTTTGGTGGTGGGCAGGAGAGTCGGGCAGATGGTTTTCTATGAAGTGGCGCCCCTGAAAAAATCTCCTGACTATGTGGGCGAAGGAGGAAAATATCAGTATTCGCAAGACATTGCTGAGGTAAAAAAATCTTGGCATCCGGAAATGATGATTCCCCGCATGCATTTGGATTGGGAAGTGAAAAGTTCATAGTTTGTGCTCGCTAGTCTGATGCTCTCACCGCCTCACTTTGCGGGAGCGTCACAAAATCCCCAGCGGGATTTGGACTCACACAGAATTGCGTCAGCTGTCAAGGCAGTATCGCCTGCGGCTTGCAATATATGAATGCCTTGACAGACCGGCCTGCCGCAATTTTGAGTGTCCCGCAAGAGCGAGGCGGCTTGACCAGACTGCTCGCTTATAACTTTTTAAAAAAGGAGAAAGGGTTTAAAATTAAGAAGATGTCTAATCTTAAAAGAACTGATCCGCAAATTGCAAAATTAATTGCTGACGAGCGAAATCGCCAGTCCCACACTCTGGATTTGATTCCTTCCGAAAATATCGTCTCCTCGGCGGTTTTGGAAGCCTTGGGTTCGGAATTTACCAATAAATATTCCGAGGGATATCCGAAAAAAAGATATTATGCCGGCAACGCGGTGGTGGACGAAGTGGAAATACTGGCCCAGGAAAGGGCCAAAAAACTTTTTCATCTGGGCAAACAGTGGGAAGTAAACGTGCAAGCGCTTTCCGGCGCGCCCGCCAACATGGCGGTTTATTTTGCGCTTCTGCAGCCGGGCGATACGGTAATGGGGATGAATCTTTCCTCGGGCGGCCACTTGACCCACGGCAGTCCGGCCAATTTTTCCGGCAAACTTTTCCGGGCAGTTTCTTATGATGTAAAAAGAAACGGATTGCTGGATTATGATTTAATTGGGAAAATCGCCCGCAAAGAAAAACCCAAAATGATCATTGCCGGCGCCACCGCCTATTCGCGTGTTATTGATTTTAAGAAATTCGGCAAAGTGGCGCGCGAGGTCAAAGCCTATTTATTGGTGGATATGGCACATATTGCCGGGCTGGTTGCCGCCGGCGCTCATCCTTCGCCTTTTCCGCACGCGGACGTGGTTACTACTACCACTCATAAAACCTTGCGCGGGCCGCGCGGGGCCTTGATTTTCAGCCGGAATGACCGCCTGGTAAAGATAAAAAATAAAGAATTTAGCATTAGCCAGTTGATAAACAAAACTGTTTTCCCTGGTCTGCAAGGCGGGCCGCATGACAATCAAACCGCGGCCATTGCCGTGGCTTTGGGCGAGGCCCTAAAACCCGCTTTCAGAAAGTACGGCCGCCAAATTGTCCGAAATTCTCGAGTGTTAGCGCGCGAGCTTGGCCGGCTGTGACTGGAAGTAGTGGCTGGCGGCAGCGATAATCACTTAATGCTGGTTGATTTAACTAATCTGGGAATTTCCGGCCGGGAAGGGCAGGATCGCCTGGAAAAAATAGGCATTATCGTAAACCGCAATACTGTTCCCTATGACCCTCGTTCGCCTTTTGATCCTTCCGGTATCCGGTTGGGAACTCCCTCCCTGACCACCAGGGGGATGAAAGAAAAGGAAATGAAAATAGTGGCGGAATTGATTTATGACGCTTTGGCGCAAAAAAATATTTCTCTGGTCGGGCAAAAAGTTCGCGCTCTTTGCCGCAAATTTGCTATTTAAATTTTTAAAAAATGTCACAAGAAAATCCATCCTCTCCCGAATCTTTATCGGAAAAGATAACTCGCCTCAGGCTGGAGGTTTATAATCGTTTAGGAACCCTAGAAACGGCACAGCTTATATACAAATTCGGGATGCAAATAAAAAAACGTTATCCAGATTCTCGTCGTTATAGAATTTTTCATATTTTGATTGGCAGTGGAATTCCTGAAGACTTTCCTAAAAATGAAATTATAGAGGAAGATTTTCCTGGAGAGGATTCCGTAGAAAAGTTTTTAGAGTCGCTGATCAGCAAAGAAGAAAATGAGTCCCACACATAACTTACACATGTATTTTGTATATATTTTGAAATCTTTAAAGAACGATAATATATATATTGGTTGCACTCATGATTTAGAGAAACGATTGCAAGAACATAACCAAGCAAAGTCGTATCATACAAAAAAGTATATCCCGTGGAAGTTGATCTACCTCGAAGGGTATATCTCAAAAGACGATGCCTACAGTAGAGAAAACTCGCTTAAATTACATGCACAGGGCCTGCGTAGGCTTAAAGAAAGACTTCGCGGAAGTCTTTCTGTGTAAGTTATGTGTGGGATGAATGAACTTCAGAAACTAACTAAAAAAATAGTTGCCTTTCGCGAGGCAAGGGACTGGAAGCAGTTCCATAATCCCAAAGACTGCGCTTTATCCATGGTGCTGGAAGCAGGCGAAGTCATGGAGCATTTCCAATGGAAGTCATTAGAGGAAATAGAAAAATATGTGCGTACCCATAAAGGCGAAATCGCCGAGGAGCTGGCCGACGTGCTCTATTGGGTTCTTCTCATGAGCCATGATTTGGGCATAGACATAGTCAAAGAATCAGAAAAGAAGCTAAAGAAAAACGGCAAAAAATATCCGGTAAAAGTAGTCAAAGGCAAGCATTTGAAATATACGTATTATAAAAAATCCTAACTCTTTTATTTATCAAAAAAAGGCTCCAAATTTTTGAGCCGTTTTTGATACGTTCTACAAAAAACAAAAGCCCTGAAATTATTCAGGGTTACGGGTTATCTCGTGAGATTGTGATTTTCCCATCCGATGCAGTATACCCGGCATAGCCAGTGTTCAACGGACACAGCGCATATTCCAATCACCGTCATGCCTCCTCCTACGATCATCAGGTATTTTGCGATGGATAGCAGTATGTTTTGGTTGAGGAATATCCGGAAAATTATATTGTCAGAACTCAGCCAAAATATCATGGCAAACAGGAGAAAACACAAACCAGGAATGATCATTATATATTTTACTTTTTCCAGCCAAATGGGGTGAACGCGCTTATTGATCCGCATATGTTCCTCCAAGATCTGTTTTCTATTTAGCAAAAGAAAAGCTATTAGTCAACTCAGTTTCTCTGCATATATCTATAAATTTCTCTCCCAAAACGTTGCAAAACTTGTCCCAAGCGGTTGCCGAGAGAAACCAAAAAGTGATAGGGTGAGGGTGTAAAACCAACCCAAAAATCCAACGCGCCATTCGAGTGGCGTGTTGGGGGGAACCGATTAAAATTAAAATTTTAAAAATATGACTAAAACCATCACCACCGAAGAGTTAAAGAAGAAAATAGACGGCGGAGCCCAAGATTTTTATCTCGTGGACGTGCTCTCGGCCGGAAGCTTTGAGGCCCGCCACGTGCCAGGAGCGAAAAGCGTTCCCAGCGGCCCCGATTTTTTGGAAAAATTTGAGAAGGAAATCGGCGCTCCCAAAGAAGCGGAGGTTATAGTTTATTGCGCCTCCAATACCTGCCACGCAAGCGTGCAGGCAGCCGAAACTTTGGAGAAAGCCGGCTATACCAATGTTGCGCATTATGCCGACGGCCTCGCCGGGTGGCAGAATGCCGGATATAAATTTGAAGGCCAAGCAGCTTAGACCCCCAAACCTCAAGAATATCAAACAGCTCAACGGCCGGTGGCCGTTGAGCTGTTTTTTAGTCGCCCTCGCTTCGCCCTCCCGCTTCCAAAAAAATTGCAAAATGAAGCCAAAAAGTGATAGGGTGAGGGTATTATGTTAAGAAAATATTCAGTAACTCACGAGGGAAAGACAGTTAGTTGGACACATCCAGGAGGAAAGTTTCGTAGGTTGGGACCCTCTTCGTGTACTGAAGCTGAGTTGTTGGCAATTATACTTGGGGCCGGCAGTAAAGGGAAACCAGCGGAAGCAATTGCGCAAGAAATAGTA
This sequence comes from uncultured Candidatus Saccharibacteria bacterium, assembly GCA_964412615.1. Lineage (GTDB taxonomy): Bacteria > Patescibacteriota > Minisyncoccia > Sungbacterales > HO2-52-23 > CAYPPK01. The sequence continues at coordinate 13,419 of CAYPPK010000003.1, forward strand.
GGGAAATATAAAAATCTGGCCGGACTAAGGGGGGTTTCGCTGCGTGAGTTAATGCAAATTCGTGGTCTAAAAGAAGTTAAGGCAACGCAACTTGCGGCTATTTTTGAGGTTGTTAGGAGGATATTAAAACATTTGGAACAAGAATAACTATGGTAAAAAGAAGCCAAACCGGAGAATTTGAAATAAGGATACCCAGAGTGCAGAAGCCAAGAGTTGATCACTTAAACCGGCAGATTCCGCCTATGGCTCATACGCCAATGTATAATTGGCATAAGTTTTGGTCCCGCAAAACCTGGAACGTAGTTTCAGAATTTATCAAAACCTATTGTCCACCCGGAGGCGTAGCTTTTGACCCTTTTGCCGGAAGTGGCGTGGTAGCAACGGAAGCATTGAAATTAGGACGCCGGGTTATTGTTTCCGACCTCTTGCCTATATCTTCGGAAATTACCCGTCTTACTATAAAACCGGTTTCTACAGATAAACTTTACGAGGCCTACTTGCTAGTAGAAAAAAGGGTTAAAAAGAAAATCATGCCTCTTTATCTGACCCAATGTCGTAACTGCGGCCATGAATTTCCTATTACCTGCGCAATATGGCAACAAAGCAGAAGTTCCTCGGAAGACCCAATCAAAAGGACCTGTCGGGAAATCCGTTATGCGGAATGCCCCAAATGTGAGGATCGTCGAGAAAGCTCCACGCCTCCTACGGATTTTGACAAGAAGATTTTACAGTCCGTAGAGAAGAGCAAAATAAAAGAATGGTATCCCAAACAGAAATTATATCATATAAACGGTCGGCCATTTCTGAAAAGGGAACAATACGAATCGCTGGATGAGCTTTTTACTAAACGCAATTTACAAGCACTGGCCTGGCTAATGGAGGCCATAGAGCAGGAACCCAATCGGGACTTACGCGATTTTTTGAAAATCGGGTTTACTTCAATCGTTCACTTGTGTACTAACATGAATCCCGTTCGACCAACTAGACCACTTAGTTCTGCCTGGACTGAACATAGTTATTGGTTCGCACCTGAATTTATGGAGCAAAATGTGTGGGATAAGTTTGAAAGTGCAATAGTGGGCAAGCAGGGGTTAATCTCGGCAAAAATAGAATCAAACAAATACTTTCAGCACATCCGCTTTGCCAATAAATTCGAAGAAGTAGTTGACGGCAAGGCTGATATTTTTATTTACACCGGTTCCTGTTTTGATCTTATGGACACTATAAAAAAAGTATATAGTGAACGCGGATGTATGGATTATATTTTTACCGACCCGCCCTACGACGCTTCAGTGCAGTACGGAGAGCTTGCCTATCTTTGGATCTGCTGGCTGAAAAAAGATAAAGGATACCTTGAGAAAATCGCCAGCGACGAAGTAGTGCGCAATGAGCGACAAAAAAAGGATTTCAGTGTATATCACTCACTACTTTCCCATAGCTTCAACGATATGTATTCTGTTCTGAAACCGGACCGCTATCTTACGGTAACTTTTCATAACCCCACCTTCAAAATTCGCAACGCCACGATTTACGCGGGCGTGTTTGCCGGATTTGAGTTTCAAAAAATTCATCATCAGGAGTTGGCGAGGCCCTCGGCAAAATCTCTCCTGCAACCATTCGGCTCGGCCCAAGGGGATTTTTATCTGCGGTTTTATAAACCGCCCTCGGACGAGAAAGCCGTCAAACCGGAAACCATTGACGAGCGCCGTTTTGAAAAAATTGTGGTTGAGACCGCAGTTCACGTTATTGCCGAAAGGGGCGAACCAACCCCTTATACCATTATCATTAACGCTGTTGATCCCGAGCTTGCCAAACGAGGCTTCTTTTCAGAATTGCATTCCGGCCTTGATGTAAAAGCGGTTTTAGAAAAACATCTTGGTAAGGAGTTTGTTTTGGTTCAGGCCAAAATCGGCGGAGCCGAGGGTAAAATGTGGTGGTTTGCTGATCCCACCAGAATTGCGCATTTGCAGAGCGTTCCGCTTTCCGAGCGGGTTGAACAGACCGTACTGCGAAAACTGCGGGAGCGCGGACGGCTGACATTTACCGAAGTATGGGATGCGGTTAGTACAGAGTTTCCCAATTCTCATACCGCGGATAGTATGAGCATTCGCGAAGCGTTGGAAGCATATGCCCGGCCAGTACCCCCAGAATACTGGGTACTGAAACCCGATCTTAACGAAAGAGTGGTTGAGAAAGAACATACTACAATGATTGCTGTTTTGGCTGAAATAGGAAAAGCCCTAGGATTCAAGATTTGGGTGGGCAAAGTTGAACAGAGCCACAAAATAACCGGTCTTCCTAACAAAAGCGGTGAACTTCGGCAATATGTTACATATAAAGAAATTTCAAAACTCAAGAATATTCAGAATCCGGATATAGTGAAGGATATAGACTTACTCTGGGTTAAAAAAGATAAGGTTGAAGCTGTCTTTGAGATTGAGTCCACAACTTCAATGACCAGTGCCCTGCAACGTGGGTCTAACGTTGAAAAAGCAGTTACCAAATATATAGTTATTCCGGAAGACAGGGAAAGACAATTGCTAAAAAAGCTGAAGACACCTCTATTCGGCGAGTACTTTAAAAGTGACCACTGGAGAACGCTATATTTCGATGCGTTAAGGGAGGAATTTCATAAGCATAAGGGCAAGGTCAGTATTAACAAACTTATTGATCAAAAGATTCAAAAAAGTGGTGTTGATAGGAAAACCTCGGATCAGCAGCAACCGCTTTTTAGGTAATTCTCACTGTCGGTATTCTCTAAATTCATTAAAATCCTAAATCCTCTACCAAATCTGGCAGCAGGTTGCTTGAAATTGAAGACGACTATATTCTTTCGGCTAATACTGATAGCCCCTACAATGGCGAGGAAGAAGCAAATCATCACGAATCAAAAGAAATTTTGGGTGGAATTGATCGGCTCGACAGATGATTATAAAAGAAGATTTAACTAAAAAACTACTAAAGTCTCGGTATGCCTATTGACAAACAAATACAAAACAGAATCTATCAAAGGGCAACCAGTTTTATAGAAGAAAATTGGTATAGGCCAGTGGGGTTTTTACTAATTTTTTTTATCGCACAGATCTTAGTTTTATTGTTTTATCCTAAGATTAGAGGAACACTATATTTTCTTGATGACAAATACGGTGTTATTTTATTATCCGCCGTCATCTTACTGTTAATAACAATCTTTTGGTTTTATTATAGGAGGTTACCTTATTTTGACGAACAGGAGATCGGTATTTTATTTGCTCTTCCGCAACCACACCAATCAAAGAAGACGCGGGACGAGTTGGAAAAACTCTACCGACAGACAAGATTGATGGCCAGCAATCTGAAATTTCCAAAAAGGTTAGTTATTAAAAAATTGTCGCCAAATCATACACCGCTATACGACCAGGATGCTCATACAATACGCGACAAATCTGGAGCAAAGTTAATTATTTGGGGAGATGCAATTAATGGTTATTTCTTGAAAGAAGAAGCCGTTTTTATTGTGCCAGTTAAATTCTCATATCACATAATGTTGTCTGAGGAACAAACTAAGAATTTAAACGAAAACTTTAGTGCTTTACTCAGAGAAACTCCTTGGATAATTAGACAATCAAACGACATTCTTGATGTCCTTTATTTAACTCAAAACATTAAGATCGTCACGTTATACATCATTGGATTAGTTCTACACTTTGCCAATCAGCCCAATGAAGCCATTGAGTTATTAAGAGAGGTTTTTAATGCGTTAGAGAGTAAAAGAATAAAAAAACAAATTACGAGACATGAAAAATTTGCTTATGAACGAATCCGACTCGTAATCCTGTTAAGTTATGGTGTGTTGATTAGGCGTCTGAATATTAGATATAGTGATAAAAAAAATCCTAACAGAATTTCACAAGCGCATAACTTGATTAAAGTAATAAAAGATATAGATAAAAACAGTCCACTCGTCTATACATTTGAGGCGATGTTAAAATTCTTCGAAGGCGATTTTGATGGAGCAGAGGAGTTCATAATATTAGCAGAAAAACATGGTACATATAAGGATCCAACATCTTCTTATGGCAAAGCGTTTTTAAATTTTTATCGCAACCGTTATGATTTTGGTTTAACCCATTTAACAGCTGCCTTGGATAAAGAAAGGGTTGTCGACCCCGATATTTTAGTTGGTATTGCACAATTCTATGAAGAGGTTCTTGAAGCCGAACCAGACAAAAAACAACTACATTATCCTCTTGCTATAATCTATTTCGAGGATTTGGGTGATGGTATTTTAGCAAAAGAACATTTTGAACAATTCCTTTTTGCTTTTAAAGCTGAGGAAAGCGATCCTACAATGAAAAAACTTTTATATACTGCAAAAAATTATCTTCGGAAATAACGAAGCGGTGTCAGGGTATCTTTTTCTTGGCTAACAAGCCCCGGTAGTAGAACGCAAAGCGTTCACTACGGGGCAAGAAAATAATGTTAGGATGTTGTAGAATAACCCCATGACCCCAATTTTAATTTCCATAATCATTACTGCGGCGATAATTATGGCCGCGGTCATCACCGCCTGGAGGGAAGCGCAAAAGTACGGCACGACCACCGCCGAAGAATTTGTCGGGATATGCAACGTGGCTTTGGACCGGACGGTGAGGAAGAGAGCCAACACGGACACCATCATCTCTTTATTCGCCAAGAAGCCCGAACTTTCCAACTCCGAAATCCGCCGGGCGCTGAAAGTATCCAGCCGCACCGCGGTGCGCTATATGGACGCGCTGGAGAAAGAGGGGAAGGTAAAGCAGGTCGGCAAGACCGGCCATACGGTGACCTATCGGCTTAAATAAGCCAACACGCCACTCGTGTGGCGCGTTGAAAAAACCTCAACTTAAACCATTCCCATCTCATAACATTTTAAACCGTTCCCACAACATTCCAACATTCTATAGAATGTTGGAATGTTGTGGGATGATGGGTTATAATTAAAATGCTATGAAAACGCCAAAACAATTGGAACGATACTTCAAGGGCGCCGCCAATCACTGGCGCATTGCCATTTTGCGCGTCGTGGAGAAAAATGAAGGGGTATCGGTCGAGGGTATAACTGAAACACTCCAGGCGCATTTTAAAACTATTGCCCAGCATGCTCAGGCCCTGGTCCGGGCGGGCTTGTTGAATAAAAAATATCAAGGCCGCAGGGTGGTTCACTCTCTTTCGCCCTACGGTAGATCTTTTCTTAAATTCATGAGAACATTCTAACATTCTATAGAATGTTAGAATATTGTATACCGTAATTTTATGGTAAGCGTGTTTTTCTGAAATAACTTAGAAAAAAATGATTGAAAGCGAAAAACCCAATCCCCTTCAGCCGGAGAGAATTCCGGAAGGAGCTGCGGAAACAGAGGTGGTTTTGTTCTTGAGCAGGCACATAGATGCGCCCTGTTCCGTGGAAGTGGCGCCAGGAGTGGTTGAGAACATCCGCGGTTTTTATATCCGAGAAGCGAAACGATTCATGGAAACCATGACCAATGAAAATGCCAAACATCTCTTGGAACTAAAGATTGCCGAATACGAAGAATCCAGTCCTAGTTAAACAATATTCTAATCAAAATTATGGGCCAGATTACGGAGAGATTGCAGAAATAAGCGAGGCCAGAGATACTTTTCTTTGTTAGCCAAAGGAAGCAATGTCTAAATATAAATATATAATGATAGTGCTTCTCTTTCTCCTCCTGCAGGGAGCGGTCTTATTTATTTTGGGGCAGCCGGCGATCTGCACTTGCGGTTACGTAAAAATATGGGAAGGAGTAGTCCGTTCTTTGGGCAATTCCCAGCATTTGTCGGATTGGTACAGTTTTTCTCACATAATTCACGGGTTGGTTTTTTATTTCCTGCTCGGGCTTATTTTCCCGCGCCTGCCCAGGGCCCATCGGTTTTTGATCGCGCTGGGATTGGAAGCAAGTTGGGAAATTTTGGAGAATACGCCCTGGGTCATAAACGCTTACCGCCAACAGGCCTTGGCGCAAGGATACAACGGCGACAGCGTTATTAATTCTCTGTCGGACACTTTATTCATGATTTTTGGTTTTGGTTTGGCGGTTGCCATGCCGGTTTGGTTTACGGTTCTCCTGGGATTGGGGCTGGAAATATGGGTGGGGTATTTTATTCACGATAACCTCGCTTTAAATATTCTTAATTTCATTTATAAGTTTGAATTTATCCAGCGCTGGCAATCCGGCGGGTAAATTTTTTTACTGTCCAAAAAGCAAAAAATGTGCTAAAAATAGCAAATGGCAGACATCTGAGACTGGAAAAAACTGACCGAGAAGATCTCTAAGGAAATTAAGTACGATGTCAAAGAACTGGGCAAAACTTTGCGCTTGGCTATTGTGATTGTGGGGGAAGACCCGGTGGTGCGGAAATTCGTGGAGCAAAAAAAGAAAAAGGCGAAAGAAGCCGGGATTGATATCCGCATTTATCCTTTTGCCGAAACTATTTCCACCAACGAATTGCGCCAGCGCCTGAAGGAAATCGTGCATGAAGAAAATAATCAGGGGGTGATAGTTCAGCTGCCTTTGCCTTCCCAAATCAAGAGCCAATATATTTTAAATGCCGTGACTCCGGGAAAAGACATAGATATGCTTTCGGCCAAAGCGCTTGGCAATTTTGTGGTGGGCAGGAGCCCGATAATGTCGCCGGTGGCCGGAGCGATAAAAGCTTTTTTGGAGGAATATAAAATCGCCTACCAAGACAAACAAATCGCCGTTGTGGGAGCGGGAAATCTGGTGGGCAGGCCGGTAGCGCTTTGGCTTTTGTCTGAACATGCGACTTTCAGCATGATTACCAAAGAAACTCCGGATCCCGCTGCAATTTTGCGCTCGGCTGACATAATTATTTCCGGCATCGGGGTTTCCTGGTTTATAACCAAAGAAATGGTAAAAGAGGGAGCGGTAGTAATGGATGCCGGCACTTCGGAATCCGAGGGGAAATTGGTTGGCGACGTGGATTTTGAAAATGTTTCTACCAAAGCGGCGTTTATAACCCCGGTTCCGGGGGGAATCGGACCGGTCACTATTGCCTTGCTTTTGAAAAATTTAATTACGCTTTATAAAGCAAATCTAAAATAATGGCTATTGATGTGGTTATTGTTGCCTGGCTAAATTCATGGGCGGGCATCAGCGAGAAGTTGGATATTTTTATTATTTTTTCGGCAATTTTTCTCTGGTACTGGATGATGGCCGCCGTTTTGGCTTTTCCAGTCGCGTCTTTGCTTCCCCGCTACCGTTTGTTTTTGCATCGGCATGTCAATTTATTTGTAACGGCTTTGGTTTCGGCTTTTGCGGCGCGATATGCGGTTACGGAAATAATTCGTTTTTTTTACAACCGTCCCCGTCCTTTTGAAGTAGCGGAACAAGTGGTGCAGCTGGTGGGTCATGCTGGCGGCGGCTCGTTTCCTTCCGGGCATGCCTCACTTGCTTTTGCCGTGGCCACGGCGGTTTTCTTTTACTATCCCAAAACCGGCCTTATTTTTTTCGCGGCGGCAATTTTAATTGGTGTTAGCCGGGTGGCGGCTGGAGTTCATTGGCCGAGCGATATTTTAGGAGGAGCAATTGTAGGGGTTGCCAGCGCCTGGATTTTGCATAAAACATACCAAAAATGGCAGCAAAAAAGGACCGGAATTCGGTCCTAACTCTTGTTTTGGTCTTTAGGGCACGGTTCAGCGGAACTGTCACAAGCTTGGTCGCTTTTTACTTTGGGTATAAGATCAGGAGGTTTGGCTAATTTTTTTTGATGAAGAGCGATTAGTTCTAGGATAGAAACTGCCACCAGCAGAAAAGACAAAATTAACACTATGGTCATGTTCTTCTCCGGGAAGCTGATTATAAAGTAGCTGATTTTGGAATATTTTTAAAGAGCTTAATCTCCATGAGACATACCACATCCGCAGGAAGATGGAACATTTGGGTTTTGAACAATAAATCCTTCAGTACCCAGGGCAGTGTCCAAAATACTATTGTTTAAATAACGATAGCTTTCCTCGTCAGTTACCACCCTGATTCCTCTGTCTTCAAATTCAAGATCGTGGGATCCAAATTCAGTATCAAATTTAAGATCGTATTTAAATCCAGTACAGGAACAAGCAACGACTACTATGCGCAGGAAAGCGTTATCGCCTAAACAGTGTTCTGTTTTTAATTTTTGGATTTGCGCAGCGGCGTTTTCCGTAAGCTGAATGCTCATGACTTCCTCCAGGTTCTGGGAGCATTATATGGCAAAATATAAAAAAATCAAAAACAGCTTAAAGCTGTTACAGATGCTCCATACTTAAAATAGTTCGAACGCATTTCGCCGCCTGCGGCGGCGAGGAAACCCCCCGCAAAAATGAACGGCTTCGCCGCGAACCGGACAATTTCAAGTTTTTGAATGATTTAAGTATAAATCATTCCAGTAAATTTTTCAATGAAAAATGATTGAAAAATTTACTGCTTTGGCGGCAAATTCTTTTATGAAAATACAATCTCAAAATTTGATAAAAAAGAAAGGAGCCGTACCCGTAGGTCGTGCTCCTGTTGATGAGCTACGCAAGCTCGAAGGTGTAGGTTGGCGCTCGCTGGCTGAAACAACGGCCACCAGCCATCGGGTCGTCGAAGAGCATGCGCCACCCCTCCCTACCTGGATCGCTATGCCGAATGAGTGCGAACTCGGTCGTCTCTCCGGGATGGAGATTCAGGCTTTTGATTTCGATTTCCTGCGTAGGTGGGTGCCCGCCAGTCCCAACACGCCTGACGATGGCCTCGTCGATCACTTCTCCCTTTTCGAGGATTTTGACTTTCATCCCCTTTGCAAGGTGCTGTTTGGTCGTCATTACGACCTCCTTTCTTTGGATTTATCTGGAATTTCCAGATTGTGAGTTATATTGCCGCAATTAAGTCTAAAACACAAGAGGTGGTAGTTTTCCGCCTCTTGACCAAAAAATTCATTTTGAAAAATTTTTCTTTTCTGCTTCTAATGGAATCGGGAATTTCTTTAAAGAAAGGGAAACTTCTGCTCGATTCCGCCCTCCCAGTATTATATTCGGGCAAGTGGCGGGGCTACGGCTAGCGGGCAAAATTCCTGAAAGTTTGGTATTGGTGGGCGAGGTGGGATTCGAACCCACACGGGATTGCTCCCAAAGGTTTTTGAGACCTTCGCGTAAACCAGTTCCGCCACTCGCCCATAAAACTATTTTACCTCAAATTAAGGCAATTTTCAATTGATTTTTTCGGCTAAATTATTTAAAGTAGAAGGACAATGGCACGTATTATTTCAGTCTGCAATCAAAAGGGCGGAGTTGGAAAATCTACTTCCGCCAAAAATATTAGTGCGTTTCTTGCCGCTATGGGCAAAAAAGTGCTTTTGGTAGATATGGACCCGCAAGCCAATTCTACTTCCGGAATTGGCATTAATCCTCGCAAGCTGGAAAAGAGCATTTATCATACCTTGATCGGCAAAGCCACGGCCGAGGAAGTAATAAAGAAAACTCCATTATTTTCCGTGGATTTGCTGCCATCTTCCGCTGCCTTGGCCGGGGCGGCCATTGAATTGGTTGACACTAAACATAGAGAGTTTAAACTGAAAGAGGTATTGGAGCCGATTCGGAAAAAGTATGATTTTATCATCATTGATTCTCCTCCTAGTTTGGGCCTTTTGACCCTGAATGCGCTGACGGCCTCCAGTAAAGCTATTATTCCGGTGCAGTGCGAATATTACGCGCTGGAAGGTTTGGCTGACTTGTTGCGCACCATCCAGCTCATTAATACCAATTTAAAAACCAGAATTGCCGTCATGGGGGCTTTGCTTACCTTATATGACCGCAAATCCCGTTTGCACCGGGCGGTGGCCAAAGAAATCAAACGCAAATTTCCCGGGTACGTTTTTGAAGCAGTAATTCCGCGCAATATCAGCTTGGCCGAAGCGCCTTCTTTTGGGAAAACCATCCTGCAGTACGATCCTTATTCGCATGGCGCCAAAGCTTACCGGCAATTGGCAGAAGAAATTTTAAAAATGGAAGGACTTAGGAAAATATGAGTGATCCTTTGGGCAAAGGACTTGAATCTTTAATTCCCGATAAAAAACCGGAAGAAATTCCGGAGATTTTGCCTATGGAAGAAGCCAAACCATCTCCGCTGGCTGCCGTCAGCGCCGTTCCGGCCCGGACTTACCAAGATCATTTTACGCCCCGCCGGTCTGATTCCATCTTTTGGATTGAAATTGAAAAAATAGAAACCAATCCTTACCAGCCGCGCCGGGAATTTGACAATGAAGCGCTGAAGGACCTGGCAAGTTCCATCCGTGAACACGGAGTATTGCAGCCGATCTTGGTTACCAAACGGGAAATTGAGACGCCTACCGGATTGGATGTTCGCTATCAACTGATCGCGGGAGAAAGAAGATGGCGGGCGGCTAAAATTGCCGGCCTTTCGCAGATCCCGGCCATTATCAGGCGCGGAGTTCCGGACGACCGGATAAAATTGGAACTGGCCTTAATTGAAAATGTGCAAAGAGAGGATTTGAATGCCATGGAGCGGGCGCGGGCTTACAAACAACTGGTGGATGAGTTTCATTTGGTGCAAAGGGAAATCGGCGAGCGCATCGGCAAATCGCGCGAACTCATTGCCAATACCCTGCGGCTTTTAACTTTGCCCGCAGAAATCCAGGAATCCTTGCAGACCGGCCGTATTACCGAAGGGCATGCGCGGGCCGTGCTTATGGCCGGGGATGACCAGACCAAACAATACGAAGTTTATAAAGCCATCTTGTCTGACCGCCTGAACGTGCGCGAGGCGGAAAATAAAGCGCGCCAGGTGACCGGCAAGATTTTTACTCCGCGCAAAAGACCGGCCCAGCCCCATGATCCGGAAATGCGCGAATGGCAAAACCGCTTGCAGGAGAAGCTGGGCACTAAAGTCATGCTGCAAAAAATCGGGGAACGAGGGAAAATCGTGGTAGAATTTTATTCCGACGAAGAACTGCGCGGAATTCTAGGCAAATTGATAAAAGAAATGTAGTTAAAGGCGCGGGATCAGAGCAATTTGTACCCCACTTCTTCTACTCCCTTAACTTCTTTGAGTTTAACCATGGTTTTCTCCAATTCCTGGCGGTTTTTAAACGGCGCTTGAATAATAACCAGAGGGAAACTGCGGTGTTTGGTATCCATGGCAATATTTTTAATATGAATCTTGCTGCGGGCAAAGACATTTGACACGTCGCGCAGAAGCCCGATGCGCTCATGCACCACCAAGCGCAATTCCGTCATTTCGCCGCCGGGCTTATCAAAAATTTTTTCTTCCCAAATTTTTTTAAGAAAAGAAGCTACTTTCTGGCGGGCCTGCGGGCTTTTCATAAAGCTCAACCAATCGCGGTTGGGCTTTTTATTTTTCTGAGTGATAATTTGCACCAGATCTCCGCTTTTCAGAACATGATTTAAAGGAACCATTTTGCCGTTCACTTTGGCACCCGAGGCGGCATTTCCTATATCGCTGTGGATGTGATAAGCAAAGTCAACCGGCGTTGCGCCCTCGGGCAAATCAATCACATCGCCTTTGGGAGTTAAGACAAAAATCCGGTTTTTAAAAAAATCAATTTTTAGGGAATCCAGAAATTCGTCCGGCTTTTCAAATTCTTTCTGCCATTCGCGAAGCTGTTGGATCCACAAGAGATCTCGGCGGGGAGCAAAAGAAGGATTGCGTTTGGCATAGTTTTCTTGGCCTTTATTTTCCGCGTAAGCCCAATGGGCGGCAATACCGTTTTCCGCTTCTTCGTGCATTTCTCGGGTGCGGATTTGAAATTCCACGGTGCGGCCTTCCGGCCCAAACACGGTGGTATGAAGCGAGCGATAACCATTGGGCTTGGGCAAAGCGATATAGTCTTTCACTAAGCCAGGCCTTGGCTTCCAGAGTTTGTGAACAACTCCCAAAGCCGAATAACAATCTTCTACGCTGCCCACAATTAGGCGCAAAGCTACCAAATCAAAAACCCGGTCAATGTCCATATCATACTTGAGCAATTTTTGATAAAGAGAATAATAATGTTTGGCGCGGGCGTGAATGTCATAAAATTTGATTTTTTCTTTGGCAAGTTCTTCGCTGACAATCGGTTTTAAACGCTCCACGTAAGAACGCCGGGGCTGAAAGCGGTCTTTTAGGGTGCGCATAATCCAGTCGTGTTCCTTGGGATAAACAAAAGGAAAAGACAAATCTTCCAATTGGCCTTTTAATTCGCCGATACCTAAGCGGTACGCCAAAGGCGCGTAAATTTCCAGAGTTTCCAAGGCGACTCGTTTTCTTTTTTCCGCTTCTACATATTGCAAAGTTTCCATGTTGTGCAGCCGATCCACCAGTTTCAGAAGAACAATGCGCAAGTCCTGGGCAATAGCCAAAAACATTTTGCGCAGACTTTCGGCGGTGCGTTCCGTGCCGCGATAGCGGATTTTATCCAGCTTGGTTACGCCGGCTACCAGAAAAGCAATTTCTTCTCCAAATTCTTTTTTAAGATTTTCAATGGAGAAATCGGTATCTTCGCAAGTATCATGCAGCAAAGCAGCCGCTAGAGTTGGAGCATCAACATGCAATTCGGCGAGGCGGGCTGCTATAGCTAAGGGGTGAGCTAAGAAAGGCTCGCCGGATTTTCGCCTCTGCCCGGAATGGGCTTGGGCGGCAAAATTATAGGCTTTTTTAACCAAGCTCAAATCCGCTTCGTCGCGTCCCTGTTTTTTTATTTTTTCGCAAAGTTCGGCTATAGTCATGCTGCGGTGTTAGGGGGATAGTAACGGTATTGTAGGAGAAAGAGAGCGCTTTTTCAATGAATCAAAAAAGCGCCGAGATGGCGCTTTTTAATCAGCATTTTCTTGGTCTTTTTTTCGTGGATCTTGCCAGGCGGCATAATCACAGGCGGGATAGCGTGAACAGCCAAAGAAAATTTTGCCTCGTTTGCTTCTTCTGACTACAATATCGCCTTCTTGGCATTTGGGACATTTCATATCAATTTTTTCCGGTTCGGTTTTGATGGCTTTGGTATTTTTGCATTCGGGAAATCCGCTGCAAGCCAAAAATTTGCCAAATCTCCCCAATTTTATCACCATGGGCTTGCCGCATTTTTCACAAACCTCGTCGGTGGGTTCGGCTACGATATGTTTTTGCACTTCTTCGTATTTATCCGCCAAATTTTTGGCAAAAGGCTCATAAAATTCTCGGATAACCGGCTGCCAGGCAGTTGCCCCTTCGGCAATTTCATCCAATTCCTCTTCCATTTTGGCGGTGAAGGTTACATCAACAATAGTAGGGAAATGTTCTACCAGCAGATCATTTACCAAAAAGCCGGTTTCGGTAGGTTTGAGATATCGGCGTTCGTAGCGCTCCACATAACCGCGATCCTGGATGGTGGAAATAATGGGAGCATAAGTGGAAGGACGGCCGATGCCGTGTTTTTCCAGAATTTTTACCAGGGAAGCTTCCGTATAACGGGGCGGCGGCTGGGTAAAATGCTGATTTGGTTTGAGTTCTAGCAAATTTAATTTTTCTTCGGGTTCCAATTCAGGCAAAGTAACTTCGGCAAATTTAGCGGGATAAATTTTAAGAAAACCGTCAAATTTCATTATTTGTCCGTTGGCTCGGAAAATATAATTTTTGGCCGCAATATCAACCGCGGTGTTGTCAAAAATAGCTTGCGGCATTTGAGTTGCCAAAAATCGGCGCCAAATAAGATCATATAAACGGTATTGTCTCCGGTCTAAAAACTGCACAACCGATTCGGGCGTGCGCCAGGGGTCAGTGGGGCGGATGGCTTCATGCGCTTCCTGCGCGCCTTTGGTTTTGGTTTTAAAACGGCGCGGAGTGGACAGGGCATAATTTGGGCCGACTTCTTTATTTAGAAATTCTTGGGCCAGGCGCAAGGATTCTGCGCTTAAATTTAAAGAATCGGTGCGCATATAAGTAATAAGACCAACAGGTCCTTCACCCAATTCCATGCCTTCATAAAGCTGCTGGGCCAAGCGCATGGTTTGCTTGGCCGAAAAACCTAGTCGGCGAAAAGCTTCTTGCTGCAGAGTCGAGGTGGTAAAAGGGGCGGGAGGGTTTTTAGCCACGGCTTTCTTTTCTACACCAGCAACTTCCCAGTCCGCTTCGGCAAGATCTGTTACGATTTTTTCGGCCTCAGTTTTATTTTTTACGGCAAATTTGTCTAAGGACTGGCCGTCATATTTGGCCAGCGAAGCGGTAAATTCCTGCTTTTGATTTTGCGGCTGCAGCAAAGCTTCCAGGCTCCAATATTCTTCCGGTTTGAATTCTTGAATTTCGCGCTCCCGCTCCACCACCAAACGCACGGCTACCGACTGCACCCGGCCGGCCGAAAGCCCGCGGTATACTTTTTTCCATAAAAAAGGAGAAAGCTTGTAGCCTACCAAGCGATCTAAAATACGCCGAGCTTGCTGAGCATCCACCAGCTTCATATCTATATTACGGGGACGGGAAAGCGCTTCCTCAATGGCTTGTTTGGTAATTTCGTGGAAAACGATCCTTTCAATATTTTTATCTTTTGCCTTTTGCCGCTTTTGGCGAGCCTCGCCTGCGGCAGAATTTTTTACATCATTCAGTCCCAAGGCCTGGACCAGATGCCAAGCAATGGCTTCCCCTTCGCGATCCTCGTCGGTAGCCAGAATTATTTTCCCTGCTTTACCGGCTTCGCTTTTCAGTTTTTTTACCGTGGGATTGGCTTTGCGGGGGATCACATACTGCGGCTCAAAATTGTTTTCCACGTCTACGCCCAGTTTGGAAGTTGGCAAGTCACGGATATGACCGAAAGAAGACTCCACCACAAAATCGCTCCCGAGAAAGCGGGAGATGGTGCGGGCCTTGGTAGGCGACTCTACGATTACTAAATTTTTCGGCATTCGGTTTTTAGATTTTTTGGTAAGTTTCTTGTCCCAGATTTCTGATGGCTCCTTTCAATTCCAGGAGCGACAGGGAAGTCACGATGATGGCGGTAGGCAAGCTGGTTTTTTCCTTGATGGCATCCAAGGAAAGCGGTTCTTCCAACAATTGATAAATAATTTTTTCATTTTCTTCCAAATCTTCTTGCAATTTTTTTTCTTTCTCTCCAGTATACTCGATTCCCAATTCTTCCAAAATATCGGTTGCTCCCTGCACCAGTTTGGCGCCCTGCTGAATTAAAGCATTGGGACCTCTGGAAGTGGTGGAAAAAATTGATCCGGGGACGGCAAATACCTCGCGGTTTTGCTCCAGGGCCAGCCGCGCGGTTAGAAGCGCGCCGGATCTTTCGCGCGCCTCCACCACCAGTACTCCCAGGGCTAAACCGGAAATAAGACGGTTGCGCTGGGGAAAATTTTCTTTCCGGGCCGGAGTGCCGTGAGCATACTCGGAAATTAACAGTCCGTTGTTTTCGGCGATGCGCCGGGCTAGCCCCCTGTTTTCTGCGGGAAAAATCGAGTGATAGTCCAACCCCGAACCCAAAACAGCAATGGTTTTGCCGTTTTCGTCCAGAGCGGCTTGGTGCGCTTGGGCGTCAATGCCGGCCGCCAGGCCGCTGACGATAGTTATGCCGGCCGAAGCCAAATCGCGGGCGATGGCTTCGGCGGTTTCCAAGCCGTAAGCAGTAGGCCGTCTGGTACCGACCACGCCGACTAAAATTCCTTTGGTTAGAAGATGTAAATTTCCTTGGCCGTATAAAAAAAGCGGGGGTGAAGGTATTTCTTTCAGACCGGCGGGGAAATTTTCATCGGCTTCCGTAATCAGCCAGATATTTTCTCGGATCAGTTTTTCCATTTCCCGATCGGGATGCAAAGAGGGTTTTTTCCAGGCAATGGCTTGCCGCAAAATTTCAGAGATACCCATCTCTGCCAAAGCGCCGGATTCCGCCAACCAAGCATTTTCTAAACTACCGAATTGATTTTGCAAATGTCGGATAGTAGCCGGCCCCATGCCGGGAATAGAATTCCAAGCGTTAAGAAATTTTAGGTCGCGCATGCTTTAAAACTACCATAGGTTACAACATTTTCTATTTTCTGGCAATCTAAGGGTCTAAATTTACGCCTGGGTATTTCGTAATTCTTCCACTGCTTCCGCTAAAATCTGGCAGTAAAGATTCAGTCCTACTTTGTTGATAGCTCCGGATTGTTCTTTGCCTAGAATATTGCCGGCTCCGCGAATTTCCAAATCGCGCAAAGCAATCTGGTAGCCGTCGCCCAATCCGGAATATTCCCGCAAAGCTCCCAACCGTTCTTCGGCCTTGGCAGTTAAATGACGCGGCTTATATAAAAAGTAGGCGAAACCCTGGATTTGACTGCGGCCAATCCGGCCTCTTAACTGATGAGCTTCCGCCAAACCCAGGCGGGTAGCATCGTCTACAATTAAAGTATTGGCCGAAGAAATATCCAATCCGTTTTCAATAATGGTGGTTGCCAGCAGCATATCTGCTTCTTTATGGCGGAACTTATCCATGGCGCGGATAATTTCTTTCTCGCGCAGGCGGCCATGGATAACTTCAATGCGCAGACGCTTATTTAGTTTAAGCGAATGCAGTTTTTCTTTAACTTGGCCGATGGTCTCAATCCGATTGTGTAAAAAATAAATTTGTCCTTGGCGCTGCAATTCAAACTCCAGAGCTGCTTTGATGGTGCGGCGCGCGTAAGGCAGAACAGCCGTAACAATCGGAACGCGTTCGGGCGGCGGGGAAGCAAGGAGAGAGAGATCGCGCAGTTTGGCTAAAGCCAAAGACAAAGTCCGCGGGATGGGGGTAGCCGAGAGCGAGAGTATATCAATTTCGGTGCGCAATTCCTTAAAGCGCTCCTTTTGCTTCACGCCAAAACGCTGCTCCTCGTCAATAATTACCAACCCCAAATTTTTAAAAATTAAATCTCCGGAAAGAAGGCGGTGAGTGCCGATTAAAATATCAATTTGCCCGGTTTTTAATTTGGGCAAGATTTCTTTAGTTTGAGCGGGCGAGGTAAGGCGCGAAAGCATGCTGATGCTGATGGGCAGTTTCTGCAATCTTTCCCGAAAAGTTTTTTCATGCTGGGCCGCCAAGATAGTGGTGGGGGATAACAGAACCACTTGTCTGCCGGAAGTTACGGCGCGCAGGGCAGCACGCAGGGCAATTTCAGTCTTGCCAAAACCTACATCGCCGCAAAGAATGCGGTCCATGGGACGGGAGCTGGAAAGATCCGCAAAGATTTCTGTTTCTGCTACCAATTGATCTTCGGTTTCGGTATAGGGAAAAGAAGCTCTAACTTCCGTTTCCAAAGCTTGGTCGCCCGGATAAGGCAGGCGTTGGCTGGCCTGGCGCTTGGCATACAAATTTAATAATTCCCGGGCCAGTTTTTGAGTATCTTCTCGCACCCGGCGTTTGGTTTTTTGCCAAATGCCTCCGCCCAAACGGTGCAGGCGAGGAATTTCAAAACCAACATAAGGGGTTAGCCGATCTTTTTGGTCGGTTGGCACATATAAGCGATCCGGCTCTCTGCCGGGCGCGGCGGGCGCGTATTCAATAACATAATGAGAGCTGTTCGCATCATCAGTATATGGCATTCGCGGATTTCGCATTATGGTTTTTCCGCGGAAAATACCGATTCCGTGATCCGCATGTACGACAAAACTGCCTGGCGACAATTTTTCCAGGGGGAGGGAAGTTATTCTTGGTTTTATTTTAACTTCCGCCTCAGGGCGGAGTTTGATAAGAGTGATTAAATTGCCGGTAAATTCAATCACGTATGGCTGAGCAAGATTTATCGGCCAAAGTTCAATTAATCCTCCTCGCACGGCAAACAATCCTTTGCCTAAAACAGTTTGCGCTCGTTCATATCCTAAATTTAGAAGATTTCGCGCTAAAACCGCCGGGCTTACTTTTAAATCCTTTTCTAAAATCAAAACATTATCTCTCCACCAAGGGTTGGTAAAACGGGCTTTTTTTATGGCCGGCTCATTTTCAGAAAACCACAAATCGCCCCGCTCTAAATTTTGGGGGGTTACGGAAGCAATCAGCAATTCTGCCGTTTCTTTCGTTCTTGTCACGACTGACTAAAATATATCACAAAATTTATAGCAAGTAAATTAAATACCGCTGGGCGAGCCAGACGGTTATTTCTCGGGAGGCAGAAGGGGACTTCCGTAACTTGCCGTCAAAATTAAGCGCGATTCTCCCTCGCGCAGGACTCTCATCATGCTGCCGCCGCAAACAACAGGTTGCTGTGGCCGCAGGGAGTTAACCTGCTCCAGAAGGTAAAGCAAGAATTCTTGCGCTTCTTTCAATCTTCTTTCAGAAATTTTCTTTCCCGCGGTAGCATCGCAAAGCGTTCTCACAACTCTCATAACCCCCTTTTTGTCCTTAAACATCTTAGATATCACCGGGTGCGACAACAGCTGCAAAATCGTTGCCCTGTCCATCACGATTCCTCCTTCTTGTGCCACTATGAATCTATCATTTTACTAGGGCTCTGTCAAGGTGTAATGCGTTTTATGAGTTGTAACTATTCATCGCTTTCTCCGGCCCGTCAGTAGCGGCTACTTCAATGGCTACTATTGTTTTTTTCACAATTTTTTTGGCTAGTTTAAATTCGTCTGGGATAAATTTTTTTAAGACCAGGTTTTCCGCCGGTATCCGCCGGCTGGCGGACTGTCTGCCCGCTATGCCTAGGCGAAACCTCCAAAAATCGCGGGTTTTCAAAGCGCGGATAACTGATTCTACTCCTTTGTGCCCGGCTGAATGTTTGCCAAAGGAAAGCTTGGCGCGCCCGAGCGGAAGGTCGGCATCATCATGAATTAAAAATATTTCTTTGGGCTTTACTTTAAAAAAACGGGCAGCAGGAGCTACGGCCGCTCCGGATTTATTCATAAAAGTGTTGGGCAGCAATAAAACAGCTTTGGCTTTGCCGATTTTAATTTCACAAACTTCAGCCTTCCATTTTTTTTCCAGGTGAAATTCTTTTTCTTGGGTCTTGGCCAAAGCCAAGACCGTTTCCCGGCCTAAATTGTGCCGAGTTTCCTCGTATTGCTCTCCGGGATTTCCCAAGCCGGCGATAATAAGCATATTTATATGATGCCCAGAATCTTGCTTAAATAGCAATTCAGCATTGCCAAGATGCCAAATTGCGGCTATAATGCGGGAATGAATCCCACCCATAACTTGCCCTAAGTTATAAGTGGGTATTTTCAGTAATAATAATAAAAATCAATTAACCTAGAATTTGCATCGGGTCAGAGGGCAAGAGCTCTTTGAGGTGCAAGTTGTGTGTGGGATGAATGAAGAAAAAAAAGGCGGTTGGTGGGAACTAGTTAAGATTGTTGGCGTATCTTTACTTATTGCTTTTTCGGTCCGCTATTTTATCGCTCAGCCTTTTATCGTTCGCGGCGCTTCCATGGAACCTAATTTTGAAGACCGCGAATATTTAGTAATTGATGAACTCTCTTTTTATTTGCGCCAGCCGGAAAGAGGAGAAGTGCTGGTATTTCGTTATCCCCGTGATCCGCGGCAATTTTTTATAAAACGGGTTATTGGTCTGCCAGGGGAAAAGGTAGAAGTTAAAAATGGCCGAATCAAGATTTATAATGATGCTTATCCGCAAGGTTTCTTGCTGGAAGAAAATTATTTGGATCCTCCCGGCCGACCTACTCATCCTAATCTTTCTTTAACTTTAGGTTCGGAGGAATATTTTATGCTGGGGGATAACCGAGATTTTAGTTCTGATTCACGAGTCTGGGGTCCCCTGCAGCGAAAATATATAGTAGGCAGAGTGCTGTTTCGCGCTTGGCCCCCTAATAAACTGGGTCTGGTAAGCGAATAAATTTATGTCCAAACCCAAAACCAATACGCATGATTTTCTTAACCGTTTTGATCGGCTTCCTGCCCAAGAGCGCTTTGTTTTGAAAGTTAAAGAAGCCTTTTCGGGGTTAGCGGCATTTTATGGATTTGAACCTATCCGTACTTCTCTTTTTGAAGATCCTCGGTTGTTTAGCGGTTTGCAAAAAGCAGGCCTATTAGAAGAGCGTTCTCCGATTATCTGCAAAACTTCATTTGGATTTGATTTGGCTTTGCGGCCTTCCGGCGTTCTAGAAATATTTCGGGCCTACAATGCCCACCGCATGAATGATCTTCCTCATCCGCTCAAGTTTCTATTTGAGGGAGAAAGTTTTTTTACGGCGGCGCGCGGCTCGGCCAAGCATTTACAATCTGTGTATGAATTGGGTTTATGCATGATAGGCGAGGAAGGGCCGATCGCTGAAGCCGAAATTATCCAAGTGCTGTGGAAATCATTGGAAAAAGCCGGGGTGGATGCTTCTTTGCTTAACGCGCGCATTAATGCTACCGCCTGCAATGAATGCCGAAATTCTTTCCGTACCCCACTTTTGGCTTTCTTGCGTCCGCGCTTTTATCGCCTTTGCAAAGAATGCCGCCGCCAGCTAAAACGCAATCCTACCCGAGTTTTTAACTGCAAAGAAGAACAATGCCGAGGCATAAGCCAAAATGCACCTCAAGTATTGGATTATTTATGTGAAATATGCAAAAGACATTTGCGCGGGGTGTTGGAGTTTTTGGATGAGATGAAAATTTCCTATTTCCTGGATCCCAAATTTTTCCGGGAGGGATCATTTTTCAGCACTTTAATTTTTGAGGTAGCTCTTACTATGCCGGCCAAAGTCGTGGCGGAAGAAACTGCCGGGGCGCCCAAACCGGAAAACGAGACAGTTACTTTAGCCGAAGGTGGCCGCATGTCTAAAGCAGGAGAATTAGTGGCAGGCAAAAGGCTGGATGTGGCTTGCGGGATTATGGCTTTGGAAACCGTAGAAGGAATTTTGAAGGGCAGAGAAAAACCTGGCGGATCAGAGAGACCCCGCGTTTTTTTGGCTCAGCTTGGAGAATTGGCTAAGAGAAAAAGCTTGGGACTATTGGAAGCCTTGCGCGCCGGAGGAATTTCCGTGCAAGAATCTTTAGGTCGGGATTCAGTCAAGTCTCAACTTAAAGTTGCCGAGCGTATCGGCGCGGAGATGGCCCTCATTCTAGGTCAGAAAGAAGCCCTGGATACTACTATTATTGTAAGAGAATTAAATTCCGGGATTCAGGAAACCATACCGCAAGATAAATTGGTGGAATTTTTGAAAAGAAGGTTAAAAAAATAACTTTTGACGAATATGGCAGATTGCCTATTTTGCAAAATAGCCAAAAATGAACTTCCTTCCCAGGTTGTTTTTGAGGATGACGAAGTTAAAGTCTTTAAAGATATTCAACCCAAAGCCCCGGTGCATTTATTGGTAATTCCTAAAACTCATATTGAATCCGTTGCCCATCTGGAACCTGGACACGAAGCTATAGTTTCCAAAATTATTTATACTGCCAAAAAAATTGCCGAAGACCACGGGTTGAAGGGATACAGATTGGCTTTTAATGTCGGCCGTGAAGGGGGGCAGGTAATTGATCATTTGCATTTGCATATTTTAGGCGGCTGGCCAGGCGCTATTGATTAATTTATGAAGATACGGTAAACTCCAGGACGTAAGTTAAATTAAAAAATGATGAAATTTACAAAAATTCAGTGGTTGCAGCTTTTCTTGGCCTATATGTCTACTTATTTAAGTCTTTCCATTTGGATTAGCTAAAGAGCAAGTATGGTTGAAGTAAGAAGAAGAGAAAATGAGACTACCGGAGCCATGCTCCGCCGCTTCACCCGCCGGGTTCAGCAGTCGGGGATTTTGATTCGCGCCCGCAAAATGCGTTTTTATGAACCAAAATCCACTAAACGAGCAGTACGGGAAAAGGCCTTGCGTCGGATTCAAGTCAAAAAAGAACGCGAACGTCTGGAAAAATTAGGTAAATTGCCTTTGGACGAAAAATAATCTGGCGCAGGCAAGCTAAACCGCCTATTAAACCGGGCGGCTTTTTTTTGACTTTTATTAAAATTTCTGCTAGAAAAGTGACATGACAATCAAGGAAAAAGTTCAGGCAGACACCAAGGAAGCCATGCGAGCCAAAGACGAATTGCGGCTTTCAGTATTGCGTCTGCTTTCGGCTGCGATCCAGAACCGAGAGATTGAAAAGAGGACCAAAGGAGGAGGCGAACTTGCGGACGACGAGGTTTTGGCCACCATCCGTTCGGAAGTAAAAAAGCGCAAAGACGCAATAGAGCAATTTTTAAAAGGAAGCCGGGAAGATTTAGCAGCCAAAGAAACCGCGGAACTCGGCATCTTAGAGAAATATTTGCCGGCAGAACTTTCCGGAGCAGATGTTGAAAAAATCGTAAAAGAAACAGTAAATAGCATGGGCGAAGTTACCAGCAAGGATTTTGGCCGGGTGATGGGCGAGGTAATGAAAAAAATAAAAGGGCAAGCATCCGGGGAAAGAGTTACGCAAGCAGTGAAGAAGATACTTGAGTCATGAAAAATATTGTCAGCAGGGTCCGGAAGTTTCTGCCCAAAAATTTGCAAAAAAAATTGCCCAGAGAGCTCAAGGTTGTGCCCGTTCCGGCCGCCATGGCAAAAAAATTGAATTTTCAGTTCCGCCGGAAAAATCATCCGACTAATGTTCTTTCTTTTCGGTACGATAACAATTATGGCGAAATTTTAGTGTGTCCCGCCGTCATCCGGCAAGAGAGCAAAGCGGCCCGGCATACTTATATTTTTCAGATGACATGGATGATTTTGCATGGTATGTTACATTTAGCCGAAATGCATCACGAGAAATCGGAACTTACCGCTGCCAAAGTTAAAAAATTGGAGGAGAAAATACTGGCCAGAATTTTTAAATAATTTTAAATTTTGTGTCTCGTAATATCTTAACCGCTCTAGATATTGGCACCTCCACGGTGCAAGCCGTGATTGCCGAAGAAAAAAGAGGAGAAGGGCTCCGTATTTTAGGGATGGGAATTGCGCCTTCCGCGGGGGTAAGGCGCGGTTTAATAGTGGATTTGGAAGAAGCAAGCAACTCCATTCGCGAGGCTCTGGAAGAGGCGCAGCGCGCGGCAGGCTGCCAGGTGCGTTCAGCGTGGGTAGGAGTGGGCGGAGCGCATATTTCGGTTTCTTCTTCACGGGGGGTGGTGGCCGTATCGCGAGCCGATGGAGAAATATCTCCCGAAGACGTGCGCCGGGCCATCAATGCGGCTGAAAGTTTTATTTCTAAAAATCCCAACAAAGAAATACTACATGTAATCCCCAAAGATTATAAGGTGGATCACGAGCTGGGTATCAAGGATCCGGTAGGCATGCACGGAGTACGTCTGGAAGTTGATACTTTAATAGTGGAATGTTCTGCTCCTTATTTAAAAAATCTAATTAAATGCGTGGAAGGAGCGGGAGTAAAAGTAGAAGATTATGTTTTTAGTCCGTTGGCTGCTGCGGAAGCGGTTTTAACCAAACGGCAAAAAGAACTCGGAGTAATGCTGGTTGATATCGGCGGCGGCACGGCTAATTTTATTGTTTATGAAGAAGGGGCGCCCATTCATGCCGGGGTTATTCCTATAGGAGGGAATCATATAACCAATGACGTTGCTATTGGATTTAGAACTCAGGTAGATATTGCTGAGCGAATAAAGCTGGCACATGGTTTTTGTTTGCCCGCGGACCTGCCTAAACGGGGGGACAATATCAGATTGGCCGAATACGTACCTGAAGATACCGGCGCTTATTCCAAAAAAGAGTTGGCGGAAATTATTGAAGCAAGATTGCGGGATATTTTTGAACTTTTGCAAAAAGAATTAAAAAAAGTAGACCGGGTGCAATTGCTGCCAGCCGGGGTGATTTTAGTGGGGGGGTCATCTTTAGTACCGGGCTTGCTGGATCTTGCTAAGCAAGAAATTAAATTGCCAGTTGAGTTTGGGCATCCACAATTATTGGAAGGGACAGATGACAGCGTGCAACTTTCTTTAGCACCGGTTCTGGGAATTCTGCAATGGGCCTATTTGCGAACAGTTGAACAAAAAGATTCTTGGGGCGGAGGACGTATGCCAAGGCTGGCTAAAAGTACTTGGCTAAGATGGCTGCAATCGCTTCTACCCTAAGGGCTTTGTCCAAAAATCGCTCCGCATTTCCGGAGCGATTTTTGGTAACAAAACTCGAAATCATAGATTTAGACAAAATTGGCAAGCTGTGGGTTTTTTGTTGATAAGCCGGGGAAGGACTAAGGGAAAACTGCTTGCCCGATAATAGTCCTCGCCTATATTTAAATGCAAAGCCGTCTGGGGCAATAGCTAAGGAGTTGCTGCCGGGCTTGCGTCCTAAAAGACATTATGCTACATATGGAACAAAGTTAGTGCTAAGGACATGCCCCAATTAAAACCTGACATTGAGACATTTGCCCGCATTAAAGTAGTAGGTATAGGAGGCGGGGGAGGAAAAGCAGTTACCCGGATGATTGACCACAAGATCAATGGGGTTGATTTTATTACCATAAATACTGATGCTCAAGATCTTCACTTCACCAAGAGCCGACAAAAAATTCATATTGGTAAAAATCTAACTAAGGGATTAGGGGCGGGCATGAATCCGGAAATTGGCCGGCAGGCTGCTGAAGAGAACCGGGATGAAATTCACGAAACTCTAAAAGGGGCAGACATGGTCTTTCTCACTTGCGGCTTGGGCGGAGGAACCGGTTCAGGCGCCTCGCCTATCGTAGCCGAAGTTGCTCGCGACGCCGGAGCTTTAACTATCGGCGTGGTTACGAAACCTTTTACTTTTGAAGGAATACAAAGGCAGCGTATTGCCGAAGAAGCTTGGCACCAGCTAAAGGACAGAGTGGATGCCTTAATAACCATTCAAAATGACCGATTGCTTAATGTAATTACCAAAGATACTTCTCTTCTGGGCGCTTTTACAATTTGTGACGATGTTTTGCGCCAGGCGGTGCAAGGAATTTCCGACCTGATTATCACTCCCGGAATTATAAACGTGGATTTTGCCGATGTCAGGGCAATTATGGCTGATGCCGGGTCGGCTTTGATGGGAGTAGGATTTGGCGCCGGAGAGGAAAGGGCTATCACAGCAGCCAAAGCCGCGGTAAGTTCACCTCTTTTGGACATATCCATTGATGGGGCGCGGGGAGTGCTATTTAATGTGTCAGGCGGGTCTGATCTTACCATGTTTGAAGTAAATGAAGCTGCCAAAATCATTACCGAGTCCATAGAAAAGGATGCCAAAGTTATTTTTGGCGCGGTTCATGACGAGAAATTAAAGAAAGGGGAAGTTAAAATCACGGTGATTGCCACCGGATTTGGCGCTTCCAGCAACCTAAAATTGCCCCTGAGCAAAGAAGAAAAAGCCGAGGCCCGAAAAGCATTGCCGGTTACGGATAAAAACGGCACAGAAATGCAGTCGGAATGGGATGCGGTACCTGCTTTTTTACGGCGGCGCGCCAAATAGCAAATCCTCATAAAAAATCTTCTCCAAGTAGCGCGACGGCGCTATTTTTTATTTGGGATTGCGACATTTTTAGTTATGCGTGTCAATGATTTTAGTTTATCCACAGTTTTTTTTGACGGCTATATCAACCCCGTTATAATTAGGGTAGGAGAACTAAAAAACTAAAGATTCTCTTCACTCCCATCTTTTCATGGATCATTTAAAACTCCGTGAAAAGGATAGGGTTTCCAAAAATTTTGTGGCCGGACTGCAAAGCTTCTGGAAAAAGGTGGGGGCGAAGAGAATTTTTGTCCCAAAAAAATTTACCCGGTGGCGCCATTGGCTGGTACCCGGGTAATAGCCATCTTTTTTAAAAAAATTAAATTTCCACTGTACTTTAGACCAATTATTATTTAAATAATAATTTCGTCTACCAAAGTTAGGGGACAAATACATGGCCAAGGCCGCCTTAAAACAAAATATCAGAAGAGTTGATATGCCTTTTACTTCCGTGCGCAAACGTGATGGACGCATTGTGCCTTGGGAGCAGACCCGCATTACCAAAGCGATTTTTCGGGCTATGCAAGCTACCGGCGAGGGGGATATCGCTCGTGATCCAAGCCGAGTTTCCTCTCGCGTAGTGCAGGAATTAGTGAAAAAATTTCCAGCTACTCACGTTCCTACCATTGAAGAGATTCAAGATTTTGCGGAAGAAAGTTTAATCTTACTTGATTTTCCCAGAACCGCTAAAGCTTACATTTTGTATCGCTCTAAGCGGTCGGAAGTCAGGGAAAAACAAAAATTAGTTCCCTCTCACGTGCGAAAATTGGCGGAAGAATCCAAAAAATATTTTCGCAATGCTTTGGGTGAATTTGTTTATTACCGAACTTACTCGCGCTGGATCAATGAAGAAAATCGGCGCGAGACTTGGATGGAATCAGTGGATCGGTATCTTAATTTCATGCGGGAAAATATCGGCACTGGTTTGAAAGAGGAAGAATATGAAGAGGTCAGGCAAGCAATTTTGCATCAAGAAGTAATGCCTTCCATGCGATTGATGTGGAGCGCCGGGGCGGCGGCTCGCAAGACAAATGTCTGCGCTTACAATTGCTCTTTTATCGCTCCGGCTAAAATAGAGGATTTTGCCGAAATACTTTATCTCTTGATGTGCGGCACCGGAGTCGGTTTTTCCGTAGAATCACAAACCGTACAAAAACTTCCTTTAATTAAAAAACAAACCGGCCAGAAACTTAAGACCCACGTGATTGAAGATAGTAAAGAAGGATGGGGAGATGCTCTAACTTTAGGTTTACGGGCTTGGTTTGGCGGCAAAGACATTGCTTTTGATCTTTCCCAACTTCGTCCGGCTGGAGCTCGTTTGCAGACTATGGGTGGAAGAAGCTCGGGCCCGGAACCTTTGCGGGCTTTGCTTGAATTTTCTCGCACCAAAGTATTAAATCGCCAAGGAAAGCGCCTAACTAACATTGATGTACACGATATTATCTGCAAAATAGGCGAAGTGGTGGTAATGGGTGGGGTGCGAAGATCAGCTTTGATTTCTCTTTCGGATTTGGACGATGAAGAAATGCGCCACGCCAAGGACGGACAATTTTATGTGACCCATCCGGAACGATCCATGGCCAACAATTCGGCCGTTTACAACGAAAAACCCGCTACCCAGACTTTTCTGGAAGAATGGCTGGCTTTGGCCAAGTCCGGGTCAGGGGAACGGGGTATTTTCAACCGCGGTGGATTGAAATATCAGCTTCCTAAACGCCGCTGGAAATTATTTAGCCAAGATGCGGCTACCGCCGGCAGCAATCCCTGCGGGGAAATTGTCTTGAAATCCAAGCAATTTTGCAATTTAACTGAAGTAGTGGCGCGGCACGAGGATACGGCAGAAAAATTAGTTTGGAAAGCAAAGATTGCCACCATTCTTGGCACTTATCAATCTTCTTTGACTAATTTTAAATATCTTTCCAAGGAATGGAAGAAAAACTGCGAAGAAGAAAGGTTGCTGGGGGTTTCCATTACCGGCCAATGGGACAGTCCGGCGGTGCGCGATCCGGAAGTTTTGCGCCAAATGAGAGAAAAAGTGGTGGAAACCAATCGGGAGTATGCCAAAAAATTTGGCATTAATCCTTCCACTTGCACGACCTGCGTCAAACCTTCCGGGACCGTTTCGCAACTGGTAGATGCTTCTTCCGGCATGCATCCCCGCCACGCCAAATATTATATTCGCCGCATCAGAATTTCGGCTACCGATCCTTTGTTCCACATGCTGAAAGACCAGAAATTTCCTTATTATCCGGAAGTAGGCCAATTAGAAAGTTCTGCTTCCACTTACGTGTTGGAATTCCCGGTTAAAGCTCCTTCCGCTTCCATTTTCAAAGATGACCTGTCGGCGTTGGAACAATTAGAATATTGGAAAAATGTTAAAGAAAACTTCACGGAGCACAATCCTTCCGTTACGATTTCGGTGGGAGAGGGCGAATGGATTGATACGGCCAATTGGCTTTATAAAAATTGGGAAATTTTAGGAGGTTTGTCTTTCCTGCCCCGCACCAATCACGTTTACAAACTTGCTCCTTATGAAGAAATTTCTGAAGAACAGTATAAAGTTTTGGTAGCAAACCTGCCGGCAATTGATTTCGCTGCCATTATTTCTTACGAAGAGGACGATCAAACCCAGGGCTCGCATGAACTGGCTTGCGTGTCTGGCGTATGCGAGGCTGATTTTTCCGCTGAAGCGGAAAAATCAGGCAAAACCGAAGCGGCTGTTGCCGTAGAAGCTTAAATATGGAAAAACAGGGGGAACCCTGTTTTTTTGTTGGCGTAAAATGTTAATCATTTTTACCGGAAATGGGAAAGGCAAAACTACCGCGGCTTTGGGGCAGGCGATGCGGGCCGTGGGCGAAGGCAAGAAAGTTTTAATGGTGCAATTTATTAAA
This sequence comes from uncultured Candidatus Saccharibacteria bacterium, assembly GCA_964412615.1. Lineage (GTDB taxonomy): Bacteria > Patescibacteriota > Minisyncoccia > Sungbacterales > HO2-52-23 > CAYPPK01. The sequence continues at coordinate 41,716 of CAYPPK010000003.1, forward strand.
GGACCCTGGAAGTCCGGAGAAGATAAGGTGCAAATTCTCGGCGAAGGGGGTGCTTTTAAATTAGTAAAAATGGGCAAGGGCTTTGTGGGTATCATGGGCGACAATCTGCCAAGATCAGAGCACGAAAAAGCGGCGGCCGAGGCAATGGAATTTACCTCTCAAGAGATTGAATCCGGCAAGTGGAATTTGGTGATTTTGGACGAAATTAATAATGCGGTGGCTCTAAATTTGATCTCCAAAACTAAAGTTTTGGACTTTATAAAAAAAACCAAAAACAAACTGGAAGATTTAATTCTTACCGGACGCGATGCGCCTTCCGAATTCCTGGCGGAAGCCGACTTAATTACCGAAATGAGGGAGCAAAAACATCCTTATGAAAAGGGCCTGAAAGGCCGGCGGGGGCTGGAATATTAAAAATTTCATTGCCGATTCATTTGGAAATTGCTGACTGGAATAAAAGCGGAAAAAGGAGGTCAACTATGCCATTCTTTGATCAAAAAAGAATGGAGGTAGCCTTAGAAAATCTTCATCGGGAGTATAGGGATAGCATAATCATTGTTGAGCAGTCGGTAGATCCCAAAAATCCCACTTTACCGCTGTTGAAAGGAAGGGAGTATAAAGAATTACAGGCAGTTTACCAAAATTTTAGAGGGAGAGTGCTGGAAACTGTCTGGGAAGCACTGAATCTGGTAATGGAGGATTCCAGTTTTACTTGGGAGAAGGCAGAAGCGAAGCTGCCTTCGCGGGTTTTTAGAATGGGAGGGACGGAATTTAGCGCGGTGATCCAAGTGAACTATAAGATTGAAATTTGCTGCCTCACGTCTGAAACAGCAGGAGAAAGAAATATTTTTGTGAGAATTATTTGTCTGCGCGCCAAATGGCCGCCGTTTCCATCCATGCCCTTGCATGTTTTGCTCAGTGCAAAAGGGAAATTCTTGCCCAGTAAGGCTTTGGAAATTTTTAGTTGGAGGACCCGGAATGAAATTCAAACAGCAATCTGCTCGGCTTATAAAAAGCTGACAGAAAAATGGGGGGAATAAACCAGAATCGCCCGCGGGCGATTCTTTTAATTGACTCCGCACTTTTTCTGTACTGCTTCGCACTAATAACCTCATGAGGGGTTGACCGGTTGGCAACTTCAAGTTAGGTGTTAATTATGCCCTGGTCCAAGGCAAAATTCTTTCTTTTTTTGTTGCTCGCTTTTATTGCCGGTATTGCTTTGCGCTCTTTTACGGCGATTTCTTACGTGGCGCTCTGGTTAATATTTATCTTGGCTGCCATAATTTTAGTTTGGGGAATTTTAAGAAAGGCAAAGTATATTTTAGTTGGCCTTATTTTGTTAGCTTTTCTGGGCGGAATTTTCCGGTATCAGGCAGATGAGAATGCCGCTCCTGATTTAGCTGACTATTACGGCCATGGTTATGCCATGCGAGGGATAATTACCGAGGAGCCAGAAATATCGGGTTCCTGGCAGCAGTTAAAAATGGAAATAAATTTCTTGGATGAAAAGAAAGTCAAACCGTTTCTCGCGCTAGTAACCACCAACCAATATCCGGTCTATTTTTTGGGGGATGAAATCATGGTTCGCGGATCATTGAAAAAACCAGAACTCCTAGAAGATTTTGATTATCCGGCGTATCTGGCCAAAGACAATATCTATGCCCAGGTATCTTTTCCGGAAACGGAAAAAATTGCCAGCCAGCAGGGAAATAAATTAAGACAAATTCTTTCCCGGGCAAAATTTAATTTTGAAAATAACTTGGAAAGAATTTTGCCCGAACCTCACGCCGCCTTTTTAAAAGGCCTTATTTTAGGAGAGCGGGAATCTCTTCCCCAAGATTTAACCGAAAATTTCAATCGCACCGGCACCACCCACATTGTGGCGCTGTCCGGATACAACATAAGCCTGGTGGCTGATTTTTTCCTGCAAACATTGATTTTCCTGACGGTTCCCTATTATTTGGCTTTTTGGATTGCCGGCATGGGAATTACTTTTTTTGTTGTTTTAACCGGAGCCTCACCCTCGGTAGTGCGGGCGGGGATCATGGGCATCCTGGTTTTGGTGGCGGCTAGAGAAGGAAGAGTATATTCAGTTACCCATGCTTTGGCTTTGGCGGCCGTGCTCATGCTTTGGCATAATCCGAAAATTTTGCGCTTTGACGCTGCTTTTCAATTATCATTTCTTGCCACCTTAGGTTTAATTTTTCTGTCCCCTCATCTACAGAACGGATTTGATAAGTTGCTTGTCAAAATCAGGCCCTACCGCTTGCCCGTGAAAAAAAGTTCTGCCGGCAGGAAATTTTTTCCTTTCCAGCGGATGCTGGCTGAAACTCTGGCAGCGCAAATCATGGTTTTGCCTTTGCTTATTTATCTTTTTGGCAGAGTTTCTTTGATTAGCCCGCTGGTTAATATTTTAGTATTGCTGGCTGTTCCTTATGCGATGGCCATGGGATTTTTGGCCGGCATCTTAGGATTTTTTTCTGACTATCTGGCCAGTATTCCAGCTGTCGTCGCTTGGGTTCTATTGGAGTATAAAATTCAGATAATTGAATTCTTTGCCGGATTGCCCGGGGCTGCCTTAACGGTTGGCAAGTGGGCTATTTTATTTTTGTTTCCTTTTTATGTTTTACTCTTGGGAAAAATTTGGTTTAAAAAATGGGAAAATATCTAAAGAATCTCAAAATATTTTTTCTTCTAGGATTGGCTGGGTCAGTTGTTTTAATCTGGTACGCAGTTTTTGCGGAAAGCGACCAAAGATTAACCGTTGCTTTTCTGAATGTTGGGCAAGGAGACGCAATTCTCATCAATACTCCGGGCGATCAGCAAATTTTGATAGACGGAGGACCCAATAAACAGGTTTTGGCCGAACTTTCAAAAGTTATGCCTTTTTATGATCGTTCCCTTGATGTTGTGATAGCGACACACCCAGACCAAGACCATATCAGCGGACTGCTTGATGTTTTGGAGAGATACGAAGTAGATTTTGTCATGGAGCCGGGAGTGGAGTCAGAAACGACAGTTTATAAAGAGCTGGAAAAATTGGTTGATGAAAAACAAATCAAAAAAATCCTCGCAAGACGAGGAATGAAACTTGTTTTAGACGATAATGCGTATTTGCTTATTTTATTTCCGGACAGGGATGTTTCAAAAATGGATACGAATGACGCCTCCATCGTGGCAAAACTGGTTTATGGCAACACCTCCTTTCTTTTTACAGGTGATTCTCCCCGGAAAATAGAGGATTATCTTTTAGCGATAGATAAAGAAGGCCTGGATGTTGATGTTTTAAAGGTTGGTCATCATGGATCGCGAACTTCCACCGGAGAAGAATTTTTAAGCGCTGTTTCTCCTGAATTTGCCGCAATCCAGGTTGGCAAGGGAAATCGTTATGGGCATCCGCACGCCGAAGTTTTGGATAATTTGCGAGCAGCGGGCGTAAAAATTTTGCGGAATGATTTAATGGGCACTATCCTATTGCCAAGCGATGGCCAGCAATTATTAGCGCCGCAATTTTAGTTGCATAAAGTCAAAACACCAGCTATACTTTAATTTGTATCAATTAATCAATCACATAGTGAAAGGATATCCGTTTCCTATATTCAAAACCAAAATCGCGGGGCAAGATCAAAAATTTTTGCTGGAGGATCCGGTGGAACGCCGGAAATATTTTGATTTGAAAGCCGGCCGGGAAATTGAAGCTCTGCGCGATTATTTGCAGAAGGGAAATACTTTTGTGGCTTTTTTATTGGGGCCGAAAAATTCAGGCAAAGGAACCTATACCAAGCTTTTCCTGGAGGCAGTGGGGAAAGAACACGTAGCCCACATTTCCGTGGGGGATATAGTAAGGGCCGTACATAAAGATCTGGAAACCGAAGAAGGAAAGAAAAAATTGTTGGATTATTTGCAGAAGCGGTACCGCGGATTTATAACCACGGAATCGGCCTTGGAAGCAATTTCGGGCCGAGATCAGTTCAAGCATTTGCCCACGGAGGTAATTCTAGCGCTGGTGGAGAGAGAAATTGAACGCCTCGGCCGCAAAGCTATTTTTATTGACGGGTTTCCCAGGAACTTAGACCAAATTTCTTACTCGCTTTATTTCCGAACTTTAATCGGTTTCCGGGATGATCCTGATTTTTTTATTTTTCTGGATGTGCCGGAAGCGGTAATTGACGAGCGGATGAAGTACCGAGTTACCTGTCCCAAGTGCCAAAGTCCGCGCAATATAAAATTACTGCGCACCAAAGAAATAGGGTACGACAAAGAAAAAAAAGAATTTTATCTTCTTTGCGATAACCCCAACTGTGAGGGATTCGGCAAGGCGCGGATGGTCGCCAAAGAAGGGGATTCTTTGGGCATTGGATCCATTCGGGAACGGCTGGAATTGGAAGCGCAAGTGGCGCGCAAATTGGTTGACCTGCAAGGCGTACCCAAAGTTTTTTTGCGCAATGCCGTGCCGGTTAAAGAAGCCCAAGAATACGTGGATGATTATGAAATCACTCCCGGCTATCGCTATGAACTGGACGGCGAAAAAGTAAAAGTGATTGAAGAACCGTATGTAGTAAAAGACGATGACGGGATAGAGTCATACAGCTTATTGCCCGCTCCGGTAGGAGTGGCTCTCATCAAACAAGTCGCGCAGGTACTTGGGCTTTAGAAACATAAATCAAAAACGGCTCATGAGCCGTTTTTGATTTAACTTAGCAAGGATAGGTCTTTGTTGATTACTATAGGATGCATGCCGAGAATTTCTTCTTTGTAGGAAATTTCCGGTATCGGGTTTAGAAGAAAAATCTTTTTTCCATGATGGAAAGCAATACCCATTTCTAGAAAAGTATTGGGGCCAATGTAATTGGCGATATTGTTTTTGTTGTAGTTAGTTACAAGAATTGCTTCCGACCAGACCACCTTGCTAAAGTGGTCCCTAATTCTATGGGTATGATTTTCCCAAAATTCAGGATCGTCAGAAGAAGCCGATTTTTTCATTTTATAATAATCGCGCGTATGAAGTTCATTTCCTTGTTTATCAACAACCTTTACCGGAGGAATTTTGACTTCGTGACCCAAAGATTCAAGATCTTTACTCAAACTTTCCATATCATCTATAAAGGCGGTGCTGCCGCAAATAGTTATTTTCATGTTAGATTATTTTCAATTCTTTAAACCATTCATACCATACCGGCTCAATTCCCGGCAATCTTGCCCATTCTTCATCTGGAATTTTTTGGGCCAGATAATCCTCTGTTCTGGCAGCAAGTTTTTGCAACTCGGTTTTCCCAAACCAGTTGGCCTGCTTGGTTTC
>CAYPPK010000003.1:47024-64362 GCA_964412615.1 uncultured Candidatus Saccharibacteria bacterium
GTTCTGGCTCCCAGCTTCAACAGATCTTCCCGCCTAAACCATCGGGCCTGTTTGGCTTCTTCCTCGCTTCTTTTTACTTCGCCTTGGGCTTCGGCCCGATAAATTTTCCAATAGTGCCAAGTGCCGTCCTCCCTGCGACATTTGTTTTCCTTTCTGCCCTCGGCAAGAAGTTGCAGATTATTTGCTTCCAGTCCCACCTCTTCTTTTAGCTCACGCTTGGCTGCATCTTCAGGAGAATCTCCATCAGCATGTCCAGCTGGCGGCGCAAAACCAATCGGCTTTCTTTTTCTTTCTATCAACAATAATTTATTATCCCGCCAAACCAGTATTCCTACGCTGGTATGATCGCATTTTTTAGTATTTTCCATTTCGGGCAAGTTAGACAACTTTTAAAATTTCGGCCAGCTTATTTCGGGGAAATAAATCTTTAGGGTAGATTGATACTAAATTTAATTTGTGTTTATTTGCGAGCCTTTGTTTCAACTTTATCAAAAGATCGTAATCGGGCAGAACACCAGCAAGGCCAAAATATTCTACCCAAGTTTTTCTTATTACGAAATCTGCAGTCAGTTTTTTCATTACCGGATAAGGCACGTTTCTTTCGTGATTAATTTTATTTTCTAAAAGCCAGTCATCTATTATTTTTTCTGCCATTGAGTCGCAAAAATGGCCATCTCTTGCGATATATTTGTTTGCGAATTTTACCGGATTCGGATCTAGTCCTGCAGCTATGATAGCTTTATTCCAACTTCCGAAGAATATTCTTGCTTCTTTGTACGCTCCATACATCTCACGTTTTACTGGTATTCTGCTATGCTTTTTGAAAAAAGCCTTAATGTGGTTTATAAAACGTTTTCTATATTCTTCTTTTGGTACTCTTCGGGCTAGTCCACCATGTAAGCGAGAACAATATTTTCTATCTCTGGAGATAATAAGGTTACATTCCTGATAAGCGCAGTAAATCTTCAGCCTGCTTTCGCTACGTAGTTTGTTATTAAATATCGCTGAGCAAGTTTGAGAACAAAAGTTGTTTTGTACCTTTTTTATCTCTTTAAGCGGACGATAGAAAGATTTACCACATCCAGTATTCACGCAGACCAATTGCTTGCCTTGTAGCTTTAAAGAAGCAAGGCACTTTAAAGAACAAAATTGTTTCCAACCAAATTTCTTTGCTTCATCCGATTGATACTTGCTTCTCTCAAAATTACCACGGCAAAATGCGCAATGGAGGGTAACAAATCTCATGAGTTTATTATAGCATTCAGGCCAGGCAGAATCGAACTGCCGCTCTACGCACCCCATGCGCAAGGACTACCACTATCCTATGGCCTGTTAATTTTCTTTATCCAGTCAACTATTACTTTCGCCAGCTCTTTTTCTTTTTTGGTAAAACTGTGCCGTGCGCCTTTGATGATTATACTGGAAAATAACTTTGCGTTCACTGCATTTTGTTGAAAAATTTTAATAAGTTCCTTTGCGGAGCGGTCAAGGTGTTCGTCACGTGATCCTATTATAACCGCCAAGGGTACCTGTATATTTCTTAACTCCCTCCAGCGCGCTTTTCTGTCGCCATAAGGGAACACATCTTCGGGACTCCCCGGAGTGTATAAACTGAGATAGCGATTGGGGGTCATGACTGAGATGGGCAACTTTCGCTTAGTAAAGAGCACTGACTGCAGAATAATATTGGCCAAATTTTTGTTGCGCGCGATTTTTTTAATTTCTTTCAATATAAGCCAAAATTTTTTGCCAAGCTCTACCTGTTTTATGACAGTATCACTAAGGGGTCCCGAAAGAATCAACCCCCTCACCCGTGGATCGTTCTTCTTATACATATAGTACAGTGCTTTATTTGCTCCGGTAGAGTGTCCTGCTAAAATAATCTCTTTATAACCCTCCTTTCGTAAAAATGTGACTACAGCGGCAATATCATATGTACATTCTTTAAAATTTTCAAATCCCGTCCCTCCCGGTATTGATTTTGACTTCTTAGATAAACGGGCAATAGTATCGTGTCCGCGGGTATTAAAAGAAATAAACGCAATTTTATTTTTTTTCAGGTGTTGGACTAATACCTCCAGCCGCCTTGGTTGACTATAGAAATTTGAACCAAGTCCATGAATCCAGATTAAAGCAGTATCGCTTTTTCTCTTTGGCCGGACATAAATTCCGTCAAGCGTGACTCCGTCACGAGTTTTAATGCGGGTAAGAAGAACCGGAATCATTGTATTTTTAAATTTGGATATCCTTTGGCCAGTTCCACGATATACCTAACCCCCACTCCTGTTGCTCCTTTGGAAAGATAATCACCTTCCACAGCTACCATGCGAGGAGCAATATCCAGATGCGCCCAAGGAATATTGTTTACAAACTGTTCCAAAAATTTGGCTCCCTGAACCGCTCCGCCATAGCGGTCGGCCCGGCCGGCATTAGCAATATCTCCAAATACTCCTTTAATTTCATTCAAATATTCATCCCAAAGCGGCAGGCGCCACACATAATCGCCGGATTTTTTTCCGATTTCTTCCAATTTTTCCAGCATATTTTCGTGATTGGAAAATACCGCGGAAGTGTAACTGCCCAAAGCCACATGGGCAGCACCCGTAAGAGTAGCAAAATCTACCATCAATCCCGGCTTATATTTAGTCGCCCCGTAAAAAAGGGCATCGGAAAGTATAACCCTTCCTTCCGCGTCGGTATTCAATACCTCAATTGTTTTCCCCGACATGGTTTTTAGCAAATCTCCCGGGCGGTAGCTGGTTCCGGAAGGCATATTTTCCACGGCCGGGATAATTCCAATCGCATTCACCGGAATTTTCAGGCGGGAAATAGCAGCCAGGCCGTGTATAACGGCCGCGCCGCCGGACATATCCATATGCATATCCAGCATGTATTGGTCGGGCTTCACGTTTAAACCACCGGTATCAAAGGTAACGCCTTTGCCAACCAGCACTAAGGGCTTTTGTCCTTTGGCCCCCCCCAGATATTCCATAATAATAAAACGCGGTTTTTCATTTGAACCGCGGGCTACTCCCAGAATTCCGCCCATGCCGAGGCGCGCTATTTCTTTCTCATCCAAAACCTTCACTTTCAAATTTGCCGCTTTGCCCGCGGCAACAGCAGCTTGAGCAAGTTTGATTGGCGTCATATCTCCTCCGGGCGTGTTGGTAAGTTCCCGACAATGGTTGACTTCCTCGCCGATGATCATTCCTTCCTTAATACCCTGCTTGATTTCAGCTAGGTCTTTTTCGGGTGCGGCTAAATATATGGTTTTTACCTGCGGCCAGCCTTCTTTAGGCTTTTCTTTATACTTATTGAAATCAAAATCGGCTAAGAGAGCATTGGTGGTAAAAATAGCGGCAGCTTCTTTTTTGGTCATTCCCAAAGATCGGCCAAAGGGAGTAGCAAATTCAGCCACCCGCTCACTTTTGGCGTATTGCACATATCGGCGCGCGACTAAAGGATTTTTGCGATAATGCCATTTTTGTTTTTCCCCCCAACCAAACAGGCGGACGCGGGTTATGAAGCCCTGGGAGAACCAGACCGATTTAGTTTCTCCTTCTTCGCCTTTGAATTCTTTTTTCCAAAGTTCCTTGACTGCGTTTTTGTTGGCTATGGGCAAATATGAAAAAAATTCCTCTTTTTCGGGGGATTCTTTTTGGAACAGCGGAAGGAAAATATTTTTTTTCCTCCCCGCTTTTTTATAAGAAAGAGGAATGATCTGCATGATATTTACTCTTTATGCAGTTTTTTTAAGCAACGGACGCAAACTTTGACTCGCTTGCCGCCGTTAAGGCGGGTCCACTGCAAATTTGGGTATTTCCGTACCGTGCCGGTTGGGTTATAATGACTGCGCAGGAAAGACCGTTTTCCGCCGGTAGCCGATCCCTTTGCGCAAATAGTACATACTTTCATATTTCATCAAGATACCATTTTTCGGCTAAAATGCAATTAAGATGGATAATGCCATAGGACTAGTTTTTCAATTGGCGATTTTGCTTTTTTCGGTGGTAATCCATGAAGTATCACATGGTTATGCGGCTTTGGCTTTGGGTGATCGCACGGCCCAGCAGGCCGGCCGTCTTACTTTAAATCCAATTCCGCATATTGATCTTTTCGGCTCGGTTCTCCTGCCTGCTTTCACTCTGCTTTTGGGCGGATTTGTTTTTGGCTGGGCAAAGCCAGTTCCGTATAACCCATATAATCTAAAAAACCCCAAGTGGGGGCCGGCTTTAGTAGGAGCAGCCGGACCCTTGGCTAATGTCTCCCTGGCCTTGATTTTTGGATTGGCCTTGCGTTTTTTGCCGGGATTGAGCAGTGCTTTAGGAGGAACTTTTCTGATAAATTTTGTTACGATTTTAAGTATTATCACCCTACTGAATCTAGTTTTGGCTATTTTTAATTTAGTGCCGATACCGCCGCTGGATGGATCAAAGGTATTATTCGCGCTTTTGCCTTATCAATGGAGAGGTTTGCAGGCTTTTCTAGAACAATATGGTTTCTTCGTGCTGCTAATCTTTATTTTCTTTTTTGCCAGCTGGATTTTCCCGGTGGTTTTGTTTTTCTTCCAATTGATAACCGGACGATTTCCCTTTCTTTAATCGTTAAATTTTAGCGGTTCCCTAAAACCCCAGTGGCGGGGTTTTCTTTGTTTTCGTTGACGAAATGTTCTTTTGCTGTTAAGATTATATGCGTATCAAAAAATGCCCACCATTCATCAATTAGTTAAAAAAGGCAGGGACCTTAAGCGATATAAAACCAAAGCGCCGGCGCTAGGACGCGGATTTAATGTTCTTAAAAATCGTCCCGTGGACTATGCTTCTCCTTTTAAACGGGGGGTGTGCGTTAAAGTTACAACCGTAACTCCCAAAAAACCAAACTCGGCTTTGCGCAAAGTGGCCCGGGTTCGCCTTACCAATGGCATGGAAGTTACCGCCTATATTCCTGGAGAAGGGCATACCTTGCAGGAACACTCGGTAGTTATGATTCGGGGAGGAAGAGTAAAAGATTTGCCCGGCGTGCGCTATCACGTGGTCCGAGGCGTACTGGACACTACGGGAGTTGAGGGCCGAAAACAACAGCGATCAAAATATGGAGCTAAGCGGCCGAAACAAACATGAGGCGAAAAAGAAATGTACATAGAGAAATAACTCCGGATTCCAAATACAACAACGCCTTGCTGGCCAAGTTTATTAATTATGTAATGCGCAAAGGCAAAAAAGCGACTGCGCAAAAAATTGTTTATAAGACTTTTGCCGTTATTGCAGAAAAGCAAAAAGAAGACCCCATTAATGTTTTTGAAACAGCCATAAAGAATATCGGACCCACCGTGGAGGTTAAATCTCGCCGCATCGGAGGCGCTACTTATCAAGTGCCGCGCGAGGTTCGCGGCGAGCGGCGGATGGCTTTGGCTTACCGCTGGGTGCTGGATGCTGCCCGCTCCAAAAAAGGAAAACCTATGCATGAAAAATTGGCCGAAGAATTGATTGCGGCTGCCAAAAATGAAGGATCGGCCATTAAGAAAAAACTTGATACTCATCGGATGGCCGAGGCCAACAAAGCTTTCGCTCACTTTTCTTGGTAGTTATGTCCCGGGAATACCCTTTAGAACGCACTAGAGATATTGGAATTATCGCTCACATTGACGCTGGTAAGACGACCGTAAGTGAGCGTATTTTATTTTACACCGGTGTTTCGCATAAAATCGGCGAAGTGCACGAAGGAGCGGCAGTAATGGATTGGATGGAGCAGGAACGGGAACGCGGTATTACTATTACCGCTGCCGCTACAACGGCTTTTTGGAAACCAACCTATCTCACCGAGGAGCAAAAAAAGACCAAGGATCACGAGTATCGCATAAATATCATTGATACGCCCGGCCACATTGATTTTACCGTTGAAGTTCAGCGTTCTTTGCGCGTTTTGGACGGCGCGGTGGTAGTATTTGACGGCGTGGCTGGAGTAGAGCCGCAATCCGAAACCGTTTGGCGGCAAGCGGATAAATTTAAAGTCCCCCGCATTTGTTTTATTAACAAGCTGGATCGCATGGGAGCTTCGTTTGAGCGATCTTTGAATTCCATTTACGAGCGGCTAACGCCTAATGCCCTGCCTGTTTCTATTCCCATAGGGCAGGAGCAAGAACATGAAGGAGTAATTGACCTCATACGCATGAAAGCAGTTCGTTTTAGCGGCCCGCACGGAGAAAAAGTGGAATTGGACGAAATTCCGGAAAATTTAAAAACCGCGGCCGACGAGTGGCGGCATAAAATGGTAGAAAAAATAGCCGAAAGCGAGGACGTGCTGACGGAAAAATATCTGGAGGGAAAAGAAATTTCCATGGCGGAATTAAAAGCGGCTTTGCGCCGCGCCACCCTGGCTTACAAGTTGGTTCCCGTATTTTGCGGATCAGCGCTAAAAAACAAAGGAGTACAATTGGTTTTGGACGGAGTGATAGATTATCTTCCCGCTCCATCTGATATGCCTCCGGTAATCGGCCTAAATCCCAAAACCGGCGCGGAAGAAACTCGGGAAGCAAAAGACGACGCTCCTTTTTCCGCTTTAGCTTTTAAATTGCAAGCTGATCCTTATGTGGGACAACTCACCTATTTCCGGGTTTATTCCGGAACTCTGAAAGCCGGTTCCTATGTTTATAATCCCAGCAAAAATGATCAAGAAAGAGTGGGACGTATTCTGCGCATGCATGCCAATTCCCGCGAGGAGCTAAAAGAGATTGAGGCTGGCAATATCGGCGCTATTGTTGGTTTGAAAAATACCCATACCGGAGATACTTTGTGCGATCCCGAACAGCCGATTGTTTTGGAAAGAATTGTCTTCCCCGAACCGGTGGTGTCTTTGCGCATTGAACCCAAAACCAAGGCCGATCAGGAAAAAATGGGCCTTGCTTTGCGAAGACTCTCGGAAGAAGATCCGACTTTTCGCTTGCGGGGAGATACCGAGACCGGAGATACGATTATTTCGGGCATGGGCGAGTTGCATTTGGAAATTATTGTGGATCGCATGAAAAGGGAATTTGCTGTGGAAGCCAATGTGGGCCGGCCGCAGGTCGCTTATAAAGAAACGATTAAAAAAATAGCCGAAGCGGAGGGCAAATATATCCGGCAATCCGGCGGCCGCGGGCAGTACGGCCATGTTTGGCTGCGGGTAGAGCCGCGCGAAAGAGGCCAAGGTTTTGAGTTTGTAAACGCCATTAAAGGGGGAATTATCCCACAAGAATTTATTCCGGCCGTGGAAAAAGGAATAAAAGAAGCCATGGAAAAAGGAGTTATGGCCGGCTACCCGGTAGTTGATATCCAAGTTACTTTGTACGATGGCTCTTATCACGAAGTTGATTCCTCCGAAGCGGCCTTTAAAATTGCCGGGGCCATGTCTTTCCAGGAAGGGGCTAAGCGCGGGCAATTGGTGCTGTTGGAACCCATTATGAAAATTGAAGTAGTAACTCCCGAGCAGTTTTTGGGCGAAGTAACGGGTGACCTTAATTCCAAACGAGCACGCATTGAACAAATGTCTGACCGGGGGCCCGGCATTAAAGTTATTGATGCCAAAGTGCCGCTGGCCGAAATGTTCGGCTATGTGACCACCTTACGTTCCTTGACCCAAGGAAGGGCGTCTTTTACCATGGAGTTTGACCATTACGAAGAAGTGCCGAACAATATCGCGCAACAAATTGTGGAAGGAAAGAAATAGGCTCAAAAATTAAAAGATATGGATTTCAATAAAATCAAAAATTTAGTAAAACAAACCGACGATAAATTTATTTTTATGGAAAATGGAGAACCGGAAATGGTAATCATGTCTTTTGCTGAATATGAGCGAATTAATAGTTCAAGAGACAACCACAACCAGAAAAAAGAAAAAATAGAGGAGCAAAAAGAAACAAATTTTACCCAGAAAGAGGAGGAACATGGAGAAATGAACTCTATTGCTATAGCTGAGCCCATTGGACTGCCGGTGCGCTTAGAAGACATTCGTTTGGAAGATCTGCCCATATAAGGACTAACCAAATCAACGGCGGGGTTGACTATCACTGATTGTTCATGTTACGATTAATTTTGTTATTAATTTAAGTTATTTTAGCCTAGATAAGCGATAAGTAACTTATGACCCGGTAGTAGGACTCCCTTCAAGATCTGCATGACGATAAAAACGTTTGAGCAGAACTGGGGAGGGATTACAAATCCGTGTCCTATGTCTCTTATCACATATCTGTTTTTTAAATAAAATGGCAGAAAAATTTGAGCGGAAAAAGCCGCACTTGAACGTGGGAACTATCGGCCATGTTGACCATGGCAAGACCACTTTAACCGCGGCCATTACCAAAGTCCTTAGTTTAAAAGGGCTTCCATCCAGAGTGGAATCGGTGGATCAAATAGATAACGCACCCGAGGAAAAAGCGCGCGGCATTACTATTGCTTTGCACCACTCCGAGTACGAAACCGAGAAACGTCACTATGCCCACATTGATGCTCCGGGACACGCCGACTACATCAAAAACATGATTACCGGAGCAGCTCAGATGGACGGCGCGATTTTGGTAGTTTCGGCAGCCGACGGTCCCATGCCCCAGACTCGCGAGCATATTTTACTGGCTTACCAGGTAGGTGTGCCTCGAATTGTGGTTTTCTTGAACAAATGCGATATGGTTGATGATCCGGAATTGATTGATCTGGTAGAGGCTGAAGTTCGCGAACTTTTGAAAAAATATAATTTCCCCGGCGATGAGACTCCGATTATCAGAGGTTCAGGGCTGAAAGCTCTGGAAGCAACTTCTATCGAAGATCCCTGGGCCAAGAAAGTAGTTGAACTTGTTGAAGCGCTTGATAATTATATTCCCGAACCGGTTCGCGAAACCGACAAGCCATTTTTGATGCCGATTGAAGATGTGTTCTCCATTGAAGGACGCGGCACCGTGGTTACCGGCCGGGTGGAGCGAGGTAAAATAAAAGTAAACGAAGAAATAGAAATTGTAGGCATGCGGCCTACCCAAAAAACCATTATCACCGGAATTGAAATGTTCAACAAATCCCTGGACGAGGGTATTGCGGGCGATAATGCCGGTATTCTTTTGCGGGGCTTGAAAAAAGAAGATGTGGAGCGCGGGCAGGTTATCGTCAAACCAGGTTCCGTAACCCCGCATACTGAATTTGAGTCAGAAGTCTATATTTTGAGCAAGGAAGAAGGCGGGCGCCATACTCCTTTCTTTGCCGGCTACAAACCCCAGTTTTATATCCGCACCACCGACGTGACCGGAGAAGTTACTTTGCCGCAAGGAACCGAAATGGTTATGCCGGGAGACACCGTGCGTTTGGTGGTAAAATTGATCGTGCCGGTAGCTTTGGAGGAAAAACAGAGGTTCGCTATCCGGGAAGGAGGTAAAACAGTCGGAGCGGGAGTAGTAACCAAGATCATTAAATAATCTTTCAAGAATCAGAATGTCAGCAGCCAAAGCCACGGCAGAAGAAACAAAAGCGCGACTGCGCATAAAAGTTCGGGCCTATGACGCGAAAATAATTGACAACTCTGTCAAACAAATCGTGGATACGGCTATCAGGAACGGGGCTGAAGTAGTCGGCCCCGTTCCTCTGCCGACTGAAATTCATAAGTATACCGTGAACCGTTCGTCTTTTGTGCACAAAAACGCCCGAGAACAATATGAAATGCGAGTGCACAAGCGTCTGATTGATATTATGAATCCTAACGCCAAAACCATTAATGCTCTGACTAACCTGAATCTTCCGGCTGGCGTAGACATAGAAATAAAGATGCAATAATGGAAGAAAAAGCGCCCGAGCAACCAGATGTCGAGACCGCAGAGGATGATGCAGCGGGAGAGACAGAAACAGAGGAAGAACCCACGGCTGAAAAAATGCGCCAGGCAAATGAGCAATGGACCGAAGAATTGCGTCAGACGCGCACTCGGCTCCTGGAAATGATTTCGGGAGTAGACGAAGTAAATTCCCGAAAATACGCCGAGAAAGTTTTTTCTTTTGTTTCGTATCTCAACGGCTTGTATTATCAAATTCCGGAGTTTATCCCGCTGGCCGCTCTTAGCGCCCGCCTTAAGGAGGAGAAAAAAAGCCCCCAAATTGTAAGTGAGCGCATGGAAAAGGAAAGACACCGGATTTTTCAAAAAGAAATAAATGATGAAATGCGCAAACTAGAACGCGCTCTGGATCCCGAAGAAGCTAAAAGAATAAGGCAAAAAATTACCTTGGGCATTAATTCAGATATGCGAATGAGCGGAGGCAAACAACCGATACCCTTTGAAAAATGATGAATCCTTGAACTTTGTTTCTATCTATGCTATAAGAAACAGAGTTGAACGATTCACCCCACACATAACTTGCACTGGTTATTAGCGCATGTTACTGCAGGTGGAGTGCAGGTAAAAAATCGTTTAAACTTGCTGGTATACCAGATTTTGGTCATACTCGTGCAAGTTATGTGTGGGGTTCATCCCTCCACACTCCCAGAGGTTGTCGGGGAAATAGGGTTAAAACCCCGGATGAGTAAAATGCTGTTATTAGCCATTATTTGATAATCAGCTTTTAGAAAAATAATCCGCAAAATGAAAAGGCGGTAGGCCTTTTTTTGTTGCCTAGTATGAATCCCGCACATAACTTGTGCTGCGTAGTAATATATGTGCGGGGATAAATTAATAAGCCATTGAATAATATTGCATCCATTTGTCCGTATCTTTTAGATCATACAAATAGTGCAAGTTATGTGTGGGATGAAGGCGCTTTTGGGAGAAAAAATAGGTATGAGCCAGATTTTTGATAAAGAAGGGAATGTAGTTCCCGTAACTTTAGTTAAAGTCTGGCCCAATGTAGTCCTGCAAGCAAAAACAAAAGAAAAAGATGGTTATACCGCGGTACAAATCGGGGCGGGAGAAAGAAAAGCTAAAAGGATTGCTCGACCCCAAGCCGAGCATTTTAAGGATTTGGGGAATTTCCGCAAAGTAAAAGAATTTAGAACCGAAGAAAAATTAGAGCGCGGAACAAAACTGGATGCCGGCCTTTTTCAAGAAGGAGAATTGGTGAAAGTAACCGGCATTTCCAAAGCCAAGGGATTTCAGGGCGTAGTTAAGCGGCACGGTTTTCACGGCGCTCCGGCCACCCACGGCACCAAGCATGCTCACCGCGAGCCCGGCTCTATTGGCGCTACTTGGCCGCAAAGGGTTATCAAAGGCATGCGCATGGCCGGCCGCATGGGAGGGGTGCGCATCACCACACGAAATCTGGAGGTTGCTAAAGTAGACGTAGAAAATAATATGCTCGCCATCAAAGGGGCAGTTCCGGGGGTAAAAGGAACCTGGCTGGAAATAAAAGCATAAGTTTATGAAAGTTTCTACTTATAACCAAAAAGGAGATCAGACCGGAACCATAGAATTGCCTGACTCGGTATTTGGTTTAAAATTGAATCCGGATTTGGTTCAGCAAGTGGCAACTTCTCAAGCTGCTAATTTGCGCGTGCCGGTGGCGCATGCCCGAGGCCGAAGCGAAGTTCGGGGAGGAGGCAAGAAACCGTGGCGGCAGAAAGGAACCGGGCGAGCTCGCCATGGATCCATCCGCTCGCCGATCTGGAAAGGAGGCGGGGTAACGCACGGACCGCTTAAAGAAAAAATTTATAAAAAGAAAATAAATAGAAAAATGGCCAAGAAAGCTTTGTATATGGTGCTTTCGGCTAAAGCCAAGGATAAAGAATTGGTAGTTATGGAAAATTTGGAATTGCCGCAGGCAAAGACCAGATTAGCGGCCGAGATTTTCCGCAACATCAACAAAGCTTTCCCCGGCATTGAAAAAGGCAAAGGCGCTTTAGTAGCATTTTCTCCCCACGAGGTTAAAACCAAAATTGCCTTCAAAAATCTTCCCTATGTCGGAATTGACGAGGTAAGAAATTTGAATGCCCGGCAAGTTTTGCGCTATAAATACTTAGTTTTGACTGGGGCGGGGGCGGAAAATTTTAAATAAATTATGAAATTTTTAAATAAAATTTTAAAGCGCGAGGCAAAAGAAACTGCCGAGCCCAAGGGAAAAATCAGCCCGGAAAAACCGGCTGCGACAGAAATTAAAACCCTCAACGAAGGAGGCAGGATCAGGTTGGGCATCATCCGTACCCCGCGCCTGACGGAAAAAACAGCTGCCTTGGCCGATCAGAACAAATTTGTTTTTACGGTTACGGCCCGAGCCAATAAAGTTTTGGTAAAACAGGCGGTAGAAGAACGTTTTGGCGTAAAAGTTAGAAGAGTTAGTATGGTAAAGACTTTTGGCAAAGAGCGAAAACGCGGACGCCAAATTGGCTGGAAGCCGGGAATTAAAAAAGCAATAGTAACTTTAGCCGAAGGACAAACCTTAGAATTTACTTAATCTATGAAGCGCTATAAACCAACATCGCCGGCCCGCCGCCAAATGGAAATCATAAACTGGCGCGGCATGATTACCAAAAAAGAACCGGAAAAGGGGTTGGTATTTGGTTTTAAAAGGGACGTGGGGCGCAATGCCTTGGGAAGAATAACCACTCGCCACAAGGGCGGAGGTGCGAAGCGGCTTTGGCGGGAAGTAGATTTTAGATATGACAAGCGTGACATTCCGGCCAGAGTTGTTGCCATAGAATACGATCCCAACCGGACTGGTTTACTGGCTCTGCTGGTTTATCGCGACGGGGAAAAACGATATATTTTAGCTCCGCAAGGGATTAAAGTTGGCAGCGAGGTAATAACCTCGGAGCAAGCACCGGTAGAAATTGGCAACCGCCTGCCCCTGCGTAAAATCCCCGTAGGAACTTTTGTCTACAACGTGGAATTGGAGCAGGGCCGGGGCGCGCAATTAGCGCGTTCCGCGGGGGTGGGGGCTGTTGTGCTGGCGCAAGAGGGGGAATATACCAATTTGAAATTACCCTCCGGAGAAGTACGCAAAGTAAGTTCCGGCAACTGGGCTTCCGTAGGGGCTATCTCTAACCCCGAGCATATGTTTATGACCATAGGCAAAGCAGGAAGAGCGCGCCATATGGGCATCCGGCCGACTGTGCGCGGAACCGCCATGAACCCGCGTGACCATCCGCACGGAGGAGGCGAGGGCAGAACTCTGGTCGGAAGAAGAAGGGGTCCGGCTACTCCCTGGGGCAAGCCGGCCCGCGGCGTAAAAACCCGCAAAAAACAAAAGAAATCCAATAAATTTATTCTTTCCCGCAGAAATAAATAATCATATGCCGCGAAGCTTAAAAAAAGGTCCCTACATACATCCAGCCATTCTGAAACATTTGGGTCGGGTAACACCAGGCTCCAAAACTGTAATTAAGACTTGGGCGAGGAATTCTACTATTACTCCGGAAATGATCGGATTTATTTTCGGCGTGCATAACGGCAAAAGTTTTATAGAAGTAAGAATTTCAGAAGATATGGTCGGCCACCGGTTGGGTGAGTTTGCTCCTACCAGAAAATTTATCCGCCACGGTGGAAGGATGCAAAAAGAATTGGAACAGAAAGCAGCTGAAGCAACTAAAGAAAAACCGGCTGAACCAAAAAAATAATAATTTATGGAAATAACAGCGCAACTAAATTATCTAAGAATGTCGCCTCGCAAAGTCCGCTTGCTGGCCAATCTTATCAAAGGTATGGAAATCAAACGGGCGGAATTGGAATTGCAATACGCAGGCAAGCGCTCGGCCGAGCCCCTGCTTAAGTTGTTGCGCTCCGCTGTGGCTAATGCTAAACATAATTTTCAACTGGCCGAAGAAGGGTTATATATAAAAAATATCTTAGTCAATCAAGGTCCGATTTTAAAAAGATCCATGCCGCGGGCCTTCGGGCGGGCGGCTCCCATTCGCAAGCGCACCAGCCATGTTTATCTGGTTTTGGATACCCGGGCCCCCGTGAAAATTAAGCCTAGGAAACTTAGTAAAAAAGAAGAACCTTTGGTTCGGGAGGTCACCCGGGAAGATATTAAAGAAGAATTTGCCGATGATCAAGCTAAAGCAGAAAGGGAAATTCCCAAAGCAAAACCAAAAAGCAGAACGCCGGATTTCGTAAAAAGGGTATTTAAGCGAAAAGTAATATGACCCACAGAGTTCATCCATACGTATTTAGAGTAGGGCAGCTGAAACCGTGGAAATCACGGTGGTTTAACCGTAAAAAATTTCAAGAATATTTGCGCGAGGATACTTTACTGCGGGCTTGGCTGGAACGCCGGCTGCGCCAGGCACACATTGAATCAGTAGAAATAGAACGTTCTCCCAATACCGTACAGATAATCATTCGTACCTCGCGGCCCGGTATTCTCATTGGCCGAGGCGGAGAAGGAGCCGAAAAACTAAAAGAAGAAATCAAGCGTGAACTGCAAAAAGTGGAAAAGAAATTTGCCTCCAAGAATACGGACATTCAAGGCAAAAAACCGGAAATCCGCTTAACCATAGAAGAAGTTCGCTCACCCGAAACTCATGCTGCCATTGCGGCTCAAATGATTGTGGAAGATTTAGAAAAAAGAATCCCTTTTCGGCGAGTATTGAAGCAAGCACTGGAAAAAATTTCGGCCTCCCGGGAAGTAAAAGGTGTTAAGATTGCGCTTAAAGGGAGATTGGACGGAGCGGAAATGGCGCGCTACGAATGGGCTAAAAAGGGCAGAATTCCTCTGCAAACCCTGCGGGCCGATATTGATTACGCGGAAAAAACAGCTTTTACCACGTATGGCACGATTGGCATTAAGGTATGGATTTACAAAGGAGAAATTTTTGAAAAATCAAAAGAGAAAGACAATTTAGCCTGATTATGTTGCAACCCAAAAAAGTAAAACATAGAAAATGGCACAAAGGCCGCACCAAAGGCCTGGAAACCAGGGGAACGGAACTTGCTTTTGGCGCTTTTGGTCTGAAATCTTTAGAACCGCATTGGATTACCGCCCGTCAGATTGAAGCTGCTAGACGAGCTATGACCCGTTATGTGCAAAGAGGAGGAAAGATCTGGATTAGAATTTTCCCTGATAAACCCGTGACCAAAAAACCGCCCGAAGTTACTTTGGGAGGAGGAAAAGGATCCGTGGACCATTATGTGGTCGCCATCAGACCGGGGCGAATACTTTTTGAAATAGATGGCGTTACGCCGGCGATTGCCGAGGAAGCTTTGCGGCTGGCCGGACATAAACTACCAGTTAAAACAAAAATTGTAAAAAGATGAAAGCTTTTGACTTAAGACAAAAATCAAAAACAGAATTGCAAGATCTTCTGCAGGGCAAAAGAACACAAGCAGAGGAATTGAAATTTCTGTTGGGGCAAAAAAAGGTCAAAAATGTAAGGGAACTGGTGGAAATCAAAAAAGATATTGCTCGGATTTTAACTTTATTAAAAGGAAAATAATATGCGGAAATTAACAGGAACCATAGTTTCAGATAAAATGCAGAAGACAGTAATCGTCCGCGTTGACCGTTTACAAAAGCATCCCAAATATAAAAAGTATTTTCGGGTATCGCGCAAGTTCAAAGCCCATGCGGAAAAAAATGAGTACAAAATCGGCGACCAAGTTTTAATTCAGGAAACCAAGCCGCTTTCCAAGGATAAACGCTGGAAAGTTATAGCTCTGACTAAACGCCTGCCGGAGCTAGAAACCGAAGCCGAATAAAATTATGATACAACCAAGGTCAATGTTAAAAGTAGCGGACAATTCCGGAGCAAAATTGCTCCAGGTCATTAAGGTTTTGGGTGGAACCAGACGTCGCTATGCCGGATTGGGAGATACTATTGTGGCTTCGGTTAAAGTGGCCGAACCTCGCAAACCAGTCAAGAAAAAAGATGTAGTGCGGGCAGTAATTGTACGTCAGCGCGCGCCTCTCCGCCGCAAGGACGGTTCTTATGTGCGCTTTGATGACAATGCCGCAGTAGTAGTGGACGGAGTGGAACCCAAAGGCGGACGTATTTTTGGACCAGTGGCTAGAGAACTGCGCGATCGGGGATTTACTAAAATAATTTCACTTGCCGCTGAGGTTGTTTAAATGATTATGAAAATAAGAAAAGGTGACCGAGTTAAAATTAGAACTGGTAACGACCGGGGCAAGGTCGGAAAAGTTTTAGTTGCCATTCCAGAGGAAAGAAAAATTGTAGTGGAAGGATTAAATATAAAAAAGAAACATGTCCGACCTCGCCAGCAAGGGAAAAAAGGAGAATTAGTGCGTATCCCCGCGCCCTTTCCGGTTTCTCGCGCGGTACTAATTTGTCCGCATTGCGGTAAGCCAACCAGAGTTGGATTTAATCTAAAAAATGAGGAAAAGCGCCGCGCTTGCAAAAAATGTAAAGCAGAAATTTGAAATATTTATGGCTTACTTGCAGGAAAAATATAATAAAGAGGCAGTCCCGGCCATGCAGGCCAAATTTGGTTATAAAAATTCTATGGCGGTTCCGAAAATAGAAAAAGTGGTAATTAATGTCGGCGTGGGCAGATTTCGGGAAGAAAAAGAGCGCCAAGACATAGAAAAATATTTGGCTTTAATTACCGGGCAAAAAGCTGCCCCCCGTCCGGCGCGCCAAGCCATCGCTGCTTTCAAAACCAGAAAAGGATTGATAATCGGCTACCAAGTAACTTTGCGCGGAAAACGAATGCATGATTTTCTGTCTCGTTTAATCAATATTGCTTTGCCGCGTACCCGTGATTTTCAAGGTCTGGATAGCAAAGCTTTTGACCAAAAAGGAAATTTGACAATTGGCATAAAAGAAAATATAGTATTTCCCGAGATGATCGGTGAAGACTACCGATTTTTGTTTGGGTTGGAGGTTACAGTGGTAACTACTGCTCGCACTAAAGCCGAGGGCATGGAATTATTAAAATTAATGGGGTTTCCTTTAAAGAAATAAAATGGCAAAGAAATCAGTAATTGCTCGGGCTCTTCGCAAGCCAAAATTCAAATCGCGAGTAGTGCGGCGATGTTTCCGCTGCGGGCGCAAGCGTGGTTATTTGCGTGATTTTGATCTTTGCCGTATTTGTTTTAGAGAATTAGCCAATAAAGGAGAAATTCCGGGAATTAAAAAATCTAGCTGGTAATATGGACCCAATTTCTGACATGTTTATTAGAATTAAAAACGCCCAAAAAGCCGGACAAGAGTCGGTGCAAATTCCCTATTCCAAATTTAAGCATGAAATCGCTAAGGTTTTGGAGCGGGGCGGCTGGGTCAAACAAACCGAACGAAAAGGCAAGCGAATAAGAAAATTTTTGGAAATTCAGCTTAGTTATAAAGAAGGTGTGCCTTTAGTTCGCGAAGTAAAATTGATTTCCAAGCCAAGCCGGCGTTTATATGCTCCCCAGCAAAATTTACCCCAATCCCGGCATGGCGGCTTGAT
>CAYPPK010000003.1:64456-76700 GCA_964412615.1 uncultured Candidatus Saccharibacteria bacterium
GTTATAGCTGAAGTCTGGTAATTAAATTTATGTCACGCATAGGTAAAAAACCAATTGTTATTCCAGCCGGCGTCACGGTTACCGTGAAGGAACGTTTAGTTTCCGTAAAAGGGCCGAAAGGAGAATTGCAAAAAATACTTCCGCCGCACACGTCCGCAGAAGTTGATAATGGGGAAATACTTATTAAACCGGTAGGGGAAGCAAAAAAAACATCTGCTTTTTGGGGACTGGCTCGTACGTTGGTGGCCAACATGGCCGAAGGAGTTACTAAAGGTTTTGAAAAGGTTTTGGAATATGAAGGCATTGGTTTTCGAGCCAATAAAGAAGGAGAAGACCTGGTTTTTGCTTTAGGCTTTTCCCATCCGGTTCGCTTTGCTGCCCCGACGGGAATTGCTTTTAAAGTGGAAAAAAACGTAATAACTATTTCCGGAGCGGACAAAGAATTAGTGGGAGAAACCGCAGCTCGCATTCGTAACCTGAAGCCACCCGAACCTTACAAGGGCAAAGGCATACGCTATCGCGGAGAAATTGTCCGCCGCAAAGCTGGCAAAAAAGCCACCGCTTCGTCCTAACCATATGAAATTAAGAAACAAATCAGAAAAAAGAAATATTAGGCGTAAACGCATTAGGGCTAAAATTCAAGGCACCGCAGAACGCCCGCGGCTTTCGGTATTTCGTTCCAATCGTTGGCTTTGGGCGCAACTCATTGATGACAGCGAGGGGAAAACCCTGGCTGCTGCCAGCAGCCGGGAATTTGCCGCCAAGGGCAAGGAAAGCAAAAAAAAGAAAGGAGAACAAAAAGGAGCCGGAGAGCGGGTAGGTGAACTTGTTGCCAAACGTGCTTTGGAAAAAAATATTCAAAAAGCCGTGTTTGACCGAGGTGGATATAAATACCACGGGGCGATAAAAGCAATTGCCGAAGGAGCAAGAAAAGGGGGGCTTAAATTCTAAAACTAATGTCTTGAATATATGGTAAGACCAAGAGAAAGAAAATTTGGCCAAGAGAGAGAGCGGTCCGAATTTGACCAGAAAGTTTTGGATATTCGCCGCACGGCCCGGGTAGTCGCCGGAGGGAGACGCTTTAGTTTTAGAGCGGCGGTAGCCATTGGTAACCGCAATGGTAAAATAGGATTAGGGGTAGGCAAAGGAGCAGATGTTTCAACGGCAGTAGAAAAGGCCGTCAGCCAAGCCAAAAAGCATTTACTTTTAATTCCGTTAAATGATAAAAAAACTATTCCCCATGAAGTGGCAGCTAAATTTGCGGCAGCTAGGGTTTTACTGAAGCCAGGCGGCGAGGGAAGGGGTTTAATTGCCGGAGGGCCTTTGCGCGTGATTGCGGATTTGGCGGGCATTAAAAATATTACCGGCAAAATAATTGGCCGCACGGTTAACAAACTCAATAATGCCCGAGCTACTATGGAGGCATTAAAGAAACTAAGAATTCAATTATAACTATGCAGCTACATCAGTTAAAACCTAAATATTTTGGCAGAAAAGGGCAAAGAATAGGAAGGGGAGGAAAAAGAGGGACAACTTCCGGTCGCGGCACTAAAGGGCAAAAAGCCCGGGCCGGAGCTAAAATCAGACCGGCCGAGCGCGATATTTTAAAAAAAATCCCTAAACTGCGAGGATATAAATTTAAATCCTTCCGTTCCCAGCCGGCTGTAGTAAATTTGGCTGAAATCCAAGAAAAATTTGCCTCAGGCGAGGAAGTTTCTCCCGAGTCATTGCTTAAAAAAGGGTTGAT
Source organism: uncultured Candidatus Saccharibacteria bacterium (assembly GCA_964412615.1). Taxonomy (GTDB): domain Bacteria; phylum Patescibacteriota; class Minisyncoccia; order Sungbacterales; family HO2-52-23; genus CAYPPK01. The sequence goes on from CAYPPK010000003.1 coordinate 66,204, forward strand.
TCATAGAATAAAAGGAAAGATCCCAGCCGTAAAAATTTTAGGCGGGGGAGAAATTAAAAAGAAACTTTCTTTTAAAGGCATAACTTTTTCTCGGTCGGCTCTACTTAAAATTGGCCGCTAATTTCTGAATTATTTTTTATGTTTAAGAGACTTGCTCTATTATTTACTATCCCGGATTTGCGCCAAAAAGTATTTTTTATTTTGGGTGTTTTGTTGGTTTTTCGCATCGCAGCAGCCATCCCGGTGCCGGGCGTAGATCCGCAACAGCTGCAGGCCTTCCTGGCCAGCAATCAATTTTTCGGACTTTTAAATGTATTTTCCGGCGGTGTCTTGGACAATCTTTCCATTGTCATGTTGGGAGTTGGTCCGTATATTACTGCTTCTATTATCATGCAATTGTTGACTATGATCCTTCCGGGACTTAAAGAAATGTACCAAGAAGAAGGGGAAGCCGGACGCGCCCGTTTCAACCAATATTCGCGTTATTTGGCCGTGCCTTTGGCCATGCTGCAATCCTATGGGTTGCTGGTGTTGCTGATGCGCCAAAATGTTATTCCCTCCCTTACTTTATACGGTTTTTTCTTTAACATGGTTATTGCCACCGCCGGTACTATCTTCCTTATGTGGTTGGGAGAACTCATCACCGAAAAGGGAATCGGCAACGGCGTGTCTTTATTAATTTTTGCCGGTATTGTTTCCGGATTGCCCCTGGCTGTTCGCCAAGAATTGTTTACTTTTACTCCGGAACGGTTGCCCGTGGTTCTAGCTTTTGTGGTGATGGCGGTAGTAGTGATTGCCGGAGTAGTAATCGTCAGCGAGGGCCAGAGAAATATTCCGGTATCTTATGCCAAACGGGTGCGCGGCATGCGCATGTATGGAGGAGTTTCCACTCATCTGCCCCTAAGGGTAAATCAGGCTGGAGTAATACCTATTATTTTTGCGATTTCCATTATTCTTTTTCCCGGTCTTATCGGCAGTTTTCTAGCCGGGGTTCCCAATCAATTTGTTCAGCAAATTTCGCGCTACTTGATTCAATTGTTTAATAATCAGTGGTTTTACGGCGCTATTTATTTCTTGCTGGTATTTGCCTTTACTTATTTCTATACCGCCGTTACTTTTGATCCGAAAGCCATCGCGGATAACGTGCAAAAACAAGGAGGATTTATTTTAGGTATTCGCCCTGGCCGGTCCACAGCCGAGTTTCTTTACCGGATTTTGAATAGAATTACCTTAGCCGGTGCTTTATTTTTGGGAGCTATCGCGATTTTACCCTTAGTTGTACAGGGGATATTAGGGATTCAAGCTTTAACTATTGGCGGCACCTCTTTGCTGATTGTGGTCTCGGTGGTGTTGGAAATGATGAAGCAAATTAATGCCCAATTGGTGATGCGTGAATATGAAAACATCTAATCCCAAGTTTACCATTGTAATTTTGGGGCGTTCCGGATCAGGAAAAGGAACGCAAGCGCAATTTATACTGCGCCGTCTTAAAAAACAGGGAGTAGCGCATATAGAAACGGGACGTTTTCTGCGAGAGCTTTTATCTAAGTACAACAATAGCACGATCCGGCGGGCTAAAGTTGAAATGGCTAAGGGCAAAATTTTTCCCGATTGGTTCATCACTTATATTTTTTCCAAAGAAATAATTGAGAAAGGCTGTGGAGAAAAACATTGGGTTTTTGATGGCGCCCCCCGTTCGCTTAGGCAAGCGGGATTGATTGATGAGTTGGCTGCTTGGCACGGTCGTTCTCTGCCTCTGGTTTTGTATGTTAAAGTTAATGAAAAAGAAGCAACCCAAAGACTGCTGCTGCGCTCCCGAGGGGATGATTATCGCCGCTCCATTAAAAACCGCATGCGTTTTTTTGCCCAACATGTCCTGCCGGTAATCCGTTACTATAAAAAAGAGCAACGACTTATTCCTATAAATGGTGAACAGTCTGTGGCAAAAGTGCAGGCAGAAATAATTAAAGCCTTAACCAAGCGTTTAGGGAAACGCTGGCCTGGAAAATAAAATGGCTCTTCTAAAAACTCCCGCTGAAATAAAAATTTTGCGAGCGGGAGGAAAAAAGCTTGCCGAAATTCTGGCTCAAGTAGCGGCTGCCGGAGGCATTCCTTCTTTTAAAAATTACCGTATCAAGGAAGCGAGAAAACCCTTTCCTGGCAGTCTTTGTATTTCCCTTAATGACGAGGTGGTGCATGGCATTCCCAGGCCGGACCGTTTTTTACACGATGGTGATCTGGTAGGAATTGACATTGGCATGCTTTGGCCGCCTACAAACGGGCTTTATACTGATATGGCTGTAACTATTGGCATAGGCAGCATAACCAAAGAGGCCGAGCGTTTATTGGTTGTTACGAGAGAGGCTTTGCAAGCGGGGATAAAAGCCGCCAGGCCGGGAGAACAAATTGGTGACATCGGTAATGCCATTCAAAAAATATTAGAACGAGAAAAATACGGCATTGTCCGAAATTTGGCCGGGCACGGGGTAGGGCATGCTTTGCATGAAGAGCCGCTTATTCCCAATTTTGGCCGTCCTGGGACCGGAATAAAAATTGAAGAAGGAATGGTATTGGCGATTGAGCCTATGGCCACCCTAGGCAAAGCCAAGGTGGAATTAGCTGACGACGATTGGACCTTTCGTACGGCTGACGGAAGTTTAGCTGCCCATTTTGAACACACTATTGCGGTCACTGAAACTGGAGCAGAAATTCTCACGGTGGTATAGTTAGGAGTGATGCGCTACCTAGGTATAGATTACGTAGTAAAAAGAATAGGTATTGCCGTGTTTGACTCTGCGGGGAAGATTGCTTTTCCTAAAAAAATAATTTTACGGACTCCTAGTATTTTTAAAGAACTTAAGAAGTTAATAAAAGAGGAAGAAATTGCTAAAATTGTGGTAGGTCTTCCTTTCGGACCAGCCGGTGCTGATACTGGGCAGACTCTAAAGATACGAGAGTTTGCTCAAAATCTTCACCGGGAAATCATGTTGCCGGTAGAATTTGAGAACGAACTCTTAACTACTAAGCTTGCGGAGGGGAATAAAAATAAAAAGAAATATGCCGATGCCTCCGCTGCGGCTTTGATTTTGCAATCTTACTTGGATAAACAAAAACTTAAAGATAGCGGCTAGAAGAATTTTTTATGTATTTATCCTGGGTTATCCCAACCTATAAAGAAGAAAGGCGCATTGAAAAGACCGTGCGGGAAGTTGCTGCTTATCTGCGCGGAAAAAAATTTCCCGGTGGATACGAAATAATTGTAGCTGACTCTTCATCTCCAGACCGGACTGAAGCCATAGTTTTGGGTCTTAAAAAAGAAATTCCTGCTTTGCAATTGCTGCGGGTGGAAAATAAAGGCAAAGGCTGGGGGGTAAAGCAGGGAATGCTAGCCGCCCAAGGAGAAATACGCTTATTTTCCGACGCGGACAACTCCACTCCGCCGCAATCTTTGGATAACATGCTTCCCTTTTTTGTCCAAGGATACGATATTGTTATTTCTTCTCGTGACCCCAAGGATGCGCCTGGTGCCTCCAGAGACGTGGAAGAACCCTGGTATAGAGAAATTATGGGTAATGCGGGAAATTTTATGATCCAATTGGTAGGCGGCGCCTGGGGCATATGGGACACCCAAAACGGATTCAAAGCGCTTACCGCTCTTGCCACGGAGGAAATTTTTTCCCGTATTCGCATGAACGGTTTTTCTTTTGATATAGAAATGATTGCGTTGTCTCGCCGGCTGGAATTTAAATTAGGAATTATTCCGGTTAAGTGGAAATTTGATCCGGACAGCAAAGTCACTTTAAAAGACTATTTTCGGGTGCTGGCTGATGTGTTTAAAATCCGCTGGAATTTAATTACGAATAAGTATAGGATGGGAGAGAAGAGATTATCAAAAAAGTCAGTATTGTAATTACCCCGTAGGAAAAGGGGATAATCTCGGAAGTCCCTACATGAAATCAATCTCTGAACTCCGTCAGGACATTGTATCCGGCGATTGGGTTGTTATTGCCACGGGCCGAGCCCGCCGGCCTAATGATTTTAAGAAAAAAGAATCTCGCATTCATCAGTCCAAAAAAGACTGCCCTTTTGAAGTTTTGCACAAAAATGCTTTAGTTACATATGCGTTGGATAGACAGCGTGAAAAAAACAACTGGCAAGTAGAAGTGGTGCCCAATAAATACCCCGCTTTTGGCACGGGAAAATGCAAAGTTCCGCACCAAAGCGGACCATATGCTTGGCAGGACGGGATGGGTTTCCATGAAGTAATTATTACCCGAGATCATTCCCGCTCCTGGGCGCTGCTGAGCGATCAAGAAGCGGAACTAGTGGTCCGCGCGTATCAAGATCGGTATCTTGCCCTGCAAAAAGAAAATTGCGTTGAATATATTGCTATTTTCCATAACCATGGCCCTAAAGCCGGAGCTACTATAACCCATCCTCACTCACAATTAATCGCCTTGCCGGTTATTCCCCCGGATGTAGCCAAAAGTTTTTCCGGCTCTCTGCGTTTTTATCAAAAAAATAAAACCTGTATTCATTGTTTGGTCTTAAAACACGAATTAAAAATAAAGAAAAGAATAGTTTACGAAAATTCTTTTTTTGCCGTACTCGCCCCGTTTGCTTCCCGAACCGCTTTTGAACTAAGGGTATATCCCAAAGAGCATTCGGCCCACTTTGCGCAAATTGAACCAAAGATGCGTCTGGCGCTGGCCCAGGCTTTGCGCGTAGCTTTAGGAAAGCTTTTTTATGGCCTAAAAGATCCAGACTATAATTTTTTTCTGCATACTGCGCCCGTACGCGACGGCCGTAAATTTCGGCCTTACCATTGGCATTATGAAATTTTGCCCAAAACCGCCATCTGGGCCGGGTTTGAAATCGGAACCGGCATAGAAATTTCTACCATCAGGCCGGAGACGGCTGCTCAATTTCTTAGAAAAATAAAAATTTAAGGCATTGCCCTAAGGCGAACATATGCGAACAGCGCTAATGATAAAAAAATATGACTAAAACATTAATCATAGCCAATTGGAAACTTAATCCGGATTCTGTGAAGCGCGCCCTGCTTTTGGCGCAAAGAACCGAACAGGCTGCGGCGGCCGCTAAAAAAGTTGATAGCAATCGCGCCTCCCTTCCCTTTTTTAGCTGTGATAAATAAGGTATTACGCAAAAGCAAACTTGGCGCCCAAACTGTTTCTTGGGCAAATAAAGGCCCTTATACCGGGGAAGTTTCCGGCCTGCAACTAAAAAGCATGGGAGTAAAGTATGTTATTTTAGGTCATTCGGAGCGACGTTCTTTTTTTGCGGAAACCGATGAGCTGGTAAATAAAAAACTTTTGGCTGCCTTAAATAGCGGGCTGATGCCTGTGCTTTGTGTGGGAGAAAAAGAACGAAATGGAAATGAAATACCGGCTATCGTGGGAGAACAACTTAAAAAAGCTTTGGCAGGAGTAAAACCGTCCCGGCTAAAAAATTTAGTGGTGGCTTATGAACCAATTTGGGCCATAAGCACGAATGCGGGAGCTCGGGCGGATTCTCCCGCTAACGCTTTTCGGGCTTCAGTTTATCTACGCCGCTTGCTGGCTTCTCTTTATTCCCGGCGCTTAGCTGAAGAAGTGAGAATAATTTATGGTGGATCAGTAAATGCCCAAAATATTTCCGGCTTTCTTAAAGAGGGAATCAAACAAGGGGCGCTGGTAGGCGGGGCAAGTTTAAATGCACCGGAATTTTCGCAAATAATTAAAAGCGCCAATTTGGTCAGATGAAATTACGCACCCTTAGAGAAGCTCCTATAAAAAAGGGAACGCGCGTTCTAATACGCGCGGATTTTGACGTGGTTACATCTAAAGTAGAGGATAATTTTAAGGTACAAGCATGCCTGGCTACCATTCTTTTTGTCTTAAAAAAGGGAGGGCAAGCTCGCATTATATCGCACCTGGGCCGGCCCCACGGCCAAGTGCGGAAGGAATTTTCCCTGAAGCCTATGGCTGAATATTTGGGAAAAATAGTGGGCAGAAAAGTGGTTTTTATCACTGATCCCGTGGAGGAGAAAAGTTTTAAAAAATATAACACAGACTCCCGACTGCTTTTTTTTGAAAACATCCGTTTCTGGCCCGGGGAAGAAAAGAATGACCGTCTCTTTGCTGCCCGTTTAGCCAAGTGGGGCGATATTTATATTAATGAGGCTTTTGCCAATTCTCATCGGCGGCATGCTTCCATGGAAGCATTAGCCCGGCAGCGGCCGGCCTTTGCTGGATTTCATCTTGAGAAGGAAATCGACCGCTTAAGCTATGTGTTAAAGAAACCGCGTCGTCCTTTTATAGTTATTACGGGCGGCATAAAATTGGAAACCAAACTACCGTTGGTAAAACGTTTTTTGACGAAAGCGGACCTGGTGTTAGTCGCAGGAGGTATAGCCAACTCCATTTTTCATGCCCAAGGATTAGAAACAGGAAAATCAACCGTTGATATTTTGCGCAACAAGAGCATACTGCGGAACAAGAAATTATATCTCCCTCTGGATGTCGTAACCAGCAAAAAGCTGCGTTCTCTATCATCAAGAATTACTACGCCAGATCAAATAAGGCGGGAAGAGTACGCCGTAGATATTGGGCCCAGAAGCATAGAATTATTTTCTTCAGCAATTAAAACAGCTAAGACTATACTGTGGAATGGGCCTTTAGGACTGACCCCTTATTTTTCTAAAGGGACAAAACAGTTTGCCAAAAGTCTTGTGCGAAGTTCCGCTTTTAAAGTTATAGGCGGGGGGGACACCATAGCCGTTCTGCAGAAATTAAAGCTGCCCTTAAAGTCTTTTGGCCATGTTTCAACCGGCGGAGGCGCCATGCTGGAATTTTTAGCCGGGAAAAAATTGCCTGGGCTAAGGTTTTTGGAGAAATAACATGCGCTACGATAATGCTGAACATTTTAAGAAAGAAAATGGCTATGTCATTGATGGCGTCTGGTATCCGCGGGTAACCAGAATTATAGGCATCAAAGCCAAACCAGCTTTGGAGAACTTTCTTAAAGAAATGGAAAACTTTTCTTCCGCGGAGGATGTTAAAAATAAGTCAGCGGCCGAAGGAAGTTTAGTTCATGACATAGTGCAAAAATTGGCGATAGGTGAGCAAGTTACTGTTCCAGAGGAAATTAAGCCGGCGGCGGCTGCTTTTCAGGAATTTAACAACAAGCGTAAAATAATATTTCATCCGGAATATATTGAGCGCAAGATTTGGTCCATCCGCCATCGTTACGCGGGAACGGTGGATGCGGTGGCCACCGTTGACGGGAAATTCGGAGTTTTGGATATAAAAACCTCAACCGGTTTTTATCCGGAATATAATCTCCAAACCGCAGCTTACGTTTCCGCTCTGCAGGAATTTCAAATAAAAAAACTTCTGTCTTTGCCCAGAGACGTTGGAACTCGCTGGATTTGCGGGTTAATCAGCATAAAATCTGTCGCCAATGCAAATCCACCTTGCGAGAAAAAGGCGGCCGCAGCAAGATCAGACTCGCCCGCCGAAGCCTTAGCGAAGGCGGGAACGGTAAAGTAAATGGTGGTTCAATTTGCCCTGAAGGTGAGCATAATTGGGGGGAAACAGTGGGGGAAGTAGAACTTCGCGAATTTCCCTATTTATATAAAGACACTAAAGCCTTTGTGGCCGCTAAAATACTCTGGGAATGGGAAAATGACTATTGGTTACGTCAAATCGGTTATTTAAGAAACGGCAATGGCTATTAAACAGGAAAAAATAATAATTTTTACCGATGGTGGAGCGAGAGGCAATCCCGGACCAGCGGCTATTGGCATTGTTATTCAGGACGCCTCTGGCCGCACCATTAAAAGCTATGGCGAAGCGATAGGAGAAACCACTAACAATGAGGCCGAATACCGAGCCGTGCTTTCTGCTTTGCAAAAAGTCAAAGCTCTTTTTGGCAAGGAAAAAATCAGAAAACTCGTGCTGGAGGTTAATTTAGACAGTGAATTAGTGGTAAAACAATTAAATGGTCAATACAAGATTGAAGAAGAACGTTTGTTCCCCTTTTTTATAAAAATCTGGAACTTAAGAGTTGAACTTGGTAATTTAGTTTTTCGGCATGTGCCTAGAGAAAAAAATAGGGAAGCTGACCGGCTAGTCAATGAAGCTTTGGATAGCGATTCCAAATCTCTTTTTGGCTAAATTTTCTGGATTAGATAATTTCCAGAACTTGATTTTTGTCTTTATTTTTGCTATACTGGGCATACTCTGACATATTGGATGATTGCTCCGATGCAAATCGGGGAGGAAAGTCCGAACACCCCGCGTAAATTTTTGCGCGGAAGTGGATAGTGGCTAACAGCCACCATGACCGGGAAAGTGTCACAGAAACAATACCGCGGACGTCATCAGCTTTGGTAAAAAGCCAAAGACGTTGATAGCGCAAGGGTGAAAAGAGTGAGGTAAAAGCTCACAGCGTGCGCTGGCGACAACGCACGGGGAAAAACTCCTATCCGGTGCAACCCCCCACCACTTTTATACTTTATGTACTACGTATATTTGTTGAGAAGCGAAAAAGACGGCAAATTCTATATTGGTTTTACTGAAGATTTGAGAAGACGGCTACAAGAACATAATGATAGAAAAAATAAATCAACCTCTTATCGCAGTCCATTCAAGTTGATTTATTACGAATCATATCTGATAGCACGAGACGCAAGAATAAGAGAACAAAGATTGAAACAGTTCAAAAACAGCTACAGAGAATTGTTTAAGAGATTAAAATTCAGCATTGAGTATAAAAGTGGTGGGGGGGCTAGAGTCCGAGAGTAATCGAGGACCCAGACAGATGATCATCTCAAACATTTTTGCCAATTGGCGGATGTTTGAACAGAATTCGGCTTATAGATATGTCAGAGAAAAAATTAACCCCCGTTACGGGGGTTAATTTTTTCTAACGCCTATATAAGTGAGATATCTATTTTTCTGCCCTTTCTTTTATTTTTAGAATTTTCAATTTTTCGTAAAAAAAGTTGTATCTGATCCGACCGATACACCCGGTAATTATTTACCGGGTTGCGATAAGCAGTTAAAACACCTTTGTTGTCCCAATTGCGCAAAGTTAAAGGAGAAACTTTTAAAATTTTGGCAACTTCCTTTATGGACAAATAGTCAGCTTTCATGTTTCTTAAAAAATCTGTCAATAGTCTGTTTGGTTCTTAAATAGAAAATAATACGTTAATCAATAAGTTTAGGGTCGCTTTCAAAACCTTGATAAACCTTTATAGCGATCACCGATTTTCTAGTAAGGTTTAGTAAAGTAAGTTAAGGATTAGTAATGAATATCTTTTAATATACTAATTATGATTTAAACTAGGTAATTGAGCAATTAATAGTTATCCACAGCAAAATTGAGCTAAAAAACGATATGCGGATGCTATATTAAAGATATACATTTTATCCATCCGATATGGCATCTGATACCGAGGAAAGTTTTAAATATATAACTCTAGCTGAAGCAGCAAAAGGAACTCCGTATTCCCAGGAGTATTTAAGCTTGCTTGTCCGCAAAGGAAAAATTGCCGGCAAAAAAATCGGCAGAAACTGGCATACAACAACCGAGGCCGTCACAACATACATCAGAAAGCAAAATGAATTGCTTCGCCAAGAATTAAATTACAAGGAATCCTCAAGATCGGTTTTTCCAGCCGATAAGATATCGGTTTCTTCTAAAAATGTTATCGGATCGGTTTCCCTAAAGGATTTAGGGATTGATATGGCATTTCCAGCTCAAACCGTTAAATTTGAGCTTGATCTTAAGGCCAGAGGATTCAGCGATCTCTTAGTGCGAAAATGGGTTTTGGAAATAGGAACGGCTGCGCTTTCTTTTGTCATATTCTTTGCTTTAGGCGCATTTGGCATGGAATTTTCCAAAAGATTTGATATGGGGGAGAGTATTGTAGTTATGGAGGCAGAAACTTCAGAAACGGGGAAAATTAATTTTTTGGCCGCCGTAGGAACGGGAAATAAAATTGCAGTTAGTGCCACCGATACTTTGGATTTTTTGCTTACTTCTTTTGAGAGAGGAATAGAAAAGTTGGCCGATGATTTTCGCCAGGCAATTTGGAAGACGACAAAGGTTGCAGATAAATTAAGTCCAACTTTGGAAACAAATCAACCAGAAGAAAGCTTAGTTGAAAAAGAAAAAAATATTTTACCGATTAGCAATAATTTAATTTCAGCAGGAAAAAATGTTTTTCCGGAAAGAGAAAAAATTGTTGCCCAAGTTAGCGAAGTAGTGGAAAAAAGAGAAGTAATAATTCCAGCTGATTTAGCTACTGTCCGGAATAACATCCTTACCGATGTTGAAGCAATGAATAAAAGCATTAAAGACAAGGTTGAAAGTGCGCTTGATGATATTCGTTTTTCTCTTTCCCGCACGACTTCCACTGCCAACTCCTCCATTCAGATGATCACCCTTTCCCAGAAGATAGACTCCCTGTCCGGCGTATCTTTGTCCGAC
>CAYPPK010000004.1:0-5494 GCA_964412615.1 uncultured Candidatus Saccharibacteria bacterium
TGAATAAAGGAAAAACACCAGCTTTCGCTGATGCTCATCCTATCTGGCTCCGGCGGTAGGATTCGAACCTACGACCATCTTCTTAACAGGGAGCCGCTCGTCCCTGGGCGACTTTCTTTTCGGTGTAAATCTCCGGCGGCAGGATTCGAACCTGCGACCATCTCCTTAACAGGGAGTCGCTCTACCACTGAGCTACGCCGGAGATTTACATCGGAATTTTATTGTAGTCACCCGCCAAAAGCATGCTTTTGGCCCGCTTTGCTGCGCCGGAATATCTTTTAATTATAACTTGAAATAAGAAGATATTCAAGCTTGACATAAATTTTTCCGCTAAATTTTCAACTGGATCAAATTTTGACAAAGGATGCGTCGTATGCTAGTTTTGTATTACTTATGGCAAGAGTAAATCTGGGAATCATATTGGAGAATCTGGAGTCAGAACTAAGGAAAACCTTCCGGTCGGTTGTCAATGAAGACCACACGAACGCTCTGTTCCGCGCTTTTAGGAAAAAGGTGTCGGACCATAAAACCTGGTATACCGTGCCGGATCATTTGGTTGAGAAAGACTAATTGAGTAAAAACGAAAATTTAAATTTTGTGAAGTCCTCTTAATTGGGGATTTTTCATTTTTTTTGCTATAATTGAGGAAATTTTAGGTTATGGAAAATAAAGAAAGAACTGAAATTGCGGTATTCGGAGGCGACTGCTTTTGGTGCACGGAAGCGGTTTTTGGCGAGCTCAAAGGCGTAATATCGGTTATGCCGGGATATGCCGGAGGTCGTAAGGAGAATCCAACTTATGAAGAAGTATGCGGCGGCACTACCGGACACGCGGAAGTAATTAAAATTGTTTATGAGCCGGCACAGATCAGTTTTGCCGATCTGCTGACGGTATTTTTTGCCACCCATGATCCTACTACCCGCAATCGGCAGGGGAATGACGTAGGTACGCAATACCGGTCTATTATCTTATATGCCAACGAGAAGCAAAGAAAAGAGGCCGAGGAATTTATAGAAAAACTAAATCAAGCAGACGAAAAACCAATAATTACCGAGTTGAAGCCGTTGGAAAATTTCTATGAGGCCGAAGAGTATCATCGCGAGTATTATTTTAAAAACCGCGAACAGCCATATTGCCAGGTTGTCATAAACCCTAAACTGGAAAAACTTAAAGAACGGTTTGAGGAACTATTAAAGAATTCAAAAAGCAAATAGCAGTTATGGAAGAAAAAAATAAAAAAGACGACTTGCCTGCGCGGGCAGAAGAACTTCCTCCGGAACTCCGGCGGGTAGCCAGAGAAAAGGGGACGGAAGCGCCGTTTAGCGGAAAGTATGTGCATACTCAAGAGAAGGGAAGGTATAAATGCGCGGTTTGCGGGACCGAGCTTTTTTCTTCGGATGCCAAGTTTGATTCCGGCACCGGCTGGCCGTCATTTACTGAACCGGCCAATCTGGAGAATATAGAATTAAAAGAGGACTTGAGCCAAGGAATGCGAAGGACCGAAGTCTTATGTAAAAAATGCGGCTCGCATCTTGGCCATGTGTTTGACGACGGCCCGGCCGATAGAGGGGGGAAACGGTATTGCATTAATTCCGTATGTTTGGAACTGGAGAAGGAAAAATGATTCAGAGAATTAAAACACTATATGAAAAATACGAGCGCCGTTTCTCTTCTTTGGCGTTTTTAGCCGGTTTTGTCTGGGATAATTTAACCCTTACCCGAGTTGATCTCTGGCTGGATAACCTTATTCTGCTTTGGTATCTTTTTCTGGCTTCTCTGGGGATTTTGGCTATCAACGCCTACGAAGCAGGCAGATGGCGGCACAATGTTTTTGCCAAGACAGCAAAGTTTTTTCCTTTGGCAGTGCAATTTGCTTTCGGCGGCATTTTTTCCGGCTTTTTTGTTTTTTATTCCCGCAGCGCTTCTCTGATTACCAGTTGGCCTTTTTTGTCTTTACTGTTTTTTCTTTTGATTGGAAATGAATTTTTCCGGGAGCGGTATTCGCGTTTTACTTTTCAACTAAGCATTTTTTTTACTGCTCTTTTTTCTTACGCGATTTTTGCCGTGCCGGTGATTACCAGGAAGATGGGAGCGGATATTTTTATCCTAAGCGGCTTATTCAGCTTGGCCGTTGTCGCTTTTATAGCGCTTTTGCTTTTCTGGACCTCACCCGCGCGATTTCGCCACAGCCGCAAAATGCTTTTTATTAGCATCGGCGCTATTTATTTTACTTTTAATTTTCTTTATTTTGCTGATATTATTCCCCCTCTTCCGTTAACTCTAAAGGAGGCGGGTGTTTACCATGCCGTAACCCGATTGCCCGGCGGAGAATACGAGGTAAGCTCTGAACCCGTTCCTTGGTATGTCATTTTCCAGGAGCAGCAAAATACTTTTCATCGCTTCGGCGATTCGCCGGTATATGTTTACACTTCAATTTTTGCCCCAACTAAATTGAATGCTAAAATTCTTCATCGCTGGTCTTATTACGATGAAAAGAAAGGCGATTGGCGAGAAACCGATCAGATGGGTTTTGCCATTACCGGCGGGCGGGACGGCGGCTATCGCGGCTTTACTTTTAAACAAAATCTGAACCCGGGTTTTTGGCAGGTAGAAGTTATCGCCGAGCGCGGGCAAACCTTGGGAAAAATAAGGTTTAAACTGGAAGAAGTAAATTCGCCGCCGGAATTAAATGCATTTCGCCGCTAACTTAAGCTATTTGTCTTGTTCAACTTGACTGTTGATAACTTTTACTGCGTTTTTTTTGGCTTATGTTATACTTTAAAAAAGACTTTTCTGGCTTATCTAGGCCTGGAAAGAGGTCGACGTATTACTCAAGGTAAGTACTTATCAAAAAATTATGAACAAATTATCAGCAGTAGATTGGGTAGCATTGGTGTTGGTGGTTGTCGGTGGTTTGAATTGGGGCCTGGTTGGGGCCTTGCAGTGGGATCTGGTGGCGACGGTGCTGGGCGATATGTCTATTCTTTCCCGGGCAGTATATGTACTGGTGGGATTGGCGGCAGTATACGTATTGGTAATGTCTCCCAAACTCAGCAAACAGTAGAATTTTGCAAAATTATAAAGGCGCGATTTTGAAATCGCGCTTTTATAATTGGAAAAAATTATTCGTAACGCAAAGCTTCAATCGGGCTTTTCAAAGAGGCCTGGCGGGCCGGATAAAGACCGAAGACGAGGCCAATCCCTCCGGAGACAAGAATTCCGAGTAAAGCAGCCGAAACCGGAAAAGAGAATTTCCAACCAAGCGCCAGATAATAACTTAGTCCTGCCGAAACCGCCAAAGAAAGAATAGCTCCCAAAATAATGCCGATAATTCCTCCGGTACCGGTAAGGATCACTGCTTCCAGCAAAAATTGCGTGAGAATATCCCGGCGGGTGGCACCGATGGCCTTGCGCAAGCCTATCTCGCGGGTGCGTTCGGTTACCGAAACCAGCATGATATTCATAATACCAATGCCGCCTACTACCAGAGAAATTGCGGCGATGGACGCTAAAAATAAAGTAATAACGCTGGTAATGGTACTTAAGCGCGCGGCGATATCAGCCTGGGTTTGCACGAAAAAATCATCTTTTTCCGGATCAGTGATATTGTGATTGGCGCGCAGAGTTATTTTTATATCATCAACCGTGCGATTGATCGTGTCTTCACTGGCAGCTACCACTATAAGCCGGTCAAAATGTTTGCGCCCGAAAATATACTGCTGGGCGGTGGTATGGGGAACCAACACAATATCATCAAAATTGAAAAAAGAAACTTGCCCTTTGGCCGGCAGAATTCCCACCACTCGGAAATTTCTGCCGTTTATTTTAAATCTTTCATTCAAGGGATCAGACAAACCAAAAAGTTCCCGGGCCACCCGATCGCCGATAATGGCAACACTGGCCTGCGACTTGACTTCTTCGGCGCTGAAAAAGCGCCCTTTTTCCGGAGATATGTCAAAAATTCTCCCCAAAAGTCCCTCGTCTTCAATACTTCCTCCGCCCAAAAGAGTGGCCTGATAGGTTTCGTTTTGGAAAACGGTTTTGATCGTGCCAAAAACCACCGGCATAATATCCTGAATAAAAGGCGCATTCACTTTTTGGCGCAAACTTTGCAAATCCTTTTCCCGCAAAGAATCCAGAAAAGTGGCGGCAATATCAGTCGGGCCCTTGGGTTCGCGGCCGGGGATTACCGCGATAGTCTTGGAACCAAGTCCTTGCACTTGGGCAAGAATCAGGCCTTCTGCTCCTTTACCAATGGCCACCACCATAATGATCGCCGTAACGCCAATAATAATGCCAAGCACGGTCAGACCGGACCTGGTTTGGTGGGCGCGCACGCCCCGGATAGCGGTTTTAAAACTGTGCTTAAACTTCATTTATTTGATGAATTTAGCTCCCGCTTCGCGGCGAGCGGGGTTTAGGGCATCAGAATTTATTTTCCCGTCCAATAATTTAATTATCCGGCTGGCGTATTCTGCCGTGTAGGTTTCGTGGGTTATTAAAACTATGGTCTTTTTTTCTTTCTCGTTTAGCTGCCGCAGAATATCCATGACGGTTTGGCCTGATTTGGAGTCTAGATTGCCGGTTGGCTCGTCGGCAAAAATAATTTGGGGGTTGTTGACCAAAGCTCGCGCGATGGCTACTCGCTGTTTTTCTCCTCCGGATAGCTGGTTGGACAAATGATCAACGCGGTGCGTAAGCCCCACGGCCGCAATCGCTTCCCTGGTTCTTTTTTCCCATTGCAATTCAGGCACCTTGGAATAAAGCAGCGGCAATTTTACATTTTCAGAAACCGTGGCCCTGGGGAGGAGGTTAAAGGACTGGAAAATAAAGCCCATTTTTTGGTTACGTACTTCGGCAATTTCATTTTCGGAATAATCGCCAAAAGTTTTTCCATCAAACCAATATTCGCCGGAAGAATGCCGATCCAGAAAACCCAAAATATGAAGCAGGGTAGACTTGCCCGAGCCGGAGGGCCCCATGATGGCGGCAAATTCTCCTTTTTCCAAAGCGAAAGAAACTCCCTGAAGGGCGGGAGTTTCTATGCCGTCAATTTCGTAAATTTTCTTAAGACCCTTGGTTTCAATGAGAGCCATGTGCTTTATAATTATTCGGAAAGCGCTATTTTTTCTCCTTCTTTAAGGCCAGCGGTTATCTCAATATTTCCGTCCGATCCCCGCAACCCGGTGGAAACTTTGCGCTCCTCCGTAGAGCCGTCTTTGTTTATGACCCTTATTTTCTTGTCGCCATTTTGGGTGAATACCACCCGCTGCGGAACGGCAATAACTCCGGTTCTTCGGTCGGTTACAATATCCAGGTTGGCGGTCATTCCGGATTTAATGCGGTTATCCTGTTGGGAGAATTGCAAAGTGGTTTTGTAAGTCGCAACTCCTTCCACTATTGTTTCAGCCGGATCAATGGTTACAATGGCAGCCGGAAACGTTTCGTCGTTTCCATAAGCGTCCAAAGTAACATCCGCGGTCTGGCCTATTTT
>CAYPPK010000004.1:5504-22671 GCA_964412615.1 uncultured Candidatus Saccharibacteria bacterium
GCCATGATGCAAAAAAATGTTTAAGCTTGCCCGTGGCCACCCGCGCGGCAGTTTGAGTAAAACAAATAATCATCTTTCTTTGTTTATTTTCTAAAAACTCCTCCTGGATATGCGGGTAAAATGGATCCGCACCTTTTTCAATGAGTGTTTTTGCTAATGTTACGCCCACCACGCCAAACTGATCGGACCAGTTAAGGCTGAGCGAAAATAACTGATAGCTTAAGTTTTTTTTGAATTGCGCCGTGCCCACTCCGCGTTCATGCGCAACCCTTAAATAGGCAGATTGAATATCCGCCAAAGAGGGCCTTACTTCAATCTGCAAAGTATCTCGGGAAATGACCGAAATCACAGCGGTGCTGGCCGCCACTATTTCTCCGGCCTTAATATCAACTTTGGTAATTGTTCCATTTAGGGGGGAGCGGATCAGAGTTTTTTCTATCTGGGCTTTGATATTGTCCACTTTAGCCAGGGCTTCGCGGTAAATAGCCTCCTGGTTGGCGATTTTTTCTGGCAAAGGACTTGCTTGTTTCAAAGCCAGTTCCCGTTCTTGAATAAGAAGATTGGTTTCGGCCGCCGAAAGATTTAATAAGGCGATTTCAATGTTACTGCGTCCGGTGGAAATATCCGATTTATAACCGTCTATGGTGGTTTGGGAAATAGAGGTATTGCTGGTTAAAGCATTTACCACTAAAGATACTTTGTCCAAGAATGATTTTATCTTTTGTAAATTTTCCTTGGCAGTGGAAGCAGGTGCGGACAAATTTAGAGAATTTAGTTCTGCTAAAGATGATTTCCAAGAAAGCAAAAGTGATTCTATGGCCAGCCGTTCTGCTTCAATCTGGGATTTTATGCTTGAATCCGCAGAAAGATTCAGTGTGGGGTTGGCCGAGCGGGGATTGCTGAAAAATTGATCATTTTTGTTGCGGATAGCATCATCTGATTTGGTATAAGCGTCCTGGATCCTGACATTAAGTGTTTGGCGGGCATCATTTACTTTGGCTGACTGCACCTCAACTTCTTCAAGGCGAGTGCCGCGCTTTATCTCATCCAATTTTGCTTTTTGCGCTTCGGCACTGGCCTCGGTTTCCGCTAATTGAGCTGCCAGATCCGCATTGGCAATCTGCACCAAAACTTGACCGGCAAAAACTGCATCTCCGACCTCAACCAAGACTCGGGAAGTTCGCCCGCTGCGGTCAAAGGCCAGATTAACGCTGGCGGCCGGCTTGACTCGGCCGGTGGCGCTGACTTCTTCAACCAAATCGCGTTTTTGGGCAACGACAAATTCTGCCGTATCCTCTCCGCTGGTGAAAAAATAAATCCCGGTTAGGGCACCCACGGAGACCAGTAAAGTTAAAATGCCTAAAGGTTTGGCAAAAAATTTTACAATTTTTTTCGGCATATACAATACGATCTTTCTATTTTAACATGTTTTTGTTAAATAAGACATGTCAATTGTCTTGACTGCGAATTTATCCAATGCTAGTTTTGAAATAGAAAAAAGGAGCAAAATATGACCGATAATATTCCCGATTCTCCGGTAATAGGAAGGCCATATTGCCCTGGCTGCGAGCCAGATGCCGATCCTAGCAGAGAAATACTTGATGTTCGCTATTGCGAAAGCTGTGCATTAAGCTACCGGGGCGTTGATGATGCAGCTGTTGAGGCAGAAGCTTTTTTGTCAGGAACTGCGGAAGCAGGCGGAGAAGACAACCGCCGGTGGTGTGATCTTATTCACAAAGGTTCTTCAAAGAAAAAGAAATAGTATCAGATAGAAAACTATAAAATGTTAAGGCTGCCCAAAATACGGGCGGTTTTTTTGTTCATGATTTTTTAATTGGTTTTCTTTAGGAAGGAATGGCGACTTTTTGCAATGAAGAAAAACGAAATATTGGCGCGGCCCTTGCGCATTGCGCAAATTGCTCCCCTGGTGGAAAGAGTTCCGCCTAAAAAATACGGGGGAACCGAAAGAATGATTTATGCGCTCACCGAAGGTTTGGTAAAAAAAGGACACCAGGTAACGCTTTTTGCCAGCGGAGATTCTTTAACTTCCGCCAAACTCTTTTCGGTTTACCCTCGGTCTTTGCGCGAAGCAAGGATTCCAGATCTTTATGGGACCAATATCTGGACGCTTTTGAACGCCGGCATTGTATATCAGCAACAAAAAGATTTTGATATTATCCATGATCATCTTGGTGTTTTTAGCCTGCCGACTGCCAATCTGGCCCGCAAGCCGGTAGTGATGACTTTTCATGGCCCCTTTTTGCCCCAAGTGCGACGGATGTATAAGGTGTTAAGCCGTCCTTATGTTGTAACCATATCCAAAGCGCAGGGCCGCACGGCCGAGGGACTAAACCATATTGGCACTGTTTACAATGGTCTTAATTTGGAATCTTACCCTTTTTCTCCGACTCACGACGGGTATTTGCTTTTTGTAGGCCGACTTTCAGAAGAAAAGGGCCCGCACTATGCCGTAGAGGTGGCCCAATATCTGGATATTCCGCTTATTATCGCGGCAAAACTGGACGAAGTTGACATGTCTTATTTTAACCAGTATATTTCCCCTCGTCTTTCCGATGATCGGATCAAATGGATCGGCGAGGTAGATGAACCAACCCGAAACAAGCTCATGTCCAGGGCTCTTTGCGTGCTCTCTCCGGTAAGCTGGCCAGAACCGTTTGGACTGATTATGATAGAGGCGCAAGCTTGCGGGGCTCCCGTAGTGGGATTCAGAAGAGGAGCCGTGCCGGAAATTGTCGCGCACGGTCGCACCGGCTACGTAGTGGAAAATTTGGATGAAATGATAGAGGCAGTAAACAAAATCGGCAAAATTTCGCGGCTGGAATGCCGCCGCCATGCCTTGAGAAATTTCAATGCTGAACGCATGGTAGATGCATACGAAAAAATTTATTACCAGTTATTGGGCTTTTAAAAAATATTATTATAATGACCGATTTTGACCTCAAGCGCGTCATGTATGATACGCTTGCCAATCTTGCCCATGAGGAGGGGATAAACGCGTCCGGCCGAGAAGAAGCCTTTGGCTGCATTTTTGGCCGGGATACCGCCATCACCATCCTCAAAATTCTTAAAATCCACGAATTGCGCGCGGATCCTTATCTTCTGGAAATTTCCCGGCGGGCCTTGATAAATTTAGTAGCCTTGCAAGGAAAGGAAAGCAACACCGAAAGCGGAGAGGAACCGGGCAAGTTTGTTCATGAGTTTAGGCGCGAGCACTACGAGCATCTTCGGACAGCCGAGCCCCCTTGGTTTCTTTATCCGGATAATACCCTGAAAAATTATGACTCTTTGGATTCTACGCCTTTGGCTTTATTGGCCTTATACGCCTACTGGGAAGCCACGGAAGAAGAGGAATTTTTAAATAAGGTAAGCCCAGGAGTGCGAGCGGGACTTAATTGGATGCTGGAAAAAGGGGACATGGACGGCGACAGTCTTTTGGAATTTTCCTTGCCGGCCGGGCGGATTCATGGCGGACTTAATATCCAGTCTTGGACCGATTCGCATGAATCTTTTCTGCGCCCTGACGGCACTTTGCCTAAATATCCGATTGCCCCGGTGGAAGTGCAGGGGGCGGCTTGGCTGGCCTTTAAAGTTTGGGGAAAATTCTGGAAAGAAAAAGATAAAAAATTTTCCACTCGGCTTTTAAAAAAAGCTGACCGCTTGAAGGAAGCTTTCAATTCCAAATTTTTATTTAAAGATCGGGGTTTGTATTACGCCGCTCAGGGTTTGGATGGAGATAAGCAGCAAATTAAGACCATTACCGCCAATCCTTTGCTCGGCCTTTGGGCAGCAGAAGGACGTAGCACTGCGGCCGAAGCTATTATTGATTCTTTTTATATAAAAGATATGATTACCCGTGCCTTTCAGGAAGATCTTTTTGACAGCGAGGCTGGTTTGCGCACTATGAGCACGGCTTCGCCAACTTATAATCCGGGCGAAGATTCGTACCACAACGGCAGCTTCTGGCCCATGCTAAACGGTTTAATTTTTGAAGGGCTTTTGAATTTCGGATTTGTGGAAGAAGCTGCTTACTTAAAAGAAGCGGCGCTTAAGCCAATTCATTTTTTCCGCACGCCGATTGAGCTTTACCAAAAAAATAAAAACGGCTATTTGGAATACCGTTCTCCTTCCGGACAAAAGGGCTGCCGGGAACAGGCCTGGACCGCCGCTTCGGTCTTACATATGGTCTTGTCTTCAAATTGACAACCAGTCCTCTCTTTAATAGGCTGTAATTAGCAAAAAAGGAGCTCTTTTTTATGGCAAAAAGGACCAGACTTTCTGCTTACGAGGAAAGTATTTTGGCGGAAGTGATCAAGCTGGATAAAAAGATTGGTAGCTATAATGCCTGGTGTATCGTTGGAGGAGGGCTAATCGCACTTTTTGGTTCAATCCTTTCCTTGGCAACTGCCGCTAATAAATCAGCTGATTTCATTACCACATTCGCAATGATACTCTTAAGTTGTTTTGTGGGAGCTGTCATCGGCATTCTAACTTATCGCTTCTTTTTCCGCTCTCGGCGTCTGAAAAAGATTCACGAATTGGAATCTATTTTACGTGAATCTGCAGCCAGGGAAGCTGTTGATGTAATTCTAAACGTGGACGAGATTTTCCGGCAGCTAGGAGACGTTGAGGACTTATTAGACGCGATCAGAAATCCAAGAAGTATACTGAGAGAACTTCTATCTGTGGAGCTGGCAAACAGATTAGAAACCGTCCGGTAATCCGGCGGTTTTTTAATTTCTGGTGGTTCATATTTTTTTCACTCGTTGCTAAAATCATTTACTTAACCGGAGAATGCTTTGCATAGGCAGGGCCGCCCAAAGCCCTGGCAGCTGTCAGCTAGATCACTTCAGATTTTTTCGCTTTGACGAAAGCAGTAAGGAAAGTTTGTCGCTATCTTTATCTTGCTGTTTCTGAATGAATCCAGACGATGGCGGTACGACGTCTTATGCCAAGCGAACTCCGGTTTTTATTTTTTCATTTCGGGTTCATGCCTTTTCTTTACACTGTTTGGGTTACTTAATTTATTTACTAATTTTTAATAAAAATCCATGAAGACAGCCATAAAAATTATTGCTCCAAGTCTTGGAGTTTTAGTGCTTGTTTCTTTACTGTCGTTGGTTTCGGTCCAAGCCCAGGCGGCAGGCCTGGGGCGAGGCTCGCAAGGAGAACAAGTGCAGGCCCTGCAAAGATTATTAATTAACATGGGATATTTGGCCTCCGGTCTGGATACTGGTTTTTACGGTCCGTTGACCGAAGAAGCGGTAAGACAATTTCAGGCCGACAATAATATTTCCACTACCGGCTTTTTTGGTCCGCTTACTTTTGCCGCGATGAAAGAAGCAACTCAGTCCACTACTCCAGCTCCTAATGGAAGCACGGGGCCGCAAACCCAAAATACGACTAGAGGTCTTGGCCGTGGCGACCGGGGTGAACCGGTAAGGGTTTTGCAAGGTGCTTTAATTCAGTTGGGATATTTGGGGTCGGGACTTAGTACCGGGTTCTATGGTCCGCTCACCGAAGATGCAGTAAGGAGATTCCAAGTGGATAATGGTTTGTCAGCAACCGGATTTTTTGACGCAGCCACTTTGGCTAAGTTGAAAGAAATACTGCAGGCGCAAAACCCAAGTACCTCTCCATAAGGGTGTTTTTAATTTTAATTTCACTTCCCGTCAATATACTGCTTAACATTAGCTCTTTGTTCTTAAAATAAAGGTCGCGTGCGCGTCGTACCGCGCTCGTAATTTATTAACAATTAAAACCCCAAAACTATGAAAAAAACATTGCACAAAACAGCGGCCGTAGTTTCGATGGGTCTTATGGCGCTGGCACCAGTTGGGATGGTGGCCGCGCCTGCAGTTGCTTCGGCTAATATCCTGGACGGGGGATTATTTAACGGCAATGATATGGATCTAGGGGATCTCTTTCTTCTGGACAGATTATTTGGCGATAATAGTGGCATTTTTGGCGGAGGCGGCACGGATTTGGGCGACTTAATTATTCTGGATGAGCTCTTTGGAAATGATAACGGGATATTTAACGGTAATAATGATGTTGATCTGAACGGAGATAATTTGTTTAACGGGGACTTTGACTTCGGGGATCTCTTCATCCTAGACCGGCTCTTTACCGGAGATAATGATGTTGATTTAGGTGACTTGTTTATTCTGGATCAGCTCTTTAACTAGTCGGAGGACAAAACGTAACCAAACAAGAAAAAGCGACCTTAGTCGCTTTTTCTTTGTATTTTTTATGCGTTACTTATTTATTTTTCTTTTACTGGGATCAGCAGCGTTTTTAATTCAGCCCATGCCGGGGCATGCCGCCGATAGTGCCATGCTGCGCCTGGAATTTGCCAAAATCAGAATGGCTTTAACGGAAATACAGAAATCCCTGGAAATACTGGAAAAACAAATTGGGGGAGAAGAAGAAATTAATCCGGAAGCTACTCTTCCTCCCAGGCGGCTTAGTTTGGGCGAACTCTTTATTCTCGATCGTTTATTTCGCAGCCGTTTCTTAAATCCCGAGCGCACTACGTTGGGAGATCTGCTTATATTGGAGAAGCTGTTCAATCCGTAACGGCAAGGATTTACTATGCCAGGTATCTAAGGTCGCTATTTTTTTACGGCGGCTGGCAAGCAATTCCAAAATCCTGGAGCGGGAGAGAGAAAGTTTTTGCGCGGATAATTTGCTGTTCTCTGCGGCTACTTTTTTATTCGTAACATTTTCTTTTTTTCCGGCACTGACTTCGTTCGGAGTTATGACAATTACCGAGAGTCCTTGACTTTGCAGTTCGGCCACTAAGCCCTTTTTATGTCCTGCGCCAAATTGCAAGATGCCTACTTCAGTTTTTTCTGCGGTCAATCCTTTGGCAAAATTTTCCGCCGTTTCTTTATTTCTTTGGTCTACCACCACTGCTTGGATTTGGCGAGCGGAATCTTTACTGCGCGTAGCAACATAATTGCGAACAATTTTGGCGCTTTTTTCATAAGTGTCCTTGTTTTCCGCTCCATAAAGCGCGAAATTTTCTCCTTCCGCCTTGAGTTTGTGCGCCGCTCCCTTGAGTATAACTTCTCGCTCTAAGATTCTGGCTTCTTGAGAGTTTTTATTTTGTTCCAATTTGTGCAAATTGGAGCGCAAGCTATCCAGCTTGGCCTGGGGAACCGGTCCGTACATTTCGCCTTCGGTCATTACGTATTTGATGCCGGTCTGACGGGTCAGGAAAGAAATTATTTTATAGATTTGGTTTTGAGCAATTTCGGCGTCATTATTGGAGACGTCGGCCGCTTGGCTGCCTGGATTTTTATGTACTTGAGGAATATAAATCGCAACTCCTTTAGCCGCCGGAGTAGAGTAAAAGGTAACCGAGGAGGCGGGTAAGCCGGCTGAATTAATTTTGGCCACTAAGGCTTGGGCATCGTTTTGAGGTTCTGCCAAGACTGTGCCGGCCGGAGATAATACCGAAATAAAAAGAACAAAAGCTGCTACTTTCTTGGACAAAGAATTCATTACGCAAGTTTTTCTGAATTATCTTCATGAAGATTCAATCATGAAGATTCTATTAACCGACGAGGTCAGATGCTAGCATTCCGTCCAGGCCCTCGTCAAGTTTTTTCAGTTTTTATCCGTTAGCTAAAGTAATTTTGACAAAATAAGCAAACATGGCTTGCAAAAAATTTCTTTCACTTTTATTTCACTTGTATAAATTAGACTTTCTTCAGTAAAAGTTCTTTTTACAATTCCGGTCGACGGATTTAAGTTTGGATAATAACTAAGCCAGTTCTATTATTATGGTTCATGTTGTTAATTGCGAATGCGGCTGGGTTTCCAAAAACGAGGACCGAGAAACATTGGTGAAAGAAGTGGAGCGCCATGCCCGGGAAGATCATGGAATGACGGATGTAACCAGAGAGGAAATATTAGAGATGGCCGAAAAACCATAAAATCTGCCCGATTTTAAAAGCAAGCTCTACCGTAGAGCTTGCTTTTTTTATTTACCGCGCTAACATTAAATTATGGGAATAAGTTTTTACTCTCTGATCATTTTTGTTTCTCTGGCCGGACTTTTGCTTGCCCTTTATATCCATTACAAAAAGCAAACGCGCCAAGTTTTGGTCTGTCCCATTGGTTCGGACTGCGATGCCGTCATTCACAGTGAATACTCGCGGTTTCTTGGTATTCCCATAGAAATTTTAGGCATTTTTTATTATGGCGGCCTTAGTTTAAGCTACGGAATTTTTCTCATGCAACCAGATTTGGTTTCGCCTTTGATACTTTTTCTGGTTTTGGGTTTATCTACGCTGGCTTTTCTTTTTTCACTTTACCTTACTTTTATTCAGGCTTTTGTCTTGCGCCAGTGGTGCGTTTGGTGTCTTACCTCGGCTTCCTTTTGTTTGCTAATTTTTCTTTTCGCCCTCTTAGGCGCGGGAGCTTAAATATAAAATTGCTTCATTGCTTTTTTAGAAGATAGTATTAAATTATTATCATGTATAATAAACGCCTTTTTCGCAGTGAAGCAGATAAAATGCTGGGCGGAGTCATTGGCGGTTTGGGAGAGTTTTTTGCCATTGATCCGAACTTGCTCCGCTTAGTATTTGTTTTTCTCACTATTGCCACTGGTGTGCTGCCGGGAATAATTTTTTATTTGCTCGCTATAATTATAGTCCCCAAATTCCCTCAAACAGCGGCCAAAGAAGGTAAGAAATAATTTTAATTTAAGCTAGGTTGGAATAAATTAAACAAAATATGCCAGCAAAATTTCTTTATCTTATTATCGCTATATTGATTGTGATAGGCGCTTTGGTAGCATGGCAGCAGTTTTCTCCCGAGCCGGGAAAAATCAGCAATTTTGCCGAATGTGAGGAAGCAGGGCATCCCATTATGGAATCATATCCGCGCCGCTGTGCCGTCAAAGGCGGGGACACGTTTACCGAGGATATAGGCGATGCCTTAGAAAAACAGAATTTAATTAGGATTACCAGTCCCCAGCCCAATCAAATTATTACCAGTCCCTTGCTGGTCAGAGGCGAGGCCCGCGGCAATTGGTATTTTGAAGCCAGCTTTCCGGTCGCCCTCTACGATGGTTATGGCAAACTATTGGTTCAGGTTCCAGCCCAAGCCCAGGGAGAATGGATGACAACTGAATTTGTTCCGTTTGAAGCAAGATTAGAATTCACCCCTGCTACCGGGAGCGGCTTTCTGGTTTTGGAAAAAGATAATCCTTCGGGTTTGCCGGAACACGCCGATCAATTAAGGATTCCAATTCGTTTTAGTCGTTAAATAACCGACGCCCGCAGCAGAGCTGCGGGATATTCCCCGACGGAATACGCGTCCTAAAATCGGACGACAACGTCGGGGTTATCTCCTCCACTTCGCTCCGGGCTGGCATTCATCCTCGCCCCGATGGTCATCGGGGTGAGGTATTCTGCCAGAGATAATAACAAATTGATATGGCTAAAGCCAAAAAAAAGAGCGTCTATCGTAGCGCGGTGACAGGAAAATTTGTCACTAAAAAATATACGCTCAAAAATCCCAAGACGACCGAACGGGAAAGCGTGCGCCAAAAATAAAA
Organism: uncultured Candidatus Saccharibacteria bacterium; assembly: GCA_964412615.1. Classification (GTDB taxonomy): domain Bacteria; phylum Patescibacteriota; class Minisyncoccia; order Sungbacterales; family HO2-52-23; genus CAYPPK01. The sequence continues at coordinate 15,094 of CAYPPK010000004.1, forward strand.
TGGATAAAAATTTTTATCTAAAAACTGCTTTAGTTGTTTTTGTGTTTACCCTGCTTTTGGCCGGCTGGTTCGCTTTAGGGAAAAAAGATATTGCTCCTACCAATTTGGCTGAAGAGATTAATCCGCCGGAGGTGATAACGGAAATTAAAAGTCTTATTTTATATTCCGTACCATTTTTTGCCCAAGCTCCTTTGGGTAATTGGGCTGATCCTCGTCAGCAAAGCGGATGTGAAGAGGCAGTTGCCTTGATGGCCATGCTCTGGGTACAAGGTAAAAATCTTACTTCGGCTGAAGCCGAAACAGAAATAAAAATGATCTCGGATGTCCAAAAGGAAAATTACGGAAGTTTTTACGATACTTCGGCTTCTGCTACGGCAGAAAGAATTTTTAAGAAATATTTTAATTATGAAAAAACAGATGTTCGCTATAGAATCAGCGGTGAAGACATAAAAAAGGAACTTGCCCGAGGTAATTTAGTAATTGTTCCGGTGAACGGGCAAAAACTTAATAATCCTTATTATACTTTTCCCGGGCCGGAACAGCACCAAATTTTAATCATCGGCTATGATCCGGCAACAGAAGAATTTATCGCCCACGATCCGGGCACCAAACGGGGAGCGGAATTTCGCTATTCCTACTTGATGGTAGAAAATGCCTTGCGTGATTATGCAACTGGATTCCATCAGCCGCTGCAGGAGCAAATTACGGCCATGATTATAATTAAACCCAATAATTTATGAGGATTTTCGTAAAAGCCAAGCCGGGAGCGCGAGAAGAAAACATTGAAAAATTGGATGATAACCATTTTATTGTCGCCGTCAAAGAGCCGCCGGTGCAAGGCAGGGCTAATGCGGCAATTATAAGAGCTTTAGCTGATTATTTTGGCTTAGCAACGTCCAGGCTGGAGATTGTATCCGGCAGAACAGCCAGGGAAAAAATCGTGGAAATAAAATAAATTAACAGTATTTAATTAAAATTTAAGATTTCCATGCTAACCATACGGCAGCTCTTATAAGGAGGGTAGGCATGCAGGAGGTCAAAATAAGGGAGGGACTGACTTTATCCGAGGCGCGTCGCGTAGCCTTACTGATTGCTTTGAAGGAAAGAAAGGAAGTATTTTTTGTCTTTAAAAATCGGCGCTATGAAATAACTCCGCGCCAAGCCTGGGAAGAACTTCCGGAACACATGCGCGTCACCATGACCGAGATAGAAATGATGAAAAAAGAGATGGATAGTTTGATAAAAAAGGTTCAAGAAGAAGCTGAAGCCATACAAAGTTATATGTCCAAACCCGCAGCTTGACGTAGTTAGCCAAAAATGGTATTTAGGGATCAGTAAAACAAGGAGGGATCATGATACCAAGAATGTCCTTTCGTGCAAGATTTGAACCTGATACTTACACCCCCCAACATTTCTGCGCGCGCTGTCATGGAACTATAGCCAAAAGCGCGCCGCAAGTTACCGAAGGCAATACGCACTATCACCACAACTGCCATGAAGGTTGGTTAAAGTGCCAGCAAGCCAAAAGATATTGCGCCTAGCTGATTCCGCTCAGGGCCAGTCCCGGCGGAATTTAATTTTTACTTCATGCCATAGTTGTATGGTGTTTTGGTGTTAGGGCTATATATTCAAAAAGCGACCTTAGCTGGATTGGTAATGTTGTCGGCGGCAACATTAGCTTTAGGGCCAGGTTTAGCAAACAGTCAGGAAAATCCGCCCGGGAGCGGACCCGAAATTGAATTTGAAACTTTATTAGAAGGCAGCTCGGCCGTTTTGGAGCCGGGCATTATGATTATTGGCGATCAAGAGGCACTTACCCTTTTATATGAACAATTGGGCGAAAGCAATTTGCCCCAAGTTGATTTTGCTAAAAATATCGTGGTTGGAGTTTTTGAGGGAGAGCAGCCGCGCGGCGGTTTTGATTTGGAAGTGGAAGAAGTCCTGGCCCTGCCGGAAGGTTTGGCAATATTTTTAAGAGAAACTATTCCCGGTTCAGCTTGCCTGACAACGCAAGCCATATCAGCACCCTTTGAAATAGTGTCAATTCCTAAGATTTCGCAAGACATATTTTTTGCGGTAACACCAGTTATCGCCGAATGCATATAAATCTTGTTGCTCCAGGTCTGGCGCAAATAAGAGGGGATGGCTTATCATGGTCGCATGCTGAGAAAAGGAATATTTGCGGTTTACAAGCCCAAAGGCATGACTTCCCATGATGTGATAAATTTTTTGCGCCGAAGGACGGGCGAGCGCCGTATCGGCCATGCCGGCACTCTTGATCCTTTAGCCCAAGGAGTATTGGTGGTAGGCGTGGGCCGGGAAGCGACCAAGCAGTTGGGACAATATGAAATCAAGGAAAAAGAATATCTAGCCGAAATTTGTTTGGGACAAGAAAGCTCTACCGGTGATGAAGAGGGGGTAAAAAAAGAAATTTTGCCCAAAATAATCCCCCAGCAGATTACCATAGAAAAAACATTAAAACATTTTGTAGGCAGAATAGACCAGATACCACCTATCTACAGCGCCATTAAAATCAGCGGCCGACCAGCCTATCGCTACGCGCGCTCCGGAAAAGAAATTAAATTAGCGGCCCGGCAAGTAGAAATCAAAAAAATAGAAATTATTTTTTACCAGTGGCCTTTATTGAAATTGAGAATAATAACCGGTCCGGGGGTTTATATACGGGCTTTGGCGCGGGATTTGGGCCAGTCCCTTGGCACGGCGGGATATTTAACCGCCCTGGAGAGAACAAGAGTGGGGGAGTTCACTAAAACCAAAGCGTTCGCTTTGGACGAGCTTGACTAGTCATCCTCCAAGGGCAAATATATTCACTTTTATTTCATTTGCCGTTTTTAGTTTGCTTTCATGGCACAACGCGGCAGAAAAAGAAAAAGCGCCAACGCGTTGGAGTTGCTTAAGGCTGATCACGACGAACTGAAGCGCAAATACGAAGATTTTAAGTCCGAAACCGAATATGATAGACGAGCTGACTTGGGCTCGGATATTTTGCAAATGCTGGACGTGCATACCACCATAGAAGAAGAAATTTTTTATCCCGCCGCGGAGGCTATTGGCGGAGATTTGGTTAAAACCCTGGTCGCCAAAGCTTTAGCCGAGCATAAGTCCGCCCGCAACCTACTTGACGAACTTAAGGTCATTGATGTAAAAGATGAAGAGTATGACTTAAAGATGGAAGCGCTCATGAGCGATGTGGCGGCCCATATAGAGGAAGAAGAAGAGGATCTTTTTCCGGAAATTAAGGACAACCTAAACCTCAAAGAGCTGGAACGCTTGGGTGGAGAAATGATGGAGCGCAAAGACGAGCTGGGAGAATCCCCGTTGGAAGAGGCTGCGGAGACGATTATAGACGAGTAGGGATATATATTGACTTTATAACTGTTGTATGTTATAGTATTAAAAGATCGCCAAGCTAGGCGATTTTTACCTGCCTGCGCAGGCATGCCTGCCAGGGGTAGGGCAAGAAATTGACAGCAGGTAGACGATTATTCTAGAGAACAACTTATTGGTACTTACTTTCAAGTATTTATAATTGCGCTGGCTTTGGTAGCACCGGGAGCAATGGAAGTGCAGATAAAAAACAACCCGCAAGCCGAACAAAAACCCGCTCTGGAATTGCGGGTAGAAACCAACTTAAATTCTAATTTAGAAGCGCCCGAAACTACGCCGGCGCCTGTTTTGCCTTCGGTGCTGGAAAATATCGCCTGGTGCGAATCGCGTAACCGCCATTATGATAAAAACGGCAAAGTATTGCGCGGCGAAAAAAATCCCTATGACATCGGCAAATACCAAATCAACGTGCTTTATTGGGGCAACGAAGCTAAGAAACTAGGCATTGATTTGCATACCGAAGAAGGTAATGAAGCCATGGCTTTGGCTATTTACCAAAAATACGGGACTGCTCCCTGGAAATGGAGCAAATCCTGCTGGAGTAAAGAGATTTTAGCCGGAAATTAATTTTTAATTTATAAATAAATCCGCCCGCAAAGTTGCGGGCGGATTTATTTATAGGAAACATAATCTTTCACCGGCAACTCATTTCCGGCCCCTACACTTTATTTATGCAAATTTTTTCCAGAACATTCGGGCCGAAAACCACTGCTTTTATTATTTTATTTGTTGTGACAGGAGCAGGCATAAGCTTGGCCGGCATTAGCAAATTAAATCAAATGGAGGCAGAAATTCAGGGCCAGCGGGAAGAAATAATTCGCATTTCCCGCGAACGTTTGGAAGAAAGCAGACAAGCGAGAGCTGACCGTCAAGAAGGCGCTGAAGAAATTTTAAATCAAAGTTTTTTTGCTGAAACTTTTCCGATTCCGCAGCCAAAATCGGAAAAAGAAATCATAGAAAACAATGAAGCACCGGCTTTGCCTGTTATCATCTCACAATGGAGGCCCCGGATTGCCTCTCTTACTTGTGCCTGGGAGCAGGACGGGGAGACTTTATTAACCAAAAGTGGTTCGGGAGTTTCTTTCGGCAGCGGGGAAAATAAAATTTTAATCTATACTAATAATCATGTGATTTGGGAGGAGGATTTTGACCAGGCAAGTCAGTGTTCAGCCAGATTTCCAGGCCTAGGGGAGGAATTTACCGCTGCTGCTATTATTTCCAGGGATGTTGATCCGGATTTAGGATTGGTAGAGCTGGAAGTTCCCCCTGCAGTAGTAGTTCAAATTGAGGCTAACAAGGTTAATCCTACTTGTTCTAACTCGGTGGAAATTGGAGATATGGTAATTGTTTTGGGCTATCCAACGATCGGCGCTGAAGGAGACATAACCGTAACGGAAGGAATAATTTCCGGTCGGGAAGGATCTTATTTTGTGACTTCGGCTAAAGTAGATGAGGGCAATTCAGGCGGAGCAGCCATCCTGGTCAAGGATAATTGCTACCTTGGCATTCCCACTTATGTAAAGCGAGGAGGATTTGAATCATTAGCGAGAATTCTGGACCGCAACTCCGTCAGCGAATGGTTTAACAGTTTGGCCGAGTAAATTTTATTTATTTTTTTAGATCTATGCAGGGAAATAATCACGAACACGATAATCACCATAGCGACAATACGACTGCCGTTCTTTTGGTAGTTATTATCGTCATCCTGCTGGCGGCCGGCGCTGTTTTTTTTCTGCGAGGGGGTTTAGGCGGCAGCCGAGCCGAACCCCAACAACCCGGCTTAAATGTGCAAATACCTTTGCCGGAAGAAGGGGACGGAACTGCCAAATAATAAAACTTTTCTCCTAATTTCATAATTTTTTCACCGAGCGTTTTTACCTTCAAAAATGTGGTAAAGAAAGGATCGGTGAAATTTTGGTTTTTCCGAACGGGGTTGTGGCTGGTGATAATGACGGCAGTGTCCGTACCGTTTTACGCGTTTAATTTTTGGTTGCCGGGTGATCCGGTGCAAGCCGGGCCGGAAAATACGGTGGGGCAAAATTTAATATCCCCGGAGGGAACAGTTATTCGGGCGCCTCGGGTAGGTATTGACTCCCGGGTAATTTTTCCAACTTCAACAATTCTGGCGGATTTAACTCAGGCCTTGAATCAAGGCGTGGTTCATTATCCCTTGTCGGCTTTGCCGGAAGATTTTCGGGGAAATGTTTTTTTGTTCGGACATAGTTCGGCTAAGGCCTATGAAGCCAATCCAGCCCGCACCGCTTTTACCAACTTAGATCGTCTGATTCCCGGAGACCGTGTGGAAATTTGGCGCCAAGAAAGAGTTTATGTCTATCAGGTTTCGGCCGTAAGAATCCTGCGTCCCGGGGAAGCGGAAGTTTATTTGGCAAGCGACAGTCGCAAGCTTACCCTCTCCACTTGCTGGCCCATCGGTGATCCGAGCCGGCGTTTTATCGTGGAAGCTGACTTTGTGAGGAGTTTTCCGCAACGGAGCTACGGCTCCGAGGCGGATTCCTCTTCGTAAGGAAGAGGACAACTAAGGAGGGTGACATGAAGACGAACTCGTTCGTGCGGTTCGCAACGTTCTTGGTCATCGCGGCTGCTCTGGGAATCTTCACTCCTGCGGTTTTTGCAGCCGAGCGCTTGCTCGTGCCCAAGGCCGACTCGCCGACCGCCATGGTGCGGTGCGGCGCGGAGCTGGAAACAGTGAAGAAGCGCCTGGGTGCGGCGCAGAGGTACGTATTCACCGGGTCGGAACGGCTCACAAACATGAAGTACTGCGTTCGCGAAGCCCAGACCGAAGTGGTGGACACTCGGAACGAATATCGCGTTCCGAAAGGAACCGTCGGGTGGCTGGCGGCAGACGGCAAGGTAGTGCTGGAGGGGTGCGTCAACGAGGCAACCTGCCGCGGATGCGCGGTGCCTCCTCCGGTCGCTGCGGTTCCACCGCCGCCACCTGCACCGCCAGTGCCCCCGGTTGTTATACCCGAAAAAAGGCCGCTGCCCTCGCTCGTTCCCAAAGAGATGGAACCCAAGGGCGTGGCTGCGGTGGTAAGTGTCACAGATGACCATACTATCAGGGTGCGGGTCTGGGACAAGGTCAGTGCCAAAGGAGAGACAGCAGCTCTGATCGCCAAGATGAGAGAAGAACCCGGCTTTCAGAGCAGGGATCTTGGCAAGACCTTGCGAGAGGCGGCAGTGGAAGGCAAGATTCAGCCTCTTAAATCCTGCCTGCCGGGGTTTAAGATTGCCTTCTCCAATCTCCATTTTGACAGAGCTCGCGGCAAAATCTTACACGTCAACGGGCAGCCCATGCGCATGCCCGACAAGTTCGGCAAGGAAGCAAACGCTTTCCCGGTAGAGGTTTGCAACGGGGATGCTTCTATCAGCATTCCTCGTGACTGGATCGCGCCCGACACGGCGCTAGTTATCTATCCGCCGGTGCGCAGTCCTATACTTTTTTACCCGCCTTCGGGCCGCATCCGGACCGTTGCTGCCGCGGCAGGCAAGAAAACCTGGTGTGGCAAGGAGGACACGCGTTCGGCAAGCGAGTTCTACAAGCTCGCCATGAACTGCGGAGCTTCCAACTATCACTTCGTGGTGAACTCGGATCTTCTGGAGAGGGATCCATAAGGAGGAAACTAAACTGGGGGGAGGACTGGATCCTCCCGCCCAGTTTCAAAATTTTTTTCATGACATTTATCAAGAAACGCATAATTTTTTATTTTTTAACAATTACCCTTTGCGCGGTACTTATTTTTACGTTGGTTAATGTCCGCTCTTTTTCCATATTATTTGTCGCTAAGGCCTTTGGCGGCGACGGGGGGGGTGGCGACGGTGGTGGCGGAGATGGCGGTGGTGATGGCGGAGGCGGAGATGGAGGCGGTAGTGGCGGGGATGGCGGAGGTGATGGAGGAGGGGGCGGTGATGGTGGGCCCGGAGCGGGCGATGGAGGAGCCGGCCCCGGTTTTGCGGATTTTAATCCGCCTGCCGATATTTCTCCTGCGCCTGCGACTCCTCCAGCTTCTGCAGGCATAAGTGAAGATGACGGCGGCCAAGGAGTTGGCGAAGACGACGGAGGAGAAGGCGTGGGCGAGGACGATGGCGGTGAGGGTGTTGGTGAAGACGATGGCGGTGAAGGTGAAGGAGAAGGTGACGGCGGTGAAGGTG
>CAYPPK010000004.1:22681-74270 GCA_964412615.1 uncultured Candidatus Saccharibacteria bacterium
CGCCGCGACACGTTTGGCCGAAAGACGATCTTCTTTCCACGTGCATTCGATGAATTCAGGTTGCCAGATCTTGATGAAAACGCCGGTCACCTCGTATCCTTGGTCAAGCAAAAGACGCGCGGCGACCGCACTATCCACCCCACCCGAAAGCCCGACAAACACCTTACTCATACTTATTTTTACAAAAGAAACACCGGTCATACAAGATCGGTGAAGGTGAGGGTGAGATAACTGAAGTTCAGGTTTCAGAACCGGGGCCACCTGAAGCACCATCTCCGCCGGAAATCCCATCGCCGCCCGAAGGCATTCCGCCTGAAGCACCATCTCCGCCGGAAATCCCATCGCCGCCCGAAGGCATTCCGCCCATTATTCCTCCGAGTCCGCCTTCTTTTCCCATTCCACCCAGCCTTCCGCCCAGAATTCCACCCGCCTTTCCTCCTCGCGTTTCTTTAGTTGAACTACCGCCTACCGGCGCGGCTACTTTGCCTTGGGCTTCGGTGTTGCCGTTCTTGGGAACTAGCGGAGGCGCGATTTATCTAGCGGAAAGATATTTTTTACGCCGCTTTGTTTTACCGATTGGTCCGCTTAGAAAAAGACTTCCGCGCTTTCGTTTTCGTTTTCATCTTTTTTCCGAAGACGATTTGCTGGATTTGCTGCTGGAAACTACCCAAGCCGCTTTAACCGAAAAGAATAAGCGGTGATATTTGACACTATTTTCACTTTCCCTCTATGATATTTGCATGCCCATTCTTACGGAACAATTATTTAAGATTGGAGATATAATTCCGCAAAGCGGTATGTATATTTGCGCGCCCTGCGGCTATATGCAATATTTTGAAGCCGGCGGAAAATTTACGGTTTGCCTTGCTTGCTTGGCCGGCACGCCAGACGGGCCTATAGGATTTCAAACCGCGGATGCCGAGTTTTGGCAGTTTTTAGGATAAATCCTTAGATAAATCAATGATAAAAATCCGTCCTTTCGCCATTCGCGAACGCGGCGGATTTTTTATTTGGTTCATTGTCTTTTCATTCCCGAAAAGTAAGAGAAAAAAGATATGGAAGGAGAAATTAAAGCTACAACCAATCACGAACTGATCCGCAGCTGGGCGGAAAACCGGGGGGGAAAACCCGCTAAGGCGCCACCGGGAGAGGAGGAAAATATTAACTTGCTTAGAATTAAATTTTCCGATGAGGAAAAAGATTTTAAAGAAACTTCTTGGGAAGAATTTCTGTATATTTTTGAAGACAAAGATCTTATTTTCCTTTATCAAGACGAATTAGAGGAAGTTAAAAACAACCATTTCCATAAATTTGCGCCGCGTCACGAATATTTGTCGCCCAACGATGCACTTCTGCCGGAAGAGGAAGAAGAATGGATCATAGAAGCAGAAGAAGACTATTAAAAATTAATTTATTGAAATGATCACCTTTGAAAAAAGAGAAGAAAGAGAAATAAGGTCTCCAGAAGATAAATTATTAACGGACGGAAAATTTCCCGATTACCAGGCTTATAAAGTTCTTTATGCCGGCTATGTCATCATCCCCATCGTAGCGGGAGCCGACAAGTATTTTAACCTGCTGGCCGATTGGGATAAATACCTGGCTCCGGTAATACCGCAGATTCTGGGTATCAGCGGGGCAACTATCATGCTCGGGGTAGGAGCGGTAGAAGTTCTGGCCGGAATCATAACTGCCTTCCGGCCGCGTTTGGGTGGTTATCTTACGGCTTTCTGGCTTTGGGGGATTATCGTAAATCTGTTGTTGATACCTGCTTTCTTTGACGTTGCTTTACGCGATTTCGGGCTTTCTTTGGGAGCTTGGGCTTTAGCCAAACTAAGCGAAGAGTTTGAGTAAAATTTTTTATGCCAAACTACCAAAATTATACAGAAAAACCGACAGCGAAAATTTCTTTCCCGTATCTAGGCATCTGGGAGCGGCTATCCGGCCGGGCGGGGGCGGAAATTCAAATCCAATCCTGGGGAGAAGTGGTAGTCATTGTTGCTTGCACCATCATAGCGCTGTTTTTTATCTCCATGTTTATGTAAATTTTAATTTGATTTTCATGCCCGGGGGCTATAAATGCGGAAAGGTCGGAGAGAAAGTTTAATTTCTAAAATAAAAATTTATGGCCAGAAAAAAACAACGAGGCGGAGGGCGTTCACGTAAGCGCAATACCGGCAAGCGCCGCCGCGAGAGTCAAGAAAAGGAAAGTATGCGCTTTTAATCCCCTCTAATATTAAATCGGCTTCAAAGCATTCTGGTTATTCGCGGATAACCGGCTTTGAAGCACAGCAACAAAAAAATGGCGGAAAAAACTATCTTTTGGAAATGTCCGGAATGCGGCTATGAAGCCGCGGATGCCAAGGAGCGCGACCAGCACTTGGAGATGGGGCATGATGAAGATTTAGAGGAAGAATAAAAAAAGCGACTAGATCATATAGATTTTTAAAATTATGGAAGAAAAAGACAGGCTGGCCCTGGAAGGCGGCGAGCAAAGCAAAAATTTAAGCATCCCCTGGAATGAATTTGTGCGCGAGGATAAATCAAGGCTGACCAGGATTTTTTATTGGCTGTTTAAATTCCTGGATTATCCGGCGACTTTCCCCATTAACTTTAAAAATCGTCAAGATTTTTTATTCTTGCCGGAAACCCTAAGCGCCAAAAAACATTGGCGCCACGAAACCATATCTTTACTTATCACCTTAACGGCGAGCCTCGCCCTGCTATTGGGGTTAGTCATTTACGTTACTGGCTTATCATTGCTGACTTTCATTTCCAGCTTGATTGCCTTTTTTTATTTCGCCATGATGGCTTTTAAACTGTTTGTGGTTTATAAGTCCATCGCTGCTCCTTTTATTGAAGTATCGGAAAAAGAATTACAAGCCTTAAAGAAGGAAGACCTTCCTTCTTACACTATTTTAGTGCCGCTTTATCGGGAAGAAAAAGTAATCCCCCAAGTAATAAAAGCCATGACCGCGATTGATTATCCTCCGGAAAAGTTGAAAATCCTAATCACGCTGGAAAAACACGATTGGGAAACCCAGGCGGCTATAGCTGAGATAGGGCTGCCGGCGCATTTCCAGGTTGTCATGCTGCCCAAAGTCCCGCCGCAAACCAAACCGAAAGCTCTGAACGTGGCTTTTCTGAAAGCGGAAGCTGATTTTTTGGTAATCTATGACGCGGAAATTTTACCTGATCCGGATCAGCTCAAAAAAGCTTGGGTGGCTTTCCGCAAAAATCCGGAATTGGGCTGTTTGCAAACCAGGTTGGATCACTACAACACCAATCAAAATCTGCTGACCAAACTTTTTAATGCCGAATTCTCTTTTTATTATGATTTATTTCTGCCGGGTCTCCAGCGCTTGGATCTTCCCATTCCTCTTTCCGGACACAGTACGCATTTTCGCTATCAAGCCTTGAAGGAAATAGGCGCTTGGGATCCTTACAATGTTACCGAAGATTGCGATACCGGCATGCGGCTGTATCGCCGCGGCTATCGAACGGCCGTGCTGGATTCTTTCAGCCGGGAAGAAGCAACCAGTACGTTGGACGGCTGGATTCGGCAGCGGACGCGCTGGATGAAAGGCTTTATCCAGACCAGCCTTGTTCATTTGCGTCATCCTTTTCGGTTTAAAACCGAACTGGGCGGTTGGAAAAATTTTTTTGGCTTTTTATTGATTGTACCTTCAACTGCGGCAGTAAATGTATTTAATTTACTTTACTGGTTTATTTTTGTCAGCTGGATGACAACTCATTCGCCGCTAATAAAAAGTTTTTTCCCGGGACCTATTCTGTATTTATCGGTAATCACTTTTGTTACCGGCAATATCATTTTCACTTATCTTAATATTTTAGGCGTATACCGGCGGGGCAGATATAACCTGGTGAAGTTTTCCGCGCTCTCACCGATATATTGGATTTTACTTGCTATAGCCACCACCAGGGCTTTTATACAAATGATAACTAAGCCGCACCATTGGGAAAAAACTACCCATGGTTTGCACCTTAAATAATTTTTTATGGCATGCAGATTTTAAGCAAAATAAAAGCAGAATGGATTTTAGTAGGTTTGGCCCTGGGATTGGGCAGTTTTTTTGCCTGGTACGTTTATACTTTGGGTATTAATACGATTCTCATTGATCAGTTTGCCCACTTGAATACTGCCAGGCAAGTAATTGACAGTATGACGCCGGGAATTACTCAATTGGGTTTTTGGCCGCCGCTTTTGCATATTATCTTGCTACCTTTTGTGGCTTTTGATTTTCTGTATCGGACCGGCCTGGCCGCCGCCTTTGCCCTAGTCCCGATTTTGGCACTGGCAGTTTTTTTTCTTTACCGCGTTTTTTTTCTTTTTACTCGCAATCCCTGGGTTAGTTTTATAGGCGGGCTCCTTTTTCTGTTAAATCCTTACGTGCTTTATTACGCGGTTACGCCCATGACCGAAGTCTTGTTTTTAGCCATGCTCTTGGGAACAATTTATTTTTTGCTGCTTTGGCTGCGGGATAATAAATATGTTTATTTGGTGCTGACGGCCGTATTTATCACGCTGGCCAGTTTAAGCAGATTTGAAGGTTTGCTTTTGGTTCCTTTGGTAGGAGGAATAGTAATTACGGCCATGGTGCTGGCCAAAAAGAGATACCAGGAAATTGAAGCCAATTTAATTCTTTTCTTTTTTATTGCCGTGCTGGGTGGCGTGGCGATTGTTGCTTATAGCTGGTTTTTCGGCGATGACCCCATGGCTTTTGTAAACAGCAACTGGTCCGCTTTTAGCCAACAGCAAGATTATTTACGCCCGGCCCAAGGCAGTCTCGGGCAAGCTTTGCAATACCTGGGCCATGCTTCTTATCATATGCTGGGCAAAACCCAAATCATCATTGCGATTTTGAGTTTTGTTGCTTTGCTCTTTCTTTTCCCGCGCCTGGAAACTATGGCGGTCGGCTTGCTGCTCTTAAGCCCGTTTATTTTTGATTGGTTTTCTCTTTATCAGGGAAACATTGTGGTTTATGTTGAAGAATTGCCTCCTTTTGACTGGTTTAATAATGAACGTTATGGGCTATATGCGATAGGATTTGTAGTCTTTGCGCCTGTCTTATTGATATATCGGGGGCTAAGCAGCATTAAGCACGGCATTGCTGATAAAATGCTTTTGGGAGGAATGGCTTTGCTGCCGCTCTTGCTCTTGCAGGGATATACCTTTTATAAGGTAGCCTTGCAAGACGAATACCGAGTGGTGCAAGCCGATGCCAGCAAAGCGGCTGCCATAATGGCTAGCCAATTTGCCGCCGCGAAGTTCCTGGCCAACAATTATGATCACGGCAAAATTCTAATGACCAGGGCCACTTATGACTTGATCGCCTTGCGGGCCGGAATACCCATCCGGAATTATATCTATGAAAGTAATTATCCTTACTATGAACAAACACTGCTCGCGCCCTGGTTATTTTCCCGCTGGGTAGTAATGCTTAATCGCCAGGCGGATGCTTCTTCGGATATTTTAAATTGGGTAAAGCAGAATGAACGCGTTTCGCAGACTTGGAGCCAGTCTCCGGTTTTCAATCGCTATTATAATTTAGCTTATGCCAACAATTATGTGCGCATCTATAAGTTGGACGAAGCCGAAGTAAGGAGTTTTGCTTTGTCACAGTCTTTTTCTCCGGAAGAAATTCCTTCTCTGAATCCGGAACTTGCTTGGTGGAATGGTGCCACGGGAGCGGATCTGGCAGCCGGTAAACGAACCATTAAAAAATAATGATTTACTATGAAGTACTTGGGCTTTTTGCTCATCCTTTTGAGCTTAGCTCTGCTTTTGCTTTGGTATGTATCAGCTAATAACGAAAATAAAGCCAAGGCACGGCAGCAAGAAATCTATGCGCTGGTCAAAGAGCGATATTTAACTTCCACCGGCCGAGTGAACAGCGATCCCGGTAAAACCAGTTCCGAAAGCCAGTCTTATCTTATGCTAATGGCTGTTTTAAATAACGACCGGAGTACTTTTGTCCAAGTTTGGAGCTGGACCGAAGAAAATATGCAAATCAGAGGCGATCATCTTTTTGCTTGGCTCTGGGAAAATGGAGAAATTAAAGATAGACATGCGGCCACCGACGCGGATCAGGATATTGCCCTGGCCTTGTTAATCGCAGCCGAACTCTGGCAGCAGCCGGAATATTTGCAAGAAGCGCGACTGATTATGCGGGACATCTGGGAGAAGGAAACAAAAATCGTAGCCGGCGCCCGGTATTTGGTAGCCGGAGATTGGGCCCAGCAAGATACCAGCGGGGCGGTTACCAACCCTTCTTATTTTGCTCCCTATATTTATCGCATTTTCAGCCGAGTTGATCCGGAAAGGGATTGGCTGGCGCTCGTGGAAACCGGCTACCGTATAATGCCGGCTTGCTCCCAACCGCGGGGGCTTCCCAAAAATTGGTGCAAATTAAGTAATCAGGGGCAGGTAGTAAAAGATTTTTCTTTCCCGGAGGGAAATGCTGCCAATCTTTTTTCTTATGATGCCATGCGGGTGCCCTTTCGTTTGGCTTTAGATTACCGGTTGTTTGCGGAAGAACGAGCACGCCGTTTTTTGGAGAGTACCAGCGTATTTTCTTCCGATTGGGGAAAGGAAGGAAAAATTTTTGCGATTTATGACGAACAAGGGCGACCGCAAGTTTCTTATGAATCGTATGCCAGCTATGGGGCTCAGCTGGCCAGTTTTAGTATGCTGCAGCAAACCACCGCTGATCGCATTTTTCGCGAAAAAATTGCCAAAGTAAATCCAGACGCAATCAGTTTTTTTGATTTAAGCTGGCTCTGGTTCGGTTTGCGCTTCTATACTGATGGATATCAAGAATGGCAGAATTTAGGAATTTTTTCCGCCTCTTATTTAAGCCAAGAATTTCCTTAAAAAACCGAATTAAGGGGCTTTTAAGCCAATTATCCTGTCAATGTCGGTTATCCACATTATTTTTTCATTAAGATAGCGTGAATTTGTCTATTTCATGAAGTTGGAAGCAAACCGCATGGTATACAATGCAGGGGTCATCCTAGAGGTGACACCCTATGAGAAAAAAACTAATTTTTCTTTCGCTCTTTAGTTCTGTTCTTTTCTCCGCGTTGGGAATTTGGCCGCTGTCAGCGCAAGCTGCCGAAAGGTTTTCGGTAGAAGTTCCGAGTTTTACCCCGGTCCTAAGCCAGGCCGTTCAAGTTCCCGTGCGGGTCAGCAATCAAGGAAGCGATCTGGGGGAAGTTCTGGTTGATATTGAGATTTACAATGCAACCGGACAAAAAATTAAACAGCAGTACTTTGAAAATCAGTATTTCGGCTTTGGGCAAACACGGGAATTTGCCGTTAGTTGGATTCCAACCACGACCGGTTCTTATACCGTTAAAGTCGGGATCTTCGGCCGAAATTGGTCTCCGCTTTACCTTTGGGTAAGCAAGGCGCGCGAGGTTATTGTAAATTACGTAGCTGACGCCAATACGGTAACAAATAGTGTAACCAATCTCAGTACTAATCAGCCGGTTGCTATGGCTTCCGGGCAAGTTGATGTGTGGTGGCCGGTTGAGGGCGCCCAGCTTTCCGGCAGTCATCCATTCAAAGCACTGGTAAAAGATCTGCCAGTAACCAAGTACCAGATGTTTTGGCAAGTTGATGGTGATCGGCTTAATTTGATGTTTGACAACTATCGGGATTATCCTCACAAAGAAGTGCAGGTTGATTTAAGCGGCTGGAAGTGGAAAGGAGCCGGTCCTTACGCGCTTAATTTTGTGGCCAAAGATTTTGCTGGTAAAACTATTGGCGAGCGCCGCTTAGATATTTATACGAGCGCGGCAACCGTTGACAATCCTCCTCCTACCCCAACCGTAGAGGTTGTTCCAGCTCCGGTGCCAGAACCAGCACCCACGCCGGTTCGAGAGGATCCTCCTTATTCACCCCCGGTCAATCAAGTGAATTCCGGAAATCCTTTTGCCGGAGCAAGGTTATACGTCAATCCGTATAACGAGCCCAAACAATGGGCAAATGCTAACCGCTATACTCGTCCCTATGAAGCTTCCTTGATGGATAAAATGGCTGACCAAGGACAAGTGCAATGGTTCGGAAACTGGAATTTCAACGTCTACCATGACGCTAAAAATTGGATTGATGCTTCTGTCAATCAAGGCGCTTTGCCGGTGATAGTGGCGTATAATATTCCGCAAAGAGATTGCGGGGGCTATTCTGCCGGTGGGTCAGGCAGCGCCGATGCTTACCGCGCCTGGATCCGCACTCTGGCTGATGCTATTGATAATCGCAAGACCGCAGTGATCTTGGAACCGGATGCTCTCTCTTTGATCGATTGCTTGTCCGCTCAAGATAAAAATTTGCGTTTCAGCCTTTTGAGTGAAGCAATCAATATCCTGAATTCTAAAGGGGGAGTTTCTGTTTATCTTGACGCGGGTCATCCTAATTGGATTCCGGCCGAAGAGATGGCTAATCGCCTGAAAGCCGCCGGAGTAGATAAAGCACGGGGATTTGCTTTAAATGTCGCCAACTTCTTTACCAACAACGACAATATAAATTACGGCGAACAGATTTCTCGGCAAATCAACGGCAAGCCATTTGTGATGGAAACGTCTCGCAACGGGTTAGGGCCTGCTCCTGACCAACAATGGTGCAATCCCCCTGGACGGGCTCTCGGCAATCCTCCCACTGCTAATTCGGGGCAGGCGCTGGTGGATGCGTATCTCTGGGTTAAAGGACCGTGGGGATCAGACGGCAATTGCAACGGCGGTCCTTCCGCGGGAACCTTCTGGCCGGAATATGCTTTGGGACTGGCCTCCCGAGCCAGCTGGTAAAATTAAAATTGATTGGCAAAAATTGCGTTTAAAAAAACGCAATTTTTGTTTTTATTTTTCACACGACATTCATTTTATATTCGTATGCAGGATAGGTATCAGCTAACCTAGTTCTTCCATGCTCTTTCGGAATAAATTTAAATTTTTCTTCACCGCGGCGGCTTTATTTATTTTTTTGGGAGTTTCTCCCGCTTTTGCTCTGCCGGCCAATTTTGTTGATACTGAAGTTGCGGCTGGATTGACTTTACCGACTGATTTTGTCTTTGCTCCGGACGGGCGAGTTTTTATTTCTGAAAAAAACGGCAAAATCGCTGTTTTTAAAGAAGGACAATTACTGGAAAGTCCGGCCCTGACCATGGCGGTTTCTAGCGGGGGAGATCGGGGGCTTTTGAGTATCACCCTTGATCCGGATTTTTCCGCGAACGGCTTTATTTATCTTCTTTATACTTCTTCCGGCAATCATCAGCGTATTTCTCGTTTTAAAATTTCCGGAGACATAATTGATCCGCTTTCTGAATTAGTTTTATTGGAAAATCCGAGAAGTTGGAGCGGATTTTTGAATGCCGGAACCGTGCGCTTCGGTCCGGATGGAAAATTATATGCCTCCTTTGGCAGCGACGGCCTGGGGGCGGTGGCCCAAGATCTCGCCAGCTTGGAGGGAAAATTTATCCGTCTCAACAAAGATGGAAGCATTCCTGCCGATAACCCTTTTGCCAGTACGCCGGGAGCGCAGAAAAGCATTTACTCGTATGGATTTCGCAATCCGTGGAAATTTAATTTTGATCAGCAGGGCAAAGCGCTTATTGGTGATGTCGGAGAAGACCATTTTGAAAAAATAGTGCGCGCGGAAGCAGGCGCCAACTTCGGTTGGCCGAATTCCGAAGGAGACTGCCGCCCGAATTGCGGAGGAGTAGCGCCGCCGCTTTATGTTTATCCGCATACTACCAACGGAGCAGCGGTTGTCGGCGGAGCCGTGTATGTGGGAACGCAATTTCCAACAAGTTTCCAAAACAACTATTTTTTTGGCGATTACGTGGGAGGATATTTAAAGAATATCTCCTTTAATGAGAGCGGGGGAGTTGCTGCGGTTAACGACTTTGCCACTGACCTTGGAGCATTGGCTGGAATCAACAATGGTCCGGACGGCTGCCTTTATTATCTAACGATTTTCCCCGGCGTGCTGAAAAAAATCTGCTTTGGCATATCCTCGGTTGCCGTAACTGCCGCCAGTGATAAAAATTCAGGAAATCTGCCCCTGGTTGTGCAATTTTCCGCAACTGGAACCGGCCCGGACTTAAGTTATTTGTGGGATTTTGGCGACGGAGAAACCAGCACGGCGCAAAATCCCAGCCATACCTACACTGCGCAAGGCGTATATCAAGCAAAAGTGATAGCCGGCAATTCCATCGGAAGCGCTTCGGTAAATATAACTATTTGGGCTGGCTACTTGCCGCCGACAGTTACCATAGATTCGCCTGCTGCCGGAACAACTTGGAATGGGGGAAATAGTATTTCTTATCAGGCCAGTGCGTCAGATCCTCAGGACGGAACATTAAGGCCGGCTAACTTTTTCTGGAAAATAATTTTCCACCACAATACCCATATCCATCCGCCCGAAGAAGTGGTGGGAGCTGCGGGCGGGACTTTTTCCATTTCTGATCATTCGCATACCGCCGCCACCGACATTTTCTACGAGTTTCAGGTAATTGCCACCAATAGTGTGGGACTTTCGGCAACCGCTTCGCGGTTTATTTACCCTAATCTGATTAACTTCCGTCTGGACACCAATCCGGCCGGATTGGGTTTGCTCCTCGATGATCAGCCGATTATAACTTCTTACCAAGCTCTGGCTATTCCCGGATTTTTGCGTAAAATTTCCGCGCCCAGCCCGCAATTTTTTTCAGGAACCTCATATGGATTTGATTTCTGGTCAAACGGCGGGACTCAAACTCAAACCATAACCATGCCGGCAGTTGACATCACTCTTACTGCGAATTTTTCACCCGTAACTGATATTACTTTTGTATCTTTAGCGCTGCTGGAAAGAGATATTTATACAACCGGTGATACCTTAAGCGGTTCAATAAAAATTACCGGTAATATTAGCGGAGACGCTATGGTTGACATGGAAATATATAAATCAGCCGAGCAGGAAAATCAAATGATTACCACGGCCAGTTTTGTTGCCGGACAAGAAACAATTATTCCTTTTAGTGTTGCTGCTCCCGGCACCCCGGGCGCCTACACCATAAAAATCGGCGTTTTTTCTTCCGACTGGACAACGCTCTATCACTGGAATGACACCGCAAAAATATTTGAAGTTATTGGGGATGCGCAAATTCCGCTCTCTTTCACTGCCAGCGGCCAAACCGACAAAGCAAATTATTCGACTTCTGAAGCGCCCGCCATTACGAGCAGGCTAAAAGCAACACAAGATATTACCAACGTAATTTTGGATACGGAAATCTGGGGAGCAAGTGGAAAGATAGCTCAAGATATTATTGCCGTAGATCTTTCCGCCCATGTTGAATTTAGCTCGCTTATGAATGCCCCACTTCTGGCCGCAGGCGCCTACACCATAAAAATCGGCGTTTTTTCTTCCGATTGGACGACGCTTTATAAATGGATAGACAAAGCGGCCGCCTTTACCGTAGCAGATACAACTCCGCCCCCCACGCTTGCTTTTGCCGTTTCGGCCTCCATGCCTAAAAGTTCTTTTGCCCCGGGGGAAACAGCCGCCGTAACTACCAAGATTACGGCAACTTCCGATCTTGCCCATGTCCTTATTGATACGGAAATTTATGATCTAAATGGAACGGGAATTTCTCAAAATTTAGTAAGCACTGACCTTCTGGCGAATTCGCAACATCAGACAATTTGGAATACCACTCTGCCGGTAACAGATGGAACTTATATTTTAAAGGTCGGTATTTTTGCAGACGATTGGTCAAGAATGTATTTCTGGAAAAATAACGCTTTTCAGTTTACCGTTGGAGCTGCTCCCGGGGATCCTGTACCGGGCAAGGTGTATCCTGTCATTATTTATGCACCGACTGATGGCGCTACCGTCTCGGGTTTGGTGGAGATAAGAGCAGCCATTCCGGAACTAGATATTAATTCCTACAATATTGGCTGGAAAACCGGCACGGGTGAATTTTTCACTATGGATACGGATCCGGTGACGCAAGGTTTTAAACATGCCTGGATAGATTTTTCTCCTTGGACCTGGCATAGCGACAATAATTATTTGCTTGAATTCCAGGCTCGCGACCTTAGTGAAAATATAATCGGGCATCAAGCAATTACCGTGCAGGTAGCCCATTAGGATGGAATCCTGGTCAAATTTGTTTTGCCTGAATAATAGTTCGGTGCGAGGCAGAACCAATTGGATAACAAGTGATGAGCGCTATTTCCGAGTCCGCCGGAATATCGGCCAATAAGCGGTTTGTTTCTTCGGGAGAAAGAACATTTTTGGCAAAAACGCGGTAGCGAAATTCACTGTTTTCGGTTGTAATGGAAAACTCATCTCCTGTTTCCAGTTTAGAGAGCAAGGCAAAAACATAAGCATAATCACCCCGGTACCAGGAAGCACGGGAACTATGCCCGAGAATTATGCTGCGGCCATTGTTTCCGGGCAAAGCAGAATCCGGGTAAAGCCCGACTCCTTTTTCCATGGCTGCCAAAACAGCCTGCGTATCTTCTGCTTCGGGAATTATGACCGGAGCTGATACTCCTACCTTGGGGATTTTTAGCAAATAAGATTTAGCCGGCAGCAAGGGAAGTGCATTTTCTTGAAGGGAACTGGGAACAGAAAGAATTTGTTCGGCTTTGACATCCGGCAGGGGATTTACTTTAGAAAAAGATGGTTTAAGAAAAAAAAGAATTTCTTGCGTATAAGCACCAGCGTTTAAAATAAAAAAGGCAACCAAGCTCATGCCGAAAAAAAGCAAGAGAAACAGAAATAATTCTTGCTTCAGGTCAAACGGCATGATTTTATCAGAAATCGGGAAATCCCTCTTCCTTTTTTAGATCTTTAATTACTTTTTGCAGGCGGATATTGGAATAAATGGAGAAAATATTTTTTTCGCGAAAACGAGCTTTGAAGAGCAGTAAATAAGTTCCTAAGGCAGACAAGAATCCTCCTCCCAAAACCCAGGGCAAGGTGTTAACCGGACCAGTAGTAATGCCCCCGGGGCCGGTAGGCGCGCCTCGCGGGGAAATTCTTACCATCGCGGTACCGGTTTTAGTGGTAGCATCGGCTACTACCACGATTTGGTTAGTCAAAACAGTTCCTGTTCCTATCCCTTGGGCAACTCTTGTCCGAAATAAAACAATTTTTTCGCCGCCGGCCGGGATTGACCCCAACGAAATCCCTTCTCTGGTTAAAGCATCGCCAGCAACCGCACCGGCGATTTTTACGCTGCCGGTAATTAAGCTTAAACCATTAGGCAGGATATCGCGGACAAACACAATCGCCGCTTGGGAACCTGCGTTTCTAACTACTATTTGAAATTCCACCTCATCCGTGCCTTGGGCGTTAATGGTGCTGGTAAAGGAAGTTGAGCCGGTAGTTATGTTACGGGCATATTTAGCGAATTGAATTACCGCTTCCGGGGATTGGATTTGGGCCTTAAGGGGCAAGGCGGGCAAGAGCAATAAGCTTAGGAAAAATAGAAAAGATTTCATGAGCTAAAACTTAGGGAGATATAATGAAAAAATCATGAAGGTTAAGCCTTGCCTTTTGGCGTTAAAAAACGTATTATAGGTTTGTCCCATGATAAACATAGAAATTGCCGCCGAAAAGATACTGGATATTGCCGGATTTCCGATAACCAATACTTTACTGATGGGGTGGATTGTCGTAATTTTGCTGGCGCTGGCCGGATTTTTTATTTATCGCAAAATTTCCCTCATTCCGTCTTTTTTACAAAATGTCATGGAAATCGTGATAGACCGATTCTTGGAAATCATGGAGGGACTTTTCGGGTCGCGTCGGGCGGCAGAGAAATATTTTCCCATTGTGGCAACTATTTTTCTTTTTGTTTTGCTTTCCAACTGGCTGGGAATTTTTCCCGGCATAGGGTCCGTTGGTTTATGGGAAGAACACGAGGGAGAGAAGGTTTTTGTGCCCCTTTTCCGCTCGGCGGCCAGTGACTTAAATTTTACTCTGGCTCTGGCGATATCTTCAGTGGTACTGGTAAATATTTTTGGCATTGCGGCTCTGGGCATTGGCAAACACGCATCCAAATTTTTCTCCTTTAAAAGCCCCATTGATTTTTTTGTCGGCCTACTTGAACTTATCTCGGAAATTGCTAAAATGATATCGTTCGCGTTCCGGCTTTTCGGCAATGTGTTTGCCGGGGAAGTACTTTTGGTCATAGCCGCATTTTTAGTGCCTTTTATTATTCCGGTCCCTTTCTTAATGCTGGAAATATTTGTGGGATTTATCCAGGCCTTGGTGTTTGCTATGCTGACGATGGTGTTTATTAGTATTGCCGTCGCCGAACACTAAAGAAGATAAAAGTAAAAAGATAAAAGATAAAAAAATTAACGAGAGAAGATAAAAGTAAAAAGATAAGAGATAAAATTTTATCCTTTATCTTTGAGGTTTTATCTTGAAAGAATGGATGCAGAATCAATTCGTATGCTGGCTACTGCCGGAGTCATGGGGCTCGGAGCAATAGCGCCTGCCCTGGCAATCGGAATGCTGGCCGCCAAGGGTTTGGAAGCCATTGGCCGCAATCCGGAAGCTTCGGGCAAGATTCAGACCGCCATGATCTTGGCTATTGCTTTTGCCGAAGCCATCGCCATCTACGCCCTGGTTGTGGCGCTGATGATTAAATTCGTATAGGACTGCGAATAACGAATTTTTACGAAGGTACGAATAATTCGTAATTTCGTATGTTTCGTAATTCGTAGAGCGAAATTGTCGGAATTAATTCAACACTTTGGCATTGATTGGAAATTGCTGCTGGCCCAAGCAATTAACTTTTTTATTCTTCTCTTTTTGTTGCAAAGATTCGCCTATAAACCTATTATGCGCCTGCTCAAAGACCGTAAAAGAGAAATAGAAAAAGGACTGGAATATACCGAACAGGCAAGAGAAGAACTTAAACGCACCGATGTGAGGCGAGAGGAAACTTTACAGAAAGCTCGTCAGGACGCCTTGGGAATAGTGACCGAGGCAGAAACAGTCGGCAAGAAAAAGAAAGAGGAAATAATTCAAGAAGCAAATAAAAAAGTGGAAGGGGTAGTACATGACGCCAAGCGAATGCTCGCGGAAGAAAAAGCTAAAATGGGGGAGACGGTTTATAAAAATGCCCAAGAGCTGGTTAAGGAAGGAATTATTAAAGTGCTAGGCCGCCTGCCGGCCGAAGAAAAGAATAAGCTCTTAATTCAAGAGGCACTTAAAGAGCTGAAAACAGTTAAATGAGATATTCACCTCGACAATACGCGGCCGCCTTGTTGGCTTCCTTAAAGGGAAAAACAGAAACCGAGCAAAACCGTTTGCTGAAAAGCTTTTTAGTTTTGGTAAGGCAAAGAGGGGACAGCCGGCGCTTGGGGGCTATCGTCCGCGAAGTGGAAAAACAGAGTCTAAAAGAACATGGCTGGAAAAAAGTTCTGCTGGAAAGTCCTGATCCTATTACGTCCCAAATGAAAAAGGAAATGGGGGAAGTTTTAGGGAAAAATATACTATGGCAGGAAAAAATAAATCCCGATCTAGTGGCCGGGATTAGAATCCTGATTAATGACGAAATCCTGGTAGATGCCAGCGCCAAAACCCAGCTGCGCAGGATTTTTAATTCTTAGCCCGAAATTTTTGCAGCAGAAAAACGCTTCGCCCACTCATACCGTAGCGGCGTTTTTTCTTTTTGGCTGATCTTTTTTCGGTCTTAGTGCTAAATTTTTTCTTCATTTACTAAGTCTGGTATCCTAATATTAGCATAAGAGCAGAATAGAAATCCACGGGCTTACGCCCGCGGTACTTCCGCGGAAAGTACCCTTTTACGCCCTTTTGCAAAAATCGTTGACATTTCGCTTCGCGAAACACTTTTTGCAAAAGTGCGCTGATTTATATATTTCTTCCGTCCCGCTTTCAGCAGGACTCCAGGCTGGCATTCATCCACGGCCTGATGGCCGCGGTTTTTTGCCAAGAAATATAAAAAATATATCCCAAATTCAATAAAGATAAACATGAGTAATAGAATTATTGCCCATTTGGACATGGATGCTTTTTTTGCGGCTATTGAAGAAAGAGATCATAGATGGCTTAAGGGCAAGCCTATCGTGGTTGGCGCTGATCCCGAGGGGGGTAAGGGCCGGGGAGTAGTTTCTACGGCTAACTATAAAGCTAGAGCTTACGGTATTCGTTCGGCTTTGCCTATTTCCCGTGCCTGGAAATTAGCCGAGCAGGCAAAAAAAGAAGGCAAGGCGGCTACCGAATTTTTATCCACTAATTTTGCCCACTACGCTAAAGTATCTCTAAAAATTTCTAGTTTGGTTAGAAAAGCACTGGCCACGAAGAAAATAACTTCGGTTTTGGAGGAGGCCAGCATAGATGAAATGTATTTTGATTTAAGCGTTTTAGATTCTTTTAGGCAGGCGACCTTATTTTGTAAAAATTTAAAAAAACAAATTTGGGCGCAGGAAAAATTAACCTGTTCCATTGGTTTAGGACCTAATAAACTTATTGCCAAAATTGCTTCTGACCTGGAAAAGCCGGATGGCCTGACTGTGGTGCAGGAAGAAGACGTAAAAAATTTTTTAGAGCCGCTTCCCATTCGTAAAATTCCCGGTATTGGACCCAAGACCGAGCTGTTTTTTCAGGCTCAAGGAATTAAAACCGTAACCGATTTGCGAAAAATTTCCTTGCCAGAGATGGAAAATTTATTGGGTAAATGGGGAAGCGAACTATATCAAAAAATTCGGGGCATGGATGATTCTCCTTTAACTCCAGAACACGAAATTAAATCCGTAGGCGAGCAAGAAACTTTTGCCCAAGATACCCGAGCGGCGGGATTTGTATACGAGCGCCTGCGGCAATTATGTTTGCAGGTATGGGAAAGGACGAAAGCTAGCGGATTCCAAAATTTTCGCACCGTAGTGATTACCGTTCGGTTTGCCGATTTTAAAACCTTTTCCCGATCCCAAACGCTTGCCGCTCCGGTAAATTCTCCGAGTCAACTTTATTTTGAGGCTTTAAAGTTAATTACTCCATTTTTGGATAAAAGAGAAAATCCACAAAACAAGGCCCTGCGCCTTATCGGGGTCAGAGTGGAAAAACTGGAAGTTTAAAAAATAATGGCATGCAACCCGGAGTTGATGATGGCCAGAGCCGCTGCAAATATAAACGCCCAAAGAAAACCGCGCACCCGGAAACCCGGCACCAAAGCTGCCACAGCCATTATGATTAAAGCGTCAATTACTAGGGTAAAAAGTCCTAAAGTAAGGACGTTTATCGGTAGGGTAAAAAGCAGCAGAACCGGGCGTATTACGGCATTTACAATGGCTAATAAGATAGCCGTTATAAAAGCTGCCCCGAATCCTGTTACCTGCACTCCCGGTAAAATATAAGACCCCAGCAAGACCGCTCCGGTGCTTACTAATATGTTTATGATAGTTGCCATACGCAACTAATTATGCGCAGGTGGCGTGAAATTGATGTGAATCTTTTTCTGGCGCTTCTCAGACAATTTTCATCTGTTGCTCTTGTAATTATGGCTAGTACTTGCAACATAATTTACTTCTGAAGTAATATTAAAATATGGATACCAAAACAGGACCAAAAGACGTATTTTTACATCTATTAGCCATCGTGTCGCTTTATGCGGCGGCGATTGGATTTATAACGTTGATTTTTCAGTATGTGAACGTGCTGATTCCGGATCCGCTGGAACAGCAATATTACGGCCTGCAGTCCGCTTATAGCGCCATCCGCTGGTCTATTTCTTCACTGATTATTATTTTCCCGGTGTATGTCGTCGCCACCTGGTATTTAAATAAGAGCTATGCCGCATCTCCGGAAAAACGCAATCTACCCATTCGCAAATGGCTGATTTATTTCACTTTATTTGTAGCCGCGCTCATAATTATAGGTGATCTGGTGACTCTGGTTTTTAACCTATTGGGCGGAGAATTTACTACTCGCTTTTTGCTCAAAGTGTTTACGGTTTTCTTTGTTGCCGGAACGGTTTTTTATTATTACTTCTGGGATTTGCGCCGACATAATATTGAATAACTATGAATCCCGCACATAACTTGCGTTGATAACTTAAGGATTAACATGGGAAATTATTTTAATAGCTCTTGCCTAGTGTATCATGCGTACTCTTCCTTGGGGACGCATTATTCACTACGCAAGTTATGTGGGGGATGAAATACTTTATCTATATCGTTATCGGAATTGTGGCGGCGGCAATTATTGGCGGGTTTTTTATAGTCGGCTCTCCCCAAGCGGAAAGAGCAAGGCGTTTTGACGAGCAAAGAATACAATCTTTGCAGTTTATCCAAAATTATATCGGCGAATTTTATCGGGCCAAACAGCGTCTGCCGCAGAGTTTGACGGAGCTTAATGACGAATTTCGGGGCGTTATTGTTCCCCCTGACCCGGAAACCGGAAGTGAGTTTGGTTATGAGGCGCGCGGCCCTTTGGTTTTCGCACTGTGTGCCGACTTTAACCAGCCGAGTTTGGGACAAACAGATAATGTGCCTAAGCCCTTATCCACCGGCCCGTTTGGGCCCGAGATTTGGGAACACGGAGCAGGCAGGGTCTGTTTTGAACGAACTATAGATCAAGATTTCTTTCCTCCCGAAAAACTTTCGCGATGAAATGGATTCTAATAACAGGCATAGTCCTGGTCTCCCTGGCTATAGTTTCAGGGCTAATTTATATTAGGGTGAATTCAATTGGGCCAGAAAAAATAGAGGAGGCTAAACCAGATCAGGTAACTGCCCCGCTTCTGGAAGAAACATTACCAGAAGGAACTGCGCAAATAAGTGATGAAGTTGCCATGGTGGTGGTTAGATACAGTCAAAATAAATTTTACCCTGCCCAGGTAAAAGTAAATCCGGCCGGCAGCTGCCTTTTGGCGGTTTTCAATGAAGGCGATAAACCTTTGCAGATAGGCTTAAGCCCCCATCAAGCAGCCGGCGATCCGGGAGTTTCTTATCCGGAAATTCTTCCGAAACAATCCATTATTATAGATCCGCGCTACCGAATAGAAAATATTTCTTTCCATAGTCATCAAATTCCCCGGGCGGAATTCACTGTGACTCTGGTTGGCGACTGCGGCAATTTATAAAAAATTCGGTCTAGATGAAATTAGAGCCAACCAGCTCGGCGTACCCCGAGATAAAAGCTGCCGCGGTAAGGGGTTTTTTCCCGGCCAAAGTCAGTTTAAGAATGCTTAAATTGCCTCGTCCGGTTTTTACCAAAAGTTTTTCTTTATCTTCCGACCAAACATATCCGGGCAAACCAGCGGACGCGTCCGTTTCCACAGCTGTACCTGCTTCAATCTTAATTCGGTAGATTTTATCTTTGCTGGGAGCCAAAGTCCAAGTACCCGGCCAAGGATTAAATGCTCTTATCATGCGGTCTATTTCTGCGGCTGGCTTTTTCCAATCAATGCGGCCGTCATCTCTCCTGAGTAGTTTGGAAAAAGTGGCTTTGGAGTCATCCTGGGCAGTAAGTTTAATTTGTCCCGCTAAATATTTAGGCAAAGTTTCTGCTAAAAGTTCTGCTCCCAATTTGGCAAGCCGGTCATGCAGCTCGGGATATGCTGTCTGTCCAATTTTAATTTTCTTTTGGGCAACAATCTGTCCGTGATCCATTAATTCGTCCATTTTCATAATCGTAACTCCAGTTTCAGTATCGCCGGCTAAAATTGTATATTGGATCGGCGAAGGACCTCGCCAGCGCGGGAGAAGGGAAGGATGCACGTTCAAGACTCCGTACGTTGGTTTTGCTAAAATAGCAGGAGGAATTATTTTCCCGTAAGCTGCTACTACGTATAAATCAGCTTTGGGCAAATCCGAAATTTTTAAATCCTTTAAAGTTGCAGGTTGATAAACCGGTATTTTATGTTTCTGAGCCCATTGTTTTACCGGGGGGGCGGTTAAGATTTGTTTTCTTCCCACTAATTCATCTTGATTGGTTACCACCCCGACTAAATCAAGACCGCCTTGGTATATATTTTCCAAGGAAGGCAGGGCAAATTCCGGAGTTCCCCAAAAAAGAACTGAATTATTCATCGCTGATTATTTTTTCCAATTTATCAACTATGAGAGTGCCCTTAAGATGGTCTAGCTCGTGCTGCATTACTCTGGCAAAGAAATGAGAGGCGCCGCGAATGAATTTTTTGCCTGCTTCATCATAAGCCTCTAAAGTTATTTTTCCCGGACGTTTGACGGTGCCGTATTTATTGGGCACGGAAAGACAGCCTTCTGCTTCTTCTTCTTTTTTCTGGGAAATATTTTTGATTTTAGGATTGATAAAAACATAATATTTCCATTCCTTTTTTTCATAGGGCTTGCCTTCCGGATCATTCCGCCAGTCAGAGCGTTTTCTTTTAGTTCTGGTTTCGGCTCGGTCTATTTCTTCCGCTTCTTCGGAGACAATGAAAAGCTGCAATGATTCGCCCACTTGGGGCGCGGCCAGACCCACACCGGTGGGGGTATTTTTAAGCGTTTCCTTCATAGCTAAAATAAGGCCCTGGATTCGAGGGCTTTTAATCGTTTCCGGTTCAATTATTTGCGCCTCTTTTCGTAAGACCTTATGCGGTTCTTTTACGATGGGAAGAATTTTTGGCATTTTTCTTTTTTGAGCCAGCCCTTCTTTTTTCAAGCTTTGCCCCAGGCTTTTTGGTTAAATTTTTTAAAGCGGCAAAAAAATATTTGCCACGGGCTTCAACGGGCAAGTCTTCTTTTTGTAAAATATATTTGGCTAGCGCCCGCAAATCTGCTTCGTGATAAAGTTTGGCAATGCCAAGGTAGGCAGCAAACCTCTTTTCTTCCTGCAGAGAACGGGACAAATCGTCTGCCAAAAGATGTTCCCGGGTATGCAAATGTTTGTCGGGTTCCAGCCTCATATCCCTTTTATAATAGCAAAAAAGGGCTTTTCATTCAACTTATTTTATGTTATTATTATTTTAACCATGAAGACTAGATCGGTACATTTTATCGGCATTGGCGGCATTGGCGTAAGCGCTCTTGCCAAATATTATCTCTCCCAAGGGGTCCGAGTTTCGGGCTCGGATTTGGTTGCCGGCGAAATAACCAAAGACTTGCAAAAAAAAGGAGCTAAAATTGTTATTGGCGCCCAGCGGGCCGCTAATCTGCCCAAAAATGTTTCGCTGGTTATTTATACTTCCGCTACCGCCCCCAATAACCCGGAATTGCTGGCTGCCCAAAAGCGCCTGCCTAAAGCAGGGGATTTAGCCGTCAAGAGCTACCCCGAAGCCGTGGGAGAACTTACCCGCAATATGCAAACGGTTACCGTTTCCGGTTCGCACGGCAAAAGTACTACGACCGCCCTGGCGGCTTTGGTATTAGAAAACGGCTATTTGGATCCCACTGTTATTGTCGGCACCAAACTGAAAGAATTCGGCCATTCCAATTTCCGTCCGGGAAAAAGCCCTTATTTGGTGTTGGAGGCGGACGAGTGGAACAAATCATTTTTAAATTATTCTCCCACTATTGCTTTGGTGACCAATATTGATGCCGAACACCTGGATACCTACAAGCAGGTAGAAGAAGTTGAAAAAACTTTTGCCGAATATCTGGCCCGGGTTCCCGCGTATGGAAAGATAATTGCCAATTACGATGACCCTCGTTTGCGCCGAGTGGCCAGCGCTTTTAAGAAAAGAGTTATTTGGTATTCGCTGAAAGATAAAGAAGCCGAAATTTTGCGAAAAATTTTGCGGATTCCCGGCGAGCACAACATTTCTAACGCTTTGGCGGCTTTAAAACTCGGCCGGGCTTTGGCTATCCCCGAACCACTGATCTTGGCAGGCTTGTCGCATTTTACCGGCACCTGGCGCCGGTTTGAATTTCGGGGCAGCTTAAATGGAGCGCAAATATTTGATGATTATGGGCACCATCCTGCGGAAATTATGGCAACTATCAAGGCGGCTCGCTCTCGTTTTCCTTTCCGCCGGATTTGGTGCGTTTTCCAGCCGCACCAATATCAGCGCTTGAATCATCTTTGGGACAACTTTGCTTCCGCTTTTGACTTAGCGGACCGCGTCTGCCTGCTGCCGGTTTACGATGTAGCCGGCCGCGAAACCAAGGAAGCCAGGGAAGCCGTAAATTCCGAAAAACTTGCCGAGGTTTTGCTTTCCCGGGGGAAAGATGTTTGTCATCTGGCTGATTTTACCCAAGCTCGTCTTCACTTAGCGCAATCCGTCAGGCCTGGCGACGTAGTGCTAATGATGGGGGCAGGGGACATTTATAATCTCACCGGCCAATTATTTACGGCGTGAAAAAATATAGATATCCACAATTATAGCTTGACAAAAAATGGGACTTTAAGATAGGATTATTTTTGTATGCAAAGAGGCAGTCATATAAAATCCTTTATTATTTGGATGATCCTCCTTATGGGCTTTAGGCCGGGGGTTTATTTGAGTGCTTCTTTGGTGAGAATTAGATAATCTTGGAAAAAGAAACTTTCAAATCAGCCCCTTGGCAAATGCCAAGGGGCTGATTTAGTACCCTCCCAATAAGGGAAGAAAGGAAGGTGATTGACTTGTTCGTCGTTACTGTCTTTGCTCAGCGTGGCATGGCAGAAGTAGTCAAAACAGGCCTCGAGGACCTTTCGCGTAGAGGCAGTGTTAAGAACGTACAGTGGTCTGACCTCTACACGGCTGGCCTGGTGGTCCCTCGGGGGGTTCTCGAGGAAGCGATGAAGGTCGTCGAGCAGATCAAGGACATCGGCGGCGTTCGCCATGCTACCATCCAGGCTGTCGCCTCCTGAAGAACTCGGACGCGGATCCCCCCACGGGATTCGCGTCCACCCAAATTTAAAAATATGCAAAACAGAAATTGGTATAACTTTTTCTTCTTTTTTAACCCACATCTTCAGGGGCTAATTTGAGTGCTGCTTAAATAACAAGAAACATTCGCATCAGCCCCTGAAGTTGGGGCTGATTTAGTTCTATCCATGTACCAAACCCAAGGAGGGCACATGAGTGAAGGGAATCGGGTGCTGTCGCTCCAGAAGAGAATCCCTCTTGCCAGGGTGGTGGAAGCTATCGCTGCCACCCTGCGACTCGGCGAGACGGGTCTCTGCCGGGTCCACGCAGTGAATATGGTTCTTCTCGGACCCCACGAGGTCCGAGTGATGATTACCGTGGAAGGTCAGAGCCATCGCGCTTTAAAGAAGCAATGGCGTGAGATCTTCCGTGGTTAACCAGGCCAAGATGCAGGTCGCCAGCATGGGGCCTGCATCTTTTAAATTTACATCCATCCAACGATCGTGGAATGAGTGTAAATTTAAACTTAAGATTACCCATGCTCATTGACTACTCATCTAAAATTTTAGATAATATTTATATGTCTCCCGTTTGGCAAAAATATCAGAAATTTTTTATTGTTTTTATTGCCCTAGTCGTAGTCGGGGCCAGTTTTTTTGCTGGGGTTTATTTCGGTTATGAAAACAGACCGGGGGTTGAAAAAGTACTGGGAATTACGGGAAAAGAAACTCCGCCCCAATTAACTGAAGTTGATTTTAATCTTTTTTGGGAAGTTTGGTCGCAGCTAGAAAACAAATACGTAGATAAAGATAAAATTAACCGAAATGAGTTAGTTTTAGGAGCCATCTCCGGCTTGGTGAAATCTTTAAAAGACCCGTATACGGAATTTTTACCGCCTGCTTTAAATAAGCAATTTCAAGAAGATATTCGCGGCTCTTTTGGCGGCATTGGCGCGGAAATCGGCATTCGGAAAGGAACGCTTACGATTATCGCGCCTTTGGAAGATACGCCGGCCGAACGCGCCGGGTTGAAACCGGGCGACAGAATTTTGCGGGTTGATGACAAGGATACCGCAGACCTTAATTTGGATGAAGCGGTGCGTCTGATTCGCGGCAACCCCGGAACGGAAGTAAAGCTTTTGGTTTTTCGCGATTCTTTTGACCAGCCCAGGGAGTTCAAAGTTATTCGTGATGTCATAAAAATTAAAATCGTAACGACGGAAAAAAGAGCAGACGGGGTATTTGTAATTAAACTTAATCACTTTACCGAAAATGCCGCTTTTGAGTTCCGCAAAGCGGTACAGGCTTTCTTTGATTCCGGATCAGACAAGTTGGTTTTAGACTTGCGAAATAATCCGGGCGGTTTTCTTTCGGTAGCGGTGGATATTGCTAGTTGGTTTTTGCCGCCCGGTGAAATAGTGGCTCGGGAAAAATTTGGAGACGGCAGTGAAGATATTTATCGTTCCAGCGGCTATCGCTTCTTGGAGAAAATCCCTATGGTAGTGCTTATCAATGAAGGTTCAGCTTCCGCTTCTGAAATTGTGGCTGGCGCCTTGCGAGATGTGCGGGGAGTTAAACTAGTGGGCGCCAAAACTTTCGGCAAAGGATCAGTGCAAGAAGTCCAGCCGCTTAAGGGAGGATCATCTTTGAAAATTACCATTGCGAAGTGGCTTACCCCTAATGGCACGGAAATAAACGGCACTGGTCTGGAGCCGGACGTAAAAGTTGAACTTCCTTCAACCGAAGAACTGGATCCAAAACGAGATCTTATTCTGGAAAAAGGCATTGAAATTTTGAAAGGTTTATAGCTGCTTCTTATGAAGCTAAAATGCGCCAGCATTAGAATTTCGGGAAAGGTGCAGGGTGTTGCCTTTAGATACGGCGTAAAGGAGCAGGCAGATAAGTTAGGTCTAGTTGGTTTTACCAAAAACGAAACCGACGGTTCGGTGATAATTGTTGTCGAAGGAGAAGAAAAAAAGTTGCAAAAGCTTATTGAATGGGCTAGGGTGGGAACAAAATGGGCGGAAGTTGACAGCGTAGAAGTTGAATGGAAAGAAGCGCCGGGAGAATTTAAAGATTTTGATATTAAATAAAATGCGCGTCGTACTCTTGCGTGATGTTCCCAAACTGGGAAAGAAAAATGAGGTAAAAGAAGTGAGCGACGGCTACGCTCGTAATTTTTTGTTTGCTCAAAACTTGGCCAAACCTGCCACCGCCGAGGCGTTGAAGTCTTTGGCTAAACAGCAGCAGCAAGAGGAAAAAGAAAAAACAGAAGAATTGCAAAAATATGAGGATGCTGTGGATAAATTAAAATCGCTTACGCTTAATTTTAAAGTTAAAATAGGGCAGAAGGGCAGGGCTTTTGGCTCGGTAACGGCAGCCGAGATTCAGGAAGCGCTGGCAAAGCAAGATATTCGGGTGGAACGCGACTGGCTAGCATTAGAAGATCACATCAAAACTACGGGCGAACATCAGGTGGAGATTAGATTTCCCCATGGCATCACGGGGAAGATGAAAGTTGTAATTGAAGCGGAATAAATCATGACAAAATTTATTTTTGTTTGCGGAGGGGTAATGTCCGGCATCGGCAAGGGCGTTACTACGGCATCTATTGCCCGCATCCTGAAAGGATACGGCTTTAAAGTAACGGCGGTAAAAATTGATCCGTATGTAAATGTTGACGCAGGAACCATGAACCCCATTGAGCATGGGGAAGTTTTTGTAACGGATGACGGCGTGGAGTGCGATCAGGATGTGGGAAATTACGAAAGATTTCTGGATGAAAATATTCCCGGGGATAATTATATGACCACTGGGCTTGTTTATCAGACCGTGATTGAACGAGAGCGTAATTTGGGATACGACGGCAAGTGCGTAGAAGTGGTGCCGCATATACCCGAGGAAGTTATAAGACGTTTGGAGAGAGCAGGCCACAAGGCCAAAGCGGATTTTGTAGTAGTAGAAGTCGGCGGAACCGTGGGGGAATATCAAAACATTTTATTTTTGGAAGCGGCCCGCATGATGCATTTGAAAAACCCGGACGCAGTTCTTTACGTTCTGGTTTCTTATCTGCCAGTGCCGGCGATGATTGGCGAAATGAAAACCAAGCCGACCCAATACGCCGTGCGGACCATGAATGGCGCAGGCATACAGCCAGATATCATTGTGGCGCGCTCGGTGGTTCCTTTGGACGAGCCGCGCAAACGCAAATTGGCAATTTTTTGCAATGTCTCCGAAGAAGATGTAATTTCTGCTCCCGATATCCGTTTTATTTACGAAATT
This sequence comes from uncultured Candidatus Saccharibacteria bacterium, assembly GCA_964412615.1. GTDB lineage: Bacteria > Patescibacteriota > Minisyncoccia > Sungbacterales > HO2-52-23 > CAYPPK01. Next base: position 48,759 of record CAYPPK010000004.1, read on the forward strand.
CCTATCAATTTTGAAAAAGATAATTTAGGCACGAGGATTTTGGGTAAATTTAAAACAAAACCAAGACGCAGGGATATGCGCGAATGGCGGACGCTGGTGGAGAAAGTAAAGCGACTTCGCCAGCCTGTTAAAATCGGGATCGTAGGAAAGTATTTCGGCACCGGCTCGTTTACGCTTTCCGATTCTTATATTTCCGTGATTGAGGCAATTAAGCATGCCAGCTGGGATTTGGGCCGCGCTCCGGAAATTTCTTGGCTTAACGCGGAAAAATACGAGACGGAAAAAGGAGCGCTGAATGAATTAAAAGAGTATCATGGCATAATCGTACCGGGCGGATTTGGCGCCAGAGGCGTGGAAGGCAAAATTAAAGCCATAGAATTTTGCCGCAAAAATAAAATTCCTTATTTGGGCCTGTGTTACGGAATGCAGTTGGCGGTGGTTGAGTTTGCCCGCCATGTTTGCGGGTTAAAAGGGGCGCACACCACTGAAATTAATCCCAAAACCAAGTATCCGGTTATCAATACAATGTCCGAACAAATTGTAAATATCCGAGAAAAGAAAATGGGCGGGTCTATGCGCTTAGGAGCTTATAGTTGCCAGTTGAAACCCGTCACCAAGGCCCACCAGGCTTACGGAACTAGATTAATAACCGAGCGCCATCGGCATCGCTATGAAGTGAATAACGACTACCGAGATATTTTGGAAAAAAAGGGTTTGCTGTTTTCCGGCCTAAACCCGGAAAGAAATTTAGTTGAGATTGCCGAACTCAAAAACCACCCCTTTTTTCTCGGAACCCAATTTCATCCGGAATTTAAATCGCGTCCTTTAGAACCGCATCCGCTTTTCCGGGAATTTATTAAAGCAGCTAGTAAACGTAAAAAACGGGGCTAACCCGTTTTTTACGTTTACTACGAATGTCTTCTAAATTACGGAAACGTTGGTGATAAGACGACGGGAGCCGTCAAAGCGAATTTTGCGTTTAAGAGCAAATTTGACAGTGCCATTTTTTTGCGCGAATAATGTATCATCGCCTCCTTGCTTAACTCCGGTTCCGGGATAAAATTTACTTCCTCTTTGCCGAATGATAATGTCGCCAATTTTTACTTTTTCGCCATCATGCCTTTTAACTCCCAAATATTTAGGGCGGGAGTCGCGTCCGTATTTAGATGCTCCTGAACTCTTGGTATGTGCCATTTAAGTGCGATTAATTTGAAATTAGTTGAAGTTTATAGAAAACTGTCGTTTATATGCTAGCAAATACTATCGCAAAAGTCAAGCAATGGCTGCAAGAAAATAATAAAGATCTCTTGGTGGCCGGCATAATTTTCCTGGTGGGCCTGGCCAGTTTTGGCCTAGGGAGGCTTTCTGTTTTAGTTTCTCGCAAAGAACCTATCATGATTGAACAACCGGAAGGCCAGGAGGTGAACGCCTCCGCAGAGCCGCAAAAAACAGCCGGGAAAGACTCTGCGGGCGTTATATTATCCCGGGGAAAATACGTGGCTTCTCGTAACGGGAAGGTTTACCATCTGCCCTGGTGCGCTGGCGCGCAGCGCATAAAAGAGGAAAATAAAATTTGGTTTCAAACTAAAGAAGAGGCGGAGAGCAGGGGATATAATCCAGCCGGAAATTGCGAGGGGCTTTAACGTTTTATTTTCTCCATTGCTACGGTTAAAACGGAATATTCTTTATTAAGGCGGCGGGCATTTTCTATTTCCTGACGCGTTGCTTCGGGAATTTCCTTAAGAATTTTTTTCAATTTAATTTCATCCGCCTTTAGAATTTCCTCCCATTTGCCGAGAGGGGAGAGCAGCTCTTTTATTTTATTTAAATCATACTCGTAGCGTTGCTGCAATTTTTTAGATATATACCCTTCCTCGCCAAAAACCCGGGTAAGACCCCGTTCTTCCATAAATTTTTTTATTTGGCTTTGCAATTCGGCTAAGCGAACTTCAGTTGCCTGATTTTGTTTTTTTAAACTCAAATATTCGGTGATAGTCGCATCGGCTTCTTCTTTATTCTTAATTCCGGCTTCTTGCTTGCGATATAAATGCTTCCAAGCTGGGCAAAGGGGTTTAAATCCGCACCAATCGCATAAGGGACCCGGCATCGGTTCAAATTCTTTGTTGCTTTTTAGCCGTTCTTGAATTTCACTAATAGTCGCAAGTATATGCTCTTTGGTTTTTTCTGTGGTTTCGGTTGTCGTCTTGGTGCTTAGTTTTTCCCCGTGTTTGAGAAAATATAAGCTTAGAGTTATTTCTTCCGGACTTAAATGGGGCCAGCGTTTTTGCAAACCCAGCGAGTATAGCGAAAGCTGCAGGTTTTTATCCAAGGCCTCTTGCGAAGGCATGCGCCGGGAGGTCTTGTAGTCAATGATCTCGTATTTCCCGTCCTCCTGCTTATCGATTCTGTCAATAATACCAGCTAGGATATGGGTTTCGCCGGATTTTTCATCTGTTATCGCCACCTCAAAGCGCGACTCCAGATCTACGACCGTGAAATTCCATGGAGCATTGCTTTCGTAAAATCGTTTTAGCATTCGCACTCCTTCGGTAAAATAAGTTTTTTGCTCCGTATCGTTCCAATTTAATTTCTCCGGCGCGGGCCAATTTTCTCTAAAGTAGGCAACTACCTCGTCTAAGGTTGGAAAAAGAGGGTTGCGCTTAAACATAAACTTAAGCGTGTCGTGGATCAAAGAACCAAAAACCGCCTCGTCTGATTTGGGGACCTTAAGACGGTCAATTTCCTGAAATTTATATTTCTGCGGACACTGCAAATAAGTTTCTATTGCGGAGTAGGAGGTTCGCATATCAAATACTATAGCTTAAATGCCGACTTTGGGGATAGGGGGCTGTGGATAAATTGGTTTTGTGCTAGCTACTATACTTCGTATAATGTAGATAAAGCGAAGTAAGATAGCTTTAACTATGCCCAAAGCAATCCCCCAATATCTTGTCGAATTTGAAGCCTATTGCCAAGTGGAAAAAGGTTTAAGTTTAAATACGGTAATAAATTATTCCAGATTTTTAAATAAATTTTTTCTTTGGTTGAGAAAAAGTAAATTGGAAAAACTTACTCCCCCGGATTTAATGGAAGACCATATATCCCAATACCGTCTCTGGCTTGCCAAATTGCCTAATGTGACCAGAAAGGCAGCTTCCGGGCTGCAAATATCAACCCAGATGCGGTATTTAATAGCGCTTAGGGCTTTGCTAGCCTTTTTCCATGAAAAAAACATCCCTTCCCTACCAACCGAAAAAATTAAACTTCCCAAAGAAAGACGTGAACGGCAAGTTAAATTTCTTAGTTTGGAGCAAATTGAAAAGCTTTTAACTGCGCCTAATATAAACATAGAGACAGGAGTTCGTGACAGGGCTATACTGGAAGTCCTTTTTAGCACGGGCTTAAGAGTAGCTGAACTCGTGGCTTTGGATAAAAAGCACTTAGCTGGAGCAAAAAATAAAGATGATTTTGAAATAGGAATTACCGGCAAAGGCGGGTACCCCCGAACGGTCTATTTTTCCGAACGGGCTTTATATTGGATAAAAAAGTATCTTGCTTCGCGCGCAGATGATGATCCGGCCCTTTTTGCGCGGTTGCGAGGCCCTAATACTTCTTCTTTGCGCCTTACGACCAGAGCAGTTGAGCTGCTGGTGCAGAAATATTCAAAAATTTCTGGTATCCCTCTGCTTGCAACACCTCATACCTTAAGACACAGTTTTGCCACGGATTTATTAAATCAAGGCGTGGATTTGCGCGCGGTGCAAGAATTTCTCGGCCATCGCAATATTGCTACTACCCAAATTTATACTCACGTTACCAATAAAAGACTCCGTGAAATTCACAAGAAATTTCACGGAGGACGAGATCTAAAAAATTAACGCTTAACAATTAGAAGTACATTCTTTATTTTTTTCCAGCGCCTGCGCCACGGTTTCCAGAATATTGACAATGGTTAGAAAAAATACTCTTAGAACTTTGGCAAACCAGCCGATTAATTTAGCAAAATCAATTCCCGTCTCATTTTGCACTTCCTGATTTACTTCGCGCAACTTGGGAGAAGCTTTTTCTAGAGCCTGTTCCGGCGAAGGCACTGGCGTATTGTCTATGGAAGTATTGGGAAGAGGAATAGTTATATTTTCCTTTAATGCCTCAAAAATTTTGTCGGGATTCAAAAATTCAGCTTGAGCGTTTACTCTGGCCAAGGGAACTATTATTACCAATAATATGCCTAAACTTGCGACTAGAGCAGACATAAATTTAAATTTATTTCCATTATAACTGGGATTTAGAGATAGTCTAATGGGTTCAGGTATCCTTGCACTCCGGAAGCAGCATCGTTGCCGGCAAAGGGCAAGGTCATATCTCTTCCGCACACGCGTGATTTTATGGTTCGGATCTCAACGGCTTGGGTTGCGAACAGAGTCAAATGCAGATGCGGCCCGGTGGCATATCCGGTCTTCCCAGATAGGCCGATGCGCTCTTCCCTCTTCACCTCTTGTCCGGCCGCTACGCTGATTTGCGACAAGTGAGCATAAAGGGTGGATAAATTATTGGGATGTCGAATTAAAATCCATTTTCCATAAGAAGCGCCGCGGCACCCCAAGTCGGTATCCCCAGTGGCCGCCACCATTCCATTTTCAGACGCCAGCACAGGAGTGCCAACATTGGCGCGGAAATCCATGCCATTATGTCCTTGTTTGCCGCCATAGCCTCCGGCCAAAGCAAAAGAAGTATAGCCGAAAAATTGGGTAACACAATTTTTTATGGCTTCTCCTCCGTTCCAGCAGGATTGCAAAGAAATTTCCGGCAAGGGCCAACCAAGAATTCCTTTGCCTTTAGCTGGCAAAGATGAGGGATCAATTGTTACTTTAATTTCTTGCTCAATGGCTTGGACTTCCTTTTCCAGAGCTTCAATTTTTTCCTCATTGGCAATTAGAAGCGCTTGATATAGGCGTTCTTGATTTTTGGTCTGGGTTAATAAAGCATTACGCTGGCTGCGTTCATTGGCCACAGCTGCATTTCGGTCGGAAAGTATTTTCTTTAATTCTATTGCCTCATTTTTTTTATTTTCTGCTTGGTTTTTTTGTTCTTGTAATTCAGCTCGCAAGGTCCGCAAAGCTTCCACTGAAGTTAGCATTTTTCCCCTGGCCCGGGAAAGATATTCCAGTTGGCTAAAAAAATCAGACAAAAATCCTTTCAGCAGCACGGCAATTAAGGGTTCTTGTTCTTCTTCTGCCACTACTTGGACTACGCCGGCCAGACCGGCTCTTAATTTTCGTATGGCCGCCTCTTTATCGGTTATATCGCTGCCCAGGTTGCGAATTTCTAATTCGGCCCGCTGGATCTTTAACCTGTTAATGTTAATATCGTTTTGCAGCTGTTTAATTGTTCTGTCAATACGGGCTAATTCTGCCTGCAGAGTTTTGCCTTGATCTTGTTTGGCGGCTATTTCGGCACGAAATTTTTCTGCCTCTGCTTCCAGTTTTTTTATTTCGTTATTTTTTTGTTCAATTTGCTGCTGCAATTCGTTTACCGACTGGGTTTGGCCTTGGCCGGCAAATATAAAAAATGCAGCTAAAAAAATCAGCGCTATCAAAAAAGGCTTGTTCCAGAAAATCTTCACATTTTCATCATAGCAGAAATAAGCTCTTTTTCAAACGAAATCAACCAAAGAGTTTTTTGGCTTTGGCAAGACGTTTTTTTGCCTCTGCCGCGCCCATAATCCACAGGATCTCAAACGGGCCGGGGGAAGTTTTTTTGCCGGTTAAGGCCACCCGCAAGGGCCAGAGCAGCCTTCCTTTGTCTCCCTCCCCCTTGGCCGCCAGAAAAGATTTTTCTACCGCGGCTTGATCGGTGAAACCTGCGGTAGAAATCAGTTTTTCAGAATCTTGCAAGGATTCTAAAATTTCTTGATCGCTCATGTTTTTCCAGCGCAACAATTCTTTATCATATTCCGGCTCTCGGAAAAAGTAGTCGGTCCTCTCCCCTATCTCGGAGAGTTTTTTAAGCCGAGGCTGTTCAAGGCCAATGACTTTTTCAATATATTCCATTGAAAATTGGTTATTGGGAATTGAAAATTGCAAGAAATCCGTGAGATACGGCAGACAAAGTTTTGTGAGTTCCGCTGCGGATTTCTTGCGGATATATTCTCCGTTCATCCAATCAAGTTTTTGTAGATCAAACACGGCCCCGGCCTTTTGCACTCGCTCCAAAGAAAATTCCTGGATTATTTCTTCTCTGGTTAGGATTTCCCGATTATTTCCCGGATTCCAGCCCAACAGAGCCATAAAATTAAATAAAGCTTCCGGTAAGTAGCCTTGATCTCTGTATTCGCTTGCTGATGTAGCGCCATGCCTTTTGGATAATTTGGAGCGGTCGGCGCCTAAAAGCAAGGGCAAATGAGCATAAGTAGGAACCGAAAAACCAAGCGCGTTTATCAGGAGCAATTGTTTGGGAGTGTTAGAAATGTGATCCTCTCCCCGGATTACATGGGAAATTTGCATTTCCTGATCGTCTACCACTACGGCAAAATTATACAAAGGCACGTCAGGCCGTTTAGCCACGGAAAAGTCTCCCATTAGATCGGAAGAAAAAGAAACGTCTCCTCGGATAGCATCGGGAAAAGTAATTTTCTGCCCGGCGGGAGTTTTGAAGCGGAAGATATAATCGGGTTTAGTTTCGGCTAAAGTTTTTGCTTCTGCCAAAGAAAAATTGCGGTACGCGCAAATATGCGCCGGCGACTGTTTGGCTTCCATGAGTTTGGCATGCTCCTTCTCTAATTCCTTCTCCGAATGAAAACAATAAAAAATCTTTCCTTGTCTAAGCAGGGTATCAAAATGCTTCTCGTAAGTCGGTAATCTTTCGCTTTGGCGATAAGGAGCATAGGGGCCGCCTTTTTCCGGATTTTCATCTCCGGCAATCCCAAGCCAATTTAGGCCGTCACTTATATCTTTTTCGTATTCGGGCAAAGACCGTTCTAAATCAGTGTCTTCGATACGTAAAACGAATTCTCCGCCTTGCTTTTTGGCAAAAAGATAATTAAAAAGCGCGGTACGAGCAGTACCGACGTGAAGAAATCCCGTTGGGCTTGGTGCTATACGAACGCGAATATTTGACATATTTTTTAGATAAAGCGCGAAGCGCTACAATAAGAAAACTCTTTAGCGAGCTGGGAATTTTTGACGCTTTCAAAATGCATACGGCGAGAGTATCAGACAAGCGAGCGGTCAATGAATTCCCAATTTCAAGATTTCCCGGGCAATAACTTCCGCTGAATTAATACGGGCAAAGCGTTGAGCAGCTTCTGACATTTTTCTCATTTGTTCCCGATTGCTAATAATTTTCTTGATTTCGGCTAGAAGAATATGCGGAGACAAATTTGTTTCCTCAATTACTACAGCTGCTCCATCAACGGCATATCCATAAGCATTTTTTCTTTGATGGTCTTGGGCGGCATTACGCAGGGGAATAAGAATAGAAGGCTTCCCCCAGGCGGCAATTTCAAAAATTATAGTAGCACTGGCTCTGGCTATCAATAAATCCGCTACCGCGTAAAAATCTCGCAACCTTTCCTCGTCAAAAAACGGAAAGGGATGATAATGTTCTGCTTTGCCTATCTCTAAAATTACTTTTGCCTCTCCTGCCACTTCTTCATAATTTTTTGTTCCTGTTTGGTGAACAATTTCAAATTCATTTGCCAATTCTTTTAAAACTCCAATTATTGCTTCGTTTATTTTCTGCGATCCTTGTGAGCCTCCAATGATGCCCAATACCGGCAGCTTGGAAAATACGCTTAGTCGCTCTTTAGCCTCTTCTCCCCCGCCCCCAAAAATATGCTTGCGGATGGGAACGCCTACTAAGGCGGTTTTGGCGGGAGGGAAAAAATTAGCCGCGCTGGGAAAAGCAATGCCGATGCGCGAAGCAAAGCGGGCGGAAAAACTGTTTACTTTGCCGGGTTCGGCGTCAGAATCATGGATAATTAAAGGAATGCGGTAAAGAGCGGCTGCTACTACCGAGGGCAAGGCTCCGTATCCTCCCTTGGAAAAAACCACGTCCGGCATGATTAAAAATAAATTCCATAAAGCCTGGATTATTCCCATGACTAATTTAAAGAAGTCGGCAAAATTATTTAAAGAAAAATAATTGCGCAATTTTCCGCTGGCAATAGACACAAAAGTAACTCCTTCTTCCCGTAATAAATTTTTAGCAAAATCATCTTCGGGGCCGGCATAAAAAAATTGCAAATCCAAAATTTGTTCGCGGGACGCTATTTGCTTTAGTTCGCGGATCACAGCCACAATGGGTGTAATATGCCCGCCAGAACCTCCTCCGGTAAATAGTAACCTCATATTAAATATGCCTGGAAATATTTAGTAAGATGCCGATGCTGGCCAAAGTTATGGCCAGCGAACTTCCACCGTAGCTTATAAAAGGCAGCGGTATGCCGGTGAGCGGCAATAGCCCGGAAATAGCTGCCATGTTAACAAAAGCCTGAGTCATAATGCTTATAGATAAGCCGGCAGCCAATAGTTTGCCAAAATTATCATGGGCATTTTTGGCAATGACTAAACCCCGCCAAAAAAGGAAACCAAAAAGCAGAATCAGGGCGACTGCTCCCAAAAAACCCATTTCCTCGGCAAAGATCGCAAAAATTGAATCCCCCATGGGTTCGGGAAGATAATTATATTTTTGCAAACTTTGGCCAAATCCCTGGCCGAAAAATCCTCCGGACCCGATGGCGATAAAAGCCTGGGTAATTTGGTAACCTATGCCCTGCGGATCAACGCCGGGATTGAAAAATACTTTGAAACGGTTTAGCCGGTAGGGAGCAAGCTGCACCAAAAAATAAAGCATAATCAGCCCAAATCCGCCCAGAGTTACCATTTGCGACACTTTTCCCCCACCGAGAAAATACAGCAAACCTGCCGTAGCGGCAATTACCATAAGGGTTCCTATATCCGGCTGCATGATCATAAACATTCCTACGATGGCCAGCATAATGGCAAAGGGTATCATGCCGTAAGAAACACTGTGAACGTCTTCGCGCCTGGCATCCAACCAGCTCGCTAAATAAATAACAAAGGCCAATTTTAAAAATTCAGAGGGCTGAAAAGTTATGGGCCCCAAAACCAACCAGCGACGCGCTCCACCCCAAGAATAACTTAATTGCGGAAGAAATAAAATAGCCAACAGAACAAAAGAAAAAAGCATAAGCGGTAAAGATAATTTTTTCCAAACCCGGTAAGGGATTCGGTAAGCTATCACCAGAGCTGCCAGTCCGACTCCCCCACCCAAAATTAATTGCTTTAAAACATAGTAACCAATAGAGCCGGAGTTGCGCACGGATATGACCATGGAAGCGGAACCCAGTATTAAAAGGCCGCCGCCAAACAAGATCAGGGTTGCATAAAGCAGCCATTTATCCGCAGATTTAAACATTTGATCTCAAATTTTTTACCGCTTTAATAAATTGCTTACCGCGGTCAAATTCATTTAAAAACAAACCAAAACTGGCCGCACCAGGAGAAAGCAAAACTATATCTCCCCGGCGGGCAAATTCATAAGCTAAACGCACGGCGTGAGCCATGGATTTTGCTTCTCTTATTTGGGAGGCGGGGAAACGGCTGGCCAGCAGTTTTTTTCTAATAATTCTGGTTGCGGTTCCGGGAAGAAAAATTATCAAGTCTGTTTTTCTTTTTATCGCGGCGCTAAATTTTCTAAAATCAAGATTCTTGTCCTGTCCTCCGCCAATAAGGATAAGTTTCTTTTTCCCCGCTAACGCGCGGAATCTTTTCAACGCCGCTAAAGCGGCATCGGGGGAAGTAGCCGTAGTATCGTCAATAAAAGTTACGCCCCTAACGGTGGCAATTTTTTGCTGGCGTTCAGCTAAACCCCTAAAATTCTGCAGAATTTTCTCTACCGATGAAATGGAAACATTGAAATGTTTAGCTATCGCCGCGGCCAAGGCAACCGCTGGCTCGTAGTGCTGTCCTAAATTTTGCTTTACTATTTTTTTTAACGGCAGCGAGAGTCGGGGCAGAATTTTTCGGGAAGGAGCGGACTTAATTAATTGCCTTACGGCTTTATCGGCCGGATTGGCAAAAAGATAGTCGCTTGGCTTTTGAAATTTAAAAATTACCGCCTTGGCCTTGACATAGTCAGACATTGATTTATGCCAATTTAAATGATCGCGATAGAGACTGGTAAAAACCGCCAAAGACGGGCTTTTTTTCTCGCGAGCCAAATCAGCCAGCTGAAAACTGGAAAGCTCTAGAATTACCATATCACCCGGGCGTAGATCCGGAAGGAATTCTAAAACTGATTTGCGGATATTTCCGCCTAGGTACACTCGGGAAAATTTGGTTTTCAAAAATTTCCAGATGAGAAAAGCCGTTGTTGATTTGCCGCGCGTTCCCGTAACCCCAATAATAGTCGCCGGAGAATAATTGAAAAAAATACCCAAGTCGGAAGTTACCGGAATCTTGTTTTTAGAGGCTAGCCGCAAATAAAAGGAATCAGGCCTTACGCCGGGATTTTTGACGATAAAATCAGCTTCTAAAATGTCTTGGCGGCGATGCCGGCCCAAAACGTAGCGTATTTTTTTGTACCGGGAAAGAATGGCCAGGGAGGGGGCCAATACCCGGCGGGGACGAAGGTCGGTTACGGTAATGTTTGCTCCTGCTCGGTGCAAGAATTTTACAGTTCCGACTCCCCCGCCATGCAATCCTAGACCCAAAACCAATGCTTTTTTACCTTTGAAAGCAGAAATTTTCACTATTTTTTCCTTAAAATTTTACCCGTTCTGGTTCCGGTGATTCTACCTTGACTCACCGCGATTTTACCATTAACTACCACCCATTCCAGCCCGGCCGGATAGCGGTAGGGATTTTGATAAGTAGCGCGGTCCTGCAGCAGGCGGGAATCAAAAATAACCAAATCAGCAAAATTTTTCTTAGCAATAATCCCCCTAGCTTCCAATCCCAAAGCTTGGGCGGGCAAGGAAGTTGCTTTTTTTATTGCTTCCGGCAGGGAAATATTTAATTTAGGCGCCATTCTTCCTATAAAGCGGGGAAAAGTTCCAAAAGAGCGCGGATGCATAAGATCTCCCGAATTTTGCGCTTCTTGCGAAATTCCCAAGCCGTCGGAAGAAATAATGGCATTTTCATTGCCCATTTCCAGTTCGGTATTTTTTAACGAAACGGTTTGTCCAATTATAGTTACTCGTCCTTCATTGGCCCGCACAGTCGCAACCAGGGTTTCTTCCGGCGATAGTCCCCCCTCTTCAGCCAATTCTGCCAAGGTATGGCCGACAATGCTTTTATTCTTAGCTGCCGTAATTAAAATTTTATCGTAATGCAAAGTATGTGTTTGCAGGGCTTGAATTATTTTTTTCCTTTCGGTCGGATCGTCTATTCTGCGGAAAAGTTCGCTAAATCCGCCTTGGCGAGCCCATCCGGGTATTAAAAGATAAAGCAATGATCCAGTGGTCCGATAAGGCGACACGTCAAAATAAATATTTAGGCCCGAAGCCCTGGCCCGGGTAATAAGTTCCAAGGCGCCGGCTAAAGCCGGCCACGCTTTCTTGCCAATGGCTTTGAAATGACTGATGACAATAGTTAAGCCTGTTTCTCGGCCGATACGGATTGCTTCATTAACACTGGCCAAAATTTCCCTACCTTCGGAACGAAGGTGAATTTTTATTATTCTGTCAGTTCCGGAAAGATTTTTAGCAATTTCAATAATTTCTTCGGTAGAAGAAATGCGTTCATGTCCATAAGCCAAGCCAAGCGACAGCCCGAACGCTCCTTCGGCTGCTCCCTGACGCAAAAGCAATTTGATTTGTTCGCGCTCTTCCAGAGTTAAAATTCTGATTTCGTCTCCAATTACTCCTCGGCGCAGGGTTCCGTACCCTATCAGAGTGCCAAAATTTATGCCCAAACTTAGATTTTCCAAAACAGGCAAATATTCAGCAACCGTCGCCCAGTCGGTATTAATTTCAGAAGGATCGGCCCATTTACGAATGGCGCCAATAGCATCACGAGACGCAAGTGGAGCCAAAGAAGCCCCGCAATTTCCGCCGATGATGGTGGTAACCCCTTGCCTCAGCATGGATTCCTGCAGAGGATATTTAAAAAGGGTTAGATGCGTATCAGAATGATTGGTAATATCAATAAATCCCGGGCTTACAATTTTTTCCGAAGCATTTATAGTGAAAGCCGCAGCCGCATTTTCCAGATTTCCCACGTCTGCGATGCGGTCGCCATTAATGCCTATATCCGCGAGTTTGGCCGGACTGCCCGTACCATCTATCACCGTGCCGGATTTTATTAAAATATCATAGGCCATAGCTTAATATTAAGCTGATCAAAAAAGATTCGCAACAACCTCTTTTAAATTCTACTCATATTTGCTATAGCAAATATACAGCGAATTTATTCTTAATATTTAAGAAGATCAAACTTCTTTTTTAAATGCAGCTCATTATCTATCTTTTCCACCAGAAGTTGTCTTACATATGGGCGTGCTTGATAAAATTCAATTAAAAACTCCATTTGATCCGAACAAGGAAACGGATGAACGAAAACGCTTTTTTGCAAATATAGAAATCCAAATTGATTTAAATGTTCTCGCAGTGCGTCCCTTAGTTTTTTGAGATGCTCTGGCACGTCAAATATGACGACTCTCCATTTTCTATCCCATGTTTTTGGCTTGCAGATATTCATTTTATCAATTTTAAAACTAAGGGCTTTATGTTTCCCACCTACTGAAAGCACAAGCCTAATTGTACCATCTTTATTTGTTTTTTCTTCAATTAATTTTGATTGATATAGTTTTTTAATTGATCTATGAAGTGCGTAGCGATCAATCCTTTGCCATTCCTTTCCGGTCATTTTTAATATGCGGAAATAGCGCCGGGGAGAACCAGAAAGTCCCAAAGCCAGTCCGGCATACAATAAAAGTAAAATTTTTTGCTGATTTGACCCTAACTTATTCATCTTTATATTTTATAATATTTTATATCAATTTGACGTATAAATGCTATAGCAATTTTAAGACAAATTTGTGGATATAGTGTAGTTTAGTTGTGCCTAATTCTTTTAGCGTCCGATTAAGGCTACGGCCATGCCGATGATGGCAGCTACCAAACTGATGACCCAAAAGCGCATGGTAACTTTATAGGGCGGCCAGCCCTTAGCTTCAAAGTGATGGTGAATGGGGGCGATAAGAAAAATTTTTTTCCCGCGAATTTTTTTGGAAGCAAATTGGATAACATCCGAAGCAACTTCTGCCATTAAAACAAAACCGATGATTGGCAGGGCCATTACCGAGTCGGAAAGGAAAGCCACTACGGTAAGGGCGGTAGTAAGACCTAAAATTCCCGATTCTCCCATATAAAAACGCGCCGGCGGAATATTAAACCAAAGAAAGGCCAAAATAGTGCCCAAAATCACGGCGGCAAAGGCGGCTAAGTCAATTTGCCCGCGGAAAAAGGCAATGCCGGCATAGGCGGCAAAAACCGAGGCGAACACCCCGCCGGAAAGACCGTCAATTCCGTCTACAATACCGGAGGAAAACAAAAGAATCATGGTTCCGACAAAAAGCGGAATATACCACCCGTTGATAAAAACATCTCCCAGCCCAGGCACATAGATGGTGTCCCAGCCGAGTTTATAATGAAACCACCAAGCACCAGCCAAAGCAATGAGAAAAACCGCAAATAATCGGTGCCAAAATTTGATGCCGCCGGCGATATACGATCCTCCTTTGCCGATAGTTTGCACCAAATCATCAGCTAGACCCAGAAGCGAAGCAGCCAGCAAAGTAAAAAGCGGCAGCCAGGTTTGATTACGGGAAAGGAAATTAGCTTTGTCCCAAAACGCGCTATCAGTTATCTGGGCAATGACCCAGAGAAGCAATGCCAAACCAACTGTTGTGACCCAGATAAGCATGCCGCCCAGGCGCGGCACTTTGGTCTCGCGCTCTTTGTGCAAAGCGGCAAAAAGCGGCGTTTGGGAACCGTCCGGACTAAACTGACGCACGTTTTTGCGCCAAAGTTGGTATTTATATAAGTATTTGGTTAAAAGCGGAGTCCACAAAATCGCGACCGCGAAAGCAAAAGCTGATAAGCTAAAAATTTTTATTACGCTTGCTACATCATTAAATTCAGCTGCCATAATTTTCCAACCATTGAATAATTTTTCTGCCGTCGGCAAATCTGTCTTCTGATCCTAATATTACTATAACCGCAACTTCTCCGGTTTTTAAAGGGTAAAGCATCAACAGTGTTCCCTTGGCATTATCAGTAAAGCCGGTCTTTCCGCCCAAAATGGCAGGAAATTCTTTAAGCAATTCATTAGTACTTTGGGCAGTATAAATCGTGCCCTGCAGGGAAATAACTTCTTGGACAGTTTGCCGAGAGAGTTCCCAAATGTTTGGTTGCCTGACCCAAATAAATTCGGCGAGACGAGCCAAATCTTGGGCAGAAGTGCGATGTCCTTCCGCGTCCAAACCAGTTGGATTAGTAAACTGCGAGTCTTCCATGCCGATGGCTTGAGCTTGAATATTCATGACCTCCAAAAAAAGTTCTTGCTGCTCGGCCGGGTCCCTTCCTCCTAATTTTGCTCCCATCTCTTCGGCCAGAGCCATGGCTGCATCATTGGAAGAACTTAGCAAAGCCAGAGGTATAATCTGAGCAAGTAAAAAACTCTCCCCCTCTTTGGCTGAACTTTGTTTTTCGCCAACCAATTTGGCGGTTTTAGAAATAGTTAAAACAGCATTCTGGCTGAGATTTTTTTGGGCAAGCAACACCGTCAATAATTTAGTTAAACTGGCCGGCGGCAAGGGCTTCCATTCTCTACGCTTAAGCAAAGGCTGCCCTCTACCAATAATTTTAACTAAAAATGCCTGAGCGCTAAGTTCCGGCTCCAATTCCCTTGGCAAAACTTGGGCGGTCACTAAACCCGCCTTAGGGTTGCTAGCTCCTGTGCTGCTTTTTTCTTGATTCTGTAAAGAAATGAGAGCCAAGATACTGGCAAAAAGCAATGCCAAGAGAGAAATTAAGCGAGAGGAAGAATTCATCCCATACATAATTTTGTGCCGGCTTTCTCCGACAGCAGAGTGGTTATAAAGATTTGATACAAAATTGCTTGCATATCATCCAAGATTATGTGTGGGATTCATTGTTCAGTTGGCAATTCAATTTTTTGTTCCTTAAATTCCTTGAATCCCGGCAGCTCTTCGCTGGAACCCAGTCCCAGGTGCCGCAGAAAATCAAAACTTACCCGATATAAATAGGAGCGAGCGTCTTTAGGATTTTCAATTCGCTCTATAAGACCCCGCAAGGTCAAATTGCGCAGCGTAAAAGAAGAATTTACGCCTCGCACATATTCTATATCCATTCGGGTAAGAGGACCTTTGTAAGCAATTACGGCGAGTGTTTCCAGGGCCGCTCGGGAAAGCTCTTCACTGAAATCGCTTTTTACCAGTTCCTCAATCAAAGCGGCGTTGGCTGGGTTTGACCCCAACTGCCATTCTCCGTCTTTTTCCATTAAAACCAATCCCCGATTTTTATATTCTTCTTTCAGCTCAGCAAGCGATGCCAACACCTCTTCTTTGCTAGCTTTCGCGCCTTTGGCCAATTTATCAATACTGATCGGATCCCCGTAGGCGAATAAAATTGCTTCTATTGCTGATTTTAAATTCATAACTATAATTTTTTGATTTTAATATCCGAAAAAAGCTTTTCTTGATCCAAATCCACGAATTTTTGTTTGGCAAGTTCCAGAATGGCCAAAAAGCTAACTATAACTTCCACTTTCTCTTTAGCTCCTTTTACTAGATCGGAGAAGACGCGTTCCAACGTGTCTGATAAAAATGACCGTATATGCGATACTTTTTCTTCCAGCGAAATAATTTTTTTAATTTTTTCCTCCGCCAGCTTTTCCAATTTAGGCAAAGAAGCAAGGAAGAAAGTAAAGGCTTGTTTAAGCATCCCGGGAACTAATTTAGGCGGCGGATAAAATACCGGTTCCCTGCCCGCAAAAGATTCTCTGGTAAAAATATATTTGCCGGCTCCGGCCAGCATTTTAATTTCGCGGCTTAAGTCGCGAATCCGTTGATATTCGGCCAGACGCTTTTCCAATTCTTCTATGGATCCTTCCTCTTCCTCATTGAGAGGCAAAGAAGGCAGGAGAGCTCTGGATTTAATCAAGATAAGCTGGGCCGCTACTACCAGGAATTCCCCCAATTCTACCGGATCAACTGCTTCTAGGCTTTTAATATAAATAAGATATTCGTCGGTTAGCTTTGCCAAAGAAACCTCGGTAACAGAAAGTTTTTCTCTTTCTATCAAATCCAGCAAAACTTCCAAGGGGCCCTCAAACTTTTCCTGTCGTACTTGAAAAGCCATGGATTACTGTTTTCTCACCTGTATCTGCAACTCTTTAAGCTGTTTTTCCGCCAGTTCGGCTGGTGCTTCCATTAAAGGATCTCTGGCGTCGCCGGTTTTAGGGAAAGCAATGACTTCCCGAATATTGGGTTCTCCGGCGAGCAAAGTTACAAAACGGTCAAGCCCCCAAGCAATACCGCCATGCGGGGGCGCGCCAAAAGATAAAGCGTCCAGCAGGTGCCCGAAATTTTTCTCCCTTTCCTCTTTTCCAATGCCAATAATTTCCAAAACCGCGTCCAAAGCTTCCGGGCGATGATTTCTAATGCTGCCGCCGGCAATTTCAAACCCGTTTAGGGTTAAGTCGTATTGCGCGGCTTTAATTTCAGAAATATTTTTCTTCTGCAGAAGGGAATCCAAATATTCCGGCTTGGGCGCGGAAAAGGGATTATGAGTGAAAGTCCATTTGTCTTCTTTGTCCTTTTCAAAAAAAGGAAAATCCAGCACCCAGGCAAAGGCCAGAAGATCCGGATCATTTTTATCAGTGCGCAAATCCGGCCGATCGCTGCCGTATTTTTCTATCGCTTCTTGATAAGGAAGGCGCGGAAAGGGCATAGCTTGAATTTTTTTATGAGGCGCCACCGTTTTGATTAATTCAATTGCTAACTCCTCGTTAAGCGCGATAACATCTTCTTCACCGATAAAGCTTATTTCCATATCCAGCTGGGTAAATTCCGGCTGGCGGTCCCCTCTGGTATCTTCATCGCGGAAACAGCGGGCAAGTTGAAAATATCGCTCCATGCCGGCAACCATGAGTAATTGCTTATATTGCTGCGGTGATTGGGGCAGGGCAAAAAACTTGCCAGGATAAAGCCGGGAGGGAACAACATAGTCGCGGGCCCCCTCCGGGGTGGATTTGGTCAGGATGGGAGTTTCTATTTCAATAAAATCTTTTTCATGCAAAAATTTACGCATGAAAAAAGAAACTGCATCGCGCAAGATAAAATTTTTCTGCAGCTGGGCTCGGCGCAAATCCAGATAGCGATATTTTAAACGCAATTCCTCTTCTATCTCATGTCCGGCTGTTTGCAGCGGAAAGGGCGGGTTTTTTGCTTCATTTAAAATTTCCAAGACGGTTGCTTCTATTTCAATATGGCCGGTCGGCACTTCAGGATTTTCCATGCCCCGGGGACGCTCTTTCACCAATCCGGTAAGTTTGACCACCCACTCATCGCGGAGTTTTTCGGCACCTTCAATATGCTTGCCGTCTTTGGGGCTAAAAACTACCTGTACAAGTCCCCACCGGTCTCTTAAATCAATAAAAATAAGCTTCCCGTGGTCGCGACGGGAATGCACCCAGCCCATCAGAATTACCTCCTGGCCGATTTTATTTACCGTATCTTTAGTCAGAATCCGCGCCATAATTAACCTAATTATTCTAATCGTTCTAATTATTTAATCAATACTCATTTTTTGACAGGCAGTTCAACGATGAAAGTACTTCCCTTCCCCAGACCACTTGATTCTGCCCAAACTTTGCCCCCGTGATCTTTCACTACTCGCTTAACAAAATAAAGCCCCAGGCCCATGCCATTGGGATCAAGTTTTTGGGCTTCAGTAGTGCGGATAAATTTAGTAAAAATCCTGCTTATATCTTCAGGGCGCAAGCCCATGCCATCATCGGTTACGATCAGACGAACTTTATTCCCCTCTCCGTCTTTAAGACTTACCGATATTTTTTTGGCTGAATATTTCATGGCATTGTCCACCAAATTCACAACTACTTCCCGTATTTTATCCGGATCTAAATAAAGATAAATTTCTTTTTCCGGCTGCCCTTGGAAAATTAGTTCTTTATTCCTTTTTTGCGCCACCAGCTGAAATTCCGTCATTATTTTCTGCACCAGACTGCTAAATTCTACTTTTACAAAATCATAATGTATTTTGCCGGATTCTATGCGGGATAAGTTCAGCAAATCGTTTATCAATTTTACCAGTTGGTCGGTGGCAAACATTACTTTTCCCAAGGCATCTTTACCGGCATCTGCCACTGCTCCGAATGATCCTTCCAGGAAGAGCGATACATAGCCCTTGATCACGGTTAAAGGGGCTCGCAGTTGGTGGGAGGAAATAGAGATAAATTCGGATTTAGCCTCATCCAATTTTTTCAGCTCCTCATTGCTTATTTGCAGCTGCTTGGCTAATTGGGCAATCTGTTCTCGGCTGCGCACTTCTTTGGTAACGGCCAGAATCAGCAAAGTTCCCAATACCGAAGTTGCCAGAAACAAAGCGCCATTAAATATCAAATCTCCTTGGTTTTGGGAGAGCAGCAGGCGAATAAAGAGCACAAAGATCAAGGCGTAAGTGAAGAGTTCGGTTGCAATAACCTTAATATCTAGAAGCTGGTGGCGGACTATGCCGTAAGTAAGGATGGCCGCCCAGATAGCGGCTCCCACCGGGCCTGCCCAGAGATATTCAAACCAGTTGAAAAGAGGTAATACTACGTTAGTGCTTCCGGCAAGAATAAGGCCGAATAAGGTTCCGGCCGTTATGAATATAAATTCTGTTCTTCGTTGTTTATCTTTGGAAAGACCATGATACATGGTTAGAAATCCGGCCAGAAAAATAAGGTCAAAATAAATATCAAAGACTAGTCTTGCACTGCCATACACAAAACCCTTGAAGCCATTTTCAACCATAACCCCTGCTAAAAATAAGGGGGTAAAGAGGTAAACATACGATACGAGGACAACGGATAAAAAAAGAAGAACAAACACCCATCTCTGGATTTTTCTTTTGGTAAAGACAACGCTAAAATAGTAGAAAAGAACTGGTATGATACTACCGGATACATAGACCATTCTGCTCCAGAAATCGAGAAATCTGAGGGAGGTAGAGAGATACAACATTCCCAGAGTGAACGACCATATTCCAACCGAAAAGACAAATAGACTGAAATAAATATGCTCGCGTGATCGCCTGTACATGACGATAGAGAGCCAAATCAAAACTACGGTAATTGAGAGAAGAAGTATAATCCGGTAATCAACCATAAGTTAAATATAACAGATAGCAGACATAAAAAAAGACCCTCAAGGGGTCTTTTGTGCAATTTATTCTTTTCTATATATACCCCGCTTGAGGCCAGCTAAGGACGTTATAAGATAATTTAAGGGCCTGATTTTGCCGGCTCTCGTAAGTTTCCCCTTTCTGTGGATCAGTGCCGTCCCATTTACGAAAGCTAGGGCTTTTTTTGTTGTTTCTTGGGGCAGGGTCTCTCCGGTATTCAAGTCAATTTCTTCTCCTTCTTCCTCCGGGAAGGTTTTGGTTACGTCTTCCGTGCCCAGATATTCAGCATGAACTAACACATGCGCGGGCGGCCTCAAAAAAGGCAGCTGATCCATTTTCCTGATACCAGAAGAAACATTGCCCGTTCCGTCTATTTCGGCGACTCTACGGGAATCTTTGGTGAGATAACCCATAAGCGCACGTCCGCTTAAGGCCATCACTTTAGAAAGGTGGATAAGCGGCACCATTGGACATTCCGGCGTGTGGCCTTTACAGTCGGCTTCGGTGACAAAAGCGCTTGCCAGCATGCATTCTCTCCCGGCCTCATTTCTGAAAACAACAATCTTTTCTATATTTAGAAAAGGATCCCTGTCGGGGATTAATTTCTCTACTGCTTCTCTCTCAAGTTTTTCAACTATCTCTTTGATTCTTAGCACTCCTCTGTCAAGCGCGTCAAAATTAATCTGAATGTTCAGAAAATCAGCAAGTTCTTTATGGATGTCCTCTTTTCCCTCCATTCCTTCTTTCCTCCCATATGCTTGTGCTGCTTCAATCATATCAAAAATATTAGTTTTAACCTAATTAAAAGGTTAGTACATACGTTTAGCTTTGTAAATAAGAGGCTTTTAACTTTGCCTCTTTTTTATGCCGCTCCAGGGCAAGTTGAATTAGCCGGTCAATAAGTTCAGTTTGGGAAATTCCGCTTGCTGCCCAGAGTTTGGGGTACATGCTGATATTGGTAAATCCCGGGATGGTATTGATTTCATTTACCAGAACTTGTCCATTTTTCTTCAGAAAGAAATCCACGCGGGCCATGCCCTCACAGCAAAGCGTCTGAAAAGCGCGAACCGCCATGTCTTGGATTTTTTTAGTTGTGTTTTTAGGAAGATCCACCGGAATTTTAAAATCGGCGCCGTTAGGGTCAATATATTTCGCGTCATAGGAGTAAAATTCATGGCGCGGGATAACCTCTCCCGGCAAAGAAGCAATCGGCTTTTCATTTCCTAAGACCGAACACTCTATTTCTCTTCCTTTTATAAACTCTTCAATCAGTATTTTGCGGTCAAATTTAAAAGCATTTTTCACCGCCTCCTTAAAATCTTTTTTATTTTTTACTTTATAAGTCCCCACCGAGGAGCCCAAATTAGCCGGTTTGACAAAAAGCGGCAAACCCAAAGTTTTACGAACTTTTTCAAAAGAAATTTCTTTTGGATTTAAAATTACCGTAAATCCGGCAGTCGGTATGCCGGCCTGGTTAAGCAGCCGCTTCATCGCGTCTTTGTCCATTCCTATGGCCGAGCCAAGCACGCTCGGCCCTACAAACGGTATGTTGGCAAGTTTTAGCAATCCCTGCACGGTGCCGTCTTCCCCCAAAGGGCCGTGCAGAACAGGGAAAACTACGTCTATTTTCTCAACTGGCCGGCGCTGATTAAGACTTACCAGTTGTCCCGGCTTGCTTTCGGGAACAAAAGCAACGGCCTGTCCGGAGTTATTTAATTTCAATAACCTGGGGTTTTTGGATTCCAGCAAAAAATGGGAAGTTTCGTTTAAATACCATTTCCCGCTCTTGTCTATACCAATAAGAGTGAGATCATATTTATTTTTATCTAAAGCCTTTGCTACATTTTTGGCTGATTGGATTGACACTTCGTGTTCAGCCGATTTGCCGCCAAAAAGAATTGCCACGCGAATTTTTTTGCCCATTGTTTGAAATTAAGTACCGACCGCCCGGTCGGTAAAGTTTATTATCTTCTCCTTCATGCTTTTTCTCTTGTAATTTTTACAACGTTGGTATACTGCTTAAAGAACTGTTGCAAACTGGGAAATTCTGCAAGATCTTCGGGCAACTCAACCGCAAATCTATAACCCTGCCCCATTTGTCTTCCCAATATTCCTGTAAGAGATGTCAGGATATCTGTTGCCCGATTTGGGTCGTACCCTGCTGGCACAGAAATTAGAAATTCCCCACCCTGCGAGTGCGCTTTCTTTATGCCCTCGCGCAGAAACGCATCCACATCCGCACTAAAGGCAGGAAGCGGTGGCAGTTCTAAAGGAGATTCTCCTTTGTTTGCAGATTCCCGGTTCATATATTTTTCTCCCTAATAAACCTACTTGAAGAGTTACATATTTATAGTTTGGGGTCAATATTAATTTACTTAGAATTACTTAAGTTTGATTTATGGCGATTTTTGTGTTAAGATAAGAAAGATTCCGCCCGTAGCTCAGCCGCCAGCTGGCGGAGGTAGATCTGCCTGCCGCGAGCAGGGTAGATCCCTTTTAAGGGCGAAAAGATTAATTATCTTTTCGCGGAATCTCTTCTTTGAAAACTCAATACTTTCTGCGCCCATAGCTCAGCTGGTAGAGCAGCTCCCTTTTAAGGAGATGGTCGTAGGTTCGAATCCTACTGGGCGCAGAAAGTATTGAGAATAGGAAGGCGATTCCTGGCTTTTTGCTGCGCAAAAAGTGATTGTAGGTTCGAATCCTGGTGGGCGGATTTATTGCGGGCCCGTAGCTCAGTGGTAAAGCAACCGGTTTGCATCCGGTAGACGGGAGTTCGATTCTCCCCGGGTCCATATCGTATATCAACTTGTGCCAAGGTATGCCAAGTTATTTCTATTTCAATCCAATGAAATTAATTTCATTAAATACTTGGGGCTGTAGAATTAAAGATCCCCTTTTTCACTACATTGAAAACAATTCTGCATCCACTGATATTTTTTGTTTACAAGAGGTCTTGAAAGACGGGAATGGTATGACAAGCAGGGGCGAACTGAAGAATGCGTATAATGATATAATAAATATGCTTCCAGGTTATGCGGGATATTTCTCGGAATATGGAGAAAAAGGATATTATAGCGAAGATTCGCAAAAATTGGATTTTAAATATGGCATAGCTACTTTTGTGCGGAAAGACTTTAACCAGTCATTTTTAGGGGGTATCACTTTATATAATTTAGATACGAAGTGGAATGATTATTCTGGAAATTTTGCTGCAGGTGCAGCGATGGCTGTCAAAGTAGAAAGATATTCGATAATTAACATCCATGGTTTATGGCAAGGAAGTATAAAGAATGATACAGAAGCAAAGATCAAACAAAGCGAAAAGATTCTCGATTTTGCAAAAAACATAGATGGTCTAAAAATCATCTGCGGGGATTTTAACCTTTTACCAGATACCAAATCAATAAAGCTATTTAGAGATAAGTATCAAGACCTCATTTTGGATTATAGGGTGACTGATACGAGAGGTAGTTTATATGCAAAAGATTCTCGGTATTCTGATTACGTTTTTGCCGATGGAAATATATCTATAAAGAATTTTTATTCTTCGGATGTTAAAGTATCTGATCACCTCCCCCTTGTTATCGAGTTCAGTTAAAATATAATACATTAGTTGCTGTAACGAAGGCAGAATATAATCTCTGTACAAAAGTTTGCCACTTGTCCAGACAATCTCCAAAAATTTGGGTTCGCAGATCCGATAGCAGAGTTCTCTGCTATCGGCAAGCGGACATTCCCATTATTTAATACAAAATCCGCCTTTCGGCGGATTTTGTATAATTATTGCTGTTGCGATCCGCAGCCGCAAGAACCGTCTTCTTTGCGCTCTTGGCCGCAGGTTGGGCACTTATTTTCGTCGGACATAATTCAAATCGGTTATTTTGTAGCTATTCAGTTGTCAGTCGACCTATCTATATAGGTTAGCATCAATAGTCCTTCCTGCCAACTCGTCTACCACCTTTTCTCGGCCCTATAATCAAACCAGCGGAACATTACCAAAACTACTAGGGGGCCGATGAGCCACAGGAATTTCAAGCTGGGATTGGCAAAAACAGCTTTAGTTAAGGGCGCTAAAGCATCGGCTTGGCTTTTAGGCAGAAAACTAAAGGCCGTGTGCATCAGCAGGCCTGCTTGAATAAAACTTAGGAGAAATACCTGCCACCACGGGTTTCCGACAGCGAAAGATTGCGCTCCTCCTCTTTTAAGAAAAATTGCCAAGAGAAAAAATATGGCCAGAAACGCTCCTATTTTGGTAAAAGCCGCGCTGGTCTGGGAAATAACAGCAAGCTTGTCTATGGGAAAGGCAGGCAGAAGAGCCATGGCTACGTAGGTATAAATTATAGTGGAAACAATCATTCGCTTTCCGGCCGAAATGCCGTAAAAAAAACCAATGGCAATCAAAACAAAAAGACTAATCAAGTCCCAAGTGGGATGCCCCAAAATTTGCTCGGCAGTTACTTTAATGGCTGCTAGTTCATTTCCTCCCGGCATACATAGTGATTATATATAAAATTAAACCAAATTCAAAACCGGCCGCCGGCTGGCGGACGGTTTGCAATATAGTTTCTTTAATAGTCCTCGTGCGGCATTCCCATTCCGCCGGCGGAAGGAGTTTCTTTTTTCGGAAGCTCGGCAATAGCCGCTTCGGTAGTCAGAAACATAGCGGCGACCGAGACGGCATTTTCCAAAGCAGAACGGGTTACTTTAACCGGATCAACAATTCCTTCTTTTACCATATCGGAAACTATTTTATCGTGCAGGGCATCAAAGCCGGCATTGGATTTTGGATCACCGTTAAATTTCTCCTTCAGGCGGGTGGTAACTTCTCCGGTCCGCTTGCCGGCATTAGCCGCGATTTGCGCGACTGGTTCTTCCAGAGCGTTTAGTAAAATCGCGCGGGCGGCTTGAGTTTCGGGCGAAACATCATCTCGCTTATTCCACCTAGCCTGCAGAAGGGTTGCAGTTTTAAACAAAGCAATTCCGCCACCGGGAACAATGCCTTCGGCTATGGCGGCTTTGGTTGCCGCAACTGCGTCTTCAATTTTAAGTTTGATGTATTTCATCTCGGTTTCCGTTGCCGCTCCCACTTTAATTACCGCCACTCCTCCGGAAAGCTTTGCCAGCCGCTCCTGCAGTTTTTCTTTGTCATAATCAGAAGTAGTTTTTTCAACCTGTGCCCTAATTTGCTTGACCCGTTTTTCTATTTCTTCTTTTTTGCCTTTGCCGCCCACAATCGTAGTGTTATCTTTGTCGGCCACTACTCTGCGGGCCCGGCCCAACATGTTTAGTTCGGAATTTTCCAGCTTTAATCCAACTTCTTCCGAAATAACTTTGCCGCCGGTT
The DNA here is from genome assembly GCA_964412615.1 of uncultured Candidatus Saccharibacteria bacterium. Classification (GTDB taxonomy): domain Bacteria; phylum Patescibacteriota; class Minisyncoccia; order Sungbacterales; family HO2-52-23; genus CAYPPK01. Next base: position 73,555 of record CAYPPK010000004.1, read on the forward strand.
AAAACCGCAATATCTTCCAGCATCTCTTTGCGCCTGTCGCCAAAGCCCGGCGCTTTTACGGCCAAGGCGGTAAATCCTCCACGCAAACGGTTAACCACCAAAGTGGCCAGCGCATCCCCTTCCATGTCCTCGGCAATTATTACTAATTCTTTCTTGCCGGTCTTAAGCAATTTTTCCAGCAGGGGCACTATGTCCTGAATGGAAGAAATTTTCTTGTCGGTTATCAAAATATGCGGGTCCTCTATAACTGCTTCCATGCGCTCGGCATTGGTGACCATGTAAGGGGAAACATAACCCCGGTCAAACTGCATGCCCTCCACGATTTCTTTTTCAATGCCGGTGCCTTGGGATTCCTCCACGGTAACCGCGCCGTCTTTGCCTACTTTTTCAATTGCTTCGGCAATAATTTCTCCGAGTTCGGCGGATTCGGCTGAAATTGTAGCCACGTCAATAATTTCTTCCCGGCTTTTTACCGGTTTGGCTATTTCTTTAAGTTCTTTCATGACCGCATCCCGGCCTTCTTCCAAAGCATTGCGCAAACCAATGGCATTTACTCCGGCTGTGGCATACTTTAACCCTTCGTTGATAATGGCTTGAGCCAGAACAACGGAAGTAGTGGTGCCATCGCCAACAGCGTCATTGGTCTTGGACGCAACCTCTTTAACCAGTTCAGCGCCCATATTTTCAAATTTGTCTTCCAGCTCAATTTCTTTGGC
>CAYPPK010000005.1:0-55703 GCA_964412615.1 uncultured Candidatus Saccharibacteria bacterium
TAACCAGTTCAGCGCCCATATTTTCAAATTTGTCTTCCAGCTCAATTTCTTTGGCTATGGTAACCCCGTCATTGGTTATTTGCGGGCCGCCAAAACTTTTACCCAAAACCACGTTGCGGCCTTTGGGGCCTAAAGTTATGCGCACAGCGTCGGCCAGGTGATCAACACCTTTTTTCATGGCTTGGCGCGCTTTCTCGTTGAATAAAATTTGTTTAGCCATATTTTTATTCCAGGACTGCTAGAATATCTTCTTCGCGCGCGATAAGATATTCTTTTCCGTCTACTTTAATTTCATTTGGACCATACTTGGTGAAGAGAACAATGTCCCCTCTTTTCACATTTAAGGGGATTCTCTTCCCTTCATCGGAAAATTTGCCCGGTCCAACGGCTACCACTTTCCCCTGCTCCGGCCGTTCCTTATCCACGGTCTCGGGCAGATAAATGCCGGCTTTGGTCTTACTTCCTTTTTCGTCCTTGTGGATTTCTATAACCACCCGGTCTGCTAATGGTTTTATATTCATACAATTTAATTAATTAAATTTTTAAGTGAGCGGCATGGTCAAGGCCTGTCGCCGAGAAAAACATTGCGGAGGACGCTGAAGTGGGAACTAATTTAAAAGTTAAAGGTTTAAAGCGGACTCCGCACTGAGCGAAGACGGAATGTATCGTATTTAAAGATTTTATAGCCCGGCGAGCGTCTTTTGGAGGCGATAGGCCGAGGGAACCGTGCCAGCGAACGATTTTAGCACTCTAACGACCTGACTGCTAACCATTATATGTAACTGCCGAATAGTGTCAAGAGGTAACAAAAAGCCGCTGGGTTTGCCCCAGGCGGCGTCAGGTTTCTATCTCCCGCTTAGCGGAAATGGTCACAGCATTGCCTCCAAATTTAATCGTAAAGCTTAACCCTTTTTCCAGCTTTGCCCAAAGATCGGCAAATTCCGGGCGTATCTTGTGAATCCAGTCTTCTTCCACATAGAAGCCGCCTCCGCTATAACCTGATAGTATTTGAATTCTGTTGTTAACCGTTGCCTCCTCGTTAAGGGCAGGGCCGACCAGTATCTCTACTCCTAATCCCAAGCTTAGGAAATTGCAGATTATCTTAAGCATTTCGTGGCTAAGATTTACATTGCGCCAAAAAATAAAACGCCTTATTTCTTGGTTGATTCCGGAGCTCTTAAAGCCTATGCCGATATCAAAGATCTCCAGTTGCCGTTCCATCTCTATCTCCTTGCCTATCTACTGTTTCCAGTATCGCCTCTATGAAATAAAAAGCAACCTAAATTTTCAAGATTTTTTAAGCCAGTCCCCGGTATAAGAGTTTTTTGCCTTCATCAAGGCCTCGGGAGTTCCTTCGGCCACCACTTCTCCACCTTTTTCTCCTCCTTCCGGCCCCAGATCAATTATCCAGTCGGCGTTTTTCAACACGTCTAAATTATGCTCAATCACCAGCACGGTGTTGCTTTTGTCCACTAAAGCTCTAAGCACGGTAAGCAATTTGCGGATATCGTCAAAATGCAAGCCGGTCGTGGGCTCGTCCAGAATATACAAAGTTTTGCCGGTATCGCGGCGCGATAATTCCGTAGCCAGTTTGACTCGCTGGGCCTCGCCCCCGGATAGAGTCGGGGCCGGCTGACCCAATTTCATATAGCCCAAACCTACCTCGTGCAAAGTTTGCAATTTTGCTTTAATGGGCGGAATGTCTTCAAAGAATTTCAGCGCTTCTTCCAACGACATATTCAAAACTTCAGCAATATTTTTACTTTTGTACTCAATTTCCAGCGCTTCCCGATTGTAGCGCCGGCCCTTGCATTCTTCGCATTCCACATAAACGTCCGGCAAAAAATACATTTCAATTTTCTTTACCCCCTGTCCCTCGCACGCTTCGCATCTGCCTCCTTTTACATTAAAACTGAATCTTCCCGGCTCGTAACCACGGGCGCGGGCTTCCGGCGTTTTGGCAAAAATACCTCGGATAAAGCCAAAAGCGCCGGTATAGGTTGCCGGATTGGAGCGCGGCGTGCGGCCGATGGGAGATTGATCCACCACCACGGCTTTATTAATGTTTTCCGTGCCGTCCAGTTTTTGGTGCTTACCGGGAAAAAGGTGGGCGTTATAAAATTTCACCAGCAGAGCTTTGGCAATAATGTCATTCACCAGCGTAGATTTGCCCGAGCCGGAAACTCCGGAAATGGCCACCAATTTTTCCAAAGGTATTTTGATTGTAAAATTTTTTAAATTATGTTCAGCCGCTCCTTTGACCGTTAAAAATTTTTGTTTTCTAGCAGAACCGGAATGTTTTGATTTTATGTTTATGGTTTTTTTGCCGCTTAGATATTGCCCGGTTAAAGAATGAGCTCGGAACAATTTTTCAGGAGTGCCGGCAAAAATAACTTCACCACCGTGCTTGCCCGCTCCGGGTCCCAGATCAATTACCCAGTCGGCCTGCCGCATGGTTTCGGCGTCATGTTCCACTACCATGACCGTATTGCCAAGATCCCGCAGTTCTTTGAGCGTAGCAATCAGGCGCGCATGATCCCGGGGGTGCAAACCTATGGAGGGTTCATCCAAAATATAAATAATGCCGGTCAGGCGGGATCCGATTTGGGTAGCCAGCCGAATACGTTGGGCTTCTCCTCCGGAAAGCGAGGTAGATTCCCTGGCCAGCGTAAGGTATTCAACACCTACATCGGTTAAAAATTTTAAACGCTTGACGATTTCTTTGAGCAAAGGAGACGCTATCTTAAAATCGCTGGCCGATAATTTGATATTTTTTTGCGCCAAGAAATTCTGAAAAAATTTTTGCGCGTTTTCGGACGTGCGGTCGGTAACCGAGGCGATATTTTCTTCCCCGATTTTCACGGCCAAAGCTTCAGAGCGCAGTCGTTTTCCTTTGCATGCCGGGCATACTTTGATGATCATGTATTTTTCAATTTCTGCCCTGGTAAAATCAGAATCGGTTTCTTTCCATCTTCGCTTGAGATTGGGAATTACGCCTTCAAAGGCGGCCGAGCCGCGCTTTTCCTCTTTTTCGCCGTAAAGAATGAGGTCCCTAACCTGCGCTGATAGCTTCTCGACGGGTGAATTTAAAGAAAATTTATATCGGCTGGCCAAATCATCCAAAATCCACCAATACCAGCTTTGCCTTCCCACTCGGTGTGAGGCCGAAGCCCAGGGACGGATAGCGCCTTCCGCGATAGTAAGACGCTTATTGGGTACTACCAATTCCGGATCAACTTCCAGCGTGGAGCCAAGACCGGTGCAAGTCGGGCAGGCGCCGTAAGGACTATTGAAACTGAAAATTCTCGGTTCAATTTCCGGCAGGCTGATGTCGCATTCCAGGCAAGCGAAATGCTCGGAATAATTAAGGTCCGCATGTCCGGAGCGAGCGATTATTAATAAACCCTTGCCGATTTTTAAGGCGGTTTCCACCGAATCCCGAATCCTCGCCCGTTCAATATCGGCAGAAAGGGCAAAGCGATCCACCACCACTTCAATGGAGTGTTTTTTATTTTTATCCAAAATTTTTTCAATGGCGTCATCCAGCAGCATCATTTCGCCGTCAACTCGCGAACGAATAAATCCGGCCCTTTTTACTTCTTCCAGGACGGTCCGGTGCTCTCCTTTTTTCCCGCGGATTAAGGGCGCCAAAATTAAAAGCTCTTCGCTTTTGGGCAATTTGGAAAGGGAATTTACAATATGATCCGAAGTTTGCCTGGAAACTGACTGGCCGCAATTGGGACAATGCGGCTTTCCTATGCGGGCAAAAAGAATTCTTAAATAGTCATAAATTTCCGTAATTGTGCCCACGGTAGAGCGCGGATTGCGCGAGATGGATTTTTGATCTATAGAAATGGCCGGCGAAAGCCCGTCAATTGACTCTACTTCGGGTTTGTCCTGAACTCCTAAGAATTGACGGGCATAAGAAGAAAGGGATTCCACAAATCGCCTTTCCGCTTCCGCATAAATAGTATCAAAAGCCAAAGAAGATTTTCCCGAACCAGAAAGCCCGGTGATCACCACTAGCTTATTTTTAGGTATATCCAAATCAATATTTTTCAGGTTATGCACCCGAGCGCCGCGGATTTTTATATACTGACCTTCGGTTTGTCTTTTCTTCTTCACCATGGCCATACATGATATACCCAATTGCAACAAAAATCAATTGCTTACGATAAAAATAACCCGTCTTAAGACGGGCTTGGTATTGGTTCTTGAACGGGAGCAAGAAACCTTTTGGCGGCTGAAGCGCCGGCTTCAAGCCATTTCTTTATTTTTGATTTGGCTGGAGGAAGAGGATCACAAGCAAGGAAATATTCGAAACAATTGTAAAAAAGAAAATATAGTATATATCCCACCCCGACCAGCGAAAAAACACCCACAGCCAGAAGAGTTAGCGCAGAAAACGCAAATAAACAACTAATTCGTGATCTCCAATAACTGACCTTGAATGGATTGGAATATCCATTGTTGGCATATTGCGTAACTATTTTTTTTGCTTTTACATTCAACAACCAGGCCGGAACTATGGAAACAAACATAAAGGTTGGACCTAGTATGACAGCAAAATTGAAACCTAGCAGTAAGGCAAACCACGAAAAGTATAGAGAAAAACCGAGGAAAGCAAGCACTAAAGATAGCTTGCCAAGCCAGAAACAATCATGTCCGGTAAGTTTTTGCCAACGGTGGCTAAATTTTTCAAATCCAGCAAGAATTAAGCCATCCAATTTGAACAAACCTTCCATGACGGACTCCTTGGTTTGTGAACTATTTAATGTTATACTATGAAAAATCTTTTCCGTCAAAATGATTTTGCTGCCCAAAAAACTTCCCAATAATCCCGGCGTTTATATTTTCCGAGCAAGGAATGGAGCGCCTATTTATATCGGGAAAGCCGCGAGTTTAAAAAAACGGCTGGTTTCGTATTGGCGCAAGGACATAAGTTCCAAAGTTAAGCAGATGTTGGAGGAGGCGCAAAGGTTAGAATGGGTTGAAACTGAATCCGAGATTGATGCTTTGCTTAAAGAAGCGGAATTCATCAAGGCACATCTTCCTAAATTTAATATTCTCCTGCGGGATGACAAAAATTTCTTTTTCGTGGGAATTACCAAGGAGAAATTTCCCAGAATATTTCTGACTCACCAGCCCCGCACTTTCTTTATTCATTTCCAGAAAAATGTTCCTAAAATAGATTTTATTGGGCCGTTTACTAGTGGTTCGTCGCTAAAAATAGTTTTGCGCTTATTGCGTGGCATATTCCCCTACTGCACCTGCCAAGAGAAGCATAAGCGCCCTTGCCTAAATTCAGAAATCGGAAGGTGCCCGGGTTTTTGCTGCCTAAAAGAAAACAAAGAATCTTCGACGGAACATGTTGCCGAATATCAAAAAAACATAAGAAGTATCGTTTCCGTATTAAATGGCAGAAAGAAGAAAATTTTAAAGGAGTTAGAAAGAGAGATGAAGGAGGCGGCTAAAAATCAAGCATTTGAAAAAGCCGCTAAAATCAGAAATCAAAGGCAAGGATTGGAAAATATCTTTGCCCATGCGGTTCTGAATAATCAGGCCATCCGGCGGCCTTTTAACTGGTCCAAAATCCAAAAAAATCTTAAGTCGCTTCTGGGAACAAATATCAGGCGAGCTGAAGGCTATGATATATCCAATGTATCCGGAACTGATGCGACTGGCTCCATGGTTGTTTTTATTGATGGCCAGCCGGCAAAATCCGAGTATCGGAAATTTAAAATTCGCACGATGCGGCAGCCCAATGATATTGCCATGCACCGGGAAGTTATTCGCCGCCGCCTTACTCATTCCGAATGGCCATATCCGGATTTAATGCTTATTGACGGCGGCAAAGCACAGCTTAATGCGGCGCTTGCTGCATTGCGGAATTTTCAATTTTCAATGGCCAATTTTCAAAAGCCGGCTGTCGCGGCTCTTGCCAAACGCGAAGAGGAATTATATTTGCCCAATCGCAGCACTCCTTTGCGACTGGCTTCACTTCCACCGGATACCGCTTTTTTCTTCCAACGAATTCGCGATGAATCCCATCGTTTCGCCAAAAAATATCATCATAAGCGGCGCGAAATACTATTCCGTGGTAAAAATTAAAACCGTCTGGGACGTGCCCAGAACGGCAAACTAAAAAGTGCGAATTATTCCGACATCATCAATAAAAAATGTTTCTACTGGCAAGTCGGGAAACCATTTCTCAACTAGATCCTTTACTTTGCAATGTTCTTGGAGATGGCATTCCAATTCTAGTTTTCTGTTCTGAAATCTTGCAAAACCTCCAAAATAAAGGCAATCATGGTGCGTGAACAAGAGCGCTTTTTTTGCTCTATGGGATTTAACCGAGATTTGCATTTGGTGGCGCATGAAATCTCGTATGCCGGGAAACTGTGGGGTTGAGAATACGGCAGCACCACCCGCAGCAGTATATTGGTCCAATCTAGTGATATTGAGGCTTCGCATAAATGCTTTGAATGCCTTCCAAAATCTATCATCTACGCAACGTACTACCACCGCATCCGCTGTATAGCCGTTAAGATCAGCAGGGTGCCGAAAGATGTAGTCCACCTGTTTTCTCCTTCTCTGTGCCGCATAATAAAATACCGCAAAAAAATGCGGTTGGCAAGAGGGTAAGCTAATAACAGCTTATTTAAGATATTTTTATTACACCGCCTAAATCAATGAAATAGCTATCCACCGGCATATCGGGAAATTTTTTTGCAATTACCTTGCGAGCCTTATTATGCTCTGCCTCATGAAAGGCAAATTCTTCTTTTTTGTTCCCGGCAAAGCGGGAACTGCCGCCGTATGCTCCGCAATCCTGATGGGTAAAAAGAAAAACTCGCGTGGTATGGTGAAGTTTGATTGATTTTTCCAGTTCTCGCAGCATAAAACCGCGGTCACTCTCTTTTTCCGGAGAAGCAAACACTTTTGCGCCACCAGCCACAGATTCGGTATCAATGTGGTCAAGTTGTAGATGTTTTATGAAGCGTTTGAAAGTTTTCCAAAAGCGGTTATCAAAACAGCGAACGGCGAACGCGTCCGCTCCATAGTGATCCGGCTTGGTTTCAAATTTGAAAACGTATTGCCCCATAATTAACTATCGGCCAGTACTACCACCTCGCTCTCCGGCCGCACTTCCAGAAAACCTGACTTTACCGGAATGACGTTGCGCTTTCCCTTTTTTTCTGTTTCCAGAGCCGGTCCTTTCAGCAAAGTTATTAAGGGCAAATGATTTTCCAGAACCGTAATTTCGCCCATGGCGGTTTTGGCGATAACCTTATCTACTTCGCCTGCAAAAAGAGTATTTTTAATCGTGTATACAGATAATTTCATAACTATTCACTAGTTTGCTTCGCTAATTCCTCCTTTCATATAAAATGCGTCTTCCGGCTTGGCATCATGCTTGCCGGCCAAAATTTCGCCGAAACCGGCAATCGTATCTTCCAATTTGACGAATTTGCCTGACCGGCCGGTAAAGGTTTCGGCCACAAAGAAAGGCTGGGACAAAAAACGCTGAATTTTGCGTGCTCGCGCCACAGTTAATTTATCTTCTTCGGAAAGCTCTTCCATGCCCAAAATATTGATGATGTCTTGCAATTCCGAATATCTTTGCAGGGTTCTTTGCACTTCGCGAGCTACGCGATAATGTTCTTCGCCCACGATTTTAGGATCAAGCGCCGAAGAAGCGGAAGCCAAAGGATCAACCGCCGGATAGATGCCAAGCTCGGTAAGAGGTCGGGAAAGAACAATAGTTGAGTCCAAATGGCTAAAAGTAGTGGCCGGGGCCGGGTCAGTGATATCGTCAGCCGGAACGTAAATTGCCTGCACCGAAGTAATGGAACCTTTTTTGGTGGAAGTGATGCGTTCCTGCAATTCACCCATCTCGGTTGCCAAAGTCGGCTGATAGCCCACGGCCGAGGGCATGCGGCCGAGCAGCGCAGATACTTCCGAACCGGCTTGGGAAAAGCGGAAAATGTTGTCAATAAAAAGCAAAACGTCTTTCGATTCTTCATCTCGGAAATATTCCGCCATAGTCAAAGCGCTCAAAGCCACCCGCAAGCGCGCTCCCGGCACTTCGTTCATTTGTCCGAAAACCAGCGCCGTTTTATTTATAACGCCCGATTCTTGCATTTCTCGGTAAAGATCATTTCCTTCTCGTGTTCGCTCGCCTACTCCGGCAAAAACCGAAGCGCCGCCGGCTTCTTCAGCCACATTGCGGATAAGTTCGGTCAGAAGAACCGTTTTCCCTACTCCGGCACCGCCAAAAAGCCCGACTTTTCCTCCTTTTATGAAAGGAGCCATCAGATCAATTACTTTAATGCCGGTTTCAAAAACCTCAGTTTTGGTGGATTGTTCCGTTAGCGGAGGAGCTTGGCGATGGATCGGCCAATATTTATTAAATTTTGCTTGGTCAGGATTGTCCAAAGGAATTCCCAGCACATTAAACAGCCGACCGAGAACTTCTTTGCCAACCGGCACGGAAATAGGCATGCCTGTGCTCTCAACTTCCATACCTCGTACCAGACCATCCGTGGACGAAAGAGCGACAGCACGCACCCTATTGGAACCTAAATGTTTTGCTACCTCCAACACCACTTCCCTTTCTTGATTTTTTATTTTTAACGAATGATAAATTTCCGGAATTTCTCCTTCGCTAAATTCTACGTCTACCACCGGCCCAATTATTTGAATTATTTTTCCTTTGACCATAAATTTCTATTAATTTCCCTCCAGGAATTCTTTGCCGGCCGTGATTTCGGTTAATTCGCGAGTAATGCCTGCTTGCCGGGCTTTGTTAAAAACTAAGGTCAATTCTGACATTAATTCCCTCGCGTTGTCGGAGGCATTTTTCATGGCAACCATTCGCGCTGAATGCTCGGAGGCATTTGATTCCAGAATCAACTGGTGGATGTGCATGCGTAAAAGTTGAGGAACTAAAGCGGTTAAAATTTCTGCCGGTGAAGGTTCAAATTTATATTCGTAGCTATATATGTCAGGTATTTTTTGTTCTGCCGGCAGCGAGGAAAATTTTCCGTATTCGGGCAAGATAGACACTACTGCCTCCCGAATACTGGCTGCGCTGGCTGGCAAAATCTTTTTGGCAACCGCCTCTTGTAATAGAGTAGTGCGAAAATTAGTATAAATAACTTCTACTTCGTCAAATTCGCCGCGTTGAAACCCCTCTAAGACAGTCTCGGCCACCGATTGGGTTTCGCCGAGAGTTGAATAATCTCCAAATCCCCAAAAACTTTTGGCGACCGGAATATTTCTTCGTTCAAAATAGTCGCGAGCTTTTTTCCCTACCGTGATGAGTGCAAACGGCTGCTGCTTGAGCCTTAATTCGGCTTTCCGCAAGACATTGGCGTTGAATGCGCCTGCTAATCCTTTATCCGACGTGATCACCAAAAGTGCAGTTTTTTTAACATCGCGCTTTTGCAGGAGAGGCGGCAAATTTTCTGCGGGTGTCCGCCCCAATAAGTTTTTTAATATTTCCAGTGAAGCAACCGCGTAAGGCCGGGCTGCCAGGGCAAACCCTTGCGCCTTGCGCATTTTGGTTGCCGAAACCACCTCCATAGCTTTGGTAATTTGGGAAGTATTTTTAACTGATTTTATTCTTTGTTTGATAGCTTTGGTTGATGGCATAGACCGAAGATAAAAGTAAAAAGATAAAGGATAAAATTATAATTTAAAGAATTCGGCCAGAGATTTCTTTAATATTTCTTCCATGTCTGCGCTAAGTTCGCCTGAAGTCCTAATTTTTTCCAGCACGGAATCGGCATATAATTTTTCCATGTAATCCAGCATCTTTGCGGATTGCTCCCTGACATCCTCTATGGCTGCCTCATCAAAATAACCATTAGTTCCGGCATAGATCAGCACCACTTGCTTTTCAAAAGGTATAGGCTGAAGTTCAGGCTGCTTAAGAAGCTCGGTAAGTACCCGGCCCCTCTCCAAGCGTTTGCGGGTTGATTCATCCAATTCCGAAGCAAACTGGGCAAAAGCGGCTAATTCGCGATATTGGGCAAGTTCCAGGCGCAACCTGCCAGCCACTTTTTTCATGGCTTTGGTTTGGGCGGCTGATCCCACTCGGGATACTGAAAGTCCCACGTTTACTGCTGGTCTAATGCCCTGAAAGAAAAGCTCCGGCTCTAAATAAATTTGACCATCAGTAATGGAAATAACATTAGTTGGAATATAAGCGGAAACATCGCCCAACTGGGTTTCAATTATAGGCAAAGCAGTCAGCGATCCTCCCCCGTTTTCTTTATTAAGTTTGGCTGCTCGCTCCAAAAGCCGGGAATGCAAATAAAAAATATCGCCTGGATAGGCTTCTCGTCCCGGAGGACGGCGCAGCAGCAAAGAAAGTTCCCGATAGGCCCAGGCATGCTTGGAAAGGTCATCATAAATTACCAAAGCATCTTTTCCTTGGTGCATAAAATATTCTCCGATAGCGGTGGCGCTGTAAGGCGCCAAATACCACAAGGAGGCGGGCAGAGAAGCCGGGGCCGAAACAACAATGGTATAATCCATGGCGCCTTGTTCTTTCAAGGTGGCGACAATTTTTGCCACTTTGGATTCTTTTTGCCCAATCGCCACATAAATACAAATGGGAGTAGCGTAGCGCTTTTCTTTGCCTTGATTAATAATAGTGTCTACGACAATGGAAGTTTTTCCAATCTGGCGATCGCCAATAATAAGTTCGCGTTGGCCCCGGCCGATCGGAATCATGGCATCAATGGCTTTAATGCCGGTATGCAAAGGGGTATTAACCGGTTCTCGCATCACTACCGTAGGGGCTAGACGCTCGACGGGAAAATAAATTCCTTCATCGGTATCTTTCCCGCCCCTTTGGGGCGAGGCCTCGCCAGCTTTGCGGGCGGAAAAAATGGGACCGCGGCCGTCAATTGGGTTGCCTAAGGGATCAACTACTCGCCCAATCAATTCATCTCCGACTCGCAAAGATAGAACTCTGCCGGTGGGTTTTACCGTATTCCCCTCCTTAATTTTTAAGTAATCACCCAAAATAATTGCCCCAACCGTATCTTCTTCTAAATTAAAGGCGATTCCAGAAACCTGTCCGCCTTCAGTTTCAAAATCAAGCATTTCTTGGGAGGCAGCTTCACCTAAACCGTAAATTTTTGCAATGCCGTCCCCTATTTCAAGCACTCGGCCGATTTTTTCGGCCTTTATTTTGCGCTTAAATCCTTCTATTTCCTGGCGTAAATTTTCTACAATAAAGTCTTTCATTTTTGATCAGACACAATTTTAATTATACAAGATGGAGGCTCTTCCTGCAAGTAAAAAACCGCATAAGCATTGAACTTATCCGGCTCTTATTGATCGTCTAAAATTAATTATAATCCTTCTTTTTTAAGCTCTTCAATAATTTCCTTTACTTTTTTGCTTGTTTTCCTGGGCAAATCTACTTTAATTTCAATCAGCAAATCTCCCCGTCCGTAGCCGGATGCGCTGAATGCTCCCTTGCCGCGCAGTTTTAACACATCACCAGGTTGAGTTCCTTCCGGCACCTTAAGCTTAATAATTCCATCCAAAGAATTGATTTCAACCGTGCTGCCTAAAATAGCCTGCGAAAGCGAGATGGGCAGTTGCATGACTATATCGTCTCCTTGGCGGCTGAAAATTTCGTGCGGAATCACCTGGATTTTTATATACAAATCACCCGGGGTTCCGCCGTAGAAAGAAGCTTCGCCTTTGCCGGTCATTTTTAGCACCTCGCCATCTTTAACTCCGCGAGGAATGAATATTTCTATATTTTCACTGGCCTGCACAGCTCCGCGCCCGCGGCATCCTGTGCATAGGATATCCGGCCGCTTGCCGGTGCCGCTGCATTCTTGGCAGGTCGTGACTTGGGTAAAAGAACCCAAGAAAGTGCGTTGAGTTTTTTGCACATTCCCTCTGCCTTGGCAAGCGGGGCAGGTCTTTTGCTTAGCTCCAGGCTCACCGCCCGATCCTTGGCAGCGCGAGCAGCGTACTAATTTAGTTATAGTGGCCTCCTGCTTTCCGCCAAAAATTGATTCTGCAAAAGATATGCGAACTTCAAGTTTAATATCCTTGCCTCGGCGTCCCCTGGTGGTTCTGGCTTTGCCACCTCCACCCATTCCGGCAAAAAAATCTTCAAAAATATCGCTGAAATCAAAGTCGCCTTGACCCATGTTGCCAAAATCAAACCGAAATCCGCCCGGCCATTCAAATCCGCCTTGCTGAAAGCCGCCCTGAAATCCGGAACCCTCAAATACTTGGCCAAATTGATCGTATTGAGAACGCTTTCGATCATCTGCCAAGATTTGGTAAGCCTCGTTTATTTCCTTAAAACGCTGTTCATCCCCGCCTTTATCTGGATGATATTTATGTGCCAGAGCGCGATAGGCTTTTTTTATTTCTTCTTTAGTCGCATTGCGAGCGACTCCTAAAATTTTATAGTAGTCTTTGGGCATTGGAAATGCTAAAGAGTGAACCTTTCAATTTCTATTTGTAACTTCTCTTTAGTCACTATTTTACTAAAAATCATGAATTTAAGCAAGAGAAAAACGAAAATTAGCGTTAGATAATAGATAGGAACCGTGAAAGCCTTGAAGGCAAAGAAAAAAATTAGAGCCGAAGCCAAAGGGAGAAAACTCCGGTAAGGCCCTAAAATATATTGCAATTCCGTTACCATCGCTTCATAAAAATCATCGGCATTAAATTGTAAGGCTTCCCCGGTCAGATTTTGCGAAACTTGATTAAAAGCAAAATTCACTGCCGGGCGCGGCAACAACCCATAGATAGCCAGCTCTTCATCCACGCTCACCAAATAAAAACTTGTCACTACCAAAGCGATGGCCGTGAAATAAAGGGGCAGTCCGGTGCGGGCAATTTTAGAAAGGCTAAAACCGATAGAAAGCAAATGCTCTTGCCGAATGCGGTGAACGGCAAAACCGACAATAAACAGATTCGCGATTAATATGGTAAGTATAGTTCTGGTGGCTTCCAGAAAGAAAAAAGGGATTGCTATACCAGCCACAAGCAAAGGATAAACCAATTTGGAATTGCGGATAAAAATGGCCGCCAGGACAAAAAATCCGCCAGCCATAATTAATCCGGCTACGGGAGCAATCAGACTGTAGTCACTAAAATCTCCGGCGACGATCAACGGCACGACTCCCCGCCAAAGCCAAAGTACCAGCACGGTTACGCCGGCGGCTAAAACACCTATTATTAATTCTTTAGGAGAAAATTTCACTTAAGAAGAATTTTCTTCGTCAGGTTTTCGCTCCTGGTTATCTTGAGGATTTGGATTATTATCCGGACCGGTTTGGCTGTTGGTTCCCGCTTGTTTGTATAATACCTCGCCTATTTTTTGCAGAGAAGTGGATAACTCTTGTGAAGCTCGCTTAATTGTTTCCGGATCGTTGCCATCTTTGACCTCTTTGAGAGATTTTATTTTTTCTTCAACTTCTTTTTTTACTTCCTCGCTGACTTTGTCCCCGGCATCGCGCACTGCTTTTTCGGCGGTATAAACCATGGTATCAGCCATATTGCGGCTATCTGCTAATTCACGTTTTTTACGGTCTTCTTCGGCGTGCAGTCCCGCGTCTTTTTTCATACGTTCTATTTCTTCCTTGGAAAGGGAAGTAGAAGCTTCAATGCGCACCGATTGCTCCTTGCCGGTTGCTTTATCTTTGGCTTTGACCGAAAGCACGCCGTTGGCGTCCAAGTCAAAAGTTACTTCTACCTGCGGCAGGCCGCGGGGCGAAGGTGGAATTCCGTCCAGAATAAAACGGGCCAGGGTTTTATTGTCCCCCGCCATTTCCCGCTCTCCCTGCAAAACATGGATCTCTACCGAGGTTTGGTTGTCTGCCGCTGTGGAAAAAATTTGGGATTTGGCCGTCGGGACAGTGGTATTTTTTTCAATAATTCTGGTCATCACCCCGCCCAAAGTCTCAATGCCGAGGGACAACGGAATAACGTCCAAAAGCAAAATATCCTTTACTTCGCCCTGCAAGATGCCGGCTTGCACGGCAGCCCCGTCCGCCACTACTTCATCGGGATTTATGCTGCGGTTTGGTTCTTTGCCAAAAAGTTCCTTAACCGCGTTGATGATAGCAGGCATCCTGGTTTGGCCGCCTACTAAAATAATTTCATCAATATCACTAAGCTGAAAGCCGGAATCTTTGACTACCTGTCTGGTGATTTCAATGGAGCGGTCAATCATGTCCCGTACCAATTCCTCCAGTTTAGCTCGCGCCATGCGCATTACTAAATGTTTCGGTCCGGAAGCATCGGAAGTAATAAAAGGCAAATTTATCTCAGTTTCCGGAGTGGTTGAAAGTTCATGTTTGGCGCGCTCAGCTGCTTCTTTCAAGCGTTGTAGAGCCAAAGTATCTCGGGAAAGATCAATTCCCTGCTCTTTTTTATATTCTTCGGTGATCCATCTAATGATGTGTTGATCAAAATCGTCTCCCCCCAGATGGGTATCGCCTCCAACCGCCTTTACTTCAATGGTATCTCCGGTAACCTCCAAGACCGAAAGATCAAAAGTTCCGCCGCCAAAGTCGTAAACCACTATTTGCTCGTCTTTCTTTTTATTAAAGCCATAAGCCAAAGCGGCAGCCGTAGGTTCATTCAAGATGCGGCGCACTTTCAAGCCGGCAATTTCACCGGCCGCTTGAGTGGCTTTTCTTTGCGAATCGTCAAAGTACGCCGGCACGGTAATAACCGCTTCGGTTATTTTTTGGCCCAGCTTTTCTTCCGCGTCCTGCTTTAGTTTCTGCAAAACCATCGCCGAGACTTCTTCCGGTCTTACCCAATTGTCAGCCAGTTTTATCTCCACCCCGCCGTTTTGGGCTTGGCGCATTTCATAAGGGAGCCAGGATTTATCGCGCTGAACTTCCGGATCGGTAAATTTGCGGCCGATTAAGCGCTTGATAGAAAAAAGAGTGTTCTTGGGGTTAGTTACGGCTTGGCGCTTAGCTAGCAGCCCCGCCAGTCGGTCTCCGGACTTGGAAACAGCCACCATGGAGGGGGTAGTTCTGGCTCCTTCTTTATTTTCAACAATTTTGGGTTCGCTTCCTTCAATAACTGCCATGGCGGAATTAGTAGTACCCAAATCTATGCCTAAAATTTTGCTCATAATTTATTTGACTTAATTTTATTTTATATTATAATTTCTACTAGATCCAAGGAGACTGCGATGCTGGAAAACGCTGCCGGAACAATTTTTCTTACTGTCGTATCGCTGATTGTGGCTGTAATTATTTTTCGCGGCACTTCTTATCACAAAGTTCTTCCGCCCATTTTTTTGATTGCCGCGATTATGGTAATTGTTACCCTGGTTATGGTCGTACTGAAAGTCTATCAAATCTGTTTGGTTAAGTTTCTTTCCGCCCTACTATTTCTGGGCGGGGCAAGCTGGCTGATTATCAGAATCCGCACCATCCTTCGCGAAAATCGCCAAGATCCTCGCAGCGGCTGGATAGACGCCTCTCGTTAAATCGGGAGGCAGTTTTTTATTTTTTGCTTTTTGCCAGCCGCACTCGCACGGGTCTTAAAACTTTTCCCTTCAAAAAATATCCTTTCTGCACTTCTTCGGCAATTGATCCCTCCGGCAGATCCGTCTCAATTTCTCCGATAGCTTCATGCTTTTCCGGGTCAAATTGATCCCCTACCTCCACCTTTATTTGTTCTAACCCCCGTTTGCGCAAAATGTCTTCAAATTGGGAGCGGATTAAAAGAATGCCTTTTTCCAGCGCGGGATCCCGCCCGCCTGCCGCTGGCCTAGACTCGCCCTTGAAATGAAATTCAAGGGCGGCAAAACTATCCAGTACCGGCATTATTTCTTGGACAATCCCCGCGGTGATAAATCGAGCCATATCCTCCAGCCGTTTGCCTTCCTCATTTTTATAATTGATATGATCGGCTTTTGCTCTCTGCCAGCCGGCTAAATAATCCTGGCGCTCGGCATCACATTTCCTTAACTCCTCTTTCAATTGTTTAATTTTTTTCTGGGCGTCGGGCAAAGCAGCATTGCTATCTTCATCGGCTATCATTTCTAAATCGTCATTTGTTTTGTCTTCTTCGTCCATAAATAAGTTATTTATCCGATTGATTTTGTATTTTTTTTAAACTCCGCACTAAAGCTTTATGCCGGTTATAATCCGTGCGCTTAGGACTAATCAAAGTTACAAACCCGCTAAAACCTTCCGGGTGCTGCCAAGAAGAAAAAATCATAGAGCATTCGGCCGCTTCTTTCAAAGGATTTTCCTGGCCGATAAAAATTCTGCCAGATTCGGAATTATTTTCGGCAATATCCCACAGTCTCTCGTCCAAGATATCCAATAAGCGGCCCAAGGCGCGAGCATTGGCTGGTTCATAAAATTCAGGTTCTTCCATCAGGTGGGAAAAGCCGGTTTCGTAAAGCAGATCATCTTCAAACATCCCGGCCACTGCAAAAGTCCGGGAAATTGCCGAAACAGTTTTGCTGAATTCGCGGATAAAATCTTCCATCTCATCTATGGCGAATACTTCCTGCAGCAGTTTTTCGTCGTGCTTGTGCAAAAAATCATTTTCCAGTAAATTATCAACAAAAAACCGGTAGCCTTTATCGGTTGGTATGCGCCCGGCTGAAGTATGCGGCTGAGTAAGCAGCCCCAATTCATCTAAGGCCAGCATTTCGTTTCTGATGGTCGCTGAACTTAAATCTCCTGGCAGAAGTTTGGCCAATTCTTGGGAAGCGATGGGACGAGCAGTGCGTACGAATTCCTGTACGGTGGCAAAAAGAATGGATTTTTGGCGATCTTTCAACATTGTTGGTATTATAGTTTATTTAGCAGTCAAGTCAAGGAGTGCTAAATCATGGCAATACCTGTTCATTTTTAGTTCATCTGAAAGTAGATTAATTAGTTCATGAGATTAAAATTAGGCACCCAGGAAAATGGCCCGGTTGGGGAAAATTTTGCCAACCAGCGGCGCGTTTTAATCGTGGACGATAATACCAATTTAGCTAGGTTATTTGAATACCTGCTTTGCTCGTGGGGCCACACGGTGAAGGTGGTAAACGACAGCACAGAGGCGGTTCGCGAGTTCAGCGATTTCAAACCAGATATTGCCATGCTGGATATTGGGCTTCCTGGCTTGGATGGTTATGCCATAGCGGCAGAATTGCGTTATCGCTCCCAAACTTTAACTATTATAGGGGTCAGCAGCTATAAAAATCATATCAGTGCCGAACGCCTGCAAGAAATCGGTTTTAATCACTACTTAACTAAGCCTTTTGACGTTAAAACCCTAAAAGAAATAGTAGAGATCAAGGTTTAACTCATTGCTTTCATCCCGCCTAAAGTCACTTTAGGCGGGATTTTGCTTTACGCCTGAATTTGTTATATTGAGTTGACCATGCAAATTTTACTAAACTCGCTATTTCTACTTTTGGCCTTGCTGGCCGTTGCCCGGGGCGCCCGGTTAATAGTTAAATATGCTCCGCCCTTGGCAATGCTGCTTGGCATGTCAGGATTTCTTACCAGTTTTCTGGTCATCGGCGTAATTTCAGTATTTCCGGAATTTGCTATTGCTCTCATTTCCAGCTGGAAAGGAGTTCCCACGCTAGGGCTGGGGACTTTATTCGGCTCTAATGTGGCCGATCTTACTTTAGTTTTGGGCATAGCCGCGTTGTTTGCCGGAAAAGGACTGGCGGTAAAAACAGATTTTTTGAAAGACGATTTAATTCTTATTGCCCCTCTGATATTGCCGGTCTTTTTGGGGATAGACGGCAATTTCTCCCGTTTAGATGGGATTTTACTTATAACCGCCGGTCTGCTTTTATTTTTGTTTCTTTACAAGAGAAACCGGCGGCATGCGTTAAGAGAAGTTAAATTTTCAACCGGGATGGAGATGCTGCAAACTGTTCTCTTATTTCTTTTGGGGCTGGCAGCTTTGCTTGGCGGGGCTTATGCCACCGTAATTGTCGCCAATAGAATTTCCGGCCTGCTGGTTTTGCCGGAAGTTCTCATCGGCATTTCTTTCGTAACTTTGGGAACATTAATCCCGGAACTTACTTTTGCCATTAAAGCAGCGCGAGAAAAAGAAGGCGAACTGGTTTTGGGAGATATCCTGGGCATAGTAATAACCGATATCACTTTGGTGCTGGGAGCCATGGCTTTTTTCAGTCCTTTCTCTTTTGATCCGAAACTTATTTCCGTGACGGGATTTGCCATGGTTTTTGCCGCCATCATTTCACTCAATTTTATGAAATCGGACAAATTGCTTTCCAAAAATGAAGGGGTGGTGTTGATTTTTCTCTATATAATATTTTTGGCCGCGGTATTTTCTTCCCAAGGAATATAGACGGAACCATGTTAAAATTTTTTAATACTCTAACTCGCAAAAAAGAGAATTTTAAACCCATCCGCAAGGATTGGGTTGGTTTATATACCTGCGGACCTACGGTTTATAACTATGTGCATATTGGAAATTTTAGGACTTACCTTTTTCAAGATATTTTAAAACGGGTTCTCCTATATGGCGGCTTTAACGTAAAGCATATTATGAATACGACGGATGTTGACGATAAAACCATCCGCGGGGCAAAGGAAGCCGGGAAGACCTTAAAAAAATTTACCTCTTTTTATGAGCGAGCATTTTTAAATGATTTAAAACTTTTAAATATAAAGCCGCCCAGCCGTTTGGTTAGAGCAACTGACCATATTCCCGATATGATTAAATTTATCCAGAAGCTTTTGCTGAAAGGCATAGCATACCAGAAAAATAACTCCATATATTTTTCCCTAAACAAATTCAAGCCTTATGGAAAACTGTCACATTTGAGTAAAAGAAAGCTAAAGCCGGGGGCCCGAGTTGACGTTGACGAATATTCAAAAGAGAACGTTCAAGATTTTGTTCTTTGGAAAGGCAAAAAATCCGGCGAGCCGTCTTGGCCAGCTCCTTTCGGAGAAGGACGACCTGGCTGGCATATTGAATGTTCTGCCATGTCTATAAAATATTTGGGCCTTCCTTTTGACCTCCATTCCGGCGGGGTTGATCTTATCTTCCCCCACCACGAAAATGAAATCGCGCAAGCAGAGGCCGCTTACCGAAAAAAATTTGCTAAATTATGGATACATGGTGAACATCTTTTAGTTGAAGGCGAGAAAATGGCAAAATCGCTGGGAAATATTTATACTTTGCGCGATATTATGATAAAAAAAATTGATCCCTTAGCTTTCCGCTATTTGCTGCTAAGTTCGCATTATCGTTCCAAGTTAAATTTCACTTGGGAATCGCTGGTCGCGGCTCAGAGTTCGTTAACACGGCTTTATGAATTTTTAAGAAAACTTAAAATAGCAGGCAGGAGTAGGGGTAAGCTTCCTGTTAAATATGGAAATTCATTTAAACAGGCGATTTTTGACGATTTAAATACGCCTCGCGCCTTGGCAATTATTTGGCAATTAATATCAGACTATAATAAGCACTCTCAAATTTATAATTCCAAAGAAATTTTAAATTTGCTTTATAAATTTGACCAGGTATTAGGTTTAAAATTTAGAGAAGTAAAAACTGAAAAAATACCGGCAAAGATTTTAAAACTTAGCCAACAAAGAGAAAACTTTCGTAAAGGGAAACATTGGCAAGAGGCAGATCAGATACGCAAAAAAATAGAAAAATTAGGCTATTTGATAGACGATACTTCTCACGGGCCAAAGGTAAGATCAGCCAATTAGACATAAACAACCAGTGCACAGTTTTTCCATTGTTTTGCCAAGCCGACGCTCTGGTCGGCTCCCCGACTTCAATATTATGATATTAAAAACAGCGCGTCGGGGTTGCCTTAAATTAAATAAGAATCTATGCTGGCCTTGACCTTATAATTATGGCACAAGAAGCGACTCGAAAACCTCCTCAAGATTTGGAAGCGGAAATATCGGTTCTAGGTTCTTTAATGTTGGACAAAGAGGCTATTTACCGGGTGGTTGATTATTTAAGCGTTAAGGATTTCTATAAACCAGTCCATCAAGATATCTATGGCGCCATGCTGGACCTTTGCAATCGCCGAGAGCCTTTGGATGTTTTAAGCGCAACTAGCCGGTTGCGAGAATTAGGCAAATTGGAGGAAATTGGAGGGTCTTCTTATCTGGCCACCCTCATAAATTCTGTTCCGACGGCCAGCCACGTGGAGCATTACGCTTCAATTGTGCGCCGTAAGCGGCTTTTGCGGGATTTGATTGATGCCTCCCATCACATTGCGCAACTCGGCTACAACGAGGCCGGAGATGTGGAGCAACTACTGGATGAGGCAGAGCAAAGAATCTTCGGCATTACCAAAGATTCTTTGCGCCAAGAATTTCTAGCTATCCGCGATGCACTGGAAGAAGCTTGGGAACGAATTGAGCGAATCCACCATGAACGGGATACTTTGCGCGGAGTTACCACTGGTTTTTCTGATTTGGATCAAATCTTGGGCGGATTGCAGCGCTCTGACCTTGTAGTGCTGGCCGCTCGTCCCAGTTTGGGAAAGACTTCTTTGGCCTTAGATATTGCCCGTAATGCCGCCCACAAATCTCATCCGGTTGGATTCTTCAGCCTAGAAATGTCACGCGAGCAATTAATAGACCGTTTAATCGCGGCGGAAGCAGGAGTAGATTTATGGCGCCTGCGCACCGGCCACTTGCGCTCGGAGGGTGAAAATAACGATTTTTCACTCCTGCAATCCGCTATGGCCAAACTTTCCGGCATTCCGGTATATTTGGATGATTCTCCTTCTCCCACGGTGATGGAATTGCGCGCTAAAGCCCGTCGTTTGCAGGCCGAGAAAAAATTGGACCTGGTGGTAGTAGATTATCTTCAACTTATTAAAGGCCATGGCAGCCCGGAATCGCGGGTGCAAGAAGTGTCGGAAATATCCCGTTCACTCAAAGCTATGGCCAAAGAATTGAATATCCCGGTACTGGCTATTTCCCAGCTTTCCCGCGGCGTAGAAATGCGCCCTTCTTCCGTGCCCAAACTTTCTGATCTTCGCGAATCCGGATCAATTGAACAGGATGCGGACGTGGTCATGTTTATTTATAGAGAAGATAAGGTGCGAGAAAATTCTGACCGAAAAAATATCGCCGAAATCAGGGTGGAGAAGCACCGCAACGGCCCCACCGGAAAAATAGAATTATTCTTCCACGAAGAAACATCATCTTTCCGCTCCATGGCCAAGCATTACGAAGAAGCAATGGCGGTTAGCCTCTGAAGCGAATATGTACCCCAAGTCAATCAAGGTTTTAATTGATTTATTCACTAAATTTCCGAGCGTGGGTCCGCGCCAAGCATCCCGTTTTGCTTTTTTTGTCCTTAAGCAGAATGGAGGATATTTGGCCGAGCTTAGGGACGCTTTAAAAAATCTGCAAGAAAAGGTTGTTTTTTGCTCCCAATGTTTTCGTTCCATGGAAGCAAACGGGCAGAATGGATTATGTTCTCTTTGTGCTGATAATAAAAGAGACATCTCCATCATTGCCGTGGTGGAAAAAGAGTCAGATATGCAGAATTTAGAAAAAACCGGCGCTTACACCGGACTTTATCACGTGCTGGGAGGAACTATTTCCCCGCTAGACGCGGACTCTCCTAAAAAAATACACTTAAAGGAACTCTATGAAAGAGTTAAAAATAAACTGGAAGCAAAACAAAAATGCGAAATAGTCCTAGCGACTAATCCAACCACGGAGGGTGATACTACTGCGCTCTACATAGAAAGAGTGCTGGCTCCTTTGCAAAACCACTTTCAAGGTTTCAAAGTATCGCGCCTGGGCCGCGGCTTATCTTTAGGTTCGGAACTTGAGCACGTAGACGAAACAACTCTTAAGAACGCGCTAAAAAATAGAAATTAAAAATCAATTAACATAATATATGCGATCGCATATATTATGTTAATCAACGTTAATCAGCCTCAAGAGTTTTTATCTAAGAAATAACCTTCTTTATTTCCACCTCGGTGTAAGATTGGCGATGTCCTTTCTTTTTGCGATAACGGGTCTTGGCGTGGTATTTGAAAACAATCACCTTTCTTCCTCGGCCCTGTTTAAGCACTTTTGCCTCTACCTTTGCGCCCTTAAGAGTCGGAGTGCCAATTTCCGCATTTTTGTCTTCGCCGGCCAGCAGCACTTGATCAAACAGAAAAATGTCGCCCTCGTTGGCGTCCAATTTTTCTACCTTTATTTTTTGCCCGGGACTCACCAGATACTGCTTGCCACCGGTTTTTATTACGGCAAATTGAGACACAATGGAATGACTATAACAAAATTGGCTTAAAAACGCAAGTATTACAGGACAATTAGCATAATATATGCGACCGCATATAAAATGTTAATCATCATCAAATAAAAATTAATTTATTCTGCTTCAGCCGGCCCGGCAACAGCTAGTGGTTCAACACCTACTTTCTCGCCGGTGATGCGTAAAACATCCTTATCTATTTTGCCAAATTCTTTATAAGCGTGATTATACATGCTAACCGTGGTGCCAAGATTTTTACCGAGTTTCTGCATATATTCATCAAACCCGGAAAGATGCCTGCCCAGATTTTCTACTTGCTTAATTATCTCTTTTGCTTGCTCAGAAATTTTCTGGTTTTTCAGTCCCTGTAGAACTGTTTGCAGATAAGCAAGAAAAGACGTGGGTGATACGATAATTACCCGCCTCTGGCCGGCATAGTGAATGAGATTTCGGGTGTCATCGGCCACCGCGCCCACTTTGTTTATCAGCAAATCATAATATACCGCCTCCGAGGGGATAAACATAAAAGCAAAATCCATGGTATTTTCCTCCGGCTTTACGTATTTAGATGTTTCATCAATCCTGGTCTTTAAGTCAGCAATAAGAGCGCTCTCATGTCGTTTTTTTTCATTCGGATCTTTTGCTTCCAAAATTCGGTTATAATTTTCCAAGCTGAATTTGGAATCAATAGGGATGATCCGCTTATCCACGAAGACCACCGCGTCTACAATAACCTTATCAGAAAACGGATATTGCATCTGATAGGAGCCGGGGGGCAGCACATTTTTAAGAACTGTTTCTAAATAATATTCTCCTAAAATTCCTCGCTGTTTGGGGTTTTTCAATATATCCTGCAGATTTTTTAGCTGATCGGCGAAATTTACCACCTGGCGGTTGGTCTCATCCAGTTTTACCAATTTTTCCGTAACTTCTTGGACAATTTTCGTACTGGCGCCAAATTGATTTTGCAGCATTCGGTTGGATTCGTTCAGCCGTTCATCCAAAGTGCGCACCACCTGGTTAATCTGATTTTGCAGCATTAACAGCGAATCCTGGGGTTTTTCCGGTTCTCTCTTTCTTGTCAAAACCCAAAATAAACCGGCAAAACCGGCCAGCACAATCAATGACAGAAGAATAAACTCAAAACTCATTAAAACAATTATACCGATTCAGAGCTAAATTGGAAAGCAGCAGATCTTAAGAGGAAACCAGCAAGAGTTTTTTTAGTTCAAATAGTTTTTTGTTATATAGTTCTTGATTTTTCGCCTCCAAGACCAGACGCACTAATGGTTCGGTATTGGAGGGCCTGATATTAAACCACCAGTCCGGAAATTCCACGGTTATGCCATCCAGGGCGCTGATTTTTGCCTTTTGATAATAGCGCTTTATTTTATCCATTATTGATATTTTATCTTTAACTTCAAAATTTATTTCCGGAGAAGTAACATAGCGTTCCAGCGGTTCTATCAGCTGCGAAAGCGGACGCGGAGAAGAAGCAATAATCTGCGCAAGCCGGATAAAAGCAAGCAGACCGGATTCATCAAAAAAGAAATCCCGAAAATATAATTTTCCGGAAAGCTCAACTCCCAAAAAGGCGTCATTGGCTCGCATTAGCTTTTCCACATTGGTATACCCCACCGGCGACAACTTGACCTCGCCACCAAGCTCTTTTATTGATTCCCGCACGCCATTGGAAGTATTTACAGTTAAAATAAAAGTCCCGCTTTTATTTTTCTTAAGCATTTCTTGGGCAAAAAGAGCTGAGATGAAATCTTGGCGAATAAATCTGCCTTTTTCGTCCAGAAAGACAACCCGGTCGCCGTCGCCATCAAAGATGGCGCCAAAACGATATTTGCCGTTCTTTAGTTCAGCCTGGATATGCTTTTGGGCTTCATCCAGAAGAGGGTTGGGCAAGTGACGACTGAAAGACCCATCCGGTTCAAAAAAAATGGGCTTATAAGTAATATTGGGAAAACGATTTAGGAGATCTGGCAGGAAAAATGCCGTACTTCCGCCGCTGGCGTCTACTGCTACCGAAATTTTGGAAGAGATAGATATGTTGCGGGAAATATATTTAATATATTTTTCTTTATAATTATTCTGCACTGGCAAAACCATTCCTGTTTTTCTCTTATCGGTTATGTCGGTTTTCTCAATTATTTTTTGAATTTCGCTTAATCCACTGTCCAGGCTGACGGCCTTGCCCCCTTTACTGCGTATTTTAAAGCCATTATATTCGGCAGGGTTATGAGAAGCAGTCACCATAATGCCACCATCTACGCTCTCGGTGTGAGTAAGGAAATAAAAAAACGGCGTAGTACCTATACCAATATCAACGACGTCGCTTCCTTGGTTCATAACCCCTTTTATTAAAGCCTTTGTGAGAACCGGTGAAGAGTCGCGCACATCCCGGCAAATTAAAAAAGTATTTTTCCTTTTCTTGTTCTTTTTAGCCAAAAATTCCGCCACTGCCCAGCCGATTTTTTCTGCAATCTCCGGATTAATTTCCCTTGGAAATTTTCCGCGAATATCGTATGCTTTAAAGATATTTGAGTTTATTTTTACAGTTTTCATTATTAGTTTAAGTATATGCCATTAAAGATAGGAATTGTAGGTTTGCCCAATGTCGGCAAGTCCACTTTATTCAAGGCCCTGACCAGACAGTCGGTGGATATTGCCAATTATCCTTTTGCCACTATTGACCCAAATGTGGGCATAGTGCAAGTGCCTGACGAGAGACTGGCAAAATTAGCTGAACTTTCTCACTCTAAAAAAACAATTCCCGCTACGGTTGAATTTGTAGACATAGCCGGCTTGGTGAAGGGCGCGGCCGAGGGGGAAGGACTCGGAAATAAATTTCTAACTCACATTCGTGAAGTGGACGCCGTAGCAGAGGTGGTGAGGGTTTTTAGTGATCCTGACATAATCCATGTCTCCGGAGCTCCTGATCCTCTTACTGATATAAAAGTAATTGAGTATGAATTAATTCTGAAGGATTTAGAAACAGCCGAAAAACGACTGGAATCGCTGCAGAAAGAAGTAAAGTCTGGCAAGAAAGGAGCAGCGGAAGAATTAATCAATTTGCAAAAAATTACGGATAGCCTTAAAGCCGGCCATCGGCAATATTTTAATGGAATGTCCAGCGGATTACAGCTGCTGACCGAAAAACCGGTTGTCTATGTCTTTAATGCCTCGGAAGACCAATTAAAAGAAAAATGGGAGCCTAGGGGAGAATTAAAAGAGAAAATTGCTGATCAACCTTGGGTCTTGATCTCGGCCAAGACCGAAGCCGAATTGGCTGATCTTTCCGATGAGGAAAGGCAAGAATTTTTAAGTACTTTGGAAATTACGGAGAGCGGTTTAAATCAACTCATCAAGGTGAGCTATAAGATGCTGGAACTTATGACTTTTCTTACCACCGGAGAAGATGAGACGCGTGCCTGGACTATACCGGTTGGATCCTCCGCTCCTCGGGCCGGGCGCGCTATTCACTCTGACTTTGAAGAAAAATTTATCAGGGCGGAAGTAATCAATTGGCAGAAATTATTGGAAGCCGATTCTTGGGCCCAAGCACGAGAATTGGGTTGGCTGAGGACTGAAGGCAAGGAGTATATAGTGCAAGATGGCGATGTGATTGAGTTTAAAATTTAAAAAAGGCGCTTAGTGCGCCTGTGGTTGTGAAGGCCGAACAGAAATAGTGATGATCCAGGAAGGATAATTTTCAAAATCAAACCTATCGCATCTATCTTCGTCTATCAATGTACCGTCCATTACTATATCTAACTCGCATGGATGCCCATTATGGTCATGAAATGGAATATTGAGATAATTTGCTGCTTTTCTTTGGCCATGTTTGTTGCTAGACAAATACCAGCCAGTCCAAGTTACATGCTCAAAAAATTTCTCGAGATATGAAGGCAAATATCCTCCTTTAATAAGTGCGCGCACGCCTTGAGCCAAGGTCATATCTACTTGAGTAACCCTCGCTTTAAACTGAATAACCGTCATCTACTTCTCCCGAGTTAAGTTCTAGACATAAGCATACTGCAAAAAGCAAAAGTGTCAATAATTTTGTGCTTCCAATCACTAACTTGAATTTTTATTCATATATGTTACACTAATTGGGATATGACTGAAGCCAAAAAATATGAGCTTGCCTATCTTCTTTCCCCGGCTATTGCCGAAGAGGAGGTTTTAGTTTGGGCGGGAAAACTGGCAAAAATAATTGAAGATGCAGGCGGCATAGTGCGCCACCAAGAAAGTCCAACCAAGCGCAAGCTGGCCTTTGAAATTAAAAAAGAGCGAAATGCCTACTTTGGCTGGACCACTTTTACCACGGCAGCAGAAACCATAAATACGCTAGAAAAGAAATTAAAAAATGCGGAAAATGTGCTGCGCCACATGATCGTAGCCGAAGAAGAAGTCATTCAATCTGCTCGAATTTTCACTCCCCGGCCCGCTGTTCTACCCAGAAGCAAGCCCGCTCCGGTTGCTCCGGAAAAATCCGAAGAAAAACTGGATTTGGAAGAATTGGACAAAAAATTGGAGGAAATTTTAGGAAAATAGTATAGTAGAAGCATGAATCCCACACATAACTTGTACTGGCTCAATGCGCCTTGTGTGGGATAACGAAAAATGCATAACTAACGACTTGTATACTATATCGTTTCCTGGCACAGGACATGGGGTGGAATACAAGTTATGCGTGGGATGAATCTAAACAAAGTGTTCGTTTTGGGAAATTTGACCAGAGACCCGGAACTTCGCCAAACCCCGTCTGGGCAAGCGGTTTGTTCTTTTGGGGTCGCTACCAACAGATTTTATACCGACAGCGCCGGCCAAAAGCAAAAACAGGCGGAATTTCATAATATTGTATCTTGGGGACGGCAAGCTGAAATTGTAAATCAATACCTGAAGAAAGGAAGCGCCATTCTAGTGGAGGGACATTTGCAAACTCGTTCTTGGCAAGATCAGCAGGGAGCAAAACATTGGAGAACGGAGATAATTGCCGAAAGGGTTCAGCTCCCTCCGAGAAACATGGACGGAGGCCGGGAGGAGGGCGCGCAAAACGCGCCGGAAGACTCAGGAATACAACCAGACGCGTCCACTCCGGTAATTGAGCTTTCGGAAGGAGGAGAAGAAATTAACATGAAAGACATACCATTCTAGGAATTAGCTGGTAGAAATTAGCTGGTAGGTTTACCTACAAGCTACAAGCTACAAGCTACAAGCTAACTTGCAGCAGCAAATTGAAAAAAAACAATGTTTCTTTTGTACCACTAACCGTGATGTAATTGACTATAAAGATGCGGAATTGCTGCGTCGGTTCATGAGCGTGCAAGCCAAAATTTATCCGCGCCGAAAGTCCGGACTTTGCGCCAGACACCAGAGGCACTTGGCCGTAGCAGTCAAAAGAGCCCGTTATCTGGCTCTGGTGCCCTATACCACGCGATAGCTGGCCATCAAAATACAAATATAAAAGCGCCAGATTCTGGCGCTTTTATATTTGGGCAAATTAGCAAACTAAATTTCTTTTTTCTCTTCTTTCATTGCCTCTCGCACTTTTTTCATTATTTCATCTCTTACTTTGGGATTTTCCTTAAGATATTGCTTGGCATTGTCAAACCCTTGCCCCAGGCGCACCGAATCATAAGTTAAACTGGCCCCGGACTTTTTGATGACATTGTATTTCAAGCCATTATTGATGACATCGGCTTCATAAGATATTCCCTCATTATAAAAAATATCAAATTCCGCGGTGCGGAAAGGAGGCGCTACTTTGTTTTTTACCACCTTGGCTTTTACCCGGTTTCCGATAATGTCTTCTCCCTTTTTAATTTGCGCTGCCCGGCGCACGTCTATGCGAACGGAAGAATAAAATTTCAGCGCTTTGCCCCCAGGCGTGGTTTCCGGATTCCCCCACATTATGCCGATCTGCATCCGAATTTGGTTTATAAATATAATTACCGTCTTAGATTTGGAAACAATAGCCGTAAGCTTGCGCAAGGCATGCGACATCAGCCGCGCCTGTA
Source organism: uncultured Candidatus Saccharibacteria bacterium (assembly GCA_964412615.1). Taxonomy (GTDB): domain Bacteria; phylum Patescibacteriota; class Minisyncoccia; order Sungbacterales; family HO2-52-23; genus CAYPPK01. The sequence goes on from CAYPPK010000005.1 coordinate 28,293, forward strand.
ATCCAACCTGCTGCTGGCCCATTTCGCCTTCAATTTCCGCTCGGGGAGTAAGCGCTGCCACCGAGTCTACTACTATCACGTCAACCGCGTTAGATCGCACCAATGATTCCACAATTTCCAAAGCCTGCTCTCCGGTATCTGGCTGGCTGATTAAAAGGTCATTTACTTTTACGCCGATTCTTTTGGCGTATTCGGGGTCAAGAGCGTGTTCGGCGTCTACAAAAGCGCATAATCCGTTTTTGCGCTGCGCTTCGCGAATAATATGCAGGGCTAAAGTAGTTTTACCGGATGATTCCGGCCCAAAAATTTCAATTATGCGGCCCCTGGGCACGCCGCCTACTCCCAAGGCCACATCCAAAGAAAAAGCGCCGGTAGGTATGGTGTCCACGTCCACCTTCCTGACTGCTCCCAACATCATAATGGCGCCCTCGCCGTATTTATCCTGGATTTCTTTCACGGTTGATTCCAATATTTTAATTTTATCTAATTTTTCTTCTTTGGCCATTGTTATTGAATTAAAATATTTCTTATGACTTTTGATTCTTTACCAAAGCGATTTTGAGCCAAAAATTCTAAAGTGTGTGCTCCCGCCGGCAATTCGATGTTTTCCGAAAAATTTCCTGATTCATCAATCTTAATTTCTCGGCCGTTTACTGTCAATTTGCTTTCCTTCTCGGTTTTCCCTTTTACTAAAACCAAGGGCTGAGTGTAAATTGCTTGCTCCAGCGGTTCTTGCAAGTCTAAAGTTGGGGTTCCTAAAAATTTAGTGAGCCGGAAACCCAGAAAGGCAAGGAAAATCAGGAGGGCCGCTGCTCCAACCGCGATCCCCAGACGCGCGGGGGTGATTAAGGGAGATATGCCGCGATTTTCCGGAAGCGGCGCAAGTTCTTTGTGTTTTCGGAAATTACGCACTTCCCATTCCGCTGCAAATTCTTTTAAAAAAAGTTCCCGTTCACCCATTTTCAGCGTTTCCAGTAAGTGCTTTAAAACTCCAAGCGCATATACTTTGGCCGAAAAGATCTCAACTTCATCCGCCTCCAGAGCCGTTATATACCTTAGGGGTGCCTGCGTTTCGTGGGCCGCTTCTTCCACCGACATTTCCAGTTCTTCTCGGCGGTGCCGGCGTCTTTCCCCCAATGTTTCGCGTTCTTTAGGTTTGGACATAACCGAATTAAATTTTATAAGCGACCGGGCGCGTCATGATCTATCAAATAATAAGTTTCAAGGACGATCAGGAACCCCAGAATTTAAATTTCTTCCGTAGTTGTTGCTTCAGAATTATGGCCGAAAACTTCCCGTGGTTTGGCGCCATCGGCCGGACCCACTATTCCTTTTGCTTCCATAATATCCAAAAGACGGGCGGCCCGCGCATAGCCTACTCGCAGGCGGCGCTGCAAATAAGAAGCAGAGGCCTTGCCCGCCTGCAGAACCAATTCCCTAGCTTCGTCATACAAGGGATCATTATCGCCAGATACATCATTGCCGAGATCCTCACTATCATCTGCTCTGGCATCAAAAATCGCTTCCTCATAGTCAGGAGCATCGGCTTCGCGCAAAAAGCCAACCACTTTCTTAACTTCCGACTCGGAAACAAAAGCCCCTTGAATGCGGCGCGGCTTGGAAGTATCGCCGGCCAAGAAAAGCATATCGCCATTGCCCAAAAGCTTTTCCGCCCCCGCCATATCCAAAACCGTGCGCGAGTCAATTTGAGACGCGACCTGAAAGGCAATGCGGGAAGTAATATTGGCCTTAATTAAACCAGTAATAACTTCCACCGAAGGCCGTTGGGTAGCTACAATTAAGTGTATTCCTACCGCCCGCGCCATCTGCGCCAAACGAATAATTGATGCCTCTACCTCCCGAGGAAACATGGCCATAAGGTCAGCTAATTCATCAATCAAAATTACGATATAAGGCAGCAATTCTTCTCCAGTTTTGGCAGCTTGGTTATTGAATCCCATGATGTCTCGCACATGATTTTGGGAAAGCAAATCATAGCGCCGATCCATTTCTCTGGTAGCCCAGCGCAGGGCTTGGACGGTTTTTTTGGGATCGGTAATAACCGGTGTCAGCAAATGCGGAATATCGTTGTAAACCGAAAGTTCCACTCTCTTTGGATCAACAATAATAAAACGCAAAATTTCAGGCGGGTTGCGGAAAATAAAAGAAGTCATAAGAGAGTGCGCCGAAACCGATTTGCCTGTTCCGGTAGCGCCCGAAATTAAAAGATGCGGCATTTTGGCCAAATCCGCAAAAACCGGTCCTCCGGTTACATCTCGGCCCAACGCGAAAAGCAATGGACTAGGAGCTTCCTGAAATAATTTATGTTCCAGAAGGGAGCGCAATCCAACCAGAGCAATGGAGCGATTGGGAACCTCTATGCCTACCAACGATTTGCCCGGAATAGGAGCTTCTATGCGTATGGGGTGAGCCGCCAAGGCTAAAGAAAGATCATTATGTAAAGCTACGATGCGAGACAGTTTTACTCCTTCAGCCGGCTTTAGGGTATATTGAGTTACCGTAGGCCCGACAGAAACTTCACTCATATCAACTTCAATGCCAAAATTTTCCAAAGTTCTCTTGATGATATTGGCGTTGGCTTTGATGTCTCCGGAAGAAGGAGTGCCCCGGTCTCCCTGCAATAATTCCAAAGGAGGTTTTTTATAATCAAATTTTTTAGCATATCTTTTTACCGGCAATTCTGCCTGCCCTAAATCTATTTTATTTTGGTCTAGGGCCGCCGACGAGATAGCGGCAGAAGAATCTTTCCCTTTTTCCAATACTGTTTTTACGGCATTGCCAATTTCGTTTAAAACTTTAGCGGCCTCCGGAATTTCTTCTGCTGCGGTTTCTTCCTCGTTGCCTTCTTCGGTTTCTCCTTTCCGCCAGAGCGGAATATTAAGCATAAGTAGAAGGGAGATGGCAAAAAATCCGACCGCGATAATAAGCCCGGCCCAAAAATCAAATGCCTTAAGAAGTATTGACCCAAAAAGTCCGCCCAAAACCCCTCCGGTCCCTTCGCCAAAAATTATATGCAAATTAGTTAAACTTGTCAGTAAAAATAGAAATCCCCCTAATAAAGAAGCGGCTAAAATTTTTCTTTTTTCAGAAAATAAAAGTGAGAAGCCAATTAAAATGAAAGAAAGCGGCGCAAAAAAATAGCCGCCGCCCAAAAGCCAGCCTAGAGCCCGATAAATGCCATTACCCGCGCTTCCTCCCTTGCCCGCGTAACTTATGGCCAGCAGGGCAGCCGCCATGAAAGCAAAAATCGCCAAAGCGGATTTTTTGGTTTCGGGATGCAGATCCGCGTGCCAAGACTGCCTGTTTTTTTCTTCTCCGTCATCTCTCCTGCTCTTTTTCTTTTTCCGTGCCATCTTATTTATCATAGGCGAACGGGGCCACACTTTCAATGGGTATAATCAACAATAAACAACGGCGACTAGGCAAAACTTGCCGTTTAAATAAATTAACCGCAGTATGAGCTTAGATAGTTCTTTGGAGACAAATATGGATCTCAGTGTGACCTATCAAGTAATTCAAGTTGCCGTTACCAGAGCCGTGCAAGAAGTTAATCCCTTATTGCCGGATGAAGAAAAGCATCGCAAGGGCGGATATCTTTGTCTTAGCGATCGTCAGTTTCCTTGGCCGCCGCTTTTTATAACCGGCATAGGCGAATTATTGCTAAGCGCCCCGGAACGAGGGTTGTATTATAATCAATGCCAAGAAAGAGTTAAGCATTTGATTCATATTACATTTCCCAAGCATGTTAGTGGCCGTATGGGCATGGTCCCCTCGTCAGCAAAACGAGATGGCGGCATTAAAACAGATTTTTATCTTATGGCTTTCGCTGGTCTTTATCCAGATATGGCCAATGAAGCGGTGGTACTTCTAGCCGCCCGGCGTCTTGGCTTGCTTAGCCGCAAAAAGGCTGATGCAATTGCAAAAGCGAGCAGCAATTCATTCTTTCTCGGCCGAGAATGGCCCATTACCGGAGGACCTTAATAATTTTATAATGCCTCATCTGACGGTAAAAATCTTCGGATTAGGCAATTTTTAATTGCGCATATAGAAAGAGATAGTTTTATATATACGATCGTAGGTGGAATGTAAATATAACCGGAAGCCTTAATCCTTTTTAAAACCGGTACCAGCTGGTATTAAACGCCCAATGATGACATTTTCTTTTAGGCCGCGTAATTCATCTTTTTTACCGCGAATAGCTGCATCAATAAGCACCCGAGCAGTTTCTTGAAAGGAGGCAGCCGAAAGAAAGCTGTCAGTAGAAAGCGCAACTCTGGTAATACCCAAGAGCAGCTGAAAAGCACGAGCTGGTTTTTTGCCTTCCCGCACCGCCTTGATGTTAGCCCGGCGGAATTCTCTTTTTTCCAGCACTTCTCCTACGCTTAGATCAGTTTCTCCGGAGTCCTTAACCCGCACTCGGCTGAACATTTGTTTGACAATCACTTCAATGTGCTTGTCATGAATGGGGGCGCCTTGCAAAGAATAAATCTTCTGCACCTCTTTAACTACATAGCGCTCTACCGCTTCTTTTCCCGCATACTTGAATAGTTCCCGCAAATCCGCATGGCCTTCCGAAAGTATATCCCCTTTTTTTATTTTGGATCCTTTCTTTATTAAGATGCCGGTGGCAGGCGGAATAATAAATTCCTTAATGTCTCGCTGAGCCGCGCCAATTTTTAACAAAGATTTTTTCTTAGGTGCTTCTTCTTCGCCGGGTTCAACTTGCACTCGGATGATTTTATCCCGGCCGGCTTCGGCAATTTCTACTACTTCGCCAGCTGCGTCACTTAAAATTGCTTTACCTTTCGGAGGGCGCACCTCAAAGATTTCTTCCACCCGCGGCAGACCGGTAGTGATATCTCCGCCTCCCGCCACGCCTCCAGTATGAAAGGTACGCATGGTAAGCTGAGTTCCCGGCTCGCCAATGGCCTGTGCGGCTACAATTCCCACTGCTTCCCCTAAACGTATTGGCAGGTTATTGCCCAAATCATAGCCGTAGCATTTTTGGCAAACACCGGTTAAACTGCGGCAAGAAATGGGCGAGCGAACAATAATTTCTCCTATTCCCAATTCATCTAATTTCTTCCCTTTTTCATGATCAATTATTTCTCCGGCAGCCAAAACCATATTTCCTTGGCTGTCTTTGACGTCAACAAAAAGCATGCGGCCAAAAGCTCTTTGGCCTAAAGACTTATTGATTTCTTCTGAATCCTCGGGCCGGATTGCCAGGCCTTTTTTAGTTTTGCAGTCTTCTTCATAAACAATGACGTCTTGAGCCACGTCCACTAAGCGTCGCGTTAAATAACCAGCAGCGGAAGTCCGCAAAGCAGTATCAGCAGTTCCCTTACGCGCGCCGTGAGTGGAAATGAAGTATTCCAGCACGTTTAAGCCTTCTTTATAAGAAGAAAGTACCGGCAGCTCAATAATTTTACCGGCCGGGTTTACTACTAATCCTTTCATGCCTGACATCTGCCTGATTTGAGTCCAAGAGCCGCGTGCTTTAGCGTCTACCATGCTATAAATGGAACCCTCTCGCGCGAGTGAATCTGGCACCAATTTGGTAATTTTATCCACCACTCCTTGCCACAATTCTACGATACGGTCATAACGCTCTTTTTCGGTCAGCAATCCGCGCTGGTATTGATCCACAATTTCCGTAACCTTAGCTTCGGCCTCGCGGATAAGATTTTTTTTGTCAGAAGGAATAATGAGGTCGTCAATACCCCAAGAAATACCGGAACGGGTGGCAAATTCAAAACCAAAATTCTTGATTTTATCCAAAATTGGAGGAGTTTCTTTGATGCCGTAGCGCTTCACGGCTCGAGCCACGATTTCCCCCAGATCGCGCTTGCGCAGCTGTTGATTCACAAAAGGAAAATCAGCCGGCAAAGCGCGGTTAAAAAGCATGCGGCCGACGGAAGTTTCAATAATTTGGGTCCCCTCCTCTTGGGGATTGCCTGCCTGCGCAGTCAGACCGTTTAATTTGGCTTTGGGCAAGCGCACTTTTATTTTGGCCTGCAAATCAACTGCTTTAAAATCATAGGCCAACATAGCGTCTTCCTCGGAAGCAAAAATTTTTCCAGTACCCGGTAAATTTTCTTTAATTAAAGTGGCAAAATAGCAACCCAACACAATATCCTGGGTCGGATCTACAATCGGGTCGCCGGTTGCCGGCTTCAATAAGTTTTTTACCGAGAGCATTATCTCCCTGGCTTCGGTCTGCGCTTCTTGGGTTAGAGGCAAGTGTACGGCCATCTGATCTCCGTCAAAGTCGGCATTGAAAGCGGGACAGACCATGGGATGAATTTGAATTGCGTCGCCTTCAATAAGCACCGGTTGAAAGGCTTGAATTCCCAGCCGATGTAAAGTAGGGGCGCGGTTCAGAAGCACATATCGCCCCTCAATAACTTCTTCCAACACAGCCCAAACCCTTGGATCCTGATCTTCAATCATGCGGCCTGCTCCTTTTATATTATAGGCAAATTCTTTTTCAATCAGCCGGCGGATAACAAAGGGTTTGAAAAGTTCCAAAGCCATTTTCTTGGGCAAGCCGCATTGGTGCAAAGCCAGTTCCGGACCGACGACGATGACCGAGCGACCGGAATAGTCCACTCTTTTTCCGAGCAGATTTTGTCTGAATCGTCCTTGCTTACCCTTCAAAATATCAGCCAGGGATTTTAGCGGCCGGCGCTGTACCTGTGAAGCAACCGGAGCGGTGCCGCGGCGGATGGAATTATCAATCAAAGCATCCACTGCTTCCTGCAACATGCGTTTTTCATTGCGGGTGATTACTTCCGGCGCATTTAACTCAAATAAGCGCTTGAGGCGGTTGTTGCGGTTGATAACTCGGCGATAAAGGTCATTGAGATCAGACGTAGCGTAGCGGCCTCCATCCAGTTGCACCATCGGACGCAAATCCGGCGGAATAATGGGTAGAACGGTAAGAAACATCCATTCCGGCCTTACCCCAGCCCGAATCATGCCTTTTATAATTTGCAGCCGGCGCTGAGTTTTGCGGGCCAGGGCCGGCGGTTGATCAAGCACTTCAGCTTCCAACTTTTTTCGCAAATCATCTAATTTCAATTCCTCCAATATTTTACTAATAGCTTCCGCTCCGATGGCTGCTTCAAAAATTTCACCAAACTTGCGGCTTAAGCGGTGATATTCCACTTCTGAAATTACTTGATGCCGCTCCAAGCCGCGCAATTCTTCTTTGGTTTTTTCTTTGGCATCTTTGAGCCGAGAAAGTTCTTCTTTACCCAGGTCTTTGGATTTAGCTTTAAACTCGCGCTCTATCTCTTCCAGGGCTTTAGTGCGAGCGGTTTCGTCAATTTTAGTTACAACGTAGCCGGCAAAATAAATTACTTTTTCTAAATCATTGACGGATAGATCAAGCATCAAGCCGATTTTGGAAGGAACCCCGCGCAAAAACCAGATATGCGAAACCGGAGCCGCCAATTTCACGTGCCCCATACGTTCCCGGCGGACAATAGAGCGGGTAACTTCTACACCGCATTTGTCACAAATAATGCCTTTATAGCGAATGCGCCGATACTTGCCGCAATAGCATTCCCAATCCTTGATCGGGCCGAAAATTCGTTCATCAAATAAGCCATCGCGTTCCGGCTTGGCGGTACGGTAATTGATGGTTTCTGGTTTGGTAACTTCGCCAAAAGACCACGTGGTAATATTCTCGGGCGAAGCGAGTTTTAAAACAATTGCGCGGAAATCTTGTAGAGCAGTTTGTTCCATTTTATTTTACTCGTGCTCGTGCTCGAGCAGGTTTAGCAACTTCACCGGCAGGTCGTTCTCCCGCCTCGGCTTCTTTTTTAACAATTTCCACATTCAAGGCTAAGCCTTTTAATTCATTAACCAACACATTGAAAGAAGCAGGAATATTAGGCTTGCGAATGGGCTCTCCATTTATAATGGCTTCATAAGTCGCCGAGCGGCCTAAAACATCATCGGATTTTATGGTCAGCATTTCTTGCAAAGTATGGCTTGCCCCATAACCTTCTAAGGCCCATACTTCCATTTCTCCAAATCGCTGCCCGCCGAATTGCGCTTTGCCTCCCAAAGGCTGTTGGGTGATAAGCGAATAAGGGCCGATAGAACGCATGTGAATTTTATCTTCCACCAAATGGATCAATTTCATTATATACATGTAGCCCACCGTAATATTTTGATGGAATTTTTCTCCGGTTCGGCCGTCGCGCAAAGTTACCTTGCCTTCTGTCGGCAAGCCGGCTAATTGCAGTTCGCGTTTTATTTCTTCCTCCAAAACTCCCGCCAAAGCCGGCGTAACCGCGCTATAGCCTAATTTGCTGGCCGCCCAGCCAAGATGTGTTTCCAAAATCTGGCCCAAGTTCATGCGTGACGCTACCCCCAAAGGATTTAAAATCATTTCTACCGGTGTGCCGTCTTCCAAGTAGGGCATGTCTTCCTCGGGCAAAATTTTAGCAATTACTCCCTTGTTCCCATGCCGACCGGCAAGCTTGTCTCCAACGGCAATATTGCGCAGTTGCGCCACGTCTATTTGCACTTGTTTTATTACGCCCGCTTCCAATTTATCCCCTTTTTCCCGCGAAAATACCTTGACTCCAACTACGCGGCCTCGTTTGCCGTGCGACAAACGCAAAGAAGTATCTTTTACGTCCCGAGCCTTTTCACCGAAAATCGCCCGCAATAATTTTTCTTCCGGGGTTAAATCCGACTCCCCTTTGGGAGAAATCTTGCCTACTAAAATATCATTGGATCTAACATCCGCTCCCAAACGCACAATGCCGTCCTCATCCAAATTTTTTAATTTTTCTTCACCCACATTAGGAATATCCGGAGTGGTTATTTCCGGCCCCAGTTTAGTGTCCCGCACATCAATACTGAAATCTTCAATATGGATTGAAGAGAAGCGATCATCTTTTAAAAGTTTCTCCGAAATAATAATAGCATCTTCATAGTTGGCCCCGGACCAGGACAAGAAGGCAACCAAGATATTTTGTCCCAAAGCCAATTCCCCGGCTTCCGTGGAAGAACTGTCGGCCAAGAGATCACTGCGCTTGACTTTAGCTCCTTTGTTTATAATCGGGTGCTGACGAATAGCTGTAAAAGCATTGGTGCGCTGAAACTGCACCAATGGATAGGCGCGCAAGCGCCCGGTTTTTTCTTTTACTACAATTTCTTTGCCATCAACCGCCTCTACCACCCCCTCCTCTTCGGCAATGATTATGCGGCCTGAATCGCGGGCGGCTCTGGCTTCCACTCCTGTTCCCACTAAAGGAGCTTTTGGTCGTACGCAAGGCACAGCTTGCCTCTGCATGTTAGAGCCCATCATAGCGCGGTTAGCATCATCGTGTTCCAAAAACGGAATCAAACTGGTAGCCACGCTGATTGCTTGCTGTGGTGATACATCTATATAGTCAACTTCATTTTTATTAACCAGCCCCGGGCTGCCGTGGATTCTGGCTTCAACTTGCTCTTCCGTAATATTTCCATCCTTATCAATTCCTATGCCGGCATGGGCAATGCGATATTTAATTTCGGCTGACGCGTCCAAATACTGAATTTCACTGGCAAGACGTCCATTTTTTACTTTGCGGTAGGGAGTCTCAATCAAGCCTAAATCATTTAGGCGGGCGTATCCTGCCAAATGGCCTACCAAGCCGATGTTAGGACCTTCGGGAGTTTCTATTGGACAAATACGACCGTAATGAGAAGGATGGACGTCGCGCACCTCAAAGCCAGCTCGTTCTCTTTGCAATCCGCCGGGACCCATCGCTGACAAGCGGCGTTTGTGCTCCAATTCAGAAAGCGGATTTACTTGATCCATAAATTGCGAAAGCTGGGAAGAGGTGAAAAATTCTTTCACCGATGCCATAAAAGGACGGGCATTGATAAGCTGAGCAGGAGTAATGGTAAAAGGATCTAGCGTAGACATGCGGTCTTTTACAATGCGCCCCATGCGCGCTACGCCGACGCGTAATTTATTTTGCAAAAGCTCCCCCACTCCTCTTACCCGGCGATTTCCCAGATGGTCTATATCATCTGCCGGAGCGTCTCCTAAATTATTCAGCCGGATAATTTCGGTAAGCACGGCGATGATATCTTCCGAATTTAGAATCCTTGGATTTTTGCGCTCGCTTTTAGATTTTTTGGCATCGGTTTTGTTTTCCGATTCGCTAAGCGAAACTTCTTTTTTGTTTTGCAGACGCTGGTTAAATTTGTATCTTCCCACTTCGGCCAAATCGTAACGGTCGAAACTGAACATGGATTGGATCAAAGAACGAGCATTATCAACCGTGGCTAAATCGCCCGGTCTTATGCGCTTATAAATTTCAATAAAGGAATCTTCTTGATTTTTAGTCGGATCGCGCTCCAGGGTTTTCTTAATATAGGAAATCTCTCCGTTATCTTTGGCACTAAACGCCGCTTGAATAGCTTCATTATTGGTAAGGCCAAAAACTTTTAGCAAGGCCGTAGCCGGAATTTTGCGCTTGCGATCTATCTTCACGTTAATAGTTCCGTCCAGGTCAGTTTCAAATTCCAGCCACGCTCCGCGGTTGGGAATGATTTTAGCGCCAAAATATTTGCGACCGCGAGCGGCATAACTGGTAAAATACACACCCGAGGAACGAATCAATTGCGATACCACTACCCGCTCCACGCCGTTTACGACAAAAGTTCCCCGTGGGGTCATGACCGGAAAATCGCCAAGATAAATTTCTTGTTCTTTTACTTCTTTGGTTTTTTTATTCGTCAGACGAGCACGGATACGCAAGGCCGCTTCAAAAGAAAGATTCAAAGCCCGAGCTTGATCTTCAACATATTTAGGTTCATCCAAATAATAATCAACAAATTCAAGAATTATTCCCTCCCCGGCAAATTCTTCTTTAATAGGAGAAACCTCAGCAAAAAGTTCGCGCAAGCCTTTGGCAAAAAACCATTTATAAGAATCCAGCTGAACTTCAGCCAGATTGGGTAATCCCACTAAGGGAAGCTTATGGCGCGAGAAATATTTTTTTTCCATAAAACGCTATCTCTTAAAAAAGAGTAAAAAAAAGTTTGATTATTTAAACAAAATTAGGCAAAATGAGAATACACCCTAAAAGCTCCCTTGTTACTTAGGGCTATTATCAAACTGGAGATTAGTACCTAATCTCGCAAGTAATAGAAGTATTAAAACTTAATTTTTAACGCACCCAGCCTTCCGTAAAAGTCTCGCAGTTATTTCTAGTATAAAGGATAAAGCGAAACTTGTCAATTCCTGCTCTATCCTTGGCTAAACTATAATAAAACCGCAAAAATAAGGCAAGTAGAGTTATCCACACGTCCCCTATCTGCCTATTCCCAAATTGCTTCTTAAAAATATTGCTTCGGCCTTCATTTTGTGCTACGGTAATCTTGTGGGGTTTTTAACCAAGCTTATAGCCAAAATACTCCTTAATGGCGGAGCCCTATATGTCGCCCGGATCTACGTGCCGGGATTTCTATTGGCTGAAGGATCGTATACGCTTGCCTTTGGCGGTTTGGTGCTAGCATTGTTGAATATTTTTGTCCGTCCGCTTTTAAGATTTATTGCTTCGCCTTTGGTCTGGATAACTTTCGGCTTGTTTAATATCGTAATTCATGTCGCTATTCTTTGGATTGCCGATACTCTCTTGACGCAGCTTACCATCACGAGTTTCTCCGCGCTTTTCTGGGCAGCAATCATTATAGCGATTGCTAACATCTTTATTTAAAACTTAGACCATGATTCAAATTCTAAATATCATACAAATAATCATAGCAGTCTTATTGGTAGGCGCTATTTTGTTGCAGCAACGAGGTGGCGGACTTTCTCCGGTATTCGGAGGCGATTCCGGCGCTTATCGCACCCGCCGAGGGGTGGAAAAAAGCCTTTTTATTGCCACTATTATTTTATCTTTTTTGTTTTTGGCTACGGCTATCCTCCACATAATGCTTAGCTAGAGGGCAACGTGAACTTTATTATCACTCAATTAAAGCAAATTTTTCCTGACCGAGATTTCCGCAAGCTTTTCCGGAATTGGAAATTGCTTTCTCCAAGAAAAATACTTTACTTCCCGCATATATTTTCCCAAGGCGAAAAGAGATTTTTGCTTCTTTTTTTGGCAATTGCCGTTTTATCGGGGAGCGCCTTTTGGCTGCGCCTCTATGTTGCCAATACTTCCATTGCCCCCCAGGTTGGGAAAACCTATACCGAAGGAATGCTGCGCGAACCCAGGAATATCAATCCTATTTACGCCACTACTGACGGAGACCGCGATCTGGCCCGGCTTATTTTTTCCCGACTTTTTACTTATTCCGGAACCGGCGCCTTCGAGCCGGACGCCGCCGAAAGTTATGAAATAAGTCCGGACGGAAAAATTTATACCGTAAAACTTAAAAATAATGTCTATTGGCATGATGGCAGACAACTTACCGCCGACGATGTCATTTTTACCGCGAAAACAATTCAAAATCCTTTATACAAAAGTCCGTTGCGAGCCAATTGGCAGGGAGTAACGGTTGATAAAATCGACACCCATACAATTAAATTTACGCTTAGGTCACCTTATGCCCCGTTTATTGAAAATCTAACTTTCGGAATCCTGCCCAAACATTTGTGGGAAAGCGTCAGCCCGGAACAGGCCTTATTGCACGAGCTAAATTTAAAACCGATTGGATCCGGCCCGTATAAATTCAGCAATTTGCGTCAAGCAAAAGACGGGTCCATTACCAGCTATGAAGTGCGTCTGAATTCTAATTATTATGGAGTAGGCCCGTGGCTTAAAAAAATTAATTTTGTGTTTTTTAAAAGCGAAGATGAAATGTTGGCTGCTTGGCAGAAAGAAAGGATTGATGGTTTTGGCCCTTTCCCTGCTAACCGAGCCCGGGAGTTAGCACGCGAAACCGTTAATATTTCGCCCATAACCATGCCCCGCCTTTTCGGCCTATTTTTCAATGGAAAAAACAATTCTATCTTGGCCGACAAAAAAATCAGGCAGGCCATCGCTCACGGTATAGATAAAAAGGAGATAGCCACTAACGTTATTTCTAGCGGTGCCATACCTGCCAGTTCTATGCTTCCCCTAGGAAGTTCCGGATACACCAGCGAAATAACTACTTACGCTTATGATCCTGGCCAGAGCAAAACCTTGTTGGAGAGTGCCGGCTGGAAGGATTCAGATGGAGATGGTATACGGGAAAAAAGCGTGAAAAAGGGAAACAAAACAGAAATTACTCCTCTTTCTTTTACCCTTACTACCTCTGATTGGCCTGATTTGTTAAAAACCGCAGTGGCGGTGCAGACAGCTTTGCGGGAAATAGGCATAGAGGTACTAATTCAAAAATATCCATTATCTGAACTGGAATCAGCCGTAATCCGTCCACGTAATTTTGAAGTGCTTCTTTTTGGTCAGGTATATGGGTATGAGCCAGACCCGTTTGCTTTTTGGCATTCTTCTCAAATTAAAGACCCCGGATTAAATATCGCTCTCTACGCCAGTAAAAAAGCAGACCAGCTTTTGGAACAAGCGCGACAAATATCAGACTTAAAATCACGCGAAGCAAAATATGCAGAATTGCAAAAATTGATCGCCGATGACCTCCCGGCCATATTTTTATATTCCCAACTCTATTTATATGCTTTGCCCAATAGCATAAAGAGTCCTGAAATATCCGTGATTTCTTTGCCCGCTGATCGTTTCAATGAAATTAACAAATGGTTCATAGAAACTCGCCGAGTTTTCCGGTAGTTTGCATAATTTCTGTCTTCATGGTATAGTTATCATACCTTATTATCCTCCAGTAAAAACGCATTTTTTTGCGTCCAGTATAATGTTTGCCCCCCTGGCGGAACTGGCAGACGCGCTAGCTTCAGGAGCTAGTGAGAGAAATCTCGTAGAGGTTCAAATCCTCTGGGGGGCATAGCTAATATTTAGCCCTATTTATTAACTTAAGACGGATTATTTTGCCGTTTATCTCTTTGAGATTTAGGCCCTATTTTATTCGTCAAATCAAAACATAAATAAAATGAGAACGCAACGAACGATTGCCAGGCGCAAATTTACTCGACTGCCCGCTGGCCAAATGCGACGCGGCTTCAGAGCAGAAAGAAAACAAGCCCCGCCAGAAATAAAATTTACCAGCCACGGCGAAAAGGGTTTGCTTAAATTTCTGCCTTTAGGCGGATGCGGCGAAGTAACTCGCAGCATGTATGTCTACGAGTATGAAGACGATATAGTCATAGTTGATATGGGGCTGCAATGGCCGGATGAAGACATGCCCGGAATTGATTACATTATTCCTAATATTGAATATCTTCGCCCCAAAAGCAAAAACATCCGCGGCATCATCATAACCCACGGACATTATGACCATATCGGTGCCATACCGCATCTTCTGCCGGCATTAGGAAATCCGCCTATTTATACCACCGCGCTTACGCGGGGCATAATTCTCAAGCGACAAGAGGACTTTAAGGGTGCTATCTCGCCCAAGATTGAAGTAATAACTACCGAATCAAAACTTACCCTAGGATCTTTAAAGATAGAATTTTTCCATGTCAATCACAATATTCCGGATAGCGTGGGTGTAGTACTAAAAACTCCGGTGGGCACGGTTGTCCATACTGGAGATTTCAAGCTTGACCATACGCCAGTAAACGAGCGGCCGGCCGATATTGCGCGCTTGAAAGAAATCAGCCAGGATGGCGTGCTGTTACTGGTTGCCGACAGCACCAATGCTTGGGTTTCCGGACGCCAAATATCGGAAAGCGACGTGCAGCGCGCTTTGGAAGAAATATTTAAAGTAGCTAAAGGGCGGATTATTGCCGCAACTTTTTCTTCCCTGCTGACCCGTATCCAGCAATTGGTTTGGCTTTCGGAAAAGTATGACCGCAAGGTGGCCATTGAGGGCTATAGCATGAAGCAAAACACTGCTATCGCGCGTGAATTGGGCTATCTTAAAGTCCAGAAAAATACTCTTATTGATGCCAAAGAAATCCATAAGTACCCGGAAAATAAAATCACTATTGCCTGCACCGGCGCTCAAGGCGAAGATCGCGCCGTTCTCATGCGCATCGCCAACCACGAGCATAAAAATATTTTTCTGAATCCGACCGACTCGGTTATCTTTTCTTCTTCGGCCGTGCCCGGGAACGAAAATACCGTTCAGCGAGTGAAAGATCTGCTTTATAAGAAAGCCGGCAAAATTTATCACTACCAAAACATGGACATCCATGCGGGAGGACATGCACGAGCAGACGAGATACGAGACCTGGTGGATATCATGAGGCCGAAATATTTTATTCCCATGCACGGCAATTACTTTATGCTCCGCGAAAACGTGGATATTGCCATTGAACGGGGTGTTGTAAAAAACAACGCCCTGGTGGTGGAGGACGGAGAGATTGCCGCCATTACCGCGCAGGAAATTAAAAAAATGAAGGAAAAAGCCCCGATGGATTACGTGATGGTAGACGGCTTAGGCATAGGCGATGTAAAAGAAGTGGTTATCCGTGATCGCCAGCACCTGGCAGAAGACGGAATTTTTGTTATTATAACCATAGTAGATTCCAAAACCGGTAAAGTAAGAACCAGTCCGGATATTATTTCGCGCGGCTTTATATATTTGAAAGAATCGCAGGACCTGCTCAAAGAAGTGCGCCATCGCACCCGCCATATTGTGGAGGAGATAACCGTAGCCGAGGCACATCCCATTAACTGGGCGCATATTAAAGACAATTTGCGCGAAAAAATAGGCCAGTATTTGTTCAGCAAGACTCAAAGAAGGCCCATGGTATTGCCGGTGGTAATAGAAGTTTAATATGCCTAAGCAAATTATTTTAAGCGGCATTCGTCCTTCGGGGATAATGCATATTGGCAATTATCTCGGAGCTCTTAAGCAATGGGTGGATCTGCAGGATCGTTACCGGCTTTTTGCCATGATCGCGGACCTGCATGCCATCACCACCCCGATTGCTCCGAAAGAATTGAGCGAAGCCACCTTGGCAACCGCCATGTTTTATATTGCCTGCGGCATTAATCCCCAAAA
This sequence comes from uncultured Candidatus Saccharibacteria bacterium, assembly GCA_964412615.1. Classification (GTDB taxonomy): domain Bacteria; phylum Patescibacteriota; class Minisyncoccia; order Sungbacterales; family HO2-52-23; genus CAYPPK01. The sequence goes on from CAYPPK010000005.1 coordinate 44,364, forward strand.
ATCCGCCATCTTTGTGCAGTCCCAAGTTCCCGCCCATGCCGAACTCGGCTGGATTTTAAACACCATAACGCCCATTGGCGAGTTGGAGCGCATGACGCAATTCAAGGAAAAAAAACAAACCGCAGGAACCTTGGCCGGCCTTTTGAATTACCCGGTATTGCAAGCAGCAGACGTACTCTTATACCAAACCGACGTAGTCCCGATTGGCGAGGATCAGCTGCAGCATCTTGAATTTACTCGCGCCCTCGCGCGCAAATTCAACAATCGCTTTGGCAAGACCTTCAAAGAGCCCAGGGCCTTAGTGCAAAAAGAAACAGCCAGAATCATGGCCTTGGATGATCCGGCCAAAAAGATGTCAAAATCCGCTGCCAATCCCAATAACTATGTAGCACTCCTGGATTCTCCTGCCGATATCCGGCGCAAAATTAAAACAGCTGTTACTGATTCCGGCAAAGAGATTCGCTATAACGAAATTGATAAACCCGCTATCTCTAATTTAATTTCAATCTACGGTTCTTTTTCCGGACTTTCATTTAAAGAAGTTGAGCAGCAATATGCCGACAAGAGTTATGCCGAATTCAAAAATGGTTTAGCCGAACTTTTAATAGAAAAACTTGAACCTATGCAAGAACGATACCAGGAACTTTTAAAAAACAAAGGGGACGTGCTGAAAATTCTCAAAGCAGGAGCAAAAAAAGCCGCAACCGCAGCCAATAAAACTCTCGCCGATACAAAAAAGAAAGCAGGATTTGTGCTCTAACCAGCAAAAAGAAAAAGCCTTTAAAAGGCTTTTTCTTTTTAGATTCTTTTATTTTCCTCCGCTAGGACCATCTGATGGATTAAATGATTGCAGAGTGTCTTCGCCTTGATTAGTGTTTGCCTGGCCCGGATCTTCGGTTGGTTCAGAAGGATTAAATGATTGTGCGGTATCTTCTCCTTGTTTAGCAGCCGTTTCTTCTGGGGTTTGCGTTGGCGGGGCAGGAGTGGTGTCAAAGAAACTGCCCAGCCATCCGAAAAGAGCACCAAATACAAATCCTAGAGCCCACCCAGCTACTGGCCCGCCGACTGCGGTACCGACAACATTTCCGACCACTGTGCCCACAACCGCAATCGTTTGCGCCACAGTCGGAGCACGTCCTTGAGCTACATTCAAAGCAAAACCTACGGTGGTCGGCGTATTAGGAGCGTCGTTGACTGCTTCTGTTACAGAACCATAGGTTGATTCGGAAGGCGCTTCAGAACGCCCGCCAGATTCAGGACCCTCAGACGTAGGGACAGCCGGGCCTGATGTCTCCGAGTATCCCGGCTGCCCAGCTTGAGCTAAAGACACTAAGGGTGCGGCCACTACTAAGAACCCGACCAAATATATACTGATTAATTTAGCGCCCATGGAATCACTCTTCATAGGGATTTTTTTTTGGTTCTGAGCTTAAGAGCGTCATCCTTTTAATAGGTTTCCCGCCTGCGCCGCCTTTCGGTGGTTGGATAAAAAATTTGGAAAATAAAATCCTCAATAAGGACACAAAAGCCGACCCCAGAGCGGAGTAGATTAGTATGAGCACAGCCGAAGATATATCCATAAATTTATGGTAGGCGTTATCTCTCTTCTAAACAACCTCCTTTATCCACATCATAGATAAAATCTCCATAACTTATTTCCCCATTTCCCGGCATAATTCACCCCGATTCGTTTGCCCTGTTGGATTGCGCTTGCTGGAACTCGAACTTTCCGATCCTCTATCCAGAGACCAGCTTTTTTATTGGCTGACCGGGCGTTGAGATTCCTATCAATTTCCAATTTTTTACATACTCTTCCCGGACCCTTAGTTTCAAACATTCCAACATTCTGCAGAATGTTGGAATGTTTTGCCGACATGGCAACCGAGCGGATAAGCACGGCGGCTGGATACCCTTCTTTTTCGGTAACAATATTCAGGCAGCAATGCATTCCATACACCAAATAGACATACCAGTATCCGGATTTGCCAAACATAACCTCGGTTCGCGGAGTTTTGCCGCGGGCCGCCCGAGGCGAGCCCCGCCAAAGGCGGGAAGCATGCGAGGCCTTATCCTCCGGCCCGATATACGCTTCAACTTCCGTAATCATGCCTGAAATTATTTTCTGGCCGACTTTCCGAACCAAAAATTTACCCAATAAATCATGGGCCACCTGAAGGGTTGGGCGATTGAAAAAATTTTGCGAAAGAATTTTAGCCAACTATGCTTTTATTGCTTGGGAAACGGTTTTTACCAGGCGCCGATCAAACATTCCCGGAACTATGCTTTGGGGGCCGGGATGGACCACCAACCCGGCGATGGCATGTGCGGCTTTTCTTTTCATTTTATCTGTAATTTGCCTTACTTGGTTATCTAGAGCTCCCCGAAAAACTCCGGGGAAAACTTGGGAATTATTCAATTGGTTCGGGAAATCGCTTCTTCCGGTTGCCGCAACCTTGGCGCCTGCTTTAAGAGCAACATCCGGCATAATTTCCGGCAGAGGATTGGCGAGGGCAAAAACAATAGCGTCTTTGGACATCTGGCGAATCATTTTTTCAGAAACCAAATTGGGGCCGGAGACGCCAATAAAGACATCGGCTCCTTTCAGGGCGTCTTCCAAATTTCCTTTTTTCTTTCCCCGATTGGTGATTTTTGCCAAAAGCCTTTTCTCTTGTTTTAGCCCCGGCCTGCCTTTATAAATAATTCCCTCTCGGTCGGTTACCAAGATATTTTTCCCTCCCTCCTGCAAAATTATTTTTACAATAGCCGTCCCGGCCGCGCCTGCTCCGCTGATTGCAATTTTTACTTTAGAAATGTTTTTTCTTACGACTTTTAGGGAATTTAATAATCCGGCCAGGACAATAATGGCAGTTCCATGCTGGTCATCGTGCATAACCGGTATGGCAAGCTCTTTTTTGAGCCGTTCTTCAATTTCAAAACAGCGGGGGGCTGAAATATCTTCCAGATTTATTCCCCCGAATCCCGGAGCGATGGCTTTTACTATTTTGATAATTTCCTCGCTGTCTTGGGTGGCCAGCACCAGAGGAACAGCGTCTATATCGGCGAATTTTTTAAACAAAAGGCACTTCCCCTCCATGACCGGCAAGGCGCCTTCGGGTCCGATATTTCCTAGTCCCAGTACTGCCGATCCGTCCGAAACCACCGCCACGCTGTTTCCTTTCATGGTATATTCTCTTGTTTGGCTTTTATTTTTGGCCAAAAAAGAGCTTACTGCTCCAACTCCGGGCGTATAAATCAGACTTAAATCTTGCATATTCCGGACGGGAACTTTGCTCGCAATGGAAAATTTTCCCCTTGCTTTTTTGTGCAAAACCAAAGCCCTGTCCCCCACTGATATTTTTTTTGTCATAAGGTTATTACCCGCCCAAGTTTTGTCCACGCTCCCACCGGGATTCGAACCCGGGTTACTGGAATGAGAATCCAGCGTCCTAGGCCTCTAGACGATAGGAGCATTTGTGGACAAAATTTGGGTGGGACGATAGGGCCTAACCAGGGAATTATAGCAACATAAGATATGTCTTGACAATTATCAAATTGGCGTTGCTATTGCTTTTTTCAAAAAAAATGATATAATTAATAGTAAGGAGGATGCCATGAACATCATGATCGTGGTCCTGCTCCTGGGTCTCTCCGTCGCCGTCGGCGGATGCATCGGCGGCGATTACGTCCTCTACCAGGCCGGAAAGCAGTTGTTCCGGCCGGGGTACGAACCCTATTTCGTTTATCCGCCAGGAGGCGGGGAACCGTACATAGCAATGGACTGCCGTCTCCCCGGTGCTTTTGACCGGGCGCGGCAGAAGGCACTCCCGGTTCGGAAAGAAACCGGGAGGTGGCCCGAGGTTCGGTGCCTTCCCGGCACCGAACCGGCAACCGTCAACCCGGGGAGCGCGAAGTAGCCCATGTGCTACCCGCGCTCCCCCAACCCGCAGCCCTTCCGAAAGGAGGGGCTGCAAAAATTTTTATAAACAAAAGGCTGCTCGGCGAGCAGCTATGCACTGGATAAAATTGCCAATTTTTCTCTCCTCTGTTCTATGTATGTTTTTGCGGACAGGGTCTCCTCAAAATCAGTAACTTTCCATTCACAGGTTTTACGCCATCTCTCTGTGCCGCTGGGATTGCTGCCATCGTAAACGTATTCTATCCCCCAGAATTCATCGTCGTATCTTTCGTAATAATATTTAAGTCCCAATTTTATCTCCTTTGGATCTATCTTTATCTTATGCTTCAACTTTGACTTTACAATGAAGAGATATGCACAGATTTTTCTTGCCTAACTAAAAATTTTTCAGCTTTTTGAGGATCTTTCATGATTTCTTCCACTGTTTTTTCCAGGCGCATGGATTGGCTGCCCTTTACTAAGATTAAATCCCCTGGCTGAATAATCGGATCAAGGGCTTTGCCGGCTGAAATTGGATCATTAAATTTGAGTATTTGGCCGGCTGTTAATTTCCGGGCAGCTTGATCGGCTATAAATTTTGCCCGAGGCCCGACGGTTATCAAGATATCGGCAAATTCCGCTATTTGATCTCCGATCGCGCGATGCACTTGTTCCGAAAATTTGCCGATTTCCAGCATATCGCCGAGCACGGCAATTTTTCTTTTGCCGGGAAGAGTTTTTAAAGTGTCAATGGCCGCTCGCATTGCCTCCGGCGCGGCATTATAGGTATCATCCAGGATAAAAGACCTTTTGATTCCGGGGATCAGCCGCATCCGGCCCGCGGGAGGAATATATGCTCTCAGCGCTTCTGAAATTTCAACCAAATTAATGCCTAAAGCAATCCCCACTCCGGCCGCCGCCGCTGCCGCGTACGCCTGCGGCTTGCCAAAAGCGCCTTTTATCCAGAAGGGCACCACATGTCCCTGGTGTTCTATTTTCAAAGTTATGCCCTCCGGAACGTCTCCCAAGTCCGCGTCTTTTCTAATTCCCAATTCATAATTCCTGATCCCTATTTCTGCGTGTTCTTCAAAACCAAAGGTAAGAACTTTCGCCTTTGTCTTTTCCTTCATATCAAAGACGGCATAATCATCGTGATTTAAAATTGCCCATCCATCTACGGGCAAGGCTTGCACCAGCTTGGATTTTTCATTTATTAATTCTTCCGGATCTTTAAAAAATTCCACATGCACCGGAATCTCGCCTATCGCCGTGACCACGCCTATATTAGGCTTAACAATAGCAAGCAGGTGATCCATATCACCGAGGCGATCAACACCGTATTCCAGCACCAGGACTTCGGGATACTTACTTTTCTTAAAAAGAAAACTGAAAAATATGCGGATAAAAGCCAGTTTCCAAGCAAAGATATTTTTGCCGTAATGAGGAATGCCGAGAATTGTCAGGGGCAGGCCGATTTCGTTATTATAATTTTTCTCCGCGGTCCTTACCCTATACTTCTTCTTTAGCACCGCAAAAATCGCCTCCCGTGTGGAGGTCTTGCCCACCGAACCGGTAATGCCGATAATTATCGGGTCATATTTCCGTACGGTAGCTCTTGCCAATACCGCTAAAATTTTCTCCAATATTGTCTTTTTCATATTTTTTAAGTCATAGATGCTTAGGGTGTCACAAAAATAAGATACCCACCGAGCCAGACTGGCGGGTGCTATTTCTCATCGGGAGGAACTTCGTAATAATTCAAGATATATTCCGCCAGATCATGAAATGCAGGCGTCAGGGTGTTGGCGGCAAAGCGGTTGCCCTGCGGCTCATTCATTTGTAAATAAATCAAAAATCTGGGATCAAAGGCCGGGGCGTATCCGACAAAAGAATGAATCACCTGATCGGAATATCCCCTGCCATCTGTCTTGGGAATTTGAGCAGTTCCAGTTTTGCCTGCCACAAAATATCCTAGGACGCCAGCTCTGTTTTCAAACCCCTTACTTACGGCCGATACCAGCATTTTAGTCAGAGTTTCGGCGGTTTCGGACGATATCACTTCCCTTGTAATTTTCGGATTATTTTTATATTCATTGCCGGAATCATCCACAATTGTATCAACAATATAAGGCTCCATCAATTTGCCTCCGTTAGCCAGAACCGCTATGGCTGATGCCATTTGCAGGGGTGTAACTGCAATTCCCTGGCCAAAAGAAGCAGTAGCGTAATCAATATCCCTCCCCTCTTTTAGATTGGAAATGTTGCCCGGCACTTCGCCCGGCAGATCAATAGCCGTTTTTTCTCCAAAACCGAATTTCTGCAAATAAGCATATTGTTTTCCCTTGCCCAAAAGCTTGGAAACAAATACCAGACCGGTATTTAAAGATTTTTCCAGAACTTGAGTCATAGTTTGCACGTCATGAGCTTTTAGGTCAAAGTTTCTAATGGTGTAGCCCCCGATTTTAACCTCTCCGGAATCAACATAGGTCGTTTCAGGTTTAACTGCTTTTTCCTCAATGGCCGCAGCCATAGTTATCGGCTTAACCACTGATCCCAATTCGTAGACAGACTCCACGGCTGGATTTAAAAACACGCTATAATTTTTTTCTTTAGAAAATTCATTCGGGTTAAAAGTTGGTTGGGCAGCTTGGGCTAAAATTTTCCCGGTTTTTGGTTCCAGAATCAAGACCAGGCCGGAATTTGCTCCCCATTTATGCAAAGTGTTGGTTAGCACCTCCTCGGCTTTGGTCTGAATATAATAATCAATAGTAAGAGTAAGATTGTCGCCATTAGCAGAAGGTCGGAGAATTTTTCTGCCTAGCGTAACCCAAAAACCGGCCGCGCCCTTGGCTCCTTGCAAAAACCCGCGCTCGCCGGATAAATTTTCTTGGTAATACCGCTCCAAGCCGTATCTTCCGGCTTCTTCCGTTTCTTCTATGCTGACAAAACCCAGGAGGTGAGCCGCCAAAGAATCATGCGGGTAAATCCTGCGCCGATTTTCTTCAAAAAAAAGACCCGGCAGAAGTTTTTCCGCTAAATTTTCAGCGAGTTTGACGTCTACATCTTTAGCTATGACCTCATAAGCATCATTTGGCTTTGCTAGTTTTCCCGAGACCTCGTCTTTATCCAAATTAAATTCTTGCGAAATAAATTCCGCGGCCATGGCGACGTCTTCAATATCTCTGGGAGAAGCGACTAAAGTTTTCTGAACTTTATTTGATGCCAGGGGAATATGATTGCCGTTTTTATCTTGGGCGAAAATAAAGCCCCTTTCGGGAAAAAGCCCCTGGCTAAGATTATGCTGTCTGGCTGCCAATTTTTGATACTCTCGGTGGTTTACAATTTGCAGCAAAAAAAGCCGACCGATTAAGACTAAAATCGCCACTAAAAAAAAGAGGAGGACAAACGTTATCCGCCTCTGAATATTTTTTTCCAAAGATTTTTTTACCGGCAAAGTAATGAATTAATAAGAGTTACGGCCGTAAAAAGGTATGCGAAACGGCCACGTTTTCCGGCCTGATATAACGAATGGAAGAAACCCGCTCCATTGATTCTAACTGGGATGCCTTGCCCTCGGCAAGCAGATCCAGCTTTCTTTGCCAAGCAAGCTCGGCTTGCCGCAGATTCTTAACGTATCCTTTTTGCTTAATTGCTTGCTGCTGAATATTAAAACCAAAGGAAAAAGAAATAAATAGCGCCACTAAATAAATAGCTATAAAGAAAGCTATTATGGCAAATAAAACAGCTGTGCCGTTGGCAAAATTAAAATTCAGCTTTTCCGACAAGGTACTGCTAATCAGCCGGGGCAGAGAAAATCTCTTATAAGCTAAAACTAAAGTAGTCATGATATCTTTTGCGCGACCCGCAATTTAGCCGAGCGGGCTCGGGGGTTGTTTCTTTTCTCTTCTTCCCCGGCGCTAAGCGGTTTTTTGGTTATAATTTTTATTACCTCTTTTTTTTGCATATTCCGAAAAAAATTCTTTACTATCCGATCCTCCAAAGAATGGAAAGATATTACTGCCAACTTTCCTTTTCTGCTTAAAACTCCAATTGCCGCAGGAAGAAATTCTTCTAAATTATCCAATTCGCGATTAACTGCTATTCTTAAGGCTTGAAAAGTGCGGGTAGCGGGATGGATTTTTGCTTTTAGATATGACGGCGGGACGCTTCGGATAATAATCTCCACAAGCTTCCTTGTCGTACTAAAGGGACGGCTTTGGCAGATTCCTGCGGCAATTCTCCTGGCAAAGCGTTCTTCCCCAAAACGGAAAAGGATATCCGCGATTGTTTTTTCTTCCCAAGTATTGATAATGATCGCTGCGGTAAGTTCATTGGTTTTAGGGTTATAGCGCATATCCAACGGTTCATCCTTAGTGAAAGAAAATCCTCTGCCCGCCTCCAATTGCCATGAACTAAAACCCAGATCAGCAACAATTCCGGAAATATTTTTAAAATTATTTCGGGCAACAACCTCTTTTATATTTGCATAGTTGTCGCATTCCAGAATTAAATTTCTTATTTTTTTATTTTCATCTTCTAACTTCGCGATAAGCGCGCAGTCCCAGTCAATGCCAAGTAGTTTTCCGGCGGACCCAATTTTATTTAATATCTCCTTGGCATGTCCTCCCCCATTTATGGTTGCGTCTACGAAATTATCTCCTGGTTGGGGGTCTAAAATTTTAAGGACTTCTTGCCGTAATACCGGTTGATGCATTTTCTTGCCAGCCACTAGTTTCTAGTCGCCAGTCGCTTCGTTAATAAAGTCCAAGTTCTCCTAATTTTTCCGCTATCATATCGGTGTTTTTTTCCACTTCTGTTTTGTAGTTAGTCCAGCGCTCGTCATCCCATATTTCCAAACGGTCGTATACTCCCACGATTGTTATTTTTTGTTTAAATCCGGCGTAGGTTTTTAAAAAATCCGGAATTAATACTCTTCCCAATTGATCCATTTCCACTTCCACTGCTCCGGAAAACATCAGCCGCAAAAAACTTCTGGTATCTCCCTGTCCTACTGGGAGCTGGCTTAATTTTTCAGTAAGTTTCTGCCACTGTTCCATCGGGTAGAGCACCAGACAGTTATTCAATCCCCGAGTAAGAATGGCGCGCTCCCCTATTAGCTTTCGCAATTTGGACGGAATAGAAAGCCGCTTTTTTGTGTCCAGAGTATGTTGATATTCGCCAATTAGCATAAGGGGGTTATACACTTTTAAGTGGACTTATCCACAGTTCTATCCACATTTTTCCACTTCTATTCAATTTTATACCACTCTTATACATAACACAAGAAATATGAACCACTTATGAAAATAAAAAAGTGGCTTATTTAAGCCACCCATCTTAATTAAATCCACAAGTTATTCACTTTATTCTATCGGCGCAGGAACTAACTTTGATTTTGGCCTATTAACCACCGGAATACCCTCTCTACACCAAAGGCAGAGATTCCCGGGTTCATACACTTGTCCTGGATCACGTGCTATTGCTACCTTAGGTATGGCGACAAGCTCTTCCTGGGACCGATCTATTCCCACCGCTGCAGCAATTACTAACCCTTGAAATGCTTTCATGACAGCTTTTAAGGTCCCACCGGTAGCAAACAAGTCATCAACAAATATGCCAACCATGCCTGGTTTATATTCAAACCAGGACGGAATCTCTAAAGGACTCAAAAGATCATCCGTATTTTTTTTCAAAGTGAGAACACGGATGTCATTCACCGGCAGAATAAATGCTAACGCGTATTGCAAAGGTATTCCTCCAAACGCCGGCGCTAAAAGAAACAATGGTCCTTCACTGTCGAAAGTCGGTAAAGATCCCCGAAAAAGTTGCAATATACCGCTATTACAAATACCTCTGGCTAAAAGGCGAGCAAGATACTCTGTGAAATTGCGAGACTGAAAAGCACGGGAAAGATCATAAAAATTACCAACATGCAGACCGGAACGGCCCAGCCGGTAGTGCTCCCCAGTTTCTCCGACGTCAAAATATGCATTCAGCGGAGCAAGCATCTCTCGATATTCCTGAATATCAAGGATCACCATTCTTTTTCTCCGTCAAAAATCTTTTTTAAAGATACATGATTTCCTTAGGTTTGCAAACTACAAGGGCCGCTGAATGGCTGAGCTGCAATCCTAAAAATCAAAAAGCCGAAGCCATGATAGCATGACTTCGGACACAGTTTAATGCTTTGTTCTTTATATAAAATATGAGCATCGTTCCTCTAATCCCCTTCTGATTTCTTCCAGAGCTTGTTCCAGCGCATCCAATCCCCCTTTGATCAGCTCCGTCCCCAAAACCGCCAAATCAGAACCTTCCCTGATCAATTATATCTCCATATGACACATCTTCATCAAATGCAAAGCATAATCGGCTAACTAAATCTATCTGGCTTGGTTTGGAAGGCATATTTTCTCCTCAAAGATCTTGAAATCAAGATATCACAAGGAGTTGATCGGAGCAATAATCTATCCCTCGAGCGAGCCAAGCAGTTTGCTTGCTCCTGCAGCGAAAACAATATAAAAAGCGCCTTAAAGACGCTTTTTATATATTTTGGGCAGGGTGAGAGTCGAACTCACTGGGCCACTTGGACAACAGATTTACAGTCTGCCCCCGCACCCTACGGGACTACCTGCCCATTTATTCAATCAGCCGGTAGAGGGATTCGAACCCCCGACACCCTGTTTACAAAACAGGTGCTCTAACCCCTGAGCTATACCGGCCTTATTCTTTTTTCCTAACTTCTTCAATTATACGAGATTTAGACGGCGATGTTGTAGCAGTCGTTTCTTGTCTTCTCTTAAGCTTTTCCCAATAATCTTTATCGTTCATTTCGTAATTTCCATTTCCATTGCCGTTTACCACACCTCCATAAGTTCGTATTTCTTTTAACCAGACCACTATGCCATTATCCAATCGCAGCAAAAATAAATGTATTCGGTAAAATAACTTTGCCAAGAATGTCCAGAAAACTTGTTTATGCTTCCCCTCCCGATAATAAATCTTGATTTTCAGCAGAAAAAGACGCAGCCGGGCCGAATCTTCTTCCAGTCTTTCCGTGATTACCTGATCTGGAATTGCGACCAACTCCGGAATCTTTAAAGAAACTCGGTACCAGAAAATGGCAGCACTAGCTAGAAAAACAACGGCAAGAATAACATCTACTAGCATAGAATTAAACTTCTAAACGAGTGAATTTACCCACTTTTATATTTTCCCCGAATTTGCCCACCGCTTCGTTTAGAATATCGCGAATAGTTTTCCCCTGATCTTTTATAAATGATTGTTCCAAGAAAGCATTTTCATCGGTGGGACTCATGGCGGCAATTTGCATCGCTAAGTTGTGCGCCAACTCTTTAAATTCCGGATTGCGAGCCACAAAATCGGTTTCGCACAAAACTTCCACCAAAGCTCCTATTTTACCGTTCCCGTGAACGTAACTCTCTACT
>CAYPPK010000006.1:0-14943 GCA_964412615.1 uncultured Candidatus Saccharibacteria bacterium
CCTTCGGAGCCTGGGTTTTCAGAAAGCAAAGCAATTTGCTTTTTGAAATACCCTTCGCTTCCTGCCGAACATAATTTGTCAATGAATATTTCGGGACGCCGGGAATCGAACCCGGTCTACACGCACCCGAAGCGTGTGTACTGCCGGTATACTACGTCCCGCTACTTACTTCACGTAATACTTCGCTTTTATCTGGGAGACCCGTTCGTCTTCAGTCATCTCCACTTTGGATTCGGCTTCTTCAGCTATTTTTACCAATTCATCATCAGAAAGCTTGCCCAATTCGCGTACTCGCTTTTCCAAATACTCGCGATTATTTTTTTTTGGATTATCTATGACTTCCTGCAAAAGCACCTCCAGCACATGGCCCACTTTGGGCCCCGGCTGGATCTCTAAAATTTCCATCAAATCATCGCCGCGAATTTTCAGCATTTTTACCGTGGGCGCTTCCTCTTCCCGCAAAATTTTCTCCACCCGAAACTGGAAATGACGCAAACGATAGGGGAGGGCTTTAGGCACGCCCATACCCATGCGATCGCAAATGCGCAACTTAACCAGGTCATCCATGTTTTCCGCCCCGACGTGGCGAATCAAGCGGCGGACCGAGGAATCGGTAATTCCTTCATCCGGATCATATTTGAAAAGATGCCAGCGAATTAACTTTGCTATTTTCTCAATAGTATCGCGCGGATAGTGCAGGCGCTCCAGAATTTCTGCCGCCATTTTTGCGCCCACCACGTCATGGCCGTAAAAAGTCCATTCATTATTTTTTTTCGGCCCTTTGGTTCGCGGCTTGCCCACATCATGCAGCAAAGCCGCAATCCGCACCTCCAGAGGAAAATTCTGTTTTGCTCCGTATTCCAGCGCTTTGAGATTGTGTTCCCAGATCGTAAAAATCAGCGGTCGATTTTCCACCCCAAGGCCTTCTTCCACCTCCGGCATAATATACTTTAAAAGTCCGAGCGTATGCAACAGCTCAATTCCTTCTTTGGCGCGTTCGGTAATAAACATTTTGTTAAGTTCATCCCGAATCCTTTCCCTGGCAATAAATTGAATGGTCCCGGCCAATTCCTGAATGGCCGCTCGTGTTTTTTCTTCAATGACAAAATCCAACTGAATGGCCAGACGCGCCGCCCGCAGCATGCGCAAAGCATCCTCGCTAAATCTCGTTTTAGGGTCGCCAACCGCGCGGATTATTTTTTTCTTCAAGTCGGCTTGGCCGCCAAAAGGGTCAATCAGTTTTGGTAATTGAGAATTGGTAATTGGTAATTCCAGCGCGATTGCATTTACCGTGAAATCGCGTCTGGCTAAATCTTCTGCCAGAGTAGGCGCAAATCGCACTTCATCCGGATGGCGCTTGTCCGTATATTTGCCTTCGGCCCGATAAGTCGTAATTTCAATTTCTTTTAGGGTGGGATCGGGAGCTTCAGTTTTAACCGTTACCGTTAAAAATTTATTTTCATAAAAACTTTCCGGAAATAAGTTAGTAATCTCCTCCGGTTTGGCATTGGTGGTAACATCCCAGTCCTTTGGCTTTTCTCCTTGCAATAAATCTCGCACGCTTCCGCCCACGATATATGCTCCAAAGCCGTTGTCCCGCAGTTTTTTCACGACTTTGCTGACTTCTTCAGGGATAGATTCCATTCTCTTCATCGCTTTTAAGTATACCTAAAATATTGATATTTTTCAATTTTTATGTTACTTTTAGGATAATAATTGTCCCCGTGGTGAAACGGATATCACGCTTGCCTTCGAAGCAAGTATTGGGGGTTCGAATCCCTCCGGGGACGTGCTATAACCGCGACCTAAATTATGACGGTAAACAGCTTCAGCTGCATTTTTATCTTATCTAGGAGAGATTTTCAATTTTTCCACAGAAAAATCAATTGCTAAAAAAATCAGCAAGCAGTAATGTCTCACCAGCACGACACTTGTCTTCATGAAGGAGATGAAAAATGGCAGAAATAAAAATAGAGGTGATTTTTGCCGCCGGTGTTCCCTTAGCTAAAGCTCTTTGGCTGATAGAAAAAACAGGAGGAAAAACGATTGGTTCTGCGCGTGAACCTCGTTTGCCCGGAGTACTGGAGGAAGCTATTTTTATTGTCAAAATAAATTCTACCATAGAAGAGGCCAGAAAAAGATTTAGAAAACCGGGGGTTACTTGCGTGCGAGAAGACACCTTAAAAACCACCTGACATTGATAAGCCGTTGGGAAAAAATCACGGCTTTTTCTGTTAAAAATCGGGCATTAAGCCCACTTTATACGCCGATTAATATTCTCCAGAACCCTGGACTCTTAAGCAAGAAAAAGATAAAATATGGGATAAACTAAAATTGCCCGCGCGTAGCTCAGTGGTAGAGCAGTTGCCTCTTAAGCAAACGGTCGCAGGTTCGAATCCTGCCGCGCGGATTCAAGAATTTAGAGCAAGGAACGTTCTTGCATTCCTTTGCTGGTTATTTATTATGAAGGCATGGAAGTACCTATCGGAAAGGTAACGCACTACTACGGAAAAGCAGGGGTCGCCGTAGTAACCCTTACCGCTGCGCTAAAGGTGGGAGACCGAATCAAGATAAAAAATCGCGACCGGGAGTGGGAACAGGAGGTTACCTCTATGGAAGTTGACCGCCAGCCGGTAAACGAAAGCGCGGCCGGTTCGGAGGTAGCACTCAAGGTAAGCGATAAGACGCACGAAGGAGCGTTGCTGATAATTGAAAAGTAGAAACAGGGATAATAAACAAGAAAAGTTTTACTGTTTTTCGTTGTGCATGATACGGGCCTAAAAACGGCTTTTTTTGTTTAAGCGGTTGCACCCAAACGCTTTTTGTGCTATCATTAATACATGTCTCTGCCAACCAAAGACAAGTCAAAAGTAATAGAAAAATTCCGGGTTCACGATAAAGATACCGGCTCCACTGAAGTGCAGATCGCGGTTTTGACCGAGGAAATTAATTTGCTGACCGGGCATTTGAAGAAAAACCCCAAAGATAATCACTCCCGCAGGGGACTTTTAGGAATGGTAGCCAGACGTAAGAAATTGTTAGACTACCTAAAAGAATCAAATCTCAGAAAGTATAACAATGTGGTGAAAAAGTTAGGTTTAAAAAGATAAAAATAAAAAGATAAAAGATAAAATTTTATCCTTTATCTTTAATCCTTTATCTTGACGCAGTGGCCGTAGTAAAACATAAAGCGCAGCGAGTGGCAATCCTAATAGACGTACAGAACCTTTACCATTCTGCCAAAAACTTATACAACTCGCGGGTAAACTTTAAGGAAGTCATAAAAGCCGCTGCGGCCGGCCGAGAGTTGGTACGCGCGATCGCCTATGTAATCCGCACTGAATCCGGCGAGGAAAAGCCTTTTTTGGAAGCTTTGACCAAAATGGGCATAGAAACCAAATTGAAAGATTTGCAGATTTTCCCGGGCGGGATGAAAAAAGCCGATTGGGATGTGGGGTTGGCGATTGACGCTGTTCGCTTGTCCGAATCATATTTAAATGCGATTATTCTGGTATCTGGCGATGGCGACTTTGTGCCTTTGGTCGAATATCTAAAAGCCAAAGGCGTGCAGACGGAAGTAGTAGCTTTTGCCAGATCAACCTCCCAGCGCCTGCAGGAGGCAGCCGAAGATTTTATTGATTTAGGCAGTGATCCGAAAAAATATCTTATGAGAATCAGATAAATAATTTTAGAGCAGCGAGAAGAAGCGGCGAAGAGAAGGGGAAAAGATACATCATTCATCTTTGCGCAGGAAAAATCGTGCCCAGAGACGAATGATTTCGCGTATCAGCCCCTCTTCGGGCGATTCCGCTGCCCGTAATTCGTGGATAAAAAAAATTATTCCTATACTTTAGGAGAAAAAACCTTTCAGATTGAATTAAATAATTGGGCCGAACAAGCTTCCGGTTCAGTTTTAGTGCGTCTGGGAGACACCATGGTTTTGGCTACGGCGGTCATGAGCCCTTATCCTCGCGAAGGAGGAGATTTTTTCCCTTTAACCGTAGACTACGAAGAGCGCTTTTCAGCCGCGGGGAAAATTTTGGGATCCCGTTTTATCAAAAGGGAAACCCGACCGTCAGAGGAAGCAATTCTGGCCATGCGCCTGATTGATCGCACCATCCGTCCGCGTTTTGATTTGCGCATGCGCAACGAAGTGCAAATAGTGGTTACCGCCCTTTCCATTGATGATGACAATGACCCTGATATTCCGGCGTTGCTGGCTACTTCTTTGGCGCTTTCTCTTTCCGATATTCCTTGGAACGGGCCGGTTGCCGGAGTGCGGGTAGGACGGGTGGAAGGAAAATTTATCGCCAACCCCACTTATGCCCAAAGGGAAATAAGCGACCTGGATGTGGCGGTTTCCGGAACAGGCGAGCGGATTAACATGCTGGAAGCCGGAGCCAAAGAACTCTCGGAGGAAGATTTTGCCCAAGCGGTAGAATGGGGACATGTCCTGGTGCGGGAGCTGATTTCTTTCCAGAAAAAAATAATTGCCGAAAATCCCAAAGAAAAAATCACGGTTGCTCTCACTCAAATTCCAGATGAATTAAGAACTCTGCTTAAAAAAGATTTCTCGGACAAGATTGAGGAGGCAACTTACCAAAAAGATAAAATAATCAGGAATAAAAAGACGACGGAAGTAAAAAAAGAATGGCTGGCCTATGCTTATGAAAAACATCCTGAAATTTTCCAGAAAAATGCCGCCGAATATGCATTTGACGAGGAAATAAATGAAATCGTGCATCGGCGGATTATAGAAAAAGGCGAGCGACCGGACGGCAGAAAACCGGATGAACTGCGCCCTCTTTACGCCTCAGTATCAGTGTTGCCGCGAGTTCACGGCTCGGGGTTATTTATGCGCGGAGAAACTCATGCGTTGGCTACCCTAACCCTGGGAGCTCCGGGAGACGTGCAGATCGTGGAAGGCATGGAAATCCGCACCAAAAAACGCTTTCTTATGCATTATAATTTTCCGCCTTATTCGGTGGGAGAAACCAAGCCCATGCGCGGTCCGGGCAGAAGAGAAATAGGCCACGGAGCTTTGGCGGGGAAAGCGCTGCTGCCCATGATTCCGGAAAAAGAAGAATTTCCTTACACTATCCGGGTAGTTTCTGAGGTTTTGTCCTCCAACGGTTCAACCTCTATGGCCTCGGTCTGCGGAGCCACTTTGGCATTGCTGGATGCCGGAGTGCCGCTTAAAAAACCGGTCGCGGGTGCTGCCATGGGCCTTATGTTAAGCGAAAAAGGAGAATACAAAGTGCTGACGGATCTGGCCGGACAAGAAGATCATCACGGAGATATGGATTTTAAAGTTGCCGGAACCAGAGACGGCATTACGGCGGTTCAGCTTGATGTAAAAATAGAAGGAATTACTCTGCCCATGGTGCGTGATACCCTGAAGCAAGCGCATGCCGCCCGGATGAAAATTTTAGACGTGATGCAGCAAGTTATTGCCGAACCACGGCCGGAACTATCGCCTTGGGCGCCGCGCATCAGCATTATTAAAATAAACCCGGAGAAAATTGGCGCGCTTATTGGCCCAGGCGGAAAAGTTATCAATGATATCATCGCCCAGACCGGAACCGAAATTGACATTGAAGATGACGGCACGGTGTTTATAACTGCCGTCAAGGACGAGGAAATGAAAAAGGCCCTGGCTTTAGTCAAGCAGGTTACCCGCGAGCTGAAGCCCGGAGAATTGTTGGAGGGAAAGGTAACCAGGATTCTGGATTTTGGCGCCATGGTAGAGGTAGGACCGAGACAAGACGGCTTAATTCACGTTTCCGAGCTTGCCCCGTGGCGGGTGGAGAGAGTTACTGATATAGTTAAAGTGGGAGATATCGTGCCGGTAAAAATAAAAAATATAGACGAGCAAGGAAGAATAAATTTATCTCTCAAGGACGTGCCGGGCCGTTACAGTGAAGAAGAAGTAAAAAAGGGCCGGGAGGAAAGGGAACGAATGGGTCCAAGAGACGAAGGAAGACGTTCGGGCCATTGGAAAAAATAACTTACTAAATAACTAAATTTAATGGCCGAGCCGCTTACTAACAAAGAAAATAATCTGGAAGAGAACAAAGAGCGTAAGCCGGGTATTCGGACCATGAAGACGGATGTTCAAGAACTTTTCCGCAATACCAAACCCGGTTTATTGGATTTGGTCGGGCAGGAAGTAAAAACTTCTCTTAAAACCGAATCCAGTTCAAAAAAAAGAACCAACCTCTTAACATTTGCCTTGGTGATTGGGGCTCTTTTGGCTATTGGAGGCCTGGCCTATGTTTTTTTGAGTCCGGCAGTAGTGCCTACCGAAGTAAAAAAAGTTGCGCCACCCCTGCCTTTATTTGCTACAGAATCTTCCCGAACCTTAAGCGTTGCTCCGCAGGAACGCGATCTTTTTTGGTCTTTAATGCAAGATTCCTATAAAGAAACAGAACGCTCCGGTACGGTCAAGCGTTTGCTGATCAAACTTACTAATGGACCGCAGGAGCGTTACGCTACCATGGCAGACCTGGCCGAATTTTACCGTATGACGCCGCCCAAAGCGTTTTTCGACCGGGTAAACACCCCCATTATGCCATTTATCTACACCGGCCAGGAAGGCAATCGCTTTGGTTTAGTGGCAAAAACCACAGATTTAGACCGCACTTTTCTAGATATGTTCAACTGGGAAGCCACTCTGTTGGCAGATTTTCTTCCCCTCTTTTTTGACCAAAAACCGGAAGCGGTTATAACCCCTTTTGAAGATCGAACTTTTCGCAACATTGATTGGCGTTACCAAAAACTTTCTTCCCAAAAAGACATAGGCATTGGTTATGCTCTTTTTCCTGCTAAAAACCTGCTTATAATAACCACCAGCAAAGAAAGCATGGAAACCGTTATCAGCCGTTTGTTTACCCAGTAACTTTGACTAGCTTCAATAAAAATATTAAAGTAAGTGATCATGCCTAACACTTTTGTCGAAGAACAGAAAAAGGCACTAGAAGAGGAACACGATCGGCTGGTGGAAGAATTAAAATCCTTTGCCCGTCCCGATCCGCGCATGAAGGACGACTGGGATGCCCAATTCCCACAATTTGGGACAGAAGAAGGAAGCGGACCGGCTTCCCACGATGCTTTGGAACAAGCAGGAGATGAAGTGGAAGAATACGAAACCAGAATTGAAGCCGAACACTCCTTGGAATCCCGGCTTTTGGAAGTTAACAAGGCTTTGTCCAGAATAAAAGAGGGAAATTATGGAATTTGCCTGGCCTGCAAAAAAGAAATTTCCCCCGAACGGCTTAAGGCCAACCCAGCGGCCGAATTTCATACAGAACATACGCCTAAATGATCATATGGCCGTTACCGTTTTTTCGGCCCAAGTAACGGGCATTGACGCCCAACCCATTGCGGTTGAAGTGGATACCACTCCTGGCTTGCACATTTTTTCTATAGTCGGTTTAGCCGATAAAGAAGTGCAGGAATCTAGAGAAAGAATTTCTGCTGCTATTAAAAATATCGGCGCGCTTGCTCCTCATAAAAAAACCCAGCGGGTGATTGTAAATCTGGCGCCGGCCGACATTAAAAAAGAAGGGCCGGCTTTTGATTTGCCTATTGCTCTGGGGTTTTTGCTTGCTTCCGGTCAAATTGCTTTTTCTCCCCAAGGTAAATTATTTTTGGGAGAACTGGGGCTGGACGGCTCTTTGCGCCGCGTAACCGGGATTTTGCCCATTGCGCTTTCGGCCCGCGCGGCCGGCTTTCAGGAAATTATCCTGCCTCAAGGCAATGGCCGAGAAGCCGCCGCTATTGGCGGATTAAATGTCCGAGAAGCCGTACACTTAGCTGAAGTAATTGAGCATATTTCCGGCAGAAAAGATCTGCCCTTATGCTCCTTTGCAGAAACTAAAAATGAGGAAATCTACCCTACGGATTTTAAAGATATTCGCGGGCAAGAAAAAGCCAAGCGGGCTTTGGAAATTGCCGCGGCCGGCGGCCATAACTTATTGATGTTTGGCCCGCCCGGAGCGGGAAAGTCTATTTTGGCCTCTGCTCTGCCTTCCATTTTGCCCGCTTTATCTGGCCAAGAAGCTTTGGAAGTAACTAAAATTTATAGTGTAAGCGGACTTTTATCTGAAGACCAACCGCACATAACTCGCCGGCCATTTCGCAATCCGCATCACACCGCCTCCTATACTGCTATCGTGGGAGGAGGAGTTTATCCGCGTCCGGGAGAAGTTACTTTAGCGCACCGGGGCGTGCTTTTTCTGGATGAATTTCCGGAATTTGACCGCCGCGTCATTGAATCCCTGCGCCAGCCTTTGGAGGAACACTCTATTATCATCGCCAGGGTCCAAGGAATTCAGATATTTCCAGCTCAATTCATGCTGGTAGCAGCCATGAATCCTTGCCCCTGCGGCAATCTTGGTAATCCTTTGCAGGATTGCGTCTGTACGCCAGGAGCGGTGGCCAAATACAAGAAAAAAATTTCCGGTCCATTGTTGGATCGAATAGATATCCATATTGAGACTCCGCCCCTGGCCTTTGCTAAATTAGAAGGGCAAGAAGGAGAACCGTCGGCGACAGTTCGCGCCCGAGTAGAAAACGCGCGCGCTTTACAAAAAAAGAGATTTCGCGATTTGCCCATCTATACCAATGCCGAGATGGGGCTAGCTGACCTGAAAAAATTTATTCCCGTCCAGGGATCACTGCGTTCCATGCTGGAACTTGCGCACGAAAAATACAGGCTTTCGGCCCGTGCTTACCATCGTCTATTAAAATTATCCCGCACTATTGCCGACCTGGCTGGAGACGAAGAAGTTAAAGAGAACCATGTGCTGGAAGCCCTGCAGTATCGGCCCAAGATTGAGAGATAATAAATATCGGTTACTCCCTTGTTTCAAAATGCACATGGCAGCCGGTAGAATTGCCGGTAGATCCCATCGTGGCAACCTGGCTGCCTTGCGCCACTTCCTGCCCGACGACGGCCAGAATAGAACCGAGATGAGCAAGAAGAACAGTCCCTCTTTGGTGAGAAATAGCCAGGTACCATCCGTAGCCGCCGTTCCACCCGGAGGAACGGGCGATGACAACCGTGCCCGTAACCGGGGACAGAATAGGCGCCCCGCAGTTGCTTGCCAGATCAACTCCTAAGTTCTTGTATCCGTGCGGTCCTTGAGTTTGTCTCCCGCCAATAATAGGTCTCATGTAGTATCCTGGGGGGGCGGCCGTAAGAGCCGCTGTTCTTGATGGTTGGGCGGATGCGCCTGAGGTAGGCATCGCCATCTCTCCGTCGGGAATGATCAGCACCATGCCCGGTTTAATCGGCTCGTCTATGCCCAAGCCGTTGAAAATTCTGATCTCGTTCTCGTCTCCTTTGAATTCTTTGGCTATGGAGGCGATAGTGTTTCCTCTTTTCACTTCCACTTGAATGCCGGGCACCGGAAGTATAATAAGTTCGTCATCAACCTTAATCAAATTCGGATTGCGGATGTTATTGGCCCAAAACAGGGTATTAAGAGGAAGGTCAAATTTTTCTGCTATACCGCTGGGCGTATCTCCCTCCTGCACCGTATAAGTCAAAATCTGGTTGTTGCCGTAAACCGGAAGGGTCCCGGCCGGGTTTCGGGAGGCCACCAGAGCGCTGTCCTGCACGGTAGGCAAGGAAGGAGTACTTATGTCCGGCCCGCCGATACCCATAGGCTGTTGAGCCATAGCCTCACTGCCCAAAAGGGGCAGGGAAATAGCTGCTGCCGTAGATGCGACCATCTTGTCTGGCCCGTTTCCCGAGAAGAATTTCCAGATATCAGAAAACAAACCAGCTTGAGCATAACGAGCATAGATCAATAGGCTAAAAATAAAGATAAATTGCAATAAAAAAGCAAACCTGCCTTTTTTAAAAAAGGCCTTATGTAAGCTAATTTTTAGATTCCGCTGGCTAGCGGAGCCCCGGGACGGGCCTATTTTTGAGTAAGTATCAATAAGAATATTCTCCTAGGAAAGGCGGGAAATGCGGCAAATAAAGGGAAAGTTACAGAAAACGGCTTACCTAAGCTACTATCTGCCATAAATTAAAAAAGCGATAGTCGCTACACACCCAGGGTAGCCCCCCTCCTACCTTCCGTCAAGCAAAGATTTCCACACCGCCTTTAATCCATCTGCTTGCTTCTTATATCTTAATTCTTAATACTGGAGGAGCTATCCATGGAAAAAATACTTCTGCAAGATTTAAATCCAAGACAAAAAGAAGCAGTACTGGCTACAGAAGGCGCAGTTTTAATTTTGGCTGGCCCGGGATCCGGCAAAACTAAAACCTTAACCAGCCGGGTGGCTTGGCTGCTTAGCCAGGGGGTAAGACCCGAACAAATTCTAACTGTAACTTTTACCAACAAAGCTGCCGAGGAGATGCGCATCCGGATTAAACAATGGGCGGAAAGCAAAGATATTGCCGATTTATTCATTGGAACTTTTCATGCTCTGGCGGTTAGAATTTTGCGCCAGCATGCCTCGCGCCTGGGTTATCTGCGCAATTTCACTATTTTTGACGACGATGATGTTTTATCCATCCTAAAGGAAACAATGAAAGAGCGGGAAATAAATTCCAAACAATTTCCCCCTGGCATGATAGCGAACACTATTTCCCGGCTAAAAAATGAATTATTAACTCCGGAAAGGTATGAAGCCGAAGCAGGAAACATAGATCTCTATCCCAGAATCGTGCATAAAATTTATGCAGCTTTGCAAGAGCGCCTGAAGCAGGCCAACGCCATGGACTTTGACGACTTGCTGCTTAATACTTGTTTACTTTTTGAGCGGCATCCGGAAATTTTGGCTCAATATCAGAATCGTTTCCATTATATCCACGTGGATGAGTACCAAGATGTGAATCAGGCCCAATATGTAATGATAAGGGAACTGGCCCGCAAGCACGGCAATATTGCCGTAGTAGGAGACGATGCTCAGGCAATTTACGCTTTCCGCGGCGCGGATTTCCGCAACATTCTTAATTTTGAACAGGACTGGCCGCAAGCTAAAGTGGTGGTTTTGGATCAAAACTACCGCTCCACTCAAATTATTTTAGATGCCGCCCACCAGGTTATTGCTAAAAATAAAATGCAGAAGGAAAAAAATTTGTGGACCGAACGAGGACAAGGTGAATCCTTAACTCTAGTACCGGTAGAGAACGAAAGGAGAGAGGCGGAATTCGTCGTAGACAAGATTGCAGATCTTCTAACCCAAGGTTTTTCCGTAAAGGATATAGTCGTGCTTTACCGCACCAATGCCCAGTCCAGAATTCTGGAAGAAATTCTGCTGGATCATAAAATTCCTTATAAAATTGTGGGTGGAATTCGTTTTTATCAGCGCAAAGAAATAAAGGATATGATTGCTTACCTGCGCTGGCTCCTAAACCCTAAAGATTTGGTAAGTTTAAAACGGATTATCAATATTCCGCCCCGCGGCATTGGGCCCCGTTCTTTTCTTTTATACCTGGCGCAAAGTACCGATAAAAAAAGCGGAAACAATTTAGGCAAAAATGCCGCTCAAGAAATAACAAATTTTGATGAGCTTGTCCTTAATTTGCGCGAAAAAATAAAAATTGCTCCCCCGACAATGCTTAGCAAAGATCTGCTTAAAGCCATTCGCTATCAAGAATATCTGGAAGAAGGAAATAATGCCGGAGAACGTTGGGAAAATATTCAGGAATTCGTTAACTTGGCTAAAAAGTACGACTCCTTGCCTTGTCCGACTGGTGTGGAAAAACTATTGGAAGATATAGCTCTTTTGGCTGAAACCGATGAAGCGGATCTCAATCGAGAGGCCGTACATTTAATGACTTTGCATGCTGCCAAGGGGTTGGAATTCCCGGTAGTATTTATGGTTGGACTGGAAGATGGGATATTTCCCCATTCTCGTTCCTTACTGAACTCCCAGGAATTGGAAGAAGAAAGACGACTAATGTTTGTTGGCTTAACGCGAGCCAAAGATAAGGTTTTCTTAAGTTTTGCCATGCGCCGCGCTCATTTTGGATCAACACAAGCCAATCCTCCTTCTCGTTTTTTGGCCGAAATTCCGGAACATCTGTTAGAAATTAAGGAAGATGATATGGGAATAATAGAATTTTGATAAATCAGATGAAGACCAAAAAATCCCTGGGACAATATTTTTTGACCTGCGGTTGGGCTATCAACACCTTGCTTAAAGCGGCAGATCTCAATGCCAAGGATTCGGTTTTGGAAATAGGACCGGGAACCGGTATTTTAACCAGGCCGCTGGCCAAAGCCGCGGGGAAAGTTATGGCCGTAGAAAAGGATGAAGAACTTGCTTGCGATTTAAGGCAAACCCTTAGAAAAGAAGGTATTGAAAATGTAGAAATTATAACCGGCGACATTCTGAAATTTCTCGTAAATCAGGAGTTTCCCCGCAAACTACAAACTACAAACTACAAACTTGTAGCCAACATCCCGTATTACCTTACTTCCCGATTGTTGCGGCTCCTGCTAGATCAGGAATACCGACCTCAGTTAATAATCTTGACTATTCAAAAAGAAGTAGCCGAGCGGATAACCGCTCAGCCTCCGCAAATGAGCTTGCTTGGCGTATCCGTGCAAGTTTTTGGCAAACCCAAACTTGTTGCTTCCGTACCGGCTTCTTGTTTTGTCCCGCGTCCTAAGGTGGATTCAGCAATTCTTAGTATATCGGACATTTCCGATAGTTTTTTCCTAAAAAACGGCCTAAATAAAGAAATATTTTTTAAGGTAGTAAAGCAGGGATTTTCCCAAAAGCGCAAAATGCTGGCCAACACTCTAAAAAAATTCGGCGGAAAAGAAAACGCAGAAAAAATACTCCGGAAACTTAATTTAGCTTCTTCCAGACCCCAGGAACTTTCACCCCAAGACTGGGCCCAAATTACCCTCCTCCTACCCAAGAGGGCGGTGGAGGACTAAGCTCCCCGCCAAAGAGGCGGGGCTCACCGCTCTGTGGATTATCCACAGGTTAATTTGAACTTAAATAGCGTATAATTAAGGAGTGAAAATATGGCCTGTTTTAATATGGCCTAAATCCCGAAGAACAAGGGCAGTTCTTTTGATTTTAGTTTTGCTGTTTTTGGGATTGGGGGCGTATTTTTTCTGGCGAAAACCCGAGCCGAGGCCGGTTTTTGAAACCGCGAGCCCGGCTGCCAACCTGCTGCGCCAGGAACAATTGGAAAAATTAAACCTGGATACCGATAGTGACGGATTAAAGGACTGGGAGGAGACCATTTTCCGCACCAAGGCCGATAATCCGGACACTGATGGAGATGGCACCAAAGACGGAGAAGAAGTAGCTCAAGGCCGCGATCCGACTATAGCCGGACCCAATGATCTTATTATCCCTAAAGATACTCGCGCAAAACCAAAAACAACTGAAAACTTAACCGCCAGTTTTACCAAGGCCTTTCTGCAAGAGCCAGTGGCGCAGATTTTGGCCGGCGCCAGACCGGAGATCAATCCAGCTCTGGTGGAAGCGTATACTGATCGCCTGCTCTCCCGGTCAATTCTTTCCTCTGCTGCCCCGACAAGCAAGTCTGAAATAAAAATAACCAAGGCTAATGCTACTGAAGATATAGCCAACTATTTTGAATCTTTTGGCAACATCTTTCAAACGTTAGGGGCAAGAGGCGCGAATGAACTGGAAATTGTGGTGGAGGTCTTCCGCAGCCAGCAATACGAAAGATTAAAGGAGTTGGAATCGTACCCGGCTGCTTATGATAAGGCCATAATTCAGATGATGGCCTTGAGTGTTCCTTCTTCTTTGGCTGATTTCCATTTGGAAATAATCAACTATTTGGCAAAATTCAAGCGCTCGGTGGAGTTCATGCAATTGGCTGAAACAGATCCGATTCAAGCCATGCTGGCTATAAATGAACGAGTGGGACTTAACGATGAATTCAACTCCTTACTTAAAAAAACCCAGGGAGAAACAATCAGAAAAATTCAGTTTTAATTTATGAAAATAGCCAAAAGCACCCAACAACGCATAGTAACGGCCGTCTTGGTGGCTATGCTTTTCACGCAGGCAGCTCTCCCGCTTTCAATTGCGCAAGCTCAAGTAGGAGCATCATTGGTCCAAGATCCGTTCAACCTCATTGTTAATACCTCTAGTAAAATATCCACCGGGATCAGTGCCGCTCTTAACGCAGTCACAGCTAAAGAATCTACCCTGATTGTTCTCAAAGAATATGTTTTGGACCCCTTAGCCAATGTTGCCGCGCAAACCATTATCCGCGCCATGACCAATCAGATACTCGGCTGGATTCAGGGCGAGGATGTGGGGTTTGTGCAAAATCTGGACCAGGAATTTCGTCGGGCAGCTGACGCGGCCGGAGGAGAATTATTAAATCAAATCACCGGTCTGAATCTCTGCGGCAATATCGGTGCATTTTTAAATATAACCTTAAGAACTCCCGGGTTACGGCAACGTTTAGAGTGTACGGTGACTGACATTGTGCGCAATTTAGAAGGTTTTTATGAAAATTTTCAGCAAGGCGGCTGGCCGGCTTTTATCCGCATTACTTTGGAACCGCAAAATACTGCCGCTGGAGCTTATCTTTTTGCTTTGGATGCCAAAGTGCAGGCAGAAAACCGAGCTAAAGAATTGAGGAAGGGGTCAGGGCTGGCGGTGGTTTTTTAGGTTTCCGGGTACCCAGAGAAGTTTGCGAGGAAGTCACTATTTCTGAAGAAGAAATTATTTATGGAGAGCAAGCTTATCAAACCCAACCTGGGGGCATCATAGAAGAATTTCCAGAGGAAGGCCCGCCCCGCGAATCAGCAATACCGGGTGCCGGTCGCCGACGAGTTTGCCAAACCGAGTACGATACCAAAACTCCCGGCTCCTTGGTGGCAGAGGGCCTAAAAAAATCCGTTTATTCCGGGTTGGACAGCGCTCTTCTGGCTGATGAGCTAAACGAGGCAGTAGGGTTAATTCTTACCGCTC
>CAYPPK010000006.1:14953-42809 GCA_964412615.1 uncultured Candidatus Saccharibacteria bacterium
GTAATTGCTGCGAGCACCGGCAGAGGAGCAGGTATTTTAGATAAGTCTGTAAGTACTTTGCCGCCGCCGGAAAAACCTCCGGTGGTGGACGCATTTCTTACTACCCGAGTGGATGATCCTATTTTAAGAATTCAAGCCACCCAATTGTTGGTGGGACAAAGAATAGCAAATTTAGACAAACAGATTTTTGCCATAAATGTCCGGATACTGCAATTGGAATCCTGTGTTTCCTGCAACGCCACGGAAATTGAGCAGTTAAAACAAGAACGAGCTCCTTTGCAAACAACCGAAGCTGAAGAAACCAGAAAGTTAGACAATTTGGACAAAGCCTTGGCCGACTTGGTTACCTTCCGAAACGGCATCATTGGCATAAATGCGGATAATTCCGGAGTTCTTATTAACGCCAGTAAAGACCTGACCGCTCTGCAAGTGCAAGCCGATCGTGCTATTAACGAAGCCGAAGGTCCTTTGAATGTAACAGTCAGCAATAGTTCTATTGAAAATACCGTGGAGATGGCTAACCAGGCAAGCAAGCACGGCGCAGCGGTGATTTTATTGCTAGACCAGAAAATTCAGCAGATTTCCACTTCTACGGCAACCACCACCATTACCATTCAAATACAATCCTTGAGAAATACTTTAGTGGAAAAACAAGGTGATTTACAAAAAGAACTTGATGCTTTGGTGGCCTTGCGCCTTAAATTAGTCGCTGCCCGCGATAATCGCGAGGGCACTTTGGATTCACTGATGGCCGAATCTCTGCGCAAAGTTATTCAACTTAACACTAAAATTACCCAAGCTTATAAACTGTAAAATGAAGCGACACTGGTTCCAAAGCCGAAAATTGTTAATTTCCATAGGGATGCTAATTTCCCTGATTTTGATTGTTTATTTTACTGATCCTTCTTTAGCTGCTCCAGCCGCTTCAACCAAGGGTACCAGTTTTCTAGGGGCCTTGGCTGGTATCGGTGGGACAATGACCACCTTAATATTAATCGGGCAAGCCGTAAGAATGTTTGGCGGAGTTCTTTTAACCATTGCCGCTAATGCTCTTGATTTTGCTTTCCAGTGGAACACCACCAATATTTTCACCAATGCCGTATCGGGAGAACCGTTGGCTACTTTTTGGGGATATGCTCGAGATTTGGTCAACGGTGTTTTAATTTTAATTCTGCTTTGGATTGCCTTCGGGGTAATTTTCAATTTAGAAAGATTTAATGCGCGACGCCTTTTGGTGCGGGTGATTCTGGTTGGCCTCTTGATCAATTTCAGTTTAACCCTGACTTCTTCAGTTTTTTCCCTTGCCAATGCCTTAGCCCAGCCATTTGCTGAACAACTTAAAAAGTCCGGTGGAGTGGAGCCGGGGAAAACTGACCCGGCTACGGGAGGACCGGTATACCGGGGCATGTCCGTAAAAATAGTGGAAATTACCAATATCCACACTGTAATGAATGCGGCTTCCCGAGATGTGGAAACATTAAAAAATTTAGCAGAGAGGCAGGAAGCGGGGGGATCTTCTGTTCCGGATATAAATCCGGCCGCACCGCCAGCTGTACAAGGTCCGTCTGGCAACGAAGAAGTAGTTTCTAATCCAGTTCCCCAACAACAACCTGAAAAAACTTCTTCTTTATTGGCCAATGATGCCGAAGCAGTACTTCCGGCCTTATTGATACCGGCCGCTTACGGGGCTTTGAAGTTAATAGGCGTAACCGTAGCAGCTACCAGCATTACTTCTTTTTTGGAGCAATTCGCTTTAGGTCAAAACTCAATGGGAGCTATTGGCGCAGTTTCGGCGGGCGCTTGGACTCTTTTTCTTAATCCTTTCGTGGGTGGCCTTTTCTTGTTGGTAGCAACTTTTGTGATAGGGTCGTTGGCTATTATTTTTATGGTTAGAGGAATCATGATTATGATTTTAGCAATTTTATCTCCTCTAGCTTTTGCCGCTTTGGTAATTCCGGGACAAGATAAATATTTTAAAATGTGGATGGGCAAGCTTATCAATTGGTCCTTTTTTGCTCCCATTTCTTTTTTCCTCCTGCTTTTTGCCATGCATATGGGAGATAAGATACAAGAAGCAAGCGTAGCGGCAGCTAAACGGCCTGAACTGCAAGCCAATCTTCCGGCGGCCTTCCAATTTGCTTTAATCCTAGGACTTTTAATTAGCGCTCTGGCGATTGCCAAATACATGGGGATACAGCTGGCTGCTACTTTAATGAACGTAGGAGAAAAATATGCCAAGGCAGGATTGGGGGTAGCCAAGGGATTTGCTTGGGGAACAGCACGACGGGCTGTCATACCTCGTCTGGGTGAAGCCGGCGGCAAAATGGAAACATGGGTTGGTAAACAAGGTGCATTCGCGCAAAGATTATTGCGCTTTCCGACTATAGGTTTGAGAGGTGTTACTGGTTTTGGCCGAGCCGAAACGGGCAAAGCCAGGGAGGAACTAAGAAAGAAACGGAGAACTCCAGAAGAATTACAGCGCATGATTGCACAGGAGGCCTTCTTAACTGCAACAGATAGAACAGCTGCCGTATTGGAACTTGCGAGCATGAAAAAACTTGCGGCCTTGCCGGGGATAGAGGGCTACAGAGAAGCAAGAAGGAATGCAATGGAGACTGCCGCATCTTCTCTCCATCGCATGGGCAGCACGGAACAGTTAATGGAGATATTAAAAGCTGACCCGACACTTTCCGAGAAGAAATATTTTGCTCCGGAAAGGATAGAAGCCCTTCGTGGTGAAGTTAATGTTTTGGGATATGCGACTTTATCCGATGAGCAGAAAGATAAAGTTGCCGCTCAACTTTACTTGTGGAAAAGAATAGATCCATCCGATATGGCTAAATTAGACACCACTGCGACCTTCAACGACCCTCAGGTGGTTTTCAATATTGCCGGACGAAATGTTGGACAAGGTGAACTTTCGCGTAAACTTTTCTTTAATACGTCCGACCCAGAACATTTGGGAAGAATGATGCGCGATGATCCAGCAACTGGTGCAAGTCTAAACGAAGAACTCACGGTTAGGAAAAATGAGATCATACCACTGCTTCCTGCTCGAACTTATGCCTATCTGCTAACACCACAAGCCAGAGCTGTTGGATGGATTATTCCACCGGATCATGAAAACTTTGCCCCAATTAGCGCTCTGCAAAATAATCTTGGTACACTAGAAAGTAGTGTCCAAGACCTTAATAAAACTCTGCAAACTCCAGGCGCATCACCAAGGCTAGTTTCCCGCACGATCGACAGGCTTCAACTTGAAATTGCTAGGTGGAGTAGTGTTGCCGATCGGCTGAGGGATCGCGGCATACAGCGTCCAGATTTGCCGAATAATCTCCGGCTCAATTTTAATGTTCAACTCGACCCGCGCATAAATATTCCTCCTCCTGGTCCAACCAGAGGACCAATACCATAAAATAAAAATGGCCAAATTCACCCAGCAACAACTTGATGCGCAATACCAAAAACTTCCCCGGGAACTTCAGGATGCTTTTTTGGACGTGAACGCATTTAATAAAATTTTTGACATAGGAAAAAAACACAAACTTACGATAGAAGAAATAGGCTTTGCTGCTGAGGAAATTGCTTACATTATTTTGGGGTTGCTTTCTCCTGGTGATTTTATAAAGAGTCTGGCGGAACGGCTTAATCTTGAAGAGGATGAAATAAATCCGCTTGGGCAAGATATAAATCAACAAATCTTTTTGCCTTTGCGAGAAGCTCTGAAAAAGGCACACCAAATAGAAATTGCAGTTGAAACACCTAAATCCGCCGAACCAGTCGCAACTAAAACACCCCCGGCTCCAATTACTCCTCCGCCTGCCGCTTCGGCAACAGTTATACCCCAGGAAGAAGTGGAAAAAATAAAAGAAGAATTCAAGCGCCGGCCTTTTGTCCAACCGGTTCCCGCAGAAAAATTTTCCCAAACTCCGCCGCCGCCTGCTCCACCGCGGCCAATTGAACCCCCTTCCAAAATGCCGGCTCCGGCGCCCAAACCAGAACCAATTGCGCCCGTAACTGCTCCCAAACCTAAAATTTCCCCTATTGATTTGCGCCAGGGGGCAAAACCCAGAACCATTCCTCCGGAGATGATGCGGGGAGCTATTTTTGCACCACCCACAAAAAAAACAACCGAACCAATTACTGCCCCGGTCTTATCTGAACCCGAAACAGTAACGGCTCCTCCTCCAGAAAATAAAGCACCGGAATTGAAACCTGAAGCAAAACCCTTGGATAAAAAGCCGCTTACCAGAAGTTTTGACCCTTATCGAGAACCAATGGAATAATATGCGCCAATATCAAGTTCCACAATTTATAACCATTGAAGACAAAGTATTCGGGCCTTTTACCATCAAGCAGTTTCTTTACCTGGCCGGAGGAGGACTCTTGCTTGTGGCAGCCAGAGTATTTCTTGCTCCTTTTATATTTTGGTTGGTAGCCGGGGTGATTGGGGGATTGGCGGCAAGTTTTGCTTTCCTTAAAATTAATGAACAGCCCTTCCCGGTTATTTTCAAAAACGCGGTTTTCTATTTTCTGCGGCCTCGGCTTTATATTTGGAAAAAAGAAGTTCAGACTAAGCCCCGAACCAAAACTGAAGTTAAACCCAGCGAATCTTTAATAAAAAGCATACCCAAGATCACCCAGTCAAAACTATCGGATCTTGCCTGGAGCCTTGATATAAAACAAACAAGGAAGTAGTTGGTAGCTTGTAGTTAGTAGGTTAGAGTAACGCCTACAAGCTATAAGCTAATGCCTACAAGCTTTTAAAAAATATGCCTACCGGAGCCTCAGCCCAACAATTTTTAGCCATTGATACCATACGCGAAGACGCGCTGGTGCTTAAAGATGGCGGCTTGCGCGTAGTTCTGATGTGCTCCTCGCTCAATTTTGCTTTGAAATCGGCCGACGAGCAGGATGCGATCATTTTCCAATATCAGAATATGTTGAACTCGCTGGATTTCCCCCTGCAATTTGTTGTTCATTCACGCCGCTTAAACATTGCTCCTTATTTGGAATCGCTTAATGACCGCCACAAGGAAGAGGATAACGAACTTTTGAAAATCCAGATTGGCGAATACGCTGAATTCATAAAAACTTTTACGGAAGCAACCAACATCATGTCTAAAACTTTTTACGCGGTAATTCCTTTCACTCCTCCGATTTTTGAAAAAGAGGGAATAATGTCGGGCTTGTTTTCTACGCTGGGGCTGAAGAGGGGCAAGGGTTCCCCAGATGGTTCTTTTACCGAATATAAAAACCAGCTGTGGCAGAGGGTAGAAACCGTGGTTGCCGGCCTGCAAGGTTTAGGGATAAGAGCCGTGCCCCTTAATACTGAAGAATTAATTGAGCTTTTTTACGGGTTATATAATCCCACGGAATTTGAACGAGTATCCGGAGCTAGTAGTAATAACAAATAATTTTTATGGCGCTTTTCAGCAAAAAATCAAAAGAAGCGGGAGAAGATGTTTTAGCCGTTTTCCCGGAAGAAATCTATCGCACCGGCGAGTTAGCCCTCAAAGACGTTCTTTCTCCTTCCGCTTTGGAAATCAATCCCACCTTTGTGCGCCTAGGCGCTAAATTGGCTCGCACTCTTTTTGTTTTTTCCTATCCTCGTTATCTGCACACCAGTTGGTTTTCCCCCATCATCAATTTGGATAAAATTTTTGATATTTCCATGTTTATCCATCCGGTGGATACGGCCTCCATGCTGCGCAACTTGAGGCGGAAAGTAGCCCAAGTGCAATCACAAATTTCCATGCGGGAAGAAAAAGGACTGGTGCGCGATCCTATTCTGGATACGGCCTATCGGGATTTGGAAGAACTGCGTGATAAATTACAGCAGGCCACCGAGCGCATATTTAATTTCGGACTTTACCTCACCATCTACGGCTTCAGCGAAGACGAATTAAACAAAGCCGAAACAGAAATTAAATCCTTGCTGGAAGCAAAATTGGTTTACACCAAGCCCGCCCTGTTCCAACAAGCCGAAGCTTTCCAGGCGGTTTTGCCCCTGGCTACGGACAAAATTGCTATTAATACTTACCTTAATTCCTCTCCCATCTCCTCCACCTTCCCGTTTGTTTCCTTTGATCTCACTTCCAACAAAGGAATTCTTTACGGTATCAACCGCCACAATAACAGTTTGGTTCTCTTTGACCGTTTTTCCCTGCCCAATGCCAACGCGGTGGTCTTTGGGGTTTCCGGAGGAGGCAAAAGTTATTTTGTAAAACTGGAAATTCTGCGCTCGCTTATGTGGGATACGGATGTCATTGTCATTGATCCGGAACGGGAATACGAGTATTTGTCCCAGGCGGTGGGAGGTTCTTACATAAATATTTCTTTAACCTCTAAAAACCATATAAATCCTTTTGACCTTCCCACTCCCCGCGAAGACGAATCGCCGGCTGATGTTTTGCGCTCTAATATTGTAAACTTAATCGGCCTCTTTCGGATCATGCTTGGCGGCCTTAGTCCTGAAGAGGACGCAATTCTTGACCAGGCGATCAGCGAAACCTATGCCTCCAGGGACATTACCCCCGAAGCGGATTTTTCCAAAATCGTGGCCCCTACCCTTTCTGATTTGGAACTGGTGCTGGCTTCAACCGTCGGAGGAGAAAATTTAGCCATGCGCCTGAAAAAATACACCACGGGCACTTGGGCGGGATTTCTCAATCAGCCGACCAATATTGAGATGAATAACCGCCTGGTGGTATTTTCGGTGCGGGACATGGAAGACGAATTGCGGCCGGTGGGAATCTTTTTGGTCCTGCATTATATCTGGAACACCATTCGTTCTCAATTAAAAAAACGTTTATTAATGGTGGATGAAGCTTGGTGGCTGATGAAAAACGAGGACGGCGCTTCTTTTCTTTTTGGCATTGCCAAGCGCAGCCGCAAGTATTACTTGGGACTTACGACTATAACCCAAGACGTGGGAGATTTTATCAACTCTCCCTACGGCCGGCCGATTGTTACCAATTCTTCCATGCAAATGCTCCTGAAACAGTCACCGGCCACTATTGATGCCGTAATGCAAACCTTTAATTTAACTGAAGAGGAAAAATTCCTGCTTTTGGAATCAGAGCGGGGAGAGGGAATATTTTTCGCCGGATTAAAACATATCGCCATTAAGGTTCTGGGCTCCTACACCGAAGACCAAATTATAACTTCCGACCCGGCCCAATTGTTGTTAATCAAAAAAGCGAAGGAAGATTTTGCCAAACAAAATACGTAGCATGATTAGATTATGAGTAAATTTGCGACTATCATCACTCTAGGAATATCAGCCATTTTGGCTGCTTTCGCGCAGGCTCAGTTTATTCCTGAACCGGTGTCTTTGGTTGCTTCGCCTTTATCGCCTTCTCCCGGCGAAGCCGTAACCGTTACTGCTTCTACCCCAACATTTGATAGAAACTCGGCCTTTTTTTCCTGGACAGTAAACAGCAAACAACGGCTGGAATTTTCTGGGCAAGGCAAAAACGAGATTCAGTTAACCGCAGGTGAGATTGGTTCGGTTCTTCAGGTCAGAGTAGAAGTAGACGGGCCACAAGGAATGGGGGGGACCGCTTCCGTTGCCTTGAGAGTAACCGACCTTGCCTTAACTTGGTCTGCCGAAACTTATATCCCCAAATGGTATCAGGGAAAAGCATTACCAACACCAGGCGCAGTAGTAAATATTGTCGCTATACCAAGATTTGTGGTGGGAGGCAGAGAAATTCCGCCCCAAAGTTTGGTTTATCGCTGGGGACTGGATGATGAGGAAAGGGCTTTAACTGGAGTCGGCGCCCAAGTATTTCAAATTCGTACTTCTGATCTTCCTAAAACATCCCATCAAATAAAAGTCACTATAGAAGATAGCACCAGACAAATCACCAAAGAGGGAGAAATGTTTATTATCCCGACCAACCCCCGTTTGGCAATTTATCCATCTACTCCATTGGGTGGGATAGAATTTCGTTCTTCCCCTTTATTTTTGCCAACTACCGCCCGGGGAATTATTGATTTCCAAGCGGAACCATTTTTCTTTGCCATCAAATCACGTAAAGAATTGCCTTATCAATGGAGTATTGGCGGAAGCGAAGGCAAGGGCAACTCCGGAGAGGAATATAAACTATCTTTGAATACCGGAGATAGCCCGGTGCCTGTTCTTCCTGTTTCCATAAATGTAAACTTGGTCAACTCCGTTTTATCAGCCGTATCCAAAACCTTAACTCTTTTTTTGCAATGAAAAAATTTCTCATTATAACTTTTCTAGCCGCTGTCTTGTTGGTTTCTTCTGCCAGTGCTGAAGAAACTTGCCGCACGCCGTCTGGTAAATCTTGTTTCCGGGTACAGCAAGCTGCTGTAGCTCAAGCGCAAGGTTTGGAATTTTTGGGTATAAATTACAGCACCGATATCGGAGATATTCTGGCGGGAGTTTATCGCTTTGCTTTAGGACTGATCGGAATTGCTGCTCTTATTATGTTTGTTTTGGGCGGTGTAACCTACATGACCGCGGCGGATTCCCAAGACAGGGTAAAGCAAGGACAAACATTCATGCGCAATGCCGTTTTTGGTCTGGTGCTGGCCCTGCTTTCTTATCTTATTCTTTACACAATAAATCCGGATATTGTGGAAAAATTGAATTTAGACATCAAACCAGTTAAAGAGGCAGATGTAAAAATAGAACCATTGTATATCGGAGAACTACCAAATGATCCAAGTGCGCTTTCTAGAGAGTTTGCCGCCAGAAGACAATATTATGTTACCAAAGAGAATATGAGCCAGGCTCAAAGCGGCGCAATGGTGGAAGGAGAGACGGAAGCCAGGATCGGTTGTAGTTATAGCGATTCAAGTAAGCAGCAGGCCTGCCAAGCCGGCGTTATGCAAATCTATAGGCAATACCGTGATATAATTGCGACCTGTTTGTCGATTTATTACTCGCAAGGCGGCAGCGGCTCCGACGTTAGGCGCTGTAGAGAAGATCAAAGAGTAAGTGTAGAAGATATGCGAACACGCATAACAGAATATAAAATAAAAACCAACAAATAAATGGATATAATCCGCACCAAAAGAATAATTTATCTGTCTGCCGGGGTTGTTGCCATAATGCTGGTAATTTATTTAGGATACCGTTCAATCTCTTCACCAGAAACCCCAACAGAACAGCAAACGCCGCGAGTAACCGGAAGAGTTCCTCTGCCGTCCATACCCGAACTCACTACTGAAGAAATAGCTGAAGAAATCAAAAGGCCACAGATAGCCGGAGAGCCGGAAGCTGTTTTGATGGCGCTTGCCGACTTTCCAGTGGTTTCCTTGGCGCTGAATCCGGCCGGAAATAAGGTTTTATTTTATAAAAAAGACGGGGGAGGGCTCTTTGTGGTAGATTTTAACGGCAAAAATCAGGAAAAAATTTCTAATTTAACCGTGGTCGGTTTAATTGACGCGTTGTGGACTAGAGCAGGGGATAGGGCTTCTGTTTTTTATCTAGACCAAGAAATTTTAAAAAGTTTCGTGCAGATAGGAACCTCTTCGGTAACTGCTTTACCACAAGACCTCAAAAGTTTTTCTTGGTCGCCGGATGGAAAGTCGCTGGCTTATCTGGTAAAGAAAAATAATGAATTGAGTTTAGTAATTGCCGATTCAGCCGGTCGCAACCCAAGAACAGTTTACACCACTCCCATCGCTGATGCGCAATTATCTTGGATTACTTCCGATCGTATTGCTTTTCAGACTGCTCCTTCGGGATTAGCAGAAGGATTTCTTTTTGTTTTTTCCCGCTCAAATGGAATTTTGTCCAGAATTTTAGGACCGGTTTTCGGGCTTACTTCCTTTTGGTCTCCGGATGGATCGCAGGTGTTGACTGCCAGCACAGAGGCCAACGGCCGCAATTTAAAAATGATAATTTACGACGCTTCCGGTAAGGCCGTTTTTTCCATTACGCCGCCCACTTTACCTGAAAAATGTTTTTGGGCCAGCACAACCCTGCTTTATTGTGCTGTTCCCCAAAATAATTTGGCCAATACCGTGTGGCCGGACGATTATTTGCGCGGAGAATTGAATACTTCGGATCGAATATTGCTTATTGATATAAAAGAAAAGAAAGTTGGTGAAATTTACAATTCTGATTTTGATATCTCCGATCTCCGCGTCACCAAAAACCAAGATTATCTTTTTTTTATAGACAGAAAAAACGGAACTCCTTGGAGCCTCAAACTCAAGTAAAAAGGCGAAATATCTTTTATCTTTATTTACGGATAGGGTTTAATTATTACCTTCCGGTTGGGTTCTTCCCCGATTGATTCCGTAGTGATATCAGGATATTCGGCTAAAAGCAGATGCACGATCCGACGCTCAAAAGAAGACATAGGCCGCAGCGGAACTTCTTTTTTATATAAACGCACCTCTTTGGCCGCTGCCTTTACATCCTGCTTCAAATCCTCCAGTTTTTTTATGCGATATTCGTTTACGTCAACGGTAAATTTTTGTTCTTCTCCGTATTTTTTCTGTAAAATTTTACGCAAAATAAGTTCAAAAGCAGCCAGGTTGTTTCCTCGTTCTCCTATAAGCATGCTGGAAGGGGATAATTTTTCTCGCCAAAGATAAGGATCGTCATCTTCGGAAATATTTTTTTCTTCATCACTCTCTCTGGCCGGCCCGCGTAAACGTATGGCAATTCGCTTGGTCGTTCCCTCGTGAATCTCAACTGACTCAATTTCATCTTTAAACCCCATTTTATCTAGCAATTCTTGAGTTTCTTTTTTTATTGTTTCGGTGTCCGCACCCATTTTTTTGTAAGAATTTCCTGCACAATACCAAATAAATTCAGCGCCGTCCAGTAAAGCGTGAGGGCGGCAGGAAGGGTGTAGGACCAAACCAGAATTAAGGCGGGGAAAATATAAAGGGATTGTTTTTGCATGATGGCCGCAAAATCTGTCTTGGAGGCCCCAGCTGCCGGCTTAGGAGAAGAGAGTTTGATTTGAAAATACTGGGTTATGGCAGCTACTATCCCAAGCCAAATATTCCCTTGAGACATATCTATAATTCCAAAAGCTACCGGATTAAGAGAGCCGGGGTGGGGGATAAAAGTGTAAAGCAGATTCAATTCATTCGGATCAAGACCGCGCCTAAACACGTGGAATAAGGCAATCAAAATAGGCAGCTGGACGAGCATTATTAAACAGCCAGAAAACGGATTCACTTTATGTTTGGCATAAAGTTCCATCAGCGCTTTGCCTTGCGCTTCCCGGTTATTTTTCGTCTCTTCTTGAATTTTTTTTATTTCTGGCTGCAGTTCGCTTAATTTCCTTTGCGCTCTCTGTCCTTTCCAAAGCAAAGGGGTTAGTACAACCCTTATCAGAATAGTAAGAACAATAATAGCCAGCCCTAAATCTTGCAGAGGCAAGACCGCATAAAACCAAACAAGCCCGTTGAACAACGGACGAAAGAGAATTTCGTTATACAGAGACAAAATTAAACTCATAAAGGATCATAACCTCCCGGGTGCAGAGGATTACAGCGAGCAATTCTTTTAAGTGATACCACGGCTCCCCGGAAAAGTCCATATTGACGGATGGCAGCAAGCGTATATTCTGAACACGAAGGGAAAAACCGGCAGTGGTTGTAATTGCCGGTCAACTTAAAAGACCCGTGATCTGGAGAAAGTGTTTTCTGGTACATCTTGATCAACACTGCCAAAAAATTAGCGGGCCAGGATTTGAGCAAATATTTTACGGAGTTCTTCATAGAATGTTTTTTTAGAAGAAACAATTGCTTCTTTTTTGAAAACTAAGGCGATATCCAGTGCGGCGGAAAAGGTTTTTTGCTGACGGCGTATCCATTCTCTGGCTCTTCTCCGACTGCGGTTGCGCAATACCGCTCGTTTTTCCACTGCGCGGGGGACAATAAAAGCAAAACGGGGAAAGCCGAGGTTATTTTTTCGGACCGATACTCTAAAAAGGCGAGAATCCAGTCTGTGCCCTTTAGTAAAAAGAAGCTTGAAATCTTTTTCGCTTCTTATACTATGTTGCTTCATACAGCCAGACGCCTTCTGTTTTTGCGGCGGCGACGGGAAAGTAGGCGGCGGCCAGAAGGATGACGCATTCGTTGTAAAAACCCGTGTTTCTTTTTTCTTTTTTTCCGTGAAGGTTTATAAGTTACCGACATATTTATATATTAACACTTCTTGCACAGTATTTCCACAAAAGTGATACTGTTGATACTTGTTTAGTATTTGTATAATAACCCTATTACTCCGCGTTTATTATAACCAGGTTATATTTTCCATCTAGTTTTTTTATGGACAAAGATGAACTATGGCAAGCGGCACTTGCCAAAATTGAACTTAATCTGTCCCGCCCTAGTTTTTTAACCTGGTTCCAAGAAACAGGCATCTCCAATATCGAAGGGGGAACAGCTGTGGTATTTGTGCCCAATGGTTTTGCCAAGGAATGGCTCCAAAATAAATACCATAAAACCATTTTGCATGCAATCCGGGAAATTGCTACCGACGTTAGAGAAGTTTCTTATATTATTGGGAAACCAGAAGGATCGCGCGCCTCTAATCTTTTAAAAAATGATCAGACCAAACGAAAACGTTTATTTGATAATAGCTCGTCTGATGACACTCCTCCGTTCAAAGATCTAGCTGTACATCCTGAAACCAATCTTAATCCTCGCTATGTGTTATCCACTTTTGTGGTTGGTTCTTTCAATGAATTGGCTCACGCGGCAGCCCAGTCGGTGATTCGCCATTTAGGAACAAGTTATAACCCTCTTTTTATTTATGGCGGTGTTGGTTTGGGTAAAACCCATCTTATCCAAGCTGTCGGCAATGAAGTTTTGAAAAACAATCCTAACCTTAAGGTTCGCTATGTTCCTTCCGAAAAATATATGGGTGAAATTGTGGACGCTTTGAAAAATCAGGAAATAAATAAACTTAAAGATAAATATCGCTCGGTGGACTTACTGATTATGGACGATATTCAATTTATCGCTCGCACCGAAAAGATGCAGGAAGAATTTTTTCATACCTTCAATTCCCTTTATGAAAGAAACAAACAGATAATCATCTCCTCGGACCGTCCTCCGCAAGCTATTTCTACTCTGGAATCCCGCTTACGTTCGAGATTTGAAGGAGGAATGATTGCTGATATCGGCCTGCCTGACTACGAAACCAGACTTACTATTTTGAAGACAAAAGTAGAGCAGAAAAACATAGCTGTACCGGAGGAGGTCCTTCTTTTTATTGCTGAAAACATCAAAAACAACATCCGAGAGTTGGAAGGCGCTTTAAATCGCATTATTATGGCTACCAAACTTTCCAATAAACCACTGGACGTAGAGGCGGCTAAAAAAGTTATCGCTGACCATATTACGGCTCCTAAAAAATTTATCTCGGCCAAAAAAATTATCAAAGCTATTGCTGAATTCTATGATATTGAAGAAAAAGATTTAGTAACTCGGTCTCGTAAAAAAGATTTTGTGAAGCCGCGCCAAATTGCTATGTTTTTGATGCGTAAAGAATTGGAAAGTTCTTACCCATCCATTGGGGAAAGGTTTGGCGGCCGCGATCATACTACCGCCATTCACTCCTGTGAAAAAATTGACCATGACATGAGGACAAGCCCTGATCTACAAGAGGAAATCCAAGCAATTAAAGACCGGATTTATATTGATTAACTCAACAAAGACCTACTTTTCCAGAGATTGTTTCGTTAGTTTCCACTTTTTATCCCCAACCAGTAAATAATTTTTTGTGCCAGATAAAAGCTTAACTAAAAGAAAAAACTTGTTTTTCCCCAGCCTGTTCTACTATAACAATAACAACAATAAGGTTAATTAATATACGTCTTCCTTTCATGAAGTTTTCATGTGTAAAAGAATATTTGGAAAAAGCGGCTGCTATTGCCGAGCGTTTTACGGGTAAAAATATTACCCTGCCGATTTTAGCTAACATTCTTTTAGAAACCGAAAGCAATAATTTATTAATTACCGCCACGAATTTAGAATATGCGGTACAAATTGCCGTACCGGGAAAAACCGGTCGCCCGGGTAAGGTCAGCATACCTGCCAAAATTTTTAATTCCTTGGTCCAATCTACTCGGGAAGAAAAAATTGATTTAGAAGAAAAACAAAGGAATCTTCTGGTTCGCACCGAAGCAAGAGACACCCGGATAAATGGGTTGGATACAGAAGATTTCCCGCTTTTCCCTAAAATGAAAAAAACCAATTCTATTACAATGGAGTCTGATCTACTTAGACAAGGGCTGGAAAAAGTTTTGCCGGCCGTGTCCGGCTCGGAGTTTAAGCCGGAGCTGGCGGGAGTTTTTTTCGGATTTGCCCTCCGCTCATTAAAATTAGCGGCGACCGATACGTTTCGTCTGGCCGAAAAAACAATTCCTTTAAACAGTAAAGAGGGAGAAAGTTTTTCTTTTATTTTGCCCCAACGGGTGGCGGCGGAACTGGCCCGCGTTTTACAAGACCAAGAAGAAGTTGGAATAAGTATGGGAGAAAATCAGGTTTTATTTGAAACAAATGGAATTAAAATAATTGCTCGGTTAATTGAGGGTAATTTTCCAGAATACGGAGGAATTATCCCCAAACAATTTGAAAGCACTAGCCATTTAAAAAGAGAAGAGTGTCTTCAAGCGGTTCGCTCGGCCAGTATTTTTTCTTCCAAAATTCAGGAAGTTCGTTTGAAATTTAAAGGGAAAAGTTTGGAAATTGATTCGGCTAATACCGAGGTGGGAGAACACAAGGTAACTATACCGGCGGCTTCCGGTGGCAAAGATAGTAATATTAGTTTTAATTATCGCTATTTATTGGATGGTTTATCTGCTTTGGATGAAGAGGAATTGTTCTTGGGAATAAACAATGAAAATACGCCCTCTTTGATGCGCAATAAAGAGGATGGCTCTTATCTTTATGTCTTGATGCCTATTAGGCTGAACTAGTTGGTTGGTTACTGAATTCCGGTAATTGTAACTTCTTGAGACAGGCTTTCTTTATTTCCTACAGCATCGTAGGCGGTTATGGTTATTTTCCAAAAACCCGGCTCCAGTTTTTCGCTAAGTTCAAACTGAATACTGTCGCTTAAAATAGGGGCAGTTTTGGCTTGAACCAATTCATCGTTGATAAATAAAGAAACTTCCTGCAAAGGAAAAGTGGTCTGTACTCTAGTTTGAACAGAATTTAATTCCGCCGCGGAGGAAGGAAGAAAAAGAGTTAGTTTGGGTTTTTTATCCGGAGTATGCAAACTGTCATATTCCTGTGGCGGCTGGCTGGGAAGGAAATTTGTCGCCCCCAACCACCGGTCTATAGATGTTTGCCAATTTTGGTATTGAGGGTTTTCTTTGGGGTTGGTTGGCGGGTCGCCAGCCGGGTCTTCGGGGCGGACAAAATAAAGGATACTTTTCACCAAACCATAACCCCGTTCTTCTACCAACTCAGCCGGAGTATAATCGGTAGCCAATTTTCCGGAAATTTTATCTATACGGTAATAGGGTTCAGTCTGATATATGCCTCGCAAGACTGGTTTGGCGGCGTATAGCGGTTCGGCCGGCGGAAAGAATTCGGGCGGAGTGCGGGCTAGAGCTTTTTCCATAAAACTATGCCACAAAGGACCAGCCACCATAACAGAAGCGCCACTTTGCTGCATGGCAGAATTATCGCTGTTGCCAACCCATACTCCGGTTAAAACCGAAGGAGTGTAACCAATAACCCAAGCATCATGATAATCCTGCGTAGTACCGGTTTTGGCTGCTACTTGGTGATTGGGGAAATAAAGCGAGCTGCGCGGATTGAAAACCGGAATACGGGCATTATTGTCTGAAAGCAGGTAATTTATAGTGCGCGCTATTTGCGTATCAAGTGCCGGAATGGCTATTTCTTGACGTTCTTCCAGAACCTGTCCTTTGGAAGTTTCCACTTTAAGGATGGGGGTGTAAGGATGCAAAACTCCGTCGGCGGCAAAAGTGCCGAAAGCCGAGGCCATTTCCAATAGTTTTACTTCCGCTCCGCCCAAAACCAAAGTTAATCCCAAACGGTCGGGGTCATCTATGGTCGTAATACCTAAATTGCGCGCTGTTTGAATTGAATCTCGCACGCCTGCTAAATATAGAAGCTTGACGGAAGGCACGTTGAGTGATTGGGCCAAGGCTTGGCGTAAAGTAACCGGGCCGCGGAATTTACCGTCATAATTCTGGGGATGATAACAGCTTTTGGGATCTATACCGGCAGGAGCGGAACCGTCCGGATTGCAGTTTACATTAAATTCCGTAAACACATCAAAAAGAACCGTTTCGGGGGTGTAGCCTTTTTTTAAAGCGGTGGCGTAAACAAAAGGCTTAAAAGCCGAACCAGGCTGGCGCGGCCTTATGGCTACATTTACGTGCGGGTCAAATTTGCAATTTATTCCCGGTTGGCAGCCGACGGGCAGAGGATCGCTCCAATAGTCGCGCGAGCCGACCATAGCCAGGATTTCTCCAGTCCTGGGGTCTAAAGAAACTAAAGAGGCGTTGGCGGCGCTGACATTCTTCTCGTTTTGTTCAGCCCCATTTTTTATGACTGTTTCTGCTTCTTCCTGCAATTCCCAATCTAAAGTAGTGGTAACCTTAAGGCCTCCCTGCTCTACGAATTCTTCCCCATATTTGTTGCTTAAATATTCCCGCACAAAAAAAACAAAATGGGGAGCGCGCATGGATCTTTGAGAGGGCGGCACCACGTTTAAAGCTATTTTTTTGCTGCTTTCTGATTTTTCTTTGGAAATAAAACCTTTTTCATACAAACGATCCAAAATCCAATTGCGTCTTTGGAGCAGCTCTTCTTTATGAGAACCATGCGGGGAAAAATATGTCGGGGCCTTGGGCAAAGCGGCCAGCAGGGCCGCTTCTTCCAAACTAAGTTCTTTGGCCGGTTTGGCAAAATAAGTTTGGCTGGCTGATTCCACGCCGTAAGCGTTGGAACCGTAAGGTATTTGGTTTAAATAAAGTTCTAGGATTTCGTTTTTGGAATATTTGCGTTCTACCAAAAGAGCCAAAATTGCCTCCTTCGCCTTGCGGCCCAAAGTGCGTTCGCTGGTCAAAATGGAATTTTTAACTAATTGCTGGGTGATAGTAGAACCGCCTTGGGTAATATCCCCGCTGGTCAGATTTTTAATAAAAGCGCGCACTATGCCTCGGCCGTCCAAACCAATGTGTTTATAAAAATTATCATCTTCGGCCACGATCGTGGCTTGCTCCATATAGTCGGGGATATCGGATAAAGGAATAACCGTGCGCCGTTCCTCCCCGTGTATTTCATAAAGGAGAATTTTCCCGCTGCGGTCGTAAATTTTGGTTGATTCGGCCACCGCTCGCTCGGTAAGACGCTGAGCGTCCGGAATGGATCGGGCCAAAGAAAAAGCAAAAGAGGAGCCTCCTACCAGGAGCAGTAAAACCAAAGCAAATAAAAAAAGAAGAGTTTTATTCTTGGTTAACTTTTTCCAACGGAATTTAGTCATAGTCAAGTTTAATCAGTATAGCAAAATTGGTGGAATTTTCCAGTCTTGCCCCGTAGACAATTTTGACCCTTTGTTGCTGCCATGAGTTAGCTGGCGGGGTTAAGTTATTTTAAAGAAAATAAGTTCTAACGCCAGATTTACCGAAAGCAGCAGTCAAAATTGTGTTACGGGGTTTTCTTTGCTACAATTATGTTGTTATGAATCCCACACATAACTTGCACTGGAAATAAAATGAAAACATGAAATACATTAAAAACAGCTTCATCGTGGAGAACACATTTCTGAAGAAAGAATGGTGTTTACTATTGTGCAAGTTATGTGTGGGATGAAATCACTCTCTTTGCAGTCGGAAATTTTTACCCGGGGAGTTGAGGAAGTCATCACTTCGGAGGAATTAAAAAAT
The DNA here is from genome assembly GCA_964412615.1 of uncultured Candidatus Saccharibacteria bacterium. GTDB lineage: Bacteria > Patescibacteriota > Minisyncoccia > Sungbacterales > HO2-52-23 > CAYPPK01. Next base: position 32,836 of record CAYPPK010000006.1, read on the forward strand.
CTGCTTAAAAGCGGGAAGCCGTTGCGTATAAAACACGGGATTGACGCCACGGCGCCGGATTTGCACATTGGGCATGCGGCTAATTTATGGAAAATAAGGGCCCTACAGGAAGCGGGCCACAAAGCGGTTATACTTCTTGGAGACATAACCACCGAGATTGGAGATCCTACTGGTCGGACAAAAACCCGTCCAATTTTAAATAAAAAAGAAATCGCCCGAAATGCCGCTGCTTTAGAAAAACAAATAAAAAAGATTTTACTTGTCGCTCCTGCTCGACTTGAACTTCACAAAAGCTCGGAATGGTATAAAAAAATGTCTATTTCGGACTTTATTAAACTTCTCTCCATGGTAACTCATGCGCGCTTAATCGAAAGGGATATGTTCCAGCAAAGAATAAAAAAAAGGGAAGAAATTTACGAAAATGAGTTAATTTACCCTGTTTTGCAGGGGTACGATTCAGTGATGTTAAAGTCAGATTTAACCATAATTGGCTCCGACCAATTATTTAATGAACATATGGGAAGAGCTCTACAGGAAAAATTCGGGCAAAAACCGCAGGTTATTGTAACCCTAAAACTGCTCCCTGGCTTAGATGGCGGCGGCAAAATGTCCAAATCTTTGGGCAACTATATTGGTTTGGCTGATTCTCCCAGAGACAAATTTGGCAAGGCCATGCGCCTCCTGGATTCTTTGCTGCTTTCCTATTTGGAAGTCTATACCGACGTGCCTTTGACAGAAATACAACAAATGGGACAAAAATTAAAAGCCGGGCAAAATCCCATGGAGGTAAAATTATTTTTTGCCCAAGCTCTGGTTCGCCGGTATCATGGAGAAAAAGTCGCCAAGCAAGAAAGAGAGTATTTTCTGGAAGTTTTTTCAGCCAAAGAACTTACGGCAATTCCGGCTATGGCGTTAAATCACGGCAATTACCCAATTGTCAATTTATTACTGCAGCTTAATCTGGCAAGTTCAAAATCAGAAGCGCGGCGTCTAATTGCCCAAGGAGCAGTGGAAATTAGCGATAAAAAAGTTTTGCAGCCTAACGAGGAAATAAAGGTAGGTTCTGGTACCGTAATTCGGGTGGGCAAGCGGCGATTTGTCAAAATTCGCTGATAAAAAATATCCGCCGGCCGGCGGATATTTTGGATTTAAAACAAATTAAAAATCTTCTGTCTCTTCGTCGTCTTCTCCATCTCCCTCATCGTCCACTTCCGGCCCTCCATCGTCATCTATTTCATCGTCTAGATTGACCGCAAGATCGTCGTAAAGGTTAACCATTGATTTAAATTATAATATTAGGGTTGCCCGACCTTTACCCTGTACTTTTTATGCACCGTTTATTCTCTGTTTGCTATCCCGCTTCCTAGCCCTCTATTCAGGCAGAAAACCGCAAGGCGAGATCTAGGGCAGAAAAAGTGCGGGGTTTATAATGTTGTTTTTTCCTTGAAATAGCAACTAAGTGCTACGGCGATGGCGTCAAACACATCATCCACCGCCTTAAGATTTCTCGTTTCCGGGAGGGTCAGGCGCACCATTTTTTCCAACTGGCGTTTATCCGCCCCTCCGTCCCCGGTAACAATCTTTTTAATCTCTAAGGGAGTATACTCATACACGCTAAGGCCCGCAAGAGCAGTTGTCAACAGTATTACTCCTCGGGCCTCGCTTACCGCCAAGGCGGTCTTAACATTTTTGGCAAAAAAAAGGCGTTCTATCGCTATGACTTGCGGGCGCCATTGGTTCATCAATTTTTTGAGTTCTCGGTGCAAGTCCTGCAAGCGGTCCAGATTGTTGCGTGAAGTTATCTTGACTAAACCGCAATGGCGGACTGTTGGTTTATTTTTTGTTTCCAAAACCGCGTAACCAACAGCCGTCGTCCCTGGATCAATGCCGAGGATAATCATGATTGTTCTTCTTTCAGATTGGAATAAACTTCTTGTATATCCGGATGGTCAACTAATTCATCCAGCAAAGAAACAACCTTTTCTTTTTCTTCAATGGTGGTTTCCGCGGTTGTTTTGGGTTTATAATCTTTGCCTTCTTTGGTCCATTCTTTTTCAAAATTCCACAAAAGGGAATTGGAAGGCACTAATTTGGCATGGTGAGCAGTGATTATTTGTCTGATTTCTGCCAGCGTCCGATTATTGTTGTCAGTAATGCCCTCAATCAAAATATATACGCCTCCCGGCCCAATGGACTCGTAAAGAAATTCTTGCAAATTTTGTCCCTCGCCGGCGCCCGAAGCTCGGGTGATCGCACGCTCTATATTTTCTTTGGGAAGGCCGTTTTCTTTGGCGCGCTCCATGGCGGTCCGCAGGCGGCTGTTGCTGTTCGGATCTGCCCCTCCGCTTCTGGCCGCCACCATGATTTCCCGGACGAGTTTAGAAAAAAGCTGCCCCTTTTTGGCATCGGTAATTGCTTTCTTATGTCTTATCTGCGACCATTTGGAATGTCCGCTCATAATTTATTTATGTATGGTTTTTTGCAAAGCCGTGGTATATTTTAGTATCAAATCTTTGGCTTGGTAAAGATTAGGGACATAGTTAATATGAAATTCGCGCTCGCCGGCAGTCTGGATCCTAATAGTGCCGAATTTAAGAAAAGTTTCAATGATGCCCTTAACTTCAATGGTAACATCCTGCACGTGCTGCAACGGGATCTCGCCCATATGGCGGTTGAAAAGACCTTTTTGCTCCACATCTATAATTCGTTCAGTGGTGATAATCCACATATCCAAGTAGTAGTCCATCCACAGCAAAAAGAGTAATACCAACAGGAGCATTATATATAATGCCAAAATAAAATTAATCAACGGCTCGGCTATATCTATATTTAAAATTTCAGTCAGATAGGGCAGGAAGGTTAAAATAAGCGGAGGCAAAAGCAGAAAAACACCAAAAAGAACCACGGTGCGCACCATAATAAACCAATGCTTGCGTATGACAAGTAAAATTTTTTCCTCCGGGTTTAATTTAAGCATTTTTAAGACGGAATTTTAAAAAGAAAAGTAGTAGCGAAAAACCAAAAAAGTGCCGAGAGAAATAAAAAAATAGTAATCACCACCCGCGGAGCAGGATGTTCCGGTAAAGTATATTGGCGCAGATGGTAGATAATAGCTCCAGTAAAAAGACTATAGATGGCGGTGAAAACCGCAAATATGGATAAGGCAATGGCAAACATCAGCTTAAAAGAGTTTTTTGGTTGGCAAATTTTAAACCTAAATGTTGGTAGGCTCGTTCGGTGGCTACTCTACCCCGGGGAGTCCGCTCCAAAAATCCCAACTGCATCAAATATGGCTCGTACACTTCTTCAATGGTATCCACTTCCTCTGCCGACGCCGCGGCGATAGAGCCCAGGCCTACGGGACCCCCGGCAAAAGTCTTTATGATAACCTCCAAAATCCTGCGGTCCATCGGTTCCAAACCTTGTTCGTCTACTTCCAATAATTCTAACGTTTTGCGGGCAGTGTCATCATCAACTATTTCCCGATTGTGTACGGACCCATAATCGCGCACTCGTTTCAGAAGGCGATTAGCCACCCGAGGCGTAAAACGAGAGGAGTGGGCAATCCTCTTTATTGCCAATTCTTCTAGTTTGACTCCTAATAAGCGGGAAGAACGAAGAATAATTTTAGCTATATCCTCCAAGGTATAAAAATCCAGGCGGAAAGACCCTCCAAAGCGTGAACGCAAGGGGCTGGAAAGCAGACCAATGCGGGTGGTGGCGGCAATCAAAGTAAACGGAGGCAATTCCAATTGGATGGTGCGGGCCGAGGGACCTTTGCCGATTACAATATCAAGCACCCGGGATTCCATGGCCGGGTACAACACTTCTTCAATGAGTTTATTTAAGCGATGCACTTCATCAATAAAGAGAATATCTCCAGGCAAAAGATTGGTGAGGATGGAAGCAAGATCTCCCACCCGTTCAATGGCCGGGCCGGAAGTTACCCGGATATTAGTATTCATTTCCCGGGCGATTAAATAAGCTAAACTGGTTTTGCCTAAGCCGGCCGGTCCGGAAAGCAAAATATGTTCCATAGAGTCGCCCCGTTTTTTGGCCGCATCAATAAGAATGCGCAGATTTTTTTTGATCCGGTCCTGCCCGATGTATTCATCCCAGGTTTGAGGACGGAGGGTTAAATCCAAATTCAACTCTTCCCGTTCTTTTTTGTTTTCAGAATTCCTTGACATAGAGCTAATAAATTGATATAATAGAAGCAGTTGGGAGGGACAATACCTCTATTTTTTATTATAGCGCTGATTCTTTGTTGTTTTCATTTAAAAGTGATAAGATGTCGCCGTTTAGTAGGTTTCCTAAGGTCGTGGGCAATTAAGGCGGAGGTTCTCTCTGCCTTAATGGGGATTTTTACACCAGGGTGCGCTGGTTCTAGTTCCTAGCTGCTGGTTCATTCCTGGAGAAAATCCTAACCTCCGTGTTCCCAAACCGGAGTAATTGCCCACGGTCTTAGGCAACCTGCCATATAAACTATTCAAGGCCGATAACTCTTTCCAATTCCGCAAAATCCGTAATACCCTGCAAAACTTTGAGGAGGCCGTCTTGGCGCATGGTTAACTGACCCTGCCGGACGGCTTCTTTTTGCAGTTCGTATTCGGAAGGCGATTGCAAGATTAATTTTTCCACGTCGGTATTTATAAGAATAATTTCAAATACGCCGGTGCGGCCCTTATAACCGGTATAGTTACATTGAGCACACCCTTTTTCGGCTGCTTGGAAGATCTTCCAATCCTTAGTCGCAGAAGGAGTTAAATTTTTGGGGAAACCGGCCAGTTCTTGAGTAATTTGTTTTTTTTCAACTTCGGTCAAAACTTTTTGTTTACGGCAGGCCTCGCAAAGTTTGCGCACCAGTCGTTGAGCCATAGTGATATTTAAAGCAGGAGCAATGCTGGCCGGATTTACTCCCAGATTTATTAACCGCGGTATGGCGCCGGCCGCATTGTTGGTATGCAGGGTGGAAAAGACCAAATGCCCGGTAAGTGCCGCGTTCAAAGCGGTTTGGGCGGTTTCGGTATCGCGAATTTCTCCCACTAAAATGACGTCCGGATCCTGGCGCACGATAGCCCGCAGCCCGTTGGCAAAATCATACCCCTTTTCCGTATCAACTTGGGTTTGCTCCACTCCTTCCAGGTGGTATTCAATCGGGTCTTCTAGGGTTATAATCTTTATTTCCGGCGTATGGATTTTGCGCAAAAAAGCGTACAAAACGGTAGTTTTTCCGGAACCGGTCGGGCCGGTGGTAAGAATCATGCCGTTGGGTTTTTTTAGTTCTCCGGCCAGGGTTTTGATAACCGAAGCAGGCAGTCCCAAATCTTCAAAAGGTATATTAATGGCCTTGGGGTTTAAAACGCGCAGCACGATATTTTCCCCCTCCGGGCCCGGCAAAATCGAGGTCCGTACTTCTACGTCTCCAGTTTGGGTTTGAATGGTAAATCTTCCGTCTTGGGCTTTGTCGTGCACGTTTAATTTAAGTTCGGAAATTAATTTGATGCGGGAAAGCAGCAGGGCATAAAGATTTTTGGGTAGAAAAGATACGTCATGCAAAACTCCATCCAGGCGAAAACGCAGACGCACTTCTTTTTCCTGGGGCTCAACATGAATATCCGAAGCTTCGGTAGCTACGGCTCCCGCCAAAATAATCTCCAAAGCTTCCGTAGTTCTGCCTTGGAAACTGTCTTTGATTTTTGCTTGAATCTCCGACAGGTTGGTGATTTCTTTTTGCAGCGACTGAATTTTTTCCTGCGAAATCAGAATCGCCCCGGCTCCCGCCTCGTGCTCTTTGGGTATTTTTTGATAATAGCTCCAAGCATGTTCCAAACTACGGTCGGAAACCAAATAAAGATCATAGCTATAGCGATTTTTTTTCAATTCTTCCAATTTGGCGACAGTATTTTTATCTTCCGGATTGCGGATGGCAATTTTAAGCGCTTTACCGCTTAATTGGAAAACTGCCAATTTGCTGGCCCGCGCCTCTTCTTCGGGCACGATCTTAATGGCGTCAATTTCTACCGGGAATTTGGAAATATCAGCGTAGGGGAGGCCGTATTTTTGCGCCAAGGTCGCCACACTCCCTTCTTCTTCTTTATGCCGCAAAAGATCCAGCCGACGCTGAGTTTTTTCTTCTTTAAAATTACCCATTGCTTTAATTGTATTTCAAAGAACGCCGTCAAGCAACGAAGTCAGTATTTCCTCGGCTTCCCGGAAAGACCCGAACGGGGCCGAAATCTGCAAATGGGCGCTTTGGAATTTTCCGGCGCCTCTTGCGGCGATAGTTTCCAAAATTCTTTTTTCTCCGGCCAGGGTTGCCTTAACCATGTTGTCTTCGGGATTATGCCAGAGTAAAGCGGCAACCTTGCGGGGTGGAAATTCCTGGTCCAGATGGCTTAAAACCTGGTTAATATCCTGGGCCGTTCTCCCAGTTTTTTCAAAATCTTCCGCAGTTAAAAAGGACCAAAGCACCCCTTTTTCCAGGCGCGAACGCACGGTAGCCCGTCCCAAGAGTTGGGTTAGTTGGGGAGCTTTTGCCTCCTTTGTTAATTCTTGGGCCCGGGCAAGTTCCGCTCCCAAACGCATAAGTTCAGAAGAAGTCATTAAAGTATCGGCGCTGGTTCGGGTGGTGAAGTGATTGGTTTCCCGCAAAATTGCCCCAAGCAGCAAAGTGGCCGAGGATGGGGGCAGAGGGTCCTGATTTAGGGCAGTGATCAGATCATAGGTGATTTCTGCCAGGGAAGATTTTTCTGGACTTACCAAATTTACTTCTCCGTAATTTTTACTTTCCCCGGCTAGGCCTATGTTTAAAATTGGAATATCGCTCAAGAACTGGGGAGTTAGCCCGGGCAAAGATTCCAGATCGGCAATTCCGATGGCGATAGCGCCGTCACAAAGCATTTTGCCCTCGCGAAAAGAAACAGCTTGGGGAGAAATTAGATTTCCTTGGGGAGAAAAAATGATATCAATCCTTTCCTCCGTCTTTTCATAACGCAGCTGCGAAACCGGAGAGGAGGCAGTATTCAGAGAGATGACAAATTCTTTGGGGAGAGTGGGGGAAACAGTCAGTTTGGGAAAAAATTCTGGCTGGGGCAGGTGCTGGTGCGCCACGCCGGAAAACAAACCAATTTGTTTTTCTCTTTTTTCTAGGGTCCAAATTAAGGCTTCAGCCGAAGCCAAACAATCCAAGTTTGGTTCGGGAGGAAGCAGCAGGGCCAGATGATGGCTTTTTTCTACAAATTCACAAGCTTTGGCCGTGTCCATAACAATTAAAATAGATAAAGTAACCTATTCGTAGCGCGTTGCTTTCAGGCAGTCAAATTCAGGTTGTGGATAAAGAATACCCTTGATTTTTATCCCATTTTGGTGTATAATTGGGATACTGAAACGAACAAAAAAGGAGAAAGGTACTAATGAAGGTCTTTTTCAACGTCATGGTAGCCCTTCTTGCTCTGCTGTTGGCGACAGCAGGGTGCGGGGGAGCCAAGCCCGGCTTCGTGCTCCAAGTGGAGCGCGTCAGCCAAGGGAGTCCAACTCCATCCGGCCAGAAGGTGGAGAAGCCGACTTTCTCAGCTTCCCAGCCGAGCATCACGCTCGGCCAAGGCGCCTGGGAGTCGGGTGGAGTCGGCGGGACCATCGTGGGTCCTGGAACCAGGCCGGATGGGAAAGCGGAACGTGTATACAAAAGGCTGCCCCCTTGATGGGCGCCCAGAAAGGAGGAGAAAGCGGTGAGCACCAAATGTTCGCCGCTTTAAAATTCAGGTGAAATTTCTCTCCAAATATAGTATTCTATGCGCATGTCAAAAACCAAGGTTGTTTCCAAAAGCGCCATTGAGACGCAAAAAATCGCTGCTCTTTTGGCTTCAGAATTGCTAAAACAAAAAAGAAAAAAAGCTCAAGTGATAGCTCTGACCGGAAATTTGGGAGCGGGCAAAACTACTTTTACGCAGGGTTTTGCCAAAACCTTAGGGGTTAAAGAAAAAATTTTAAGCCCGACCTTTGTTTTGCTGAAAGTCTATAAAATAAAATCCGGTCATTTGGTGCACGTGGATTGCTATCGCCTTGGTTCTTCCCAGGAAATTGAACAACTGGGCGTAAAAAATATTTTTAAGGACGCGCGAACGATTGTTTTGATTGAATGGGCCGAGCGAATCAAAAAATTATTACCGCCGGATACGATTTGGATTAATTTCAGACACGGGAAAAATCAAAATGAAAGAATTTTATATTTATGAATCCCACACATAACTTGCACAAATTTCATAATAAAAAGTCTTTTACCAATATTAAGTCTTACTTGTCTAGTGGTTTTTTCTTTCTCAAAAGAAAAGCAAAAGCTTTGCAGTGCAAGTTATGTGTGGGATGAAAAGGGTTATTTTAATTGACGCGCATGCCATAATTCATCGCGCTTATCACGCTCTGCCTCCCCTGACCACGCCGCAAGGAGAGCCGAGCAACGCGGTCTATGGTTTTGCCACAATTTTATTAAGAATTCTAAGAGAATTGAAACCCGATTTTATCGCGGCGGCTTTTGATTTGCCCGGCCCGACTTTCCGGCATGCTGCTTACGAGCGCTATAAAGCGCATCGTCCGGAAACTCCCAGTGAGCTGGGCAGCCAATTTATCAAAACAGAAATACTGTTGGAAGCTTTTGGCATTCCTGTTTTTAAAGAAGCGGGGTATGAGGCTGATGACATTATTGCTACCCTGGCAAAAAAATTAGAGAAACCCCGACGCAAGGTCGGGGCCCCGACTTCTTTGTCTAAAGATAAAAATGATGCGTCGGGGAAAAATGGCCTGGAAGTGATCGTAGTAACTGGGGATTTGGATGCCCTGCAGCTAGTGAGCTCGAAGCTAAAAGTTTACACCATGAAAAAAGGAGTCACGGAAACCGTAATTTATGATCAACAAGCAGTAAAGGAACGTTACGGGCTGAGGCCGGAGCAATTGTTGGATTTTAAGGGGCTTAAGGGTGATCCTTCCGATAATATACCTGGCGTCAAAGGGGTGGGAGAAAAGACTGCGGCCGAACTCGTTCGCAATTTTGGCTCGGTTGAGGGGGTGTACCAAGCGCTGAAGAGGGGAGATAAAAAAATTTCTCCCACTCTGGCCGAGAAGCTTCGCGCCGGAGAGGAGGAAGCAAAATTTTCCAAAGAGCTGGCCAGAATGGACCATAATGTGCCGCTTAAATTTGATTTGGGGAAAATCAGGTGGTTAGACGGCAGCCGCACTGCGGCCATCAAGGAAATTTTTCAAAAATTCGGTTTTTTTAGCTTGCTTAAGCGGATGGAAAATGGTCTAAGCGCTCCTTTGTCCACCCGAAAAACGCCGGAACAAGCCACTTTTTTAACCAAAATTCCTCAATCAGCTCTGCTCCAGCAAACCCCGAAAACTTGGGAGGAAATTAAAATAGCCGCCCAAAAAGACTTAGGACTTATGCTTTACGAAAAAGAAATTTATTTGCTTCCCAGAGAAGAGAATCTGGTGATAAGAATTGGGCCAGAAATTCTAAAACAAAAAAAAGCTAAAGATTTTTTCTCGCGAAACCATTTTTTTGTGTATGATGGCAAAGCCCTAATCCGTTATCTGCGCCGTTTTGGCCTTGAACTCGGGAAAATAAAAAGTGATATTTTATTGGCTGCTTACTTGGCTAATTCTTTTCACCGCGATTTTTCTTATTTGGCTATTGTTTCCCGAGAACTGCCCCGTCCGGTTGCAGCCGACCCCAGAGACGAATTTATTCACTTTTTTGAGATCATAAGGATTCTAAACGGCAAACTGGCAGCTGAAAAAGAAGAAGGTATTTTTGAGGAAATAGAACTTCCTTTAATCCCGATTTTGGCCGATATGGAAGAAAGGGGTATTTTAATAGATCGGGAGTTTTTAAAAAAACTCGGTAAAAAAGTGGACGGGATGATAACCAAATTGGTTACGGCTATTTATTCCATGGCCGGAGAAGAATTTAATTTAAA
>CAYPPK010000006.1:42827-46147 GCA_964412615.1 uncultured Candidatus Saccharibacteria bacterium
CTCCCCGCCAACTTTCCGTAATTCTTTTTGAAAAACTTGGGCTAAAGACCTTGGGTCTGCGCAAAACTGAAAGAGGCGGCGTTATTTCTACTAGGGAATCGGAATTGGAGAAGCTTAGAAACCTGCATCCGATCATCGGCAAAATTTTGGAATACCGCGAACTTATTAAGTTGAAAAGCACTTATATAGATGTACTGCCAAGGCTTATTGATAAGGAGGGGCGTCCCGCCCATCGCTATGGGCGGCTGCACACTACTCTAAACCAAACCGTTACGGTTACCGGCCGCTTGTCTTCTTCTGATCCGAATTTGCAAAATATTCCTATTATGTCCGAACTCGGCCGGGAAATCCGCAAGGCTTTTGTAGCCGAAAAAGATTGGGTTCTGGCTGCTTTTGACTATTCCCAAATTGAATTGCGGGTCGCCGCCCACCTGGCCAATGACCCTAAAATGATCAAGGCTTTTAAGGAAGGGCAGGATATTCACAAGACTACGGCGGCCGAAATATATAATGTAGCGCCGGATCAGGTTACGCCGGAATTCCGCCGGGCGGCCAAAACTCTTAACTTCGGCGTGCTTTACGGCATGGGGCCCCAAGCTTTTGCCGAAGCAACCGGTTTTTCCCGGGACGAGGCGAAAAACTTCATTACCGAATATTTCCAGGATTTTTCGGGTATCCGGGATTATGTCGTAAAAACCAAACAATTTGCGGAGGCAAACGGCTATGTGGAAACCCTTTTTGGCCGCCGCCGCTATATACCTGAAATTTATTCGGCCAATTGGCAGCTGAAGCGAGAAGCCGAACGCATGGCTGTAAATATGCCGATCCAAGGTACGGCGGCGGACTTAGTTAAAATGGCCATGATAAAAATTGATTGTTGGCTTAAAAAAGAGCGCCTGGAGGAAAAAGCTAAAATGCTGCTGCAAGTCCATGACGAATTGGTGTTTGAAATAAAAAAAGATTTGGTAAAAAAAACAGTTCCGGAAATAAGAAAAATCATGGAAAACATCGCTAAATTAAAAGTGCCATTGGTGGTGGAAGCCAAAATAGGGCCTAATTGGGGAGAGCAAAAAAAATATGCCTGAACTACCGGAGGTTGAAACTGTCGTTCGCCATTTACGAAAAAAGATCCGCGGCAAGCGGATTGTTGATTTTACTGCAACTGCGGGTGCGGAACGGATTTTCCGCTTGTCGGCGCAAGCAAACCGCAAAAATTTTGCCGAAGTAAAAAAACAAGTGCTGCGCAAAAAGATTGAAGGAGTAGAAAGAATCGGAAAGAATATCTTACTGCGTCTGTCGGGGAATACCTGCCTTGGAATTCATCTGATGATGACGGGCAAACTCCTGCTTGATCCGCAAAATGAAAATAAACATGACCGGTTTATAATAGGACTTTCCGGCCGCACTAAATTAGTTTTTAATGACATCCGAAAATTTGGCCGCTGCCGAATCATTACGGATGCAAAAAAACTAAATGGTGAAGATGCTCTTTCTTTGAATTTTGAAACTTTTAAATTACTGATTAAAGATAGAAAAACCCCCATCAAGAGTTTTTTTCTTGATCAATCTAAAATCGCAGGCATCGGCAATATTTATGCCGATGAAATCTTGTGGCAGGCTGGCGTGCATCCGGCTCGCCGCGCCGATTCTTTAAAAATAGAAGAAATTAAAAATATTTTTCATGCCATAAAAACTGTTTTGCGTATGGCAATAAAAAAAGGCGGAACGAGTTCACGGGATTATCGCAAACCGGACGGAACCGAAGGGGGGTACTATAAGATCCGCCGGGTTTATCAACGAACGGGGCAAAAATGTCCTCAAGATGGGGCAAGAATACGGAAAATTAAAATAAATGGCCGGTCTACTCATTTCTGCCCTAAACATCAAAAATGAACCCGAGTAAAAACCTGTCAAGGGTAAAATAGACCTTGAATATTTTAAACTCCTTTCTGGGGAGTTTTTTAAAATTTTCTAATTAGAATTGGGAACTTTAATAAACCTTTATAGTCACTTGCGTTTTTTTAGTAAGGTTTATTAAACTTCGTAAGTTTTACTGCGAAGTTAGGGCGGTAGCGACTAGAAGGAGCGAAGCCCCGTACTTTTGCGCTAGGCGCCAAGGAGCGGGGTTATCCACAGCATTTTTCAACTTGTACTTTAAAATAAAGAAAGGTAACAACGCTTGCGTTTTTATGGGGGACTTAAAGCCATTATCTGAAATAGCGACTTATGCCGGCACTACTCCGGATTATCTTCGGTATTTGATTTTTAAAGGACGCCTCCAGGGGGAGAAATTGGGAAAGGTCTGGTTTACCAAAAATGAGTGGATAGATGAATGTAAAAAGAGCGGTTATTTAAACACCATTCATTCTAAAAACGGCAGCGTTGTTGAACCTGGGCCTGCAGAAATTGTTTCGCGGGCCGCCGACGTGCGGCATATTGAATCAGCCGGAACTTTAATAAAATCAACTGCAGCTTTATCTAAGCCTTTCTTGATCATAATTACTTCTACCTTATTTATTTCCGGATTTGCTACTGCTTTTGTTTTCCGTGATCAGATTATTGCCACAACTCTAAAAAGCACTCAACTACTAGAAGAGGTTTCGGAACGAAGTAAAAATATTGTTTTAATTGAGGGCAGAGTTGTTTCCAATAGCTCGCTTTCTACCGTTCCTTTAGGCTTAGTTAAAAAAGAATTTTTAGCAAAAAAAGAAGAGCTGGCAGCAGCGGCGGAAAAACAAATAATTTCTGCCGCAACCCCCCGCCCGCCTTTCCTTCTTCCTCCCGTATCTTTCCATCTCTCCCGTTCCGACCTTCCTTCTTTTTCTTCTTTCTCTGTTGCTTCCGTCAGCAACACCCCGATTGATTTACTAACCAACTCTTTAAATAATTTTCAAAAAGGTTGGGACCGCTTGGCCCGGGATCTGTCTTCTTGGGATGACAAAGTTATCACGGCTCTGACCAACAAACCCAACGCTAAAATTTTCACCGACCAAAATATAAATACGCAAGTATTTGGGGAAAACAAAAAAAGTTCTGAACCGGAAACCAAGATTTTGCTAACTGATACTCCTCCTCTTGTTTCTTCTCCCTCTTTAACGGTCACTAAAGAAATCGTGGTCCCGGCTGATTTAGCTTCCATCCGCTCCGAACTCCTGGCCGACGTCTCTTCTCTAAACCAGGCGGTCAGAAGGGAGTTTGACCATACCGTCCAAGACCTTCGTTACTCAATCTCGTCTCTATCTTCCCGAACTGACGGCAATGTAAGGATGATCACCCTTTCCCAGAAGATAGACTCCCTGTCCGGCGTATCTTTGTCCGAC
>CAYPPK010000007.1:0-20902 GCA_964412615.1 uncultured Candidatus Saccharibacteria bacterium
TCGGGTCTGTAAAGTGCGTCTGCATCCTGCTGATACCAAAAAATTGGGGGTTAATTGTTCAGTCTGCCAGCGTCCGGTTACCGTGGGAGTAATGTCTCGCCTGGATGATCTGGCCGACCGGCCGGAGGGATTTCAGCCGCCAGGCGCTGTTCCTTTTAGAAACATGGTGCCCTTGGATGAAATTATCGCCGAAGCATTTGGGGTAAAGTCAGCTTTAAATAAAAGAGTGCAGGAAACTCATTTAAAAATGACTCAAGAATTTGGCAGCGAACTTGGGATTTTGTTTGACCTGCCGCTCGCGAACTTTTCTTCGCTAAAACCCGAGATTGGCGAAGGAATCAAACGGGTCCGCGAAGGGGAATTATTTATTGATCCCGGCTTTGACGGGCAATACGGGAAAGTGAAAATTTTTGAGACGAACTAGTTATATTTCTATGCTGAATTTGCTATAGTATAAGCATGAAAATACCGCTTCCCGCAATTAATCATATAATTCTGGTCATTGTCATTTCGCAATTTATTTTAACGACCGCCTTTGGTCTGCTTGCTCCTATTTTTGCCATATTCGTTTCATCGCAAATCGCTGGCGCTACGGTGGCCACGGTAGGATTTGTCATCAGTGTTTACTGGATTATCAAATCAATATTGCAGCTTTTTGTGGCGCGCTTCATAGACCGCAACCACGGAGAAATAGACGATTTTTATTTTTACTTGGCCGGAGGCATTTTAAACGCTTTGGCTGTTTCTCTTTATTTTTTTGCGACAGAAGTTTGGCATGTTTATGCCATTCACTCGCTGATTGCCGTGGCGGATGCCATGCTGGTCCCTCCTTTTTACGCAATCTTCACCCGCCATATTGATTCTGGGCAAGAAGGTTTTGAATGGTCGTTATATTCCAGCTTTTCCATTGGCTTGGGAATGGCCATCGGCGGAGCGCTGGGCGGGGTGATGGCCACCGTTGTCGGCTTCAGGGCCGTGTTTCCTTTAGTAGGTTTTTTAACTTTTGCCTCAACCATGATGCTCTTGATGCTAAAACCCTACATCCGCCCGAAAGTTCCCCAGGATGTTGCCCGCCTTCCCATTGATGTGGCCGTAAAAAAAGTTTGAGCTATAAACTGTACCAGGCCTGGCCTGGTACTTAAAACGGAGATGAACAAAGATATTGCCAAGATTTTGTATGAAATGGCTGCTCTTTATGAAATGGCGCAGGCGCATAGCGCAACCTCGGCCTATGGCCTCGGGTATGCGAACGCGCCCAGGCGAATGAAATGAGCAACCGAGATATAGCCAAAATATTATATGAGATGGCGGCGTTGTATGAGATGGAAGATGTCCAGTTTAAACCGCGCGCTTATGAGCGGGCAGCCATGGGCGTGGAGGCTTTTGGCCGAGATCTGAAAGAATTGTATAGAGAAAAAGGATTAAAGGGCCTGCTGGAAGTTCCGGGCATAGGCAAAGGAGTTGCCGAACACCTTGAGGAATATCTGAAAAAGGGTCGCTTCGCGGAATATGACCGCCTGAAGAAAAAAGTTCCTGCCCAAATCAGTGAACTTATGGAAGTGGAGGGGGTGGGACCGCAAATGGTGAAAATGCTTTGGCAGAAACTGCATGTCCGCGACGTGGAAGATTTGGAAAAGGCGGCCAAGGCAGGCAAAATCCGCAAGCTTTCCCGTTTTGGCGCCAAATCCGAACAAAAAATTTTAAAAGGCATTGAATTGTTAAAGCGTGCCGGCGGACGGCAGATTTTAGGTTCGGTACTTCCGGAAATCCGCGAACTGGAAAAAACAATCCAGGCGTTTCCGGAAGTTGAGCAGGCAATTGTGGCCGGCTCCGTGCGCCGCAGAAAAGAAACTATTGGCGACATTGATATTCTGGCCACTTCCGCGAAGCCGGAAAACGTAATGGAAAAATTTCTGAAACTGCCCCAAATTGCTCATGTGTATAGCTCCGGCAAAACTAAGACAATGGTAAAACTGAAAAACGGAATTGATGCCGACTTGCGCGTAGTTCCTAAAATTTCCTTTGGAGCCGCCCTAAATTATTTTACCGGTTCCAAGGAGCACAATGTTTATCTGCGCGAAGTGGCCATAAAAAAGGGTTACAAACTAAACGAGTACGGTCTTTTTAAGGGCAAAAAACTTGTGGCCTCCAGGACCGAAAAAGAACTTTATCATGCTTTAGGCATGGACTACATAGAGCCGGAGATGCGCGAGATGACGGGCGAGATTGCGGCCGCTCTATTGCATAAACCCCGACGTAAAGTCGGGACCCCGACCAAAGCGTCGGGGTTGCCTAAACTTATTGGCTATGACGACTTAAAAGGCGATTTGCAAATTCAGACCAATTGGACCGACGGCAAAAATTCCATTGAAGAATATGCCGAGGCCGCGGAAAAAGCGGGCTTGGAATATATAGCTATTACGGATCACACGAAAGCGCTGGCCATGACCGGCGGTTCGGATGAGAAAAAACTCCTTAGGCAAATGAAGGAAATAGATAAAGTTAACTACAAGCTGCAAGCTAAAGGCTGCAAGCTTAAAGTCTTAAAGGGCGCGGAAGTGAATATAATGAAAGACGGGACGCTGGATATTAAAGATGAAGTGCTGAAAAAACTTGAGGTGATAGGCGCTGCCGTGCACAGCCATTTTAATCTCTCCCGGGCCGAGCAGACCAAAAGATTAATTCGTGCCATGGAAAATCCGAATGTGGATATTATTTTCCATTTGACCACGCGCAAAATAAATCAGCGCGCGCCGATTGATTTGGATATAGACGAAATAATAAAAACGGCCAAGAGGACCGGAACCATATTGGAAATAGACGCGTATCCGGACAGGTTGGATATAAAAGATGAATATATCCGCAAATGCGTGGAGGCCGGAGTCCGAATGTCCATTGATTCTGATGCGCACAATATAACCCATATGAGATTTTTGGAATACGGCATAGCACAAGCCCGCCGCGGCTGGGCGGAGAAGAAAGATATAATTAACGTCTGGCCACTTAAAAAAATGAAATCATTTTTGAAAGATGCCCGTTGAACGCTCTGCAGGAATTATATTTTTTCGCAATACTTCGGAAGGAAGAAAATATTTGGTTCTACGCGCTTCCAGGAGCGAGGCGGAAGTTGCGCAAGGGAAATTTGTCCGAGAATTCTGGGATTTTCCTAAAGGACGGCTGGAAGAAGGAGAAAAAGGCATTGAGGCGGCAAAAAGAGAAGCAGAAGAAGAAGCGGGAATAAAAAATATTAAAATCATTCCTGATTTTAAAGAAACAGTCAGATACTTTACTTGGCGGGGAGGGAAAGCAATCCCCAAATTTGTTGCCATGTTTTTGGCCGAATCCAAAACCGACAAAGTGAAGCTTTCCTGGGAGCATGATAAATACGAGTGGCTTCCGCCCAAAGAGGCAGTAGAAAGAATAACTCTGAAGGAAATGAAAAAGGTCCTGGAAACGGCAGAAAATTTTTTAAAGAAATGACCGGATTCAACGAAAAAGTATGGGCTTGCGTGAAGCATATACCCCGTGGTAAAGTCGCTACTTACGCGAGTATTGCCCGAAAAATCGGCCATCCGCGTTCTGCCCGCGCGGTAGGGAACGCGCTCAATAAAAATCTTTATCGCCATCCCGGCTTGGCTAAATTAGTGCCCTGCCATAGAGTTATACGTTCTGATGGGTCAGTCGGAGGATTCGTCCGGGGTACCAATGTAAAAATAAACCTTCTGCAAAAAGAAGGAATAAAAATCACTAACAACAAAGTCGAAAGAAAGTATATTTTAGAGATTAGAAATTAGGATTTAGAAATTTTCTTGAATATATGTCGTTACTTGTAACCATACTTTTGGCATCACTTGCTGAAAGTTTAGTTTCCTTCTCCGGAGGAGTATTAGCGTTTCTCAATGCCGCTACTATCCGCAAGTTTGCCCACTTCGTGGTAAGTTTCGCCATCGGCGCGTTGTTATCCGTCTCGCTCTTAG
Organism: uncultured Candidatus Saccharibacteria bacterium; assembly: GCA_964412615.1. Classification (GTDB taxonomy): domain Bacteria; phylum Patescibacteriota; class Minisyncoccia; order Sungbacterales; family HO2-52-23; genus CAYPPK01. The sequence continues at coordinate 3,978 of CAYPPK010000007.1, forward strand.
AGTTGATACCGGAAGCCGCCGGAGAGTCTTCACTAGAATTCGTTATGCCGTTCGTACTGGCAGGAATAATTTTATTCTTTGTGGTGGAAAGATTTCTTTCCTGGTATCACCACCATGAAGGGGAAGAGAAGGGATACGAGGTGAAAACCTATGCCTATCTTATTTTGTGGGGAGATTTTCTGCATAACTTCATTGACGGAATTATCATCGCTCTTACCTTTCTGGTTGATGTCCGTCTGGGCTTGGTTACCACGCTGGCCGTTATTCTGCATGAGATTCCGCAAGAAATAGGGGATTTTGGCGTATTGCTTCACGCCGGGTTTTCAAAACTAAAGGCGCTCATGTATAATTTTCTTGTTTCTACTTCCACAATTATTGGGGCAGTCGTGGTCATTGCGCTGCGCGGCGCTCTGCCGGAGGAGTTTATTCCTGTGGCTCTGGCGATTATTGCCGGGAATTTTATTTATTTGGCTGCCGCGGATCTTATGCCGGAGCTCCATGAACATGCCGGCCTGGCACATACTCTTGGACAAATAGCACTCATTATTCTTGGAGCGATTCTGGTTATTTTGCCGGAGTTTTTCTTTGGCGGGCATTAAAATCTTATTCTGCGCAATAAAAACACCGTCCGCCAGCTGGCGGACGGTGTTTTGTATAAAAGCTATTTAACCATTTCTACTATCTTGGCAAACGTTTCCGGACGCTTCTCGGCAATTTCTGCCAGAATCTTTCTATCTAAACCAATATTTTTTTTCTGACACGCGCTGATAAATTTGCTGTAAGATATTCCTTGGGCTTGGGTCGCCGCTCCGATTTTGTTCTGCCACAGGCGGCGAAAATTGCGCTTGCGCAGTTTGCGCCCGTGAAAGGAATATGTCCAGGCGTGCAATAGAGCCTCGCGCGCCAGCCGTTCTTTTGATTTTCTTCCCCATTTAAAGCCCTTGGCGTATTTTAAAATTTTTCTCCGTTTTTTTAGGGCGATCACCCCTCTTTTTACTCGTACCATAAATATTTACTAAAAATATTATTTGTATGCTCTCATCTTTCTTCCCCAGGTAAGGGAAAATCCCGCCAATTTCTTTTGCCGTAATTGCGATTTGCGGGACGCTTTGGCATTAAAATGATTTTGTCCCGCCCGACGGCGCAGCACTTTCCCGGTCTTGGTGAATTTAATTCTTTTGATTACTGCTTTTCTCATACTTACTAGCCTGTAGGCGTTAGCTTGTAGCTTGTAGGTTTTGTGATTAAGTTTCCCTACAAGCTACCAGCTACCAGCTACAACCTTATTTTTTCGTAATTATCGCTATAAATCCCTGAGGAAATCTTTTCGGCGGCGCTTCCAGGTTAAATTCTCCGATCATATCCAGAAATTCGTTGAATTTTTTTAGAGCCAGCGCTCCGTGCGCTTTTTCCCGGCCGTGCAGCCGCATGTCTATGCGGACTTTATCTCCATCAGCCAAGAATTTCTGGGCTTGTTTGGCGCGCAGTTCCAGATCATGCTTACCGGTGGTAAAGCCTATTCTTATGCCCTTTAATTCCACTTCTTTTTGCTTCTTGCCGTGCTCGCGTTCTCCTTTTTCCCGCTCGTACTTGAATTTGCCAAAATCCATTATTTTGCATACCGGAGGATTGACGGTGGGCGCGATTTCTATCAAATCAAGGCCTTTTTCTTGGGCAATCCGGAGCGCCTCTGAAGTCTCCAGTACTCCGAGGTTTTGCCCGTCATCACCGATGACCCTAATTGGGGTCACTCTAATGTACTGATTTATTCTATATCTTTTTTGTATATTGATTTATCCCACACATAACTTGTGCTGCGCAAGCGCACAAATTATATGCGCAAGTTATGTGTGGGATTTATACGGTAACGCTTTTGGATATTGTTAAGTTTTAATTTTGTCTACTTTCCGAGCCGGTTTTATCCTTTCTTTGCATATTCAATTTGATCATCTCGAACCTGACGTTCAGCCCAATGAATTTGGTTTTCAATCCAGGCAAGGGGATAATTAGCGAAATTTTCCGGAACTTTTTTCCCGTCTACTGTCCCGTCCCTAAGGAGCTCTTGAATTTGGGAGCTAGTTTTATCTAGTCTGGATTTTGTTTCGTCTCTTACTCCTTGCCATGATTTCATTACTTCTTTTGTGCTTGAAAAATCGTTCACCAAAAATTCTGCGATAACGCGTTCATATCCCTTGATATCTCCTCTTCGGGCTGCCTCTTTAGCAATTTTCAGTGCTTCTAGTGCTTTCTTGGCTCCTTCTGTTCTTGCTGTTGAGATATGTTCTCCTTTTTCTCTAATACGTTGGACGTACTCAAAACCCATAATATTGTCCCAAAGTCTTCCCTGAGCGTTAACAATGGTTTCCGGGCCGAGTGCTTGCCAACCACCAGAGTTAGTTACAGTTTTTCCTGCTTCTTTGTTTCCTGCGTATAGTTCCAGTGGGCTTACGAGACCATCTTTCTGGAAATCTCTAATCCTTTCTGCAAGTTTATCTATGTGGTCAAGTGTTTCAACTTGTGACCCAGGTGCTCCTTCTCTTCCCATATGTTTAAAACGTTAGTTAATAAATTTTTAAGTGGAGATGACGGGAATTGAACCCGTGTGTGAGAGATTCAGTGGAAAAAATTTATACGAGTGTACTCGAAAATTCGAGAAGTTGCCCGATAGATGTCGCGTCCTGTATCGAGCAGTAAAAGACGCCGAGCTTGTTGTATAACACCGGTTGTCAGCCCTGCAAGCTTGAGCCGGCCGATGCCCGCGAATCTAAAAGATTTGCGAGAAACCTTTACCTTAGGCTACTGCCAAAGCAGGTCGCGCCGTAAAGGATTTAAATAAGTTTGCACTTATTATTTGCAGGAGTTTTATGAGTAGTCCTGCATCCTCAACTCGATTTTCAACGCTTTCTCTCCCATCGAAGCCGATCATCCCCGCGACTAAAATTTCGACTGTTGCTTTGCCATTTTCAAGTCAGTCTCATCCAACTTGCCTACACACTTATCCCGCTAGCTTAGTCGTGGCAACAACCAAGGGTCGAAATTTAGCGCGGGGCAAGCTCCTCATTCCTGTTTTAGAGTTCGTCCTATTTCTCGTTTGGCTTCTCTTTTTTTAATCGTCTCGCGTTTGTCGCTTTTCTTTTTGTGGCGGCCAAGACCGATTAAAATCTTCAAACGATTGCGTTTAGTATATACCTTTAAAGGCACAATTGTCAATCCTTTTTGAGCTGCCGCTCCGATCAATTCTTTTATTTCGGACTTGTGCAAAAGCAGCCGTCTGGTTCGCTCTGGGTCATATTCGCCAAGAATATTTTTGGACTGATAAGGGGGAATATTGGCATTAATCAGCCACGCTTGGTTGTTTTTAATTACAACATAAGACCCAGTTAAGTTAATACGGCCGCTCTTGGCTGATTTTACTTCATGCCCAAACAATTCAATGCCGGCCTCGTAGGTCTGGAGGATTTCATAATCAAAATGGGCTCGTCTATTGACGGTAATGTCTGCCATAAGTATTCTAACGATAGCACAACTTGGCGAGGAAAAACTATGCGTAAAAGGGCAAAGTGGCTTACCGAGGAAGATGATGTTGTCAAAGAAACCCCTTTGCTTCCCCCCAGGCCTTACCCTATGGATTTGCCGTCGCTTAGAATTTTCATAGGCTTCATAAACCACGAAAGAGAGAAACAGGGGATAGTTCCCAAATTAACTTCAGACGGATCTGGAGGGCCCGCTCTTTCTATCCTAGATGCAGCTTTTCACGTCTGTCTTACGGTTTTGGATGGATGGGATATAGTACCGTCGAGACTGGCTAGGGCCATATTCAAAATTTATGTTGAGCCAAATCTGGTGCAGAATTGATCCGCAAGCGCGGATCTTTAAATTTAAGTTTAATTTAGCTACAATAAAATAAATGATTCGGGCTGAAATTGCCAAAGTTATAAAGAATGAGTTAAAGAAACAAATGGCGGACAAAGAGCTGCCAGCTTTTTCAGTCAGCACTCCGGAAAACCCGATTTACGGAGATTATTCTTCCAATATTGCTTTACTTTTAAGCAAAATTCTGCGAAAGAGCCCGATGGAGATGGCAACCGAATTGGCCCAAGCTCTAAATCAAAATTCAAAATTATTCAGCAAAGTAGAAGCAGTAGCGCCTGGATTTATAAATTTTTGGATTTCTCCCGTAGTTTTACAAAAAGAATTTAAAGAAATTCTGATTAAAAAAAATAAATACGGCGGAGGAGCTAAGAAAAAGGAAAAGTTTCAGGTGGAATTTATTTCCGCCAACCCCACCGGGCCTTTGACTCTAGCCAACGGAAGAGGGGGATTTTTGGGGGATGCCTTGAGTCATGTCCTAGAACTGGCGGGTTTTTTTGTGGAACGGGAATATTATGTCAATGATACCGGCAATCAAATTATTACTTTAGGAAAATCTATTTTAAGCGCTGCCGGCTTGATGGCTGAAGAAGATTCTTTTTATAAAGGAGCTTACATTAAAGAATGGGCAAAGAAGAACCGGCCTGCCGTTCTTAAGCTTAAAAATGACCCTTTAAAGGTAGGTCAGTTGGCCGCCAAAGATTTTCTTAAAGCGATAAAATCAGCGGTGGAGAAAAAAGCAGGTATATCTTTTGATCGCTATACTTCCGAGGACCAAGATTTACACAAAAAGAGTCTGATTGCTAAAGCTTTGGCACTATATCGTTCCCAAAAATTGGCTTATGAGAAGGATGGCGCCGTGTGGCTTAAAACAACCGAGTTTGGCGACGACAAGGACCGGGTGCTGGTCACAAGTGACGGCTATCCCACTTATTTTTTGGCAGATAGCGGACACTATCTGGAAACCAAGAAACGGGGGTTTACGGTGAAAATTAATATTTTAGGGCCGGACCATTACGGCTATGTTTCGCGCATTCAAGCCGCAGCCAAAATTTTAGGCGTTAAAAAGTCCATAGCTATTGTTACCCAGGCTGTGCGTTTGGTCAAAAAAGGCCGAGAAATAAAAATGTCCAAGCGCAAGGGAGAATTTATAACTTTTGAAGAACTGGTGGATAAAGTAGGCGTAAATCCGGCACGTTTTTTCTTTCTGGAAAAATCTCCGGATACACACATAGATTTTGATTTGGATTTGGCCAAAGAGCGATCGGTTAAAAATCCGGTTTATTATATCCAATATGCCCATGCCCGCATGGCCAGCATTTTGCGCAAGGCTCCGCCCGCAAAGAAAAATTTTGATTTTGGGTTTCTGAATTCAGCCGAAGAAATAATTTTAATAAAAAAATTAATTCAATTCCCCGAGATTGTCGCTGACACGGCGGAGGACTATCAAGTGCACCGCCTGCCTCGTTATGCCCACGAGCTGGCCAGAATTTTCCATAATTTTTATGAAAAACAAAGGGTAATTACTGATGATGAAATTCTTACTGCAGCTCGTCTGAAACTAGTGCTGGCATCTCAGATCGTCTTAAAAAATCTTCTTAAACTCATGGGCATTGACGCTCCGGATAAGATGTAATAGTTTTGGGGAAGAACAAAGAGGTGAGTCATGCGAAAAATCTTCTCAGGCTTGTTTTTATGTGCTGCCCGGCTCAACAAGAAGTTGGCAAACATAGCATATAACTCGTATTATTTTTTTAATTGCCAAGCGGCTTTTTGGGGACAGAAGGCCGGAGAGGATAGGGGAATTCAAAATATTGTTGAATTTCCCAGCCTTCGGGTTATCGTAAACAACCATCTTTCTTCCGGAATTACGCGGGAAAAACCCAGCAGAAAACCACCCGCGGGGTGGAGAATCATAAATTTGGCCGAATACAGAAAATCATCATAGAGGCAACCTTAAGGGTTGCTTTTTAGGTCTAAAAAGCATAAAATTTAAAAATCGTATGGAGGAAAACAAGCCAAAATTTAACCTGCCTGAGCGGGAAGAGAAAATTCTCGGATTTTGGGAAAAAAACAAAATTTTTGAGAAAACCCTGGCCAAGAACAAAAAGGGAAAAACTTTTGTATTTTACGAAGGGCCGCCGACGGCCAATGCCGCTCCCGGCATCCATCACGTGGAAGCCAGGGTTTTTAAAGATATTATTCCCCGCTACAAAACCATGCGAGGATTTTTTGTTCCCCGCAAAGCCGGTTGGGACACGCACGGGCTTCCTGTGGAAATTCAAATTGAAAAAGAACTCGGTTTTAAAACCAAGCAAGATATTGAGCGCTACGGTATAGATAAGTTTAATGCCAAAGCCAAAGAATCCGTCTGGCGCCACAAACAAGAATTTGAAGATCTAACGCGCCGCATTGCTTTTTGGCTGGACATGGAGCATCCGTACATTACTTATGAGACAGCTTATATTGAGACGCTTTGGTGGACCATTAAAGAATTTTGGAATAAAAAACTTCTTTACCAGGATTTTAAATCAGTTCCTTGGTGTTCGCGCTGCGGCACGGCCCTTTCATCTCATGAAGTAGGCCTTGGCTACCAGAAAGTTAAAGATCTTTCGGTTTATGTGAGAATGAAAATTAAAGGACGCAAAAACGAATATCTCCTGGTCTGGACCACCACTCCCTGGACGCTTCCGGCCAATGTCGCCGTAGCGATAAATCCTAAAGCCGAATATACCAAATACAAAATAGACAGTGATTTTGTTTGGTCTCTTAACACGCCGCCCTATGAACAGGACCAAAAGGTTACCGTGGCCGAAAAAATTTCCGGCAAGACATTAGTCGGACTGGAATATGAGCCCCTTTATGAAGTTCCCGCAAAATACTCTCTGGGGACGAAGCCTCCCTATAAAGTATTCCCGGGAGATTTTGTATCCGGAACAGAAGGCACCGGCCTGGTGCATATTGCTTCTGCTTTTGGCGAAGACGATCTAAATTTGATGAAATCTCAGTATGCGGGCTCTAAAAATTCCGGTCTGCATTATCCGATTTTGCAGACGGTAAATCCGGATGGTTCTATGAAAAAAGGAGTTATCGGCGAAGGAAAATTTGTGAAGGAAGCCGATGCGCCGGTCATAGAAGATTTGAAAAAAAGAAAGCTGCTTCTGAAAGCAGCGCTCTATGAACATGATTATCCTTTTTGCTGGAGATGCCAGACCCCGCTTCTTTACTATGCGCGGGAGGCTTGGTGGGTGAAAACTACGGCCGTCAAACAAAAGCTTCTGCAAAACAATGAAAAAATAAATTGGATTCCGGAACATTTTAAACAGGGCAGATTTGGCGAATTTTTGCGAGAAGTTAGAGATTGGGCTTTTTCCCGAGAGCGTTATTGGGGTACGCCCCTGCCGGTTTGGCAATGCGCCAAATGCGGCCATACGGAAGTTATCGGTTCCGTTGCGGAACTTACCAAAAAGTCGGGGGAAAAACTGACGGATCTCCATCGACCCTTTATTGACGAGGTAACTTTTGCTTGCGCCAAATGCCCGCCTGGCCGGCAGGCAGGCAAAGGAGAAATGCGTCGCGTGTCTGAAGTGGTGGACGTCTGGTTTGATTCCGGCGCCATGCCGTTCGCTCAAGTCCATTGGCCTTTCGCTTATCAAGCTAAAAGTAAAAAGATAAAAGATAAAAGCCTGCCTTTTCCTGCCGATTATATTTGCGAGGCGGTGGATCAAACCCGAGGTTGGTTTTACACTTTGCTGGCCGTGGCAACCTTGCTTGGAAAAGGAACTCCCTATAAAAATGTAATTACGCTCGGGCATGTTCTGGATAAATACGGGCAAAAGATGTCCAAATCCAAAGGTAACGTGGTCAACGCTTTGGAAATGATTAAAAAATACGGGGCTGACACTCTGCGCTGGTATTTCTTTACCATAAATGCTCCGGCGGATCCCAAGCGCTTTGACGAAAAAGATCTGGCCAACAAGTTGCGCGGATTTTTAATGATTTTCTGGAACAGTTTTGTACTGTTTGACACCTACACGGACAAAATTAAAAATCAAAAGGTAAAGGATAAAGGTGCTCCTACTTTAGACCAGTGGGTTTTGGCAAAACTGGATTTACTCACGGCGGAAGTTACCAAAAGATTGGATGCTTATGATATCACCGGAGCGGGGAGAATGATGGAAGAATTTATTGTTGCTGATTTTTCGCAATGGTTTTTGCGCCGTTCCCGACGCCGCTTGCAGCATCCCCAATCGGTTCAAGAAAAAAACCAAGTCGCACAAGTTTCCGCCCAAGTTTTGCTGACTTTGACTAAACTGTCTGCTCCGTTTTTGCCGTTTTTGGCAGAAATAATTTATCAGGAACTGCGCCATAAGATGAGTCTAAAAGAAGCAAGCGTGCATCTCACAGATTGGCCGTTGGCGATAAAAACTAAAGGACAAAAAACAAGAATACTGGAAGACATGGAGGAAGTTAGAAAAGTTGTAACCGAAGCACTGAAATTGCGCGCTCAAGCCGGCATCAGAGTCCGCCAGCCTCTGCAGGAATTAAAAATAAACAGTCAAAAGTTGCTGAAACAAGCAGGGCTGATGGAGCTTTTGAAAGAAGAAATAAACGTGAAGAAAATTTCTTTTGGCGACCAGATTTGGTTGGATGAAAAAATTACTCCTGAATTGAAAGAAGAGGGCATGGTAAGAGAATTCCTGCGCAATATCCAAGAAATGCGGCGTGATCTGGGGCTTAAACCTGGGCAAGTTATCCGCATTCAAATTTCGGGCAGTGAAAATCTGCAGAAAGCGTTCAGTAAATGGGATAGTACTATTAAGAAAGAGACTAATGCCAAAGAATTAAAAATAGGAGGCAAAAAAATATTCCAGGCCGAACGCGAAGCAGAATTTGACGGAGAAGGGCTTTGGATCGGCATTCAAAAAAACTAAAATCCCGGAGAATCCGGGATTTTAGTTATGGCTGCAAAATGTCTTCCGTTCTTCCGTCAATGGATATGACGACTTCTTTAATCGTGGAAAATTGTTTAAGGGTGTTAATTATTTGCCAGCGGATACCCGCTACCCGGCAGGATCCGCCTACGCTAGCCTCCAGAGTCTCATCGAACTCTACTCGCGCGACCCCATCTTCAATGGTAAGTTTTTCAATCTTTACTCCGGTATTAATGGAGGTTACGAATCCTTGCTCCAGTTCCAACAAAGTCGGTCCTTTAAGCAATTCCTCCAAAGCGGCTCGGGCAGGCGAGGTGGTTCGGGGAATTTTTCTTTCCACGGCCATTGTTTCTTCACACTCGGCTTCTTCTTTTTTGCCGAAAAAGTTTTTTACCGTCATGGTTTCCGGATTTTTATCTACGGCTTCTTCTTTATCATCCGAAACATCGCTATTTTCTTCGGGGGAATTGGTTACCGGCGCTTGAGATTCCGGGGTATCTTTTTGCGCGATCGCCCCGTAAAAAATTCCGCACCAAGGCGCGTCAAATCCACCGGCACAAGTTAAAAATCCCGCTATGCCAGCGGCTAAAACAATGCCTATGAACACAGATAAAGCAGTTGAGTTTTTCATACATATACTAAACATTATCAAGGTAAAATTTTTATGAACCCCACATATAAGTAACCAAATAAACTACTCCGGCTTTGTCATCAGAAATATAAATTTTCCCCTTATCCTTCATGAAAATATCCACCGGTCGGCCCAAAGCTCCTTGAGAACTGCCGACCGGAAGCCAGCCGGAAATAAAATCTTCGGCCGGCCCGGTTTGGTTTCCTTTTTCATCCAAAGGAAAGCGGACAATTTTATAGCCGGTAGGTTCACTGCGATTCCAAGAGCCATGATAAGCAACCAAAAGATCATCACGATATTCTTCCGGCCACTCATCAGAGAAAAAAGCCAAACCGAGCGGGGCGGAGTGGGCCGGAATGTCTATTTTGCTTGAAAGTTCAAACGGCTCCAGGCAGGGATTGCGAATATAGGTATTTTTGTCAAAAACGCTGTCATGGATATTTTTGCCATAGCAGATTGGCCAGCCGTAATTTTTGTTTTCGCTGATGATATTTATTTCATCCGGTGGCAGATTGTCTCCAAGTAGATCGCGCCCCATTTCGGTGGCCCAAATTTCTTTAGTAGCGGGATGCAAAGCCATAAAAACAGAATTGCGCAGGCCCCTCGCAAATATTTTTAAATCCGATCCGTCGGCATTGGCAACTAAAATTTTTGCCCTTCTCCAGTCCGACTCCTGGCATACATTGCAGCTTGAACCAACCGAAACCAGCAGTCGGGGATCATTCGGCTCGGGCATAAAAAGAATGGTGCGGGTAAAATGATTTCCGCCGCCGGGAAGATCTATTATTTTTCTGCCGTTTTTTGCCTGAAACGGCTGATTGTATTCATAAACCATTACCCGATGCGATTCGGCCACATACATTTCGCATCTTTCGGTGCAGCGAAAGGCAATACCGTGCGGTCGGTTAAGGCCTTCCAGGATAGTTATGGTCTCATCCGCTATGCCGTCTTTATTTTTATCCGGCAAAGCAACAATTTTCCCCTGGCTGGGAATGCTCACAACCAGATTTTCTTGAGGATCAAAAGCCAGCACGCGAGGATTCCCCAGATTTTTGGCAAAAACCGATATGGAAAATCCGGCAGGGAGTTTCAGGGGCATACCGGTAGTATTTATGACTTCGGTAATATCTTCCGGCGGCTGGCGAAAAATAGGCCCTATGCCCCGAAAATTTTTCCAGCCAAAAGATGCGGCCCATCCTGCCGCAAGCAAAATAATCAGTAAAATTAAAATTATGACTGTTTTTTTCATTGGGTTTATCCTATCTTAGCCCAGCATAACTAAATACGGCAAAAGATATCATGAAGGTTTTTTAAAATCCGCCCGAAGAGACATTATCCCCAAAGCCAGAAAGAGCATAGCCCCGAGCCAATTTTTCTGCTGCAGCGCTTCCACCAAAGCAATGCCAAAAAAGATAATAAACACGGCAAAATTTGTTCCAGGTCTGTTCATTTTTTAAATGAGTTTATTAACTGGCGGAGACGGGAGGATTTGAACCTCCGAGGGGTTTTGAAGCCCCCAATGGATTAGCAATCCATCGCATTAAGCCAGGCTCTGCCACGTCTCCAAAATTTCTTTCAAGTATATCATTGTGAACATCTTTTCTCAAGAGATATGTTAGGATTAAAGCATGCTAAATTTTTCTTATACGGCGGCCAAACAGACCGGAGAAATTGTAAAAGGAGAGCGAGAAGCGGAGAATGAAAGATCTCTGGCCCAACTCCTGAAAGGAGAGGGTTTATTGCTTTTGAAAACAAAAGCGGGCAGCAAAACCGGTTTGGCTAAAATCAATGTCAATATAAGTTTTGGGGAACTAGTTGCCCGCCTCAAGCCCATCAGTATTATTGATAAAATGTTTTTTACCCGAAACTTGGCGGTGATGATCGGAGCCGGCTTGTCCCTTACCAAAGCCATGGATGCTTTGATGCAAGAAACCACTAATCCCAAATTCCGCAAAATGCTGGCTGGCATCAATAATTCGGTAGTGCAGGGAAGGAGCTTGGCCGAATCGCTCAAGGTGCACGAGGAAGTATTCGGGCCGCTTTATGTGAACATGGTGGAAGTCGGGGAAACAACCGGCAAACTTACTTTAGTATTAAAACTTTTAGCCCGGCAGATGAAAAAAGATTATGATCTGCGCAAGCGGGTCAAAGGCGCCATGATGTACCCGGCCATAATTATTTCTGCTCTTTTGGTGGTCGGGTTTCTGATGATGATTTATGTGGTGCCGACTCTAACCCAGACCATCAAAGAACTGGGGGTGGAGCTTCCTTTCACGACCAAGCTTATTATTTTTATCAGCGACTTAATACTGAATTACGCTCTTTGGTTTTTGACCGGCGTGGCGCTAATGATTGTTCTTTTCTGGAGAATTTTAAAATCGCAAAAAGGCAAAGAGATTTTTGATCGCACTATAGTGCGAGCCCCCATTTTCGGGACGCTGGTAAAAAAATTCAATACCGCTCGCCTTACCCGCACTCTTGCTTACCTCATCACTTCCGGCGTTCCCATCGTCCGCTCTCTGGAGATTGTGTCGCGAGTGGTCGGGAACACGCTTTACCGGCAGGCGGCGAAAACGGCGGCTGGCGACATTCAAAAAGGCAAACAGCTAAACGAGCTTTTGGGCGCCTATCCGCAAATTTTCCAGCCCTTGGTGATTCAGATGATCAAAGTAGGGGAAGAAACCGGCAAGTTGGGTGATTTGCTTTTGCGCATCGCTATCTTTTTTGAAGAAGATGTAAATGAAACCACTAAAAATCTTTCTACCGTGATTGAACCCCTGCTTATGATCGCGGTTGGAGTTGCCGTAGGGTTTTTTGCCGTTTCCATGCTGCAGCCAATTTACGGCAGTTTAGGGAACATCTGACGATGAAAGGTAAAAGTAAAAAGATAAAAGATAAAAACGGGTTCACGTTAATAGAGCTTCTGGTATCAATTTCCATCGTGATACTGATTGGTTCTATCGGCCTGGTTTCTTTTGTGAATTCCCGGAATGTGCGCAATCTTTCCAATTCCGGCCAGGAAGTTATTTCCATTATGCGCCTGGCACAAACCAAGACCTTAGCCGGAGAAGATAATTCTACCTGGGGAGTAAAATTGGAAGCTTCCCGCTATGTACTTTTTCGGGGAAGTTCCTACGCTGGCGCCTCTTACACGGAAATTTTCAATCTTCCGACAAATATTGAAATTGCCAGTATTACTTTAGCGGGCGGCAGCCAGGAAATTGTTTTCAGCCGCTTAAACGGCAAAACCAGCCAAACCGGAAATTTTGATTTAAGAGTTATTGGTACCGGCGGAGCAGTTTTTTCAGTTACGGTGGATGGTTCGGGGAAAATTTATCAAACCGGCTCTGTACCCGCGCCTACCGGGAGCCGCGTAATAGACACGCGCCACCGCACTTTCAATTTGGCCGGAACCATAAAAAATTCAGTTACCATGACTCTTACTTTCAGCAATCCCGACCTGGTTTATCCAGTCACCATGACCCCGGCCGCACCCCGAACTTCGTTTGACTGGAGCGGCAGTGTGGCCGTCGGCGGGCAAAATCAAACTTTGCGCATTCACTCTCTTTCCATTACTGATTCTGCTGCTTCTCTTTCCGTGGATCGCGACTGCGCCACTAATAACAAGCAAATGAAAATATCTTTTGATGGCAATGATGTGGCAACCTACAGTGCCGATTGCCAAGGCCTAACCATCTGGCCATTTGGAGGTTCGGTGAGCGAACCTTAATATAATGCGAATCTACGAATTTATGCTAATGATGCGAACAAAAACTGGACGAGAAAATGCGAAGCGCGAATTCGCGGCATTCGCATATTATTCGCATTATGTTAAGGGTTTTGGATTGATTGAAATCATCGTCGTAACCGCGATTGTAGCGGGCGCTCTTTTTGGTTTTTTGCAGGCGGGAATTGTGGCCTTAAAATTATTGCGCAATGAAAAAGAAAATCTTGTCGCAACCTTGCTTGCCCAGGAAGCCTTGGAAGCGGTGCGGATGGCCCGCGATGAATCCTGGACTAATAACATTGCGCCTCTGGCCAATGGAACTAAATATTATCCAGTAATTGAAAACGGCAAATGGGTTTTGAAAACCGTCTCGCCCGGACTTATCAATAATAAATACGACCGCTATGTGATTTTGGGCGAGGTGCGTCGCGATGCCGCTGACAAAATTGCTGCTTCCGGCAGCGTAGATTTAGGCACCCGCTTGGTTACGTCTTATGCCACTACCACGCAAAAAGTTACGACCTTGGTTTCTTATTTTACTGATTTTCTAACTCCTTTGGGCGGGCAAACAGAAACAGTCGCGATTTCTTTTACCGGCGCGACTACCGATGGCGATTTAGCCAATTTTCCTTCGGATAATTCAGGCAACGGCGACCCGGTGCAAGGATTTACTACTTCGGGGGCAATAGAGGTGAGTAGGACCGACCTTTATCTTAAGCGCGCCGCTGCTTCTCCTTCCAATATATATATTGAACTTCGTGCTACTCCCACCGGATCAGTTTTGGGAACTTCCAATACCATAACTTCTTCCTCTATTTCCGGCAGCGGCTTAGCTTGGGTGCAATTTAGTTTTTCCAATCCGGTTTCTTTGGCTGCTTCTGCCAAATATTATATTCGTTTGCGTAGTATCCCTGCCTCTACTGATTCAGGCAGCGGATCTCAAGGCACTATCCACTGGGGTTATTCACAATCATCCGGCAGCCCTTACGGAGGACACGGGAATGAAGCGCGCCGTTACATCGGCCGGCTCTCCAATCCCAGCGATTCGGGACAAGCGTTGGATCAATATGATTTCGGATTCAAAGTTTATGACTTGCAGTAAATTGGTAAAAAATAAAAATGAAGGCCTGACTCTGATTGAAATTATTATTTACGTCGCTTTATTGGGAAGCATTGCGGTGGTAATTGCCAATTTCTTGTTAAGCACCGTTAATGCCTATCAAAGAGCGCGCGCCGAGCGGGAAGTAATTTCCAATGCCCGTTTGCTTTTGGAAACAGTAAACAAAAGCGTTGCCCAAGCAGATAAAGTTTATTCTCCCACTAGCCGTTTCAATCAGGATACGGGACAACTTTCTTTGGTAACTCAACTTACTCCGCCCGCGGGGCACACCACTGCTTATGAAGATTTTTGGGTGGACAATGGCCGATTGTGGGCTCGCAAAGAGGGCCAAGGAGAAACCCCTATTTCTGCCGCCTCGGTTCGGGTAGCTAAATTTTCCTTGGAATGGATTATCCAGGGACTAAATCAGGAAGCCGTAAAAATTACTTTGCAGATTGATTCAGCTTCCCGTTTCCCGACCAGCATAACTTTGAATTCTACTACGGTGCTAAGGGGAAACTACTGAAATGAATTTTCAATTTTCAATTTTCAATTTTCAAAATAAAGACGGGTATGCTGCCATCACCGCAACCATTCTTACTTTAACGGTGGCAATTTCGGTGATAGGGTCTTTTGTGTTTTTTTCGTTAAAAGAAGTTGCTTCTACCCGGGCTTTTTCCAAATCTATTGAGGCGCGTTATTTTTCTGAAGCCGGTATAGAAGATGTTGTTTATCGTTTAATAACCGGAAAACAGGTTGCTGATTCCGAAATCCTGACGGTCGGAAACGGATTTACTACCACTATTATCACTACCAACGGCAGTGATAAAATAGTCCGCTCGGAAGGCCAGCGCGACACTTCCCGGCAAAATTTGGAAACAAAAGTTTATGTCGGCGGTTCTTCTTCCGTGGGAGCCAGTTTCAATTATGGCGCGCAAATAGGGTCAGGCGGAGTAGTTATGTCACAAAACAGCCGCATTGAGGGAAGTGTTTATTCTAACGGGAGAATAACAGGTCCTTCCAGCAGCAGTAATGTGCGCATCACTGGAGACGCCTTCGCGGCCGGAACATCGGCTATTGAACACGTGATAATAGAAGGCAATGCTCGGGCTAATAGTTTTGATGACTCCATAATTAATAAAAATGCTACTTCTTCTACAGATCTTTGCTGTGTTATATACGGCAACGCTTATGCCGACCGTATTACCGGGTCGGTGACTGGTACAAACCCCGCTATTCATGAATCGCGAGCAAATATCATATCAGGGAGTATCTTAAACAGTAAGTGTTATTACCAGACGATAGATGAGGATTCCGTTTGTATGGGAACGCAATTTCCAGGGACACCTATCACTCCTCCACCCAATCTTCCGTATCTTGATTTGCCAATTTCTAGTAATCTAATTAACCAATGGAAAACCGAGGCGGCGGCCGGCGGCACTATCAATGGAGATTACGAGATTACGAATAATGTAAGTTTGGGGCCCACAAAAATTACCGGGGATTTGGAATTTGATGCCACCAATAAGACTTTGACGGTAACCGGTATTATTTATGTGCAAGGCAACATAGAAATTAAAAATGGAGGCAGTATCAAGTGTGCGGCTTCATACGGTTCTAAATCTTGTGTTATTTTGTCAGATGGCTGGATTCATTCATCAAATAATGGCCAGTTCAGCGGCTCGGGAACTCCGGGAAGTTTTCTTATGCTTCTTTCAACTGCTTCCGGCGGAGGCGATCACGGTTCGGCCATTGATCT
Source organism: uncultured Candidatus Saccharibacteria bacterium (assembly GCA_964412615.1). Classification (GTDB taxonomy): domain Bacteria; phylum Patescibacteriota; class Minisyncoccia; order Sungbacterales; family HO2-52-23; genus CAYPPK01. The sequence goes on from CAYPPK010000007.1 coordinate 19,998, forward strand.
GCACAATAACGCAACAGGGGCTATTTTTTACGCCGGCAATGGCCTGATTTATTTGCATAATAATGTAACCGTAACTAATTTGGTTGCCAACCAAATAAATTTACAAAACGGCGCCCAAGTGATTTATGATACGCTTTTACAAAATGTCAGTTTTGACGGCGGGGGCGGTGGAGGGGAGAAAGATATTAAATATTGGAAAGAGGTTGAATGACTCACTGGTCTGGTTCCCTCGGTATTTTGTTTTCGCGACACGCTCGGCAGTCCAGCGACTGCCTCGCTAAGCATCCGGCTCGCGATCCGACCGGAGTCGGACACCATGCCGCTCGCCTACTGATTGTCACAAGGAACAAAATACCTCGGCCAGACTGCTCGCTTAGGGATTGCGCAATGTAGCACCTATCATCTATAAAGATGCCTATTAAAAACAAATGCACGACCCTTTTTGGGTCGTGTTGCTTGTTGCTTGCCCCGTAGTGTCCTGCCAAGGCGGGACTACTACTGAGGGTGGTGCTCCTCGTCCCCCACTTATTTGCATAAGTGGGGGACGAGCCCCGGCGTTGCGCCGAAGCGAGAAGCGAACGACTACTGGCCGACGTTGTTCGTCACGGTGCCGGTGTTGGTCCCGGTCGTGATCGAACCGGCATTGGCCGTGCCGCCGGTGGCTGTCGCACCGCCGCCGGTTTGCGTGACCGCGCCGGTGGAACCACCGGTGGCCGAGGCGCAGGTCTGGGTCACCCGAGAGGGCCGCGCGGCAGCACCAGCGGCGCCGATGCCGGCGCCAATGAAGGCACCGGCCGCGGCTCCGGTAAGGGCAGCCTTGCCGAGGCCGTAGGCAGCGCTGTCGCCGACCGCGGTGTCCTCGGTCTCCTTCAGGCAGTTTTTGAGCGACACTACCTTTCCCGCCG
>CAYPPK010000007.1:20912-36464 GCA_964412615.1 uncultured Candidatus Saccharibacteria bacterium
GGCCACCCTGCTTCTCGGTGAATGCGTGATTGCAGTCCTTTGTCTCCACGGGGTTACCGGCCTCGTCCGACTTCGCCGTTTTGCAGTCGCGGCCCCGGTTGACCACTAGGTCCTGTGACCACGGGACCTTGGTGGAGACGGAGACTACCTCCAGGACCGTGCCGTCCGAGAGCTTCTTGAGGACAGGGTCTGAGACCCTGACCGACATCGCACACCCCGCGGCCAGGATGGTCACGAGGCACATCAGAACGAGCGGCGACCTCTTGAGTCCGTACATCTTCGACCTCCTCTTGGCCTTGCGGCCAGATTAGAACGATGAACTTCACGCGGCGTAACTGCCGCTAAGAACGTATATTAATTATACATCAAACGATAAAAAAGTCAACCCTAATCTGAAAACAACTGAAGCTATCATTATATCCACAGAAATTCCTGCAAGCCAGCTGTAAATGTAGTAAGATAAATACATGTCGGTTGGCTTAAGCAAGAAAGTCCTAAATTTTGTCGGTCCTTGGGTTCGGCTGGATACTTTTGGTTTGGATATCTCCGATCTGACCGTAAAATACGCAAAATTCCGCCCAGGCAAAGAAACGCGGCTGGAAAATTTCGGGGAAATAAAAATTCCCGCGGGAATCATTGAAAATGGCGAGATAAGAAAAGAAGCAGAGCTGGAAAAAGTATTTTCCGATTGGCTAAGACGCGACGGCAGGAAATTCCGTTCTGCTTTTGCCGTAGTTTCTCTGCCGGAAGAAAAAGGTTTTTTGCGCTTGATCCAAATTCCCAAAATCAAAAGAGATGAAATTGCCAATGCCATCCGCTGGGAAATTGAAAGCAATGTTCCTTTGCCTTTGGAAGAATTAATTTATGACTACGATGTCGTAGAGCCGCCCGATAGCCAATTTGACCATTTGGATGTGGCGATATCCGCTTTCCCTAAAAAAGTAATTGAATCTTATCTTAGAGTGTTAAAAGGAGCTGGCATCAAAGTTATGGCCATGGAAGTGGAATCCCAAGCCATTACCAGATCCTTACTGCCCTCTCTGCAAAGAGGAGCCAAAATAATTGCCGATATAGGCCATGCCCGGACGGGAATTGCAATTTTTGCCGGAGGAACTTTGGTTTATACCACGACGGTAAATTTTGGCGGCAAAGTTTTGGAAGAAAACCTAGTGCGCCATCTTAATCTTTCGCCCCAGCAAGCGGCGGCTTTGAAAAAAGAGAAAGGTTTGGACCGCCGAGCCGCGGAAGGAAAAATATTGCCGGCCGTTCTGCCCGCCCTATCCACTCTTAGCGATGAACTTAAAAAAACTATAGTTTTCTACCAAACGCACGCCAAACACATTCACCAGGTGGAGGGAGTAATTGATGAGATAATTCTGGTGGGCGGGGATGCCAATCTGCCCGGCTTAACAACTTATCTGTCCAGTGCGCTTAAAGTTAAAACCAATACCGGAGACTTTTTGCCGGTTTTGTCCGGCGCCGAATTTCCCATTCCTGCTCTGCCGCGAGATCAGTCTTTGGCGTATGCAACCGCCATTGGCCTTGCTTTGCGCAAATAAGCAATAAATATTTTTATGCTGACCACTAATCTTCTTCCGGAACAAGAAAAAAAAGCCATCTGGCTGGAAGAATCCAGACGCCTGATTTTATTTTTTACCGGCTTTGTTGTGGTTGAACTGGTTATAGTTTCTTTCCTGCTGCTGCCCGCTTATCTTCCTTTGGTCATGCAACGCAGGGGATTGGAAGAATCGTTGCGCCTGGAAGAAGAGGCAGCCGAGCATTTTCAAGTTAAAAAAACTTTAGTTGCTTTGCGAGAGACAGTTGCCGAAATTAATTTGCTGAAGGCCCAAACTTTAGCGCCCGCCAAAGCTTCGGAAATTTTAGATCAATTTTTAAGTTCGGGTTCCGGCATAACTATTGCTTTTTTCGGCATCAAGAGCGACGGGGAAGTGGTTTTGAACGGCACGGCCGCTGCGCGCAAAGATTTATTGCAATTTGAGAAGACCTTGCGCGAATCTAATAAATTTGAAGATATTACTTCGCCTTTATCCAATATTATCCGCGAAAACAATATTAATTTTTCCATCCGAGGCAAGCTTAAATCGCTTTACCGGTTATAGCATGAGCTTTTCTTTTAATAAAAATATTGTCTTTACGGTTGTCCTCGCTCTTTTAGCGGTGGGTATTTCTGTTTGGGTTTATGTCTTTGTGGCAACTGCCGTGCAAAATGCCGATGCCTCCCTGCAGGAAATTGGCAGTCGGATTGCGACCTTGGAAGAAGACCGCCGGAGGGTAAGAATTTTGGAAAAAGTTATGGAGGAGCGGAAAGCTGATTTTGCCAGAATAAATTCCTTTTTTGTCAGCCGCGAGCGCCCCATCGGTTTTATTGAAGAAGTTGAAGGTTTAGCCAAGCAAACCAATAATGCCATTGCTTTGGCTATAGAAGAGCAGACAGCCAAGAGCCCGGAATTGAGTTTCCGCATAACCGTGGACGGCAGCGAACAAAACGTTTCCCGCTACTTAAAACTTTTTGAACTTCTGCCTTACGCGTTGCGGGTGGATGATATGGTTTTTCAGCGGCTGTCCGGCAGTGAAGCCGGCACCGCCCGGCTTATATTGATAGCAAAAATAAAATCGCGTTAAAATGTTTTCTTTTTTGCGGATAAAAAATTTGCATATTTCCGGTAGAAAGCCCAGTCTTTCCCGAGAGGAAGTGGCGTTCTATGCTTTTTTGCTTGTGTTAATCAGTTTTTTGGCTTTGGCGGCTTGGGACGGATATCTTTTTTACACTGCCGTTATAATAAAAGAGGAAGCCGGAATTTTTGTGGCCAAAGTGCCTTCTCTTTCCGCGGAACAGATAAATGAAATTATTGGGCTCTTGGATGAGAGGCAAAGCCAATTTCAAGCCCTGCTTGGGGTGACAAAAACCCAAAAATAGGGTATAATGCCTTCGGTTTGTCGCACTTCCGACAGCGCTCCCCCAGGGAAATTTTTAATGCTATGCACGTGCTTCGCACGGCTTCGCTAAATTTCCCGCTGAAAGCCGCGACACTCGCTTTCAGCCCCCGTAGCTCAATGGATAGAGCAGCGCTCTTCTAAGGCGTTGATGAGAGTTCGATTCTTTCCGGGGGCGTTTCTATTTTAAATACTCTACTAGTTCTTTTTTAGAAACCGCTTTTTGCTCTCTGGTTATCATATTGCGCACGGCAATAACTCCTTTGTTTCTCTCTTCTTCGCCGTAAATAACCAAATACGGTATTTCTTTTTTCACGGCGTAAGCCAGTTGCGCCTGAAACGAACGATCATCTCCCAAGTAAATGGAAGTATTTATATTGGCTTCCCGCAGCAGCTTGGCAAAAGTTAAATACTCGGTTTTTAATTTGGGCGAAAGATTTAAAATAAGCGCCCGAGTGGCTGTTGGTTTTTTCTTTAAAATTCCCAGTTTTTCCAAAGCGGCAAAAAAACGGTCTACTCCCAAAGACGCTCCCACGGCCGAAATTTTTTGTCCGGTGAAAGCCGTCGCCAAATTATCATAGCGCCCTCCTTGGAACATGCCCCCGATTTCGGGCAAATCATTAAGGTAAGTTTCAAATACCGGGCCGGTGTAATAACCAAGACCCCTCACGGTGTAAAAATTAAACTGCCAATTTATTTCATCTATGCCCAAAGCAGTGAGATTTTCGGCAATTTCCTCCAGCTCTCCCAGGCCTTCTTCGGCCACGGCAATATTTTTAAAAAGTCCGCGGGCATTTTTGATTTTAATTTTGTTGTTTCCGACTAAGGCAAGAAATTGTTTTATTTTGGCGGATGCTTTTTTGCCGACCAGTTTTTGCAGTTCAATTTCAACGGCTTCGCGCCCGATTTTGTCGGTCTTATCTATGGTTCGGAGCACCGAAAATAATTTATTTTCCGAAAAACCGGCAAATTGAGGCAAGCCGTTCAATATTTTTCTATTGCTGATGTTTATAATAAAGCGGTTTATGTTTAATTCTTTAAAAGTTTGGTAAATGACCGCGATTACTTCACTATCAGCTTCCATGGAAGAAGTGCCCACAATGTCTATATCGGCCTGCATGAATTCACGATATCGGCCGGCTTGGGGAGATTCTCCCCGCCAAACGTTGCCGATTTGATAGCGTTTAAAGGGTTTTGGTATTTCCGGATTGGCGGCTAAAAATCTGGCCAAAGGGACAGTGAGGTCAAAACGCAAAGAAGCATCAGTCCACTGGGAAGATTTTTCCCGTGATCCTTTGATGTTAAAAATAATTTTTCCGGATTCTTTTTCTCCTCCCGTCAAAACTTCAGTTCTTTCCACGGCCGGAGTTTCCATGGGATCAAAGCCAAAATCCTCAAAGACCTTGCGGACTTTTTCCAGCAATTTCAACCGGGCGATTGCTTCCCCTGGCCCGTAGTCTCTAAACCCTGCCGGAAGTTCGGGTTTGATTCGGTTCTGCAATTTTTTTTCTGCTTTGGACATAGGACAATAGTAACAGAAACAGGTTGATTTTTCAAAATTTTTAAGGTATTATATTTAGGAACATGGGAACTATGGTGTAGAGGTAACACAGCAGGTTGTGGACCTGTTATCGAGGGTTCGATTCCCTCTAGTTCCCCCATCTAATTTTTTGTTTTCCGTGTGGATAATTGTGCTTTTAAAATAAGTTTGAGAAAGTTAAGATGAGCTTATGGATGGACAAAAGAAAAAGATCCTTTTGGTGGAAGACGATGTTTTTATGGTTGAATTGCTGGCTAAAGATTTGGAGCGGGCCGGATTTGAAGTTATAACTGCTACCACCGGTTCGGAGGGCATAAAAAAATTTGAGGAAAACAAGCCAAATCTTATTCTTTTGGATATTTTGCTGCCGGATCAAAACGGCTTTGATGTTTTGCGCCGCTTGCGCCGAGACCCGGAAGGCCGAGCCACCAAAGTCATGATTTTATCTAACATCGCGGAAGGATCAGACAAGGAAGAAGCCAAACAACTGGGCGTAATAGAATATTTAGTCAAAGCAAACTATACTCTCCCGGAAATAGTCAAACACATCCAAGGAGTAGTGCAGAAATAAAAACATCCGCTAGCTAGCGGATGTTTTTATTTCTCTAAACTATCATTCGTTCTTCAGCGTCCAGGGTAAGGGTATGTTCTTTGCCTTTGCGTAAGATTTTTACCGGCACTTTCTGTCCGATGGAGATTTTTTCTAAAATATCTTCAATGCCAACTTTTTCATTAATGGGCGTATTGTTTATTTCCAAAATTACATCGGTTTCGTGAATACCAGCTTTGGCCGCAGCCGAACCTGGCAATACTGCCGGCCGCCCCGGGATTCCTTCGCGCAACACAAATGCTCCATGTTCGGAAGTAACTTGAAAACGCTTGCGAACCATTGGGTTTAGCAAAACATAGCGCACTCCCAAAAATGGCCGGCGGATTCTACCGTATTTTTTAAGTTCTTCCAAATCCCGTTTAGCTTTATTTATAGGAATGGCAAAACCAATATTTTGCGCTCCAAAAACAACAGCGGCGTTTATGCCAACCACCTCGCCGTGAAGATTTACCAAGGGGCCGCCGGAATTGCCGGGATTTATAGCAGCATCGGTTTGGATAAGCCCCCGCAGACGTTCTGAATGTCCTTCCATATCGGTTATGGCGGTTATAAACCGCGAAAGGCCGGAGACAATTCCCGCCGAAACCGTATTTTGAAATTCTCCCAAGGCCGTGCCTACGGCGAGCACCGTTTGTCCCAACTGAATATTATCAGAATTTCCCGGGGTTAAAATACCCAGCCCCTCGGCATCAATTTTTAGAACCGCAACATCGTTCAGGGGATCCATAGCGAGCACCCTGGCAGGATAAGTATCTTCCGAAGCAGTTGTTACTTGGTACTCCGCACCCGGCTCTCTCACTACATGTTTGTTGGTGAGGATAAGGCCGGAAGCGTCAACTATAAATCCGGTTCCGCCCCCTATCCGAATCTTTCCTCCTTTGGTGTGCGGAAGTTCTTCTTCTGGAACCGGCGGGTCAATATGGTCTCCGTGCGGAACCATGAGTTCGTGCGGACGTTCCCGCAAGATATCTTGATATTCGCGGCCTACAATAATGCTTACCACGGCAGGCATTACTTTTTTTACCACCGATACAATTTGTTCTTCGTATTGCATATTACTAAATATAACGCATATATATTAGATGACAAGTGATTAAAATTAAGATATAATAGGGCTATGTTGCGAAAGCCCGATTTGCACAAGAGGGCTGTTGCTTTGCGGCAGCAGGGCTCTTCTTACAGTGAAATCATTAAGAGTATCAATGTAAGTCAAAGTACCATTTCTAGGTGGTGCTATGATATTGCACTTACCCAAGAACAGAAAGACCGGCTTCTTAAGAAGAAGCGCGATACACCCTTGATCAGCAATTTGCAAGCGCTTGCGGCAGAGAGTAGGGCTGATGCAGAAAAGTGGGCCAAGGAGCAAGTGGAGAATCTTAAAAAGTTTTTTGATGGAGAAAAGTTGTTGCCGATTATGGGAGCAGTTCTTTATTGGGCTGAAGGAGCTAAAATAACAGGATATAAAAGCTTCGAATTTACCAATACAGACCCGACAATGATTAGAATAATGTTGAGATTTCTTCGTGAAGTGATTTTTGTTCCTGAACGAAAGTTATTAACCTTAGTTCGTATTGGCAGAGGAGGTGATGTGGAGAAAGCGGAAAAATTTTGGTCAGGGGTTACAAAACTTTCCCCACAAAACTTCAGGAAACCGGAACTCTTAACTTTAACTCCAAGCAGCAGAAGCTTAATTAAATATCCTCACGGGATGTGTAGAATATTTATACACGATGTACATCTTGCAAGAAAGGTTTCCTCGCTGATAAAAATAATCTTAGAAGAATTTTATAAGGACGCCGAAGATTTTGTCCCCGTAGCTCAACTGGACTAGAGCGGTTCCGTCCTAAGGAACAGGTTAGAGGTTCAACTCCTCTCGGGGACGTTTAATTATGAAAATTAAACCTGGAATTTACCCCACACTTAACTTCGGCCAGAATTTGTAATGGGTCTATCGTCCAATCTTGATGAGATAAAGTTTATAACTTAAATCATATGCGAGATGATAAAAATAATAATGCCGAAGTTAAGTGTGGGGTTTATCGCCATTTCAAAGGAAATGAATATGAAGTTATTGGCATTGCCGATCATTCCGAAACCGGAGAGGAACTGGTGGTTTATCGGAGCTTAGGGGATAAGCATAACCTTTGGGTGCGCCCCAAAACAATGTTTCTTGAAAAGGTCAATAAAAACGGTTACCATGGGCCCAGATTCAAGTTTATAAAATAATTTTTAAGTATGATGCAATTTCAAAATTATTTTAATCAGTGGGTGATGCCTTGGGGAGGATTTTTCCCGGCGTTTTTCGGGGGGTTATTTTTCTTAGTTATAATTTGGTCTTTGGTTTGGAAAGGCATGGCCTTATGGCAGGCGGCGCGCCGGGGAGAGAAAGTTTGGTTTGTGGTGTTTTTGGTGGTAAACACGCTTGGAATCCTGGAGATTTTGTATATTTACGTATTTAGCAAACGGGCGAAACCGGTACAATAGTTTTAGGGGGCCTATATCTTCGGATATATGCCCGTCGCTCGGAGAAAAAGCATGCGAGCATGCTTTTTACTTCTCACTAGGGCCTATAGTAAAATGGTATTACGCGACCATGGCATGGTTGAGGTCGGAGTTCGATCCTCCGTAGGTCCATTTCTAATTTTCGATGGTAAAAATAGAACAAAAAGAAAATAAAAAATTTTACGTCTGCGAAAAGTGCGGTTTTCACTACGCGGATAAAGAATGGGCGGAAAAATGCGAGGCCTGGTGCAAGGAGCATCAGAGCTGTAATTTAGAAATTATTCAATACGCGGAGGAGAGTAAACATGAGTGATTTTAAGCCCGGAATAGATTATGTCGGGGTAACAACGGCTTTCCTTTGTCATGGCGGGAATGGCAAATTTTTGATGCTAAGGCGAGGCAAAAATTGCCGGGATGAACAGGGAACCTGGGAATTTGGCGGGGGCAGATTAGAATTTGGCAAAACTTTGGAAGAAAACGTTCTGCAAGAAGTTGAGGAAGAATATGGCTGTCACGGGCAAATAGAGGAGCAGCTTCCGGCAATATCTTTGTTGCGTTGGCATGAAAACGTAAAAACTCACTGGGCTACCATTCCTTTTGTGATCAAAGTAAATCCCCAGGAAGTAAAAATGAATGAACCACATAAATTTGACGAAATGGGATGGTATGGACTTGATGAGCTGCCCCAACCGCTTCACTCTGGAGTAAGTATATATTTAGATAAAGTTAGGGATTATTTAAAGAAATACGAAATTAGTTGATGAAAATAACTATCGGCTCAAAAAATCAAGTAAAAGTAGAAGCGCTTAAAGAACTTTTAAGCGTCTATGAAATGTTTAAAGACGTAGAAGTGATATCAGTAGAAGTGCCTTCCAATGTTGATGAACAGCCAAAATCAACCGAAGAAACTATACGCGGGGCGATGAACCGCGCCAAAAACGCTTTTCAAGAAAATTATAGTTTTGGAATTGAGTCCGGCATCACCAAAGTTCCTTATACCAAAACCGGATGGATGGACTTTACGGCTTGTGCCATCTACGACGGTCAGGAATTTCATATTGGACTATCTTCCGCATTTGAGTATCCAAAAGAGATTACCCGCATGGCTGTTGAAGAAGGAGCTACTATTTCTGATGCTGCATATAAAATTGGTATTACTAAAAATCCCAAAATTGGCGTTAAAGAAGGGGTGATTGGAATTCTTACCAAAGGACGTCATCCTCGCAAAGAATACACCAAGGAAGCTATTCGCATGGCGCTTATCCACCTGGAAAATGAGCATCTCTATTAACTAAACCAATTTACAATTGTAAAATGGTTTAGTGAACTTTTTGCTAAAACATTCCAACATTCTATAGAATGTTGGAATGTTTTAGACACGGACAGTCGCCTGTTGTGTTTTTATCGTGCAACAAAGATATTTATAAACCGTTCCGCAAGTGTCGCGCCGCTCGCTTTGGCTTTGGCAATGAAGTTTAATGCATAGGGTCCTCCTCCTTTCCAGGTCCAACCGCTTAAGTCAACTGAAACTTCTTTGTGCGGATATCCCTCAAAGTTATCAAACATCGTATTTAATCGGTCCTTGTCAACTTGCCAGAACATATCATAATCACTGATTGGTTTATCTCGGAGCATGACTTTAAAGGGTTGTGCTCCAGAAACTCTAACCCCGTCAGTCGGCCACCATACATCAATTGTTCCAGCACCCGGCGGGGGCGGCGTAGTTCCTCCCCCGGACGGAGGAGGGGCACCAGAGCCAACGATAATTTTTACTGCCTCATCATTCCAATGCATCAGGGAAGACCAGCCTGAACTGAAGACGCCTATTTTTACTTTAAATTCTCCGGCTGCGGCAGGAGTCCAGCCGGCAGTATAGCTTCGGGTTTGACCCGAAGTAAAACTTTGTCCTTCAAAAACCCGCTGAAATGCTTTTGCTCCTCCGCTATCGTAAATTTCAATATCTACAATTACCCCTGAAGCAGAACCGTTAGTGTTAGTGACCGAGGCGGTAAGAGTAGTGGGTTGTCCTGTTCCGGGCGAAGCAGGGTCAGCCCCAGCAGAAGAGGAGAAAAAGGCGCCGTCCGCCGCCGGCGGAGCAGGCGAGGGACCGGGAGAAGTGCCAAACCAACGGCCCATAACCTGCTCGGCTAGTTTATTTTGGGGAGTGTAGTCCGTATTACCTGGCCCTCCGGCGGCTGGGTTAACATCCCAGTTCCAAAGCGACACTCCCTGCAGGTACGGAAAATCATTCCAATAGGAAAACAAGGCCTCGTAGGAATTGGCCTGTTCGGTTTCGTCCGCCGGTCCTCCCAAACCAAAATCCCACGGCCTGGAGTGGGATCCGGGAACACTTTTATACCCCAGCTCCGTAAAAATTACCGGTTTGCCTATTCGGTCGGAAAGCGGCTTTACGTGTTCAAAATTCCATTTGTTCCAGGCATTTTTCAAATCAGCAACCGCATTGCTGCCGGTTTCTAAATTAAAGTAAGCAGCGATGCCGATAAAATCCAAATCACCCCAAAATTCAATATGATTTTTTTCATCGGTAAATCCGGAAGGGCCCCAGTTGGAACTGTAAGTTAAAGGACCGGAATAAATGCCTTTGACATTTCCAATCATAGTCCGCCAATTGGCGGTATTGGTTGAATTGGAAGTGGAAGTAGTCATGTTGATAAGTTCCGTTCCGATCACATATCTTTCCACTCCATTGTCGCGGGCCATACGGGCATAGTGATTTAAAACATCGCCGTAAGCCCTAAACCATCCGGCGCGATCGCCCGGATTTATTTCCGCACGCCAAACTCCCTCATAGGTATCCAAATGAATTGCCAAAGAAACTTTCAGGCCTAAAGAATGGGCAAACCTGATTGCTTCCACCAGAGATTCATCCGTGGGCGTGTTCCAGCCGCGCTGGATATCAGTGGAAAAACGATTGGATTGCCAATAAGGAACAACCAGAGTAACAAAATTTGCACCGGTGGCCGCTAAATCGCGCAAGGACTGCTTCAAGTTTTCACTGGAAAAATCCGTGGTGCTGTTCGGCAGGATAGTTGCGCTTTGCTGCCAGCTAGAAACTGCGGCCCAAGAGTTTGCGGGAGAAAAAAAAGCAGCGGCAAAAATAACAAAGATGAAAATAACTTTTCGCATGCAATAATTATTTGCCCAAGGAATGAATGAAGAGTGAAGGGTTGCTTTTTTAAAAAAGTCATGTTAGTATCATGGAACTATTAAGCAGCAACCGGCTGGCAACTGAAACCCTTTCTAATCTAAATTGGTTGTATTTTTAAAGTCGGTTCTTCTTTATTTATGTCTTATTTAAAGGAAGATAAGGAGTGGAATCCCGCGGAGCTGAAAGATGAGGAAATCCTGCGGGCTTCCCAAAAAGAACCGGCCATTTTCGAACTTTTGGTGGAAAAATACCAGGAACCTCTCACCAGGGCTGCTTGGCGTATTGTGCGGGGCAGAGAAGAAGCAGAAGACATTGTGCAGGAAGCATTTGTGAAGATGTATAAAAACGCGGACAAGTTTGAAAAAATGGAGGGCATAGAATTTAAGTCCTGGGCCTATAAAATTACGGTTAATACCGCCATCACTCACTATCGGAAGCTGAAACGGGGAGAATTTCTGGCCGAAGACCCGAGCGTATTTGAAGAACCGGAAAAAGATTTTGCTGATGATAAGTTTGCCTCAGCCGTTGATGCCAAAGCGGTGGTGGCAAAAGTTTTAGCAGAGATGCCCGAACACTTGCGCATAGTTTTGGTTCGGTATTATTTGGAAGATAAATCCTACCAAACCATTGCTAAAGAAGAAGATATTTCCATACCTACCCTGAAAATGCGTCTTTTTCGGGCTAAAAGGCTTTTTAGAAAACTAAACAACAATAAAGATATAGATCTATGAGTCCCACACATAACTCGTACTGTGCGAGGCGCGAGGAGGTGTGGGATAATTACAAAATAATTTAACTGCTTGTATACAACGTCGGTTCAACTTGCAATTGAAAGACAATAGTGTACGAGTTATGTGTGGGATGAGCGAAACAAAATTAAAGGGACAAGTTTTACGCCAGGTCTACCGAGTTTGGCTTTTCCGCAAACTTCTGCCGGTAGTGCTCTTGGAAGTTGTGATTCTGGCCGCCGTGCTTTATCAGCTGGGACAAACCGTATTTATGCAAAGAATTTTAGAAAATGCGCTTGGTATTCTTTTCAATGATCCCAAACAAATTTTTTCCTTTATCTTTTTGGCTTTTGTGGGGGCAAGCTTGGCCACCAAAGTTTTAGGATTTATAGTGCTGGCTGCTGTTGCTTTTCTCATACGGCATGTGACTCAAGGGATTTTACGCTTGATTCTGGTAAAAGAAAATTACTTTGCCAAAGTTCGCCAGTAGTCAATCGGAAATCGCGATAATTTATCAGGATGAGGATATAGTCGTCATCAACAAGCCGCCCGGAATTTCAGCGCACGGAGGAGATAGAGTAAGCGGCCCTACGGTGACGGATTTTTTGATTGCCAAATTTCCGGAGATGGAAGGCGTGGGCGACTCCTCGACAAGCTCGGGACAGGAAACTCTGCGGCCCGTCCAGAAGGGCGAGGCTCGCTCATTTCAAAAAAATGAGCGGCCGGGAATTGTTCACCGCCTGGATAAAAATACTTCCGGGGTTATGGTAACGGCGCGAAATCAAAAAAGCTTCCTGGCCTTGAAGGAATTATTTCAGAAACGAGAAGTGGAAAAGATCTATCGCGCTATTGCTTGCGGAAAATTTAAAGAGCAAGAGGGAACAATCAATCTTCCTATCGGGCGCTTGATCAGCGATCCCCGCAAAAGGGCGGTAAATTTAGCTGGGAATAATAAAAAGAGAATACGAGGGGAGCGGGAAGCGATTACTGAATTTAAAGTACTTCGGCAAGGGGAAGAGTTTGCTTTGGTGGAAATCAAGCCCAAGACCGGCAGGATGCATCAAATCCGGGTTCATTTGGCTGCCATTCATCATCCGGTTGCCTGTGATATTGCATATGGAGGCAAAAAGGTTTGCTGCCCCGCGGGATCGGATCGCCCCGCCGGAGACGAGGCTCGCCCTGTTGGGCGGCAACTGCTGCATGCTTTTTCTCTTTCTTTCAACTTTCCGGCAGGCAGAAAGTTGGTTTTTGAAGCTGATCCGCCGGTGGATTTTAACCTTGCTGTCAAGAAGCTTTTGTGATATACTTTTAAATTATGTCAGCAACTGCTATAGAAAAATCTCATCTTCGTTCTGACTTTCCCGATTTTCGTCCTGGCGATACCGTACGGGTATTTCAGAAAATCAAAGAAGGCGACAAAGAACGCGTTACTCCTTTTGAGGGCATGGTCATTACCAGAAAACATGGTTCCGGCATCACAAGCACTTTTACGGTCCGCAAGGTAGTGGAAGGAATAGGGGTGGAACGCGTATTTCCCTTGCATTCTCCGGCTATTGCCAAGCTGGAAGTAGTGAGGCAAGCCAAAGCTCGTCGGGCTAAACTCTATTACATCCGCGAAAAAGCGGCTCGCGAGATTCGCCGCAAAATGAAATCCATCTGGAGAGAGCCGACCGCAAAAGTTTCAGAAGAGATCGAAAAATCAGACGAATAGTTGTGGATAGTTCTCGTATAATAAACTGGTAGACGTAGTATACTTGAGGTATGGGACAACGTGGCCTCAAACCCCAATGTGCAACTTCGATAATCTGGTCACCCGAACTTGCGTATGCCGTAGGTCTGATAACTACCGATGGATGTCTTTCTGGCGATGGACGTCACATAGATTTTACTTCTAAGGATAAGAGCCTTGTACATACATTTAAGAAATGTTTAAATCTAAAAAATAGGATTGGTAGAAAAGTTAGTGGATATACTGGTCGTAAAGACTACTACAGAGTACAATTTGGTGACGTAAATTTTTATAACTGGTTGTTGGATATCGGCTTGTCGCCGCACAAATCTAAGATACTCAAGGAACTTAAAATTCCAAATCTGTACTTCTTTGATTTTCTACGCGGCTGTTTCGACGGAGATGGAAGTATACATGCTTTTTGGGATCCGCGTTGGCAGAGCAGCTATATGTACTATATACAATTTGCCTCAGCTAGTTACGCATACCTAGAGTGGATGCAGAAAAGAATTCACAAACTTTCAGGTGCTTTTGGTAGGATTCAGCCAGTAACCAGATCGTATCAGCTTACCTTTGCAAAACGTGGGACCAGAGTTATATCAGCAAGAATGTTTTATCATGCTGGTATACCATGCTTGAAAAGGAAACTTTCAAAAATAAAAAATATTTTTAAAATTGATGATTTACATGCGCGGGTGATGTAACTGGTAGCCATGCAGGCTTGAGGGGCCTGTGCTCGCAAGAGCGTGGAGGTTCAAATCCTCTCCCGCGCATTACTGAAATTTGTTACTTTATTTTTCTCACAGCGTAATAGATAATATAATTATATTATCTATTAACTTAAAGAACTATGATAATTTATAATGATTTAGCTGAACCGGGCAAGAAATTTGTTCGGATTCTGGCAATACTTTTGGCAGCCGGACTGGTGTTAAGCTCTTTTGCGTTTGCTTACTGGTATTTTGTGAGCGGTTGGGAAATTACTACGGATAGTGAAATTCCAAGGCAATTGAATGTTTCCGGTGAAGGAAAAGTTACGGTTCGGCCTGATTTGGCTTTATTCACCGTCGGAGTTGTTTCTCAGAAAAATACCGTAAGTCAGGCTCAAGCCGATAATACAAAAAATTCCAATGCCATAATTTCTTTTCTAAAGGAACAAGGCATTGAGGAAAAAGATATAAAAACCATTGTTTATTCCATAAATCCAGTGCAAAGTTTTCCGCCGCCTTGTTACAGCGCTTCTTGTCTTCCGATTACACCTCCCAAAATTATTGGATACGAAGTTCACCATTCTTTGGAAGTAAAAGTGCGAGATTTAAATAAAACTGACGTTATTCTGACAGGAGTGGTAAATAAGGGTGCCAATGAAGTTGGCTCAATACAATTTACCGTGGACGAGATTGAAAAAGTTCAAGCCGAAGCCAGGAAAAAAGCCATTGAAGATGCCAAAGAAAAAGCGGAAATTCTTGCCCAAGATTTGGGGGTGCGGCTGAAGCGTGTGGTATCTTTTTACGAATCAGGAGGAATGCCTTATCCGGTTCGTCTGGAGGCGATGGGCAAAGGCGGCGGCGGTGATTTTGGCGCAGCCACACCTCAAATTGCATCCGGTGAGCAGGAAATCCGATCATTTGTAAACGTGGTGTACGAGTTTAGATGATCTACGGTGATTGTGAATAGCAAAAAAGCCGCAATTGCGGCTTTTTTGCTTATTGAATTGAATTCTAAATTAGTGTAAACTATGTAAAGTAAAATAGTAAGCCGCGGTAGCTCAGTGGTAGACTCGCCTACCGGACGAACAGGCCTGTCTTGCCGGCAGGCAAGGTGCATGTCTGAACTATAAAATAATGGGTTTTTGTGTTTATATACTCAGAAGTATAAAAGATAGGAAATATTACACTGGTATTACAAACGATTTAGATCGTCGTTTGCGAGAGCATAATGTTGGAAAGAGCTCAACACCATCAACAAAAAATCGTGGACCGTTCGTGTTACTCTACAAAGAAGAAGGATTGACACTTCGAGAGGCAAGACGGCGAGAAAAGTATTTAAAGAGTGGTGTGGGACGTGAATGGAGAAATAAATTTTTGCCGGGTTAGCTCAGCGGTAGAGCGCTTGCCTGAAGAGCAAGGCGTGCCCAGTTCGACTCTGGGACCCGGCATAAAATTTGGAAAAGCATCGTGTCGTCAGTTCCCTGCCTGCCTGCCGGCAGGCAGGGATTCTGACCCGCGGCACCGAGTAGAAAATAAAATAAGCGGGTATGGTTTAATGGTAGAACATCTGGTTGCCAATCAGATGATGGGAGTTCGATTCTCCCTACCC
>CAYPPK010000008.1:0-36106 GCA_964412615.1 uncultured Candidatus Saccharibacteria bacterium
CCTCCGACCGTTTGCTTAAGAGGCAACTGCTCTACCAGCTGAGCTACGGGTGGATAAATTTTGGTGCGGGGCCAATTGAGCTACGGCGGGCAAGCGTGCCCCCGCACAAAGCGGGCCGTACGGGATTTGAACCCGTGATCTTCTCCGTGACAGGGAGACGTGTTAGACCAGGCTACACCAACGGCCCGCTTTATGCGGGGCAAGCAGGGAGGCGTGTTAGACCACTACACTACGGCTGCATTCATGATATCAGTGCCTCTGGGTGGAGTCGAACCACCTTCTGAACGTTATGAGTGTTCCGTTCTAACCGTTGAACTACAGAGCCAAAACTTAGGCGGGTGAAGGCCCCTCGCTGTTTCGCTTCCTACAGCGAAACCCCGGAAATTCTTAACGATCGCACGGTCTCTGCTCGGCTCGCTAAATTTCCCGCGAAAGCCTATAGCTTTCGCCCACTGAGCTACGCCGGCGTAGGTCTAATTATAGAATATTTTCGGTGTTTGAGCAAGGTAACGTATTGAAATTTTATTACCTTAAGGGTATACTTTCTTCGCGGGGTAGAGGAGAAGTACCTCGCGAGGCTCATAACCTCGAGACCCCGGTGCAATTCCGGGCCCCGCAACCAGCATCGTTCAAAAACTACCGTTAGGCGGTAGTTTTTGAATTTATATTTTTTTTTCCGAAGCGCTTTCTCCCAAAATTCCTAATTCTTTGAGGCCCTGCTCATAGGAACGCAGGGCTTCTATGACAGTTTCGCGGGGATATTCTTGCCTTGGCCCGTGCACGATTAAATTGCGCAAGCGGTGAGCAGTCCAAACTCTATCAATAGATTTTAATTTGGTGGGGTCGGCGATACGCAAGCGATCCGCCACCGTCTCGCCCTCAAAACCCATGTTTCTCAGGGCCTCATCCAACAATCCATCGGCGCGAATCACAGCCATGCTCCAATCGGAAGGGTTGGTGGAATTGGCTAGCTGCCGAACTTCTCCCCATACTTCTTTAGCAATGGCGGTTAAAGGCACTACATGCGCTTCCGTAGGTTTCTCCGGCGGAAACATTTCATCCAAACGGGCATGGCGGCGTAAAACAAAAACTACAAAAATCAAAAGAATAATATCTAAAATAACAAAAACAATAGTTAAAATATAATAAGTAGAACCAAAAGTGGGATTAGCAAGCCAGGCCCCAAAAGCCGAGAGCCAGTCAAGAACGGCATTAATATAGACTCCTAGCAAAGTGAAAAGAACCAGAATCACGACTATGGCCACAGTCATGTCGGTAGAGATATTGGTGAGATGTCTTTCTTCTTCTGCCATTTTAAGAAATTATTTTTTCTAATCCTTTGGCTATGCCAAGCAGCTTCTCATCGGCAAACCAAGGGCCAATAAGCTGAAGTCCGACCGGAAGTTTTTTATCTGCTTCGGTAATAAACCCGACTGGCAGGGAAATTCCCGGAATTCCGGCCAAGTTGAGAGCCACGGTGTAAATATCGGCCAGATACATTTCCAAAGGATTAGTGCTTCTTTCTCCCAAGCGAAAGGCAGGAGTCGGAGTGGTTGGGCCTATTATAATATCAACCTTCTGAAAAGCGCGGCTAAAATCTTCCCGAATAAGCCGTCGTACTTTTTGCGCTTTTAAATAATAGGCATCATAATAGCCAGCCGAAAGAGCATAAGTGCCGAGTAAAATGCGCCGTTTAACCTCCGGTCCAAAGCCGTGGGCGCGGGTTAAGGTGTAGGTATCAGATAAAGTCTGACCAGATTCACTTTTACCATAACGAATACCGTCAAAACGGGCCAGGTTAGCTGATACTTCTGAAGGCACTACTATATAGTAGGTGGCCAAAGCGTAATCAGAATGAGGCAAAGTAATTTCCTGGAATTTTGCTCCGGCTTTTTCCAGGGCAGTCATGGCCGTTTTAATTGTTTTTTCTATGCGGGGATCCAAACCTTTATCAAAATATTCTTTGGGCAAGCCGATGCTAATATTTTTTAGATCAACCTCTTCGGCCAGCGGCATATATTTTCCCCCAGTGGTAGTGGAGTCAAAAATATCTTTTCCCGAAATTGCCGAAAAAATAATTTCTGTGTCTTCTACGGTTTTAGCCAGCGGACCGATCTGGTCTAAAGAAGAGGCCATGGCAATCAAGCCGTGGCGGGAAACGCGTCCGTAAGTAGGTTTAAAACCAACCACTCCGCAAAAGGCAGCCGGCTGGCGGATGGAACCCCCGGTATCCGAACCCAAAGCTCCCAAAACCAAATTGGCGGCAACGGCGGCGGCCGAGCCGCCGGAAGATCCGCCCGGCACGCGTTCCCGATCATACGGATTGCGAGTCGGGCCAAAGCCGGAATTTTCCGTGGACGAGCCCATGGCAAATTCATCCAAATTGGTTTTACCCAAAAATAAAGCTCCTTGGTTTTTGAGATTTTTTACGGCAGTGGCGTCATAAGCGGCAACATAGTTTTCCAGAATTTTTGATCCGGCGCTTGCTTTTTTCCCCTCCAACAAAATATTGTCTTTTAGCGCTAAGGGAATGCCAAATAAAGGCGGCTGATTTAAGTCGGCTTGCAAGATTGCATCGGCTTTTTTGGCCTCATCCTCCGCTTCCGGAAAAATTTCCAAGAAAGCATGGAGATCACCATCTTTTTCCCGGAGCGCCTTTAAGCAATCGCCGGTCAATTCACGAACCGTGAATTTTTTTTGGCGCAAACCTCGCGCCGCTTGGCTGATGGTTAATTCATTTAAATTCATTATTCAAAAATTGCTTTAACTTTCACCCAGCTTTCTTTTTTAGCGGGTACCTGCTTCATAATCTGCCCGCTTTTTTCTTCCAATTCTTTTTCCGGTCTATCTTCCCGAAGTTCATTTTCTAAGTCAGTGCCCCCGGTAAGAGGCAAAATATCATCCGTGTTTACTTCGTTCAGTTTTTCCACAAAACCCAAAATAGCGGAAAGCTCGTTTCCTAACTTTTCTTTTTCTTCGGGATCTAAAGCAATACGGGCCAGACCGGCGACATGTTCTATTTCTTTGCTTATCTTTGTCATTTTTTTATTATAGCATACTTAGCTGATAAGCTTCTTAAATTCCGTTTCCGATATGGTCTTAACCCCGTGTTTTTTGGCTTCAGCCAATTTTGAACCCGGGTCTTTACCGACAATCACATAATCTGTTTTTTTACTTACTGTTCCAGAAATCTCTCCCCCCAAGGAACGAATCTGTTTTTTGGCTTCATCCCTCGTCATGGATTCCAGCCCCCCGGTGAGCACGAAAGTAAAACCGGATAATTTCTGGGCTTTTTTAGTTTGGCGCTGGAGTCTTATTCCTACTCCTGCCGCCAGCAATTTTTTAATAAATTCTTGGTTGCCATTTTTCTGAAACCACTCGAGGATACTTTTGGCAACTACCGGACCGATATTTGGTATTTGCCTAAGTTCTTCCCAAGAACTCTGTTTTAGGGCTTCTAGATTACCAAAATGCTCAGCCAAATCAATGGCGGTTTCCTCCCCCACGTGCATAATGCCCAAGGCATAGATAAAACGAGGGAAATCAATTTCTTTTTTTTCTTGGATGGCTCGCACCAAATTTTCAGCCGATTTTTCCGCAAAACGTTCCAACGGTTTTATGTCTCCTTCTTTTAAATGAAATAAATCAGCCGGAGTTTCCACTAATCCCTCTTCAATCAGACGATCAATTATTTTTGGTCCTATCCCCCGCAGATCAAAAGCGCCGCGCGATACAAAATGATAAAATTTTTCCCGGACAACCAGAGCACATTTTTCCGGCTGCCTAACGCGATGCGCAACTTCTCCTTTTTTGCGTACGACTTCTTGGCCGCAAAAAGTACGGGGCATTTGAAATTCTTTGGCCCCGGTAGGCCGCAAATTTTTCAAGACGCGCAGGATATCGGGAATAACATCGCCTGCCCTCTGCACTATTACCGTATCGCCTACTCTAACGTCCAAACGCCTGATTTCATCTAAATTGTGCAGAGTAGCGCGGCTGACCGTCACCCCGCCGATGGCGACCGGTTTAAGGACGGCTACGGGGGTAAGAGTGCCGGTGCGGCCAATATGTACAATAATATCCTCTACGACCGTAGTGGCTTCTTTGCCCGGGAATTTATAGGCAATGGCCGCCCGGGGAGTTTTGCCGACTGACCCTAGACGCGCAAAAAGATTCCTGGAATTTACCTGGATCACGATTCCATCTATGAGAAAAGGCAGTTTATCTCGTATGGCATTAACCTTTTTAAAAAAAACATTAACTTCGGCAAGATTTTTTGCGAAAGTTGCCGGCTCAACTGTTTTGAACCCTAAAATGCGCGCCAGCGCATGTTCTTCTTCATGGGTTTCCAAACCCGAGTTAGTTACCACTCCATAAGCAATGAAATCTAATTTGCGGGAAGCAGTTATTTTCGGATCCAGTTGTCTGACGGATCCGGCCGCAATATTTCGGGGGTTGGCAAAAAGAGGCAACCTCTTTTTTTGCTGTTCGCGATTAATTTGCCCAAAGGACTTTTTCGTCATGTAGACCTCTCCTCTTATTTCCAGTCGTTCAGGAATTTTAGCTAAAGCCCTTTTCAGGCGCGGAAAACGGGAAAATATTTCCCGTACCTCTTTCTCTTTGGAAAAAGCAGAGGGTTCTTCCAGGCGCAAAGGCAAGGATTCAATGGTCTTTAAATTTTCGGTTACATCTTCCCCTACTTGTCCATTGCCCCGGGTAGCGCCGGTTTTCAGCAGACCCTTTTCGTAAATTAAAGAGATGGCAAAACCATCTATTTTTGCTTCGGCAAAATAATCATATTTGGCCGGCAAGAGGCGCTGCCTTCTGGCTTCCCACTCTTTTAATTCTTCTTCGGAAAAAGCATCGGTCAGCGAAAGCAGCGGGACGGAATGGCGCACTTTCTTAAAACCCGCCAAAACGGCCCCACCCACGCGCCGGGTGGGCGAGTCGGGAGAAATAAGTTCGGGAAATTTTTCTTCCAATTCGGCCAGCTCGTGTTTTAAAGAATCCAAAGCCGCGTCAGAAATTTCCTGGCGGTCTAGGACATGATAAAGATAGCGATGATAATTAATTTCTTGGCGCAGTTTGGCAATGCGTTCTTTGGCTTCTTCCTTAGTCATAAAATAAGATTACGGATGCTAATAATTGACCTGGAATCCCCGCTTTACCACCCGAGCCGGGTTCATACCGCAGCGATATTCGCCAATCGTAACAATTTCCGTAGCCGAACCGGATTTGCTGACCCGGATAGAATAACAAGCCGTGGAAATAAGTTCCACTGGCCCTTCCGTATAGCAATTGGTTCCCGAAATAGGACAAATATCGCCGTTGATGCGGTCCCGGTAAAGAATTTTTTCAATGCCCTGGTCGGCCGCGTAAAAAGCAATAAAAGAATCAGCCACCTCTCCCGATAGCCTTATTTGCCCCAGGACCACATTGAAAATTCCAATGCTTATAGAAAGAATGGCCGACAGCAAAACAACTACCAGCAACAAAGAAATACCTCTTTTCTCTTCTGTATCCAGATTTTTATCTTTGTTTTTCATAAATCTCTTAGCCGTTGCACTACCGTTGTTTGTAAATTCATGGAAGACTGCAGATGCAATTTGGGACTGCGGGAAGTAACGGTAAGGGTAATGGTGGTGCGAGGTTGTCCGTCAGTCGGTCCGACTGCCTGACCTTGCAGTTGGGAAAAATTCAAGCGCTCCACTACCACTTGCTCGGACGTAAAAGGCTTTACTTTGCTCGGGTCGGTACAATCCCCGCTGGTGATGGGGGTGCGCGCCCGTTGGATCAAGCCGGTACTGGGGTCTAGAAAATAAACTCTTTCCTCGCCGCCAGAAGTGATAAAGCTTATTTCTGATCCCGAAGCAGCGCATTTGGTGGTTAGAGAATAACCGTAACCGGTGCGCATTTCTTTGGTGATAAGTTCCAGGCTAAACCGGATATTATCCAGAATGGATTGAATATTTTGGGCTTTAATTTGGGCATCGGAAATTCCCAAAGTAATGCCTATGGCGGCCACCACCAACACGGAAAAAATTCCTATGGAGAGCATCATCTCCAGCAAAGTAAAGCCGCTTTTATTTTTTATCTTTTTACTTTTAGCTTGCATAGCTATCTCCAATTATATAGACGTTCTCTTAAGATTAAACTTTTCTGCAATTGTTTTTCATCCCACTGAACTACCGAAACAATATCCATCTGTTCACCGGCATCTATGCCGGCATCAGGGGATTCGGGCGGAACTCGGATGGTAACGCAACGAGAAAAAATAGTTTCTTGCGCTCCGGTGTATCCGTATAGACCGGTGGCGGGGTCATAGCGAAGTTTTTCCGAGCAGGAAGAAGAAAGGATGGGAACCGTGATAAAAACTTCGCCTACGCCGCAGTTAATAGTAGTAACCCGATCAATGGCTACACCGGCCGTTAGGTTGGTAAAAGTATTGCCGCCGGGTGGATTAGGCGGTTCTGGATCTTCATTCCACGGCCAGGCAACTGCTCCGTTTAAAGAATCACAAATTACATTGTTTTCTCGGATGGATCTTACTAGTTCTATTCCTTCTTGAGCTAAATTAGCGGCAATAAGTTTATTTTTGGAAAAAGAAAAATCAGCCAGCCCTTTGGTAATCAAAGAAACAGGCCCTACCACGGCAGCCAAAATTACACTAAGGGCAATTAATGTTTCCAATAAGGTAAAACCCGTCTTTTTTTTGTTTTGATGTTTTTGCATCTATCTCAGGCTAATTTGACCGGTTGATCTTACCGTTATGGTTTTGGTTAGATTGCCGGAAGGAGAGACCAATTCAATATCAATGGTCTCGGCAGAAATTGCTGCTCCGGCATCGTTGCTGACTACCACTGCCGCTTCGGGCGCTAGAAAAACGATATGAATAGCCGAATAAGTATCTCCGTTATCGTCCACCAGACGGCTGATTTTTACCCGCCGATCAAAAATCTGTTCGGTATTGGCTATTTTTTCCTCTGCTCCGGTGTAGCGATAGTCAACCGGGTTAAGATCGGCAAATAAAAAATATCGCTCCGCATCGGCTAAGGAAAGACGTATTCCCACCCCGTAAGGAATTTGCGGCGTGGGCGGTGACCCTACTTCCAAGCGGGTAACGGCCAAAGACATGTTTTGGGCCTGACGGATTGCCAAAGCAAGTTCGCGCACTGACCTGTTCATAGCAGCCCCTTCATTTAATCCGGTAAAGCTAAAAAGAACAACACTGCTGATGCTGGTGACAATGGCCAGAATAACGACCATTTCTACCATGGTATAGCCGTTGGCGACTTTTTTCTGCATGCTGATATTATATCGCTTCTAGGCGTAAATTTAAACCTAATTTAGCTTAATAAGAGTTCAACAATAAAATTAAATCCGGCTGACTGCAAAAAGAATTCGCCTCCCAGAAAAGCTATCCCCCCTCCTAAAATAATAAAAGGGCCAAAAGGAATAAGCCCGCCTAATTTCTTTTGGCCGGTAAGCAATAATCCGCCGCCAACCAGTGCCCCGGACCAGAAAGAGAAAAGAAAAGCAACTATATTCAAGGGGAATCCCAGCAAAAGCGAAATGACAAAAAATAATTTGCTATCGCCTAAGCCCATCCAGCGGCCTTGGGAAAAAAGCCACAGGGAAAATAATAAAAACGAAAGTAAAAATGTTGTGCCTAAATCAAGCGCTAAAGAAAAAAAGGTTCCATTTTGCTGACGGTAAAATATAGCCAAAATGCCTAACGCCAGCAGTATGGCCAGAGCGCCGTTGGGGATAAGGTAATATTTCAAGTCCGAGACCAGGATAACGATAAAAGCTCCTATACTTAGAAAAAAAATGGGCAGAAAAAGAAATAATTCGCTGCTTAGGGTAAATTTCTGCCAAAGCAGCCAAGCAGCCGTGGCATAACTTAGGCCAGTAGCAAATTCCACCAGAGGATACTGCCATAAAAGAGGAACGCCGCAGGAGCGGCAGTGCCCTTTTTGAATTAGAAAACTGAAAATAGGAATAAGTTCCCCGGCCGACAAAGTTTTTTTGCAAGATTCGCAATACGAACGCCCAGTCAGAGGCTCGCCTCGGGCTCCCCGCAGAATAACCACATTAAGAAAACTGCCGACTACAGTTCCCACTGCGCCGGCAGAAATCATGATAAAGAGAGAAGCCAAATCCATGGCCCTAGGGCCTCACATCATAACAAGTTTCCGTTCCACCTGGCTGGGCGGTTCCAGCCGTAGCTCCGCAAGGAGGGCTGGAAGCATTGCTTAAGCCATTGAAGGGGTTAGTAAAAGCGCTGCAGGAGGTTGTACAATCGGCGTCTCCGGTTAAAGCTGAGTTACCGGTATCTTCCAAGGCTGAACCCAAATGATAGCTGGTTATAGCACCGCTGGCAGGAGTAGCGTAGTTGTAACAATAATTGGAACCGCTGGAAAGCGGGTCGCGCGGTACTTGCGGAATATACCCTTCGGTCTTCAAAACCTGCAAGCCGTATTGAGTGGAAGCATCGCAAGTAGCCGAAGCGGTTGGGTAAGCATTTCCTTCTCCGTCAAAATATAATTCTAGTGCCAATTGCACTTGTTTTATGTCCGTAATGCGTCGAGCATCTCTGGATTTCCGGCGGGCATTGTTTAAAGAAGCAAGCACGATGGAGGCAAGTACGCCAATAATGGCAATAACGACCAATAGCTCAATCAGGGTAAAACCTTTTTTCCCTTGTTTAGTAAACATTTTACAAAAATAAAAACTTAGGTTTAAATATTCCGACCTTTTAATTATACGTTAAGGCCAAAGGCAGGGACAAGTTTTATTATCCACAGATTTTGCCCTATATGCTTCCGACTAGGTTATAAAGCGGTACCATGATGGAACCTACCAATACGCCAATACCCACTCCCAAAAAGATAATCAGGGCCGGTTCAATAAGCGCCACTAAATTTTCCAACGAAGAATCCACTTCTCGCTGATAGTGTTTGGCAATGCTGCCCAAAATAAAATCCAGGCGCCCCGAAGTTTCTCCGATTCTAATCATTTGAGTGACTAAAATGGGTATTTCTTTGGTTTTTTCAAAAGCAGAAGATATGGTGCCTCCGCCCTTGACCGATTCCACTGCTTCCGCAATGGCTTTCTGGTAAATCACATTGCCAACCACATCTCCGGTTATATTTAGAGCGCGGATAATAGGGATGCCTCCCACCACCAAAGTTTTTAAATTATCGGCTAGCCTAGCCATATAAAGTTTACGGTAAAGGTCGCCAAAAATCGGGAAAGAAAGCTGCAGCCGATGGAAAAAAGCCGTGCCGGTGGAAGTAGAACTCCAACGCCAAATTGCCAAACAGGCGCCTACAAATAAAATCAGCAAACCTAGTCCCCAGCGGCGCAAAGCCAAAGAAGCATAAATAACTATCTGGGTATAGAAAGGCACGGCCTGTCCCGTTTCCTCAAAGATACTGATTAAACGCGGCACTACCACCACCAGCATCACAATTAATACGCCGGTAAAAGCAACTAAAATAAAAGCCGGGTAAATGGTGGCATTTTTAGCTTTACTGGCCAAATAGAAAGATCGTTCCAGGTAATCAGCCAGATAAGTAAATACCTCCTGCAATTTGCCTGATTCTTCTCCGGAACGCACTAAATTTACATAAAAAGCAGAAAATACGCGCGGGTGTTTAGCCATCGCTTGGGAAATAGCCAGGCCGCCAGCCACGTCATCCAGAATTTGGGCGATAGTTTGGCGTAAGGCCGGGCGCGAAGTTTCATTGATCAAGGTTTTAAGCGCTTCTACCACCGGGATGCGGGCTTCAAAAAGAGTAGAAAGCTGGCGGGTAAAGATAACCAGATCTTTTTGACCTACCCCGCTTAAAAAAGGAAGACTGAAATTCAGGTTAAATTTCTTGATTTGCTCTTTAAGCGCTACTACCATTAAGCCTTGCTGCTGCAGCGCATCCAAGGCCGCTTCTTGGGAAGAAATATCAATTACGCCGGAACGAATTTCTCCCTGCTTGGTTCTGGCTTTATATTCAAAAGTTGGCATAGTTAAGACCCCAAGAGAGCTTGTAGTTCCTCGGGATTCAACGAGTAGTTTAGCGCATTTTCCACGCTTATTTCTCCTTTGCGCACCAAACTGGTCAGAGAGCGATTTAGGCTAACCATGTTTTGGTCGGAACTGGTTTCAATAACCAAATCAAGCTCATGAATTTTGTTTTCTCGGATTAAATTACGCACGGCCGGATTAGCAATCATCACTTCTATAGCCGGAATCAGACCGCCGGAAGTTCGGGGAATAAGACGCTGGGAAATAATGCCGATTAAAGTGGAAGCAAGCTGGCTGCGAATTTGATTTTGCTGCACCGGCTGGAAAGTATCAATAATTCGGTCAATGGTTTGGGCGGCGTTATTGGTATGCAAAGTAGAAAGGATAAAATGGCCGGTTTCGGCAGCGGTCACGGCCATAGCCATAGTATTGGCATCGCGCATCTCACCAATCATGGCTACATCCACGTCCTCCCGGAAAAGAGAACGCAACGCACGATCAAATCCTAAACTGTCAATCCCAACTTCCCGCTGGTCTATAATGGCTTGGTCGGAAGTAAAAAGGTATTCAATCGGGTCTTCTATGGTAATAATATGATCAGCCCGGGTATGGTTTATTTTATCCAAGATAGCGGCCAAGGTGGTTGATTTTCCATGTCCGGTGGGCCCTACTACCAATAGAAATCCTTGCTGGCGGGTGCTGAATTCTTCCACCACCGGGGGAAGATTTAACTCCTGAATGGTGCGGATTTTGCTCGGGATAAGGCGCAAGGAAGCGCCCATAAATCCCCGCTGGTAAAACACGTTGGCCCGGAAACGGGCTTTGCCGCGGAAATCATAAGAAAGATCCAGCTCTTTTTCGGATAGAAACCGTTGTTTTTGCTCTTCGTTCAGGAGCGAGGTAATAAAATCTTGTGCTGATTCCGGGGTAACTACTTCTTCGTTGAGCAAAGGAAATAATGATCCGTCCACGCGCAAAGTCGGATGCCGTCCTACGCTGATATGCAGGTCAGAGGCGTTTTGTTTTATGACTTGAGTCAGTAAATCTTCAAATTGAGATTTGGGCATTATTATTTAGCTAAAATATTTTTAACTTTATCCACGACTTCCGAGGGCGTAAAGTGAGCTTTAATGATGTAATCATCTGCTCCCAACTGCATGCCTCGCTCTACATCTTCTTTCTGGCCCAAATTGGTCAGTAAAATAATTTTCAAATGGGGCGCAGCAGTTTTTTTGATTTCCTGTAAAATATCAAAGCCATCTAAAGCCGGCATTACGATGTCTAAAAGCAAAAGGTCGGGCTGGTATTCTTTTAATTTAGCTAACCCTTCTTTGCCGTTATTGGCGGTTTCTACTTGGAAATCGTATTCTTTCAATTTCAAAACATACATTTCCAAAATAAACGGGTCGTCATCAATGATTAAAATTTTTTTAGCGGATTGGGCTGCCATAAGTTTTAAATTAAGGACTTACCGGTGATTGCAGGCCGGCAGACTTTCCGGCCATGCTGTCAGTTTCCAAAGAATAACGTATTTCATAAGAAGACCCCAAAGTATCGGTAGTACGATATTCGTATTGATAAGGAGCAGTATTGAGGGGATCGCAAATGGGGCCGGTTAGGGCGCCTTCGGAAATCATTTCGGAAAAAATTTCATCGCTGGCCGAGCAAGTAAGCGCGCGAAAGGCAGTGGGGTCGCTAGACCATAAAGGATAGGTCCGGGCATTTACCACATATAAGGTAAGGGCATTTTGCATAGACTTGATTTCCTGTTCTCTTTCCGCATCTCGGGCGCGAGCGCGGCTTTCTCGCATCTGCACTAAAATCAAAGAACCAATAAAGCCAATAATAGCGATTACCACCAACATTTCCACGATGCTGAAACCCCTTTCGGAAGACAAAGGATAAGGGATAAAAGATAAAAAGCGCTTTCTTCTGGTTAGCCGTGTAGCTTGGTTTCTCTCCATATTTTTTTATCCTTAATCTTTTTACTTTTAGCTTGATATTATATTACCTCAAGCAATTCTTCCAAACCGATTGTCCCTTTCAGCACTTTTAGTATACCATCCTGACGCATGGTTATCATCCCCTGCCTTTTGGCTTCTTCCTGAATACGCGATTCGGAAGGGCCGGTTAAAATTATTTTTTCCAGTTCCGGTGTCATGGAAAGCACTTCAAATATACCTACCCGTCCGCGGGTGCCTTTGGGGCAAGTGGAGGAGCTTAAGGCTTGATAAATTTCAGCTGGCAACTTGGCGCCGATTTGAGCTTTTACCGCTTCGGGCATGAGTTCAATTTCTTTAGCCAGCATGTCTTTGATTTTCCCGGTGATCTTGATGGGCTTGCGGGAATCCGGGCAAAGCTTTCGCACCAAGCGCTGGCCTACGGCCATAATTAAAGTTGGCGAAAGCAAAAAAGGATCTACGCCCATGTCAATCAGGCGCGGTATAACTCCAATCGCATTATTGGTATGCAAAGTGGAAAGAACCAGATGGCCGGTTAAAGCGGCATGAATGGCGAGTTTAGCTGTTTCTTTGTCCCGAATTTCTCCTACCATGATAATATCCGGGTCCTGGCGCAAGATATGCCGCAGGCCGGTGGCAAAATCGTAGCCTATTTCGGGATGGATTTGCGATTGGTTTACTCCCTCAACGTTATACTCAATCGGATCTTCCAAACTTACCACGTTAACTCCTTCCTTGTTTAAAATTTGCAAAGCGGCGTAAAGCGTAGTTGATTTTCCGGACCCGGTGGGGCCGGTGACTAAAACCATACCGTAAGGACGTTTGATATTCTCTTCAATCTTTTGCAGATTTCCTCCTTCCATGCCCAAACCAGCCAAAGTACTTATGCCCGCGCTGGGATCCAGAATTCGGATAACCACCTTCTCTCCGGAAACAGTCGGGAAAGTGGAGACGCGAAAATCAATTCCCCGATTATTAATCTGGGCATGAAATCTTCCGTCCTGAGGAATCCGGTTTTCGTCTATTTTTAAATTAGTCATCACTTTAATGCGGGTGACTAAAGCCGGATGCACATCCGAAGGCAGCATTAAACTGGTGTGCAGAACACCGTCTACTCGGAAACGAACACGCAATTTTTCCCGTCCCGGTTCTATATGAATATCAGAAGCATTTCCTTCCACCGCATGGCGCAAGATCACGCCCATCATTTTGGTCACCGGAGCGTCTTCTACTATTTTAATGGGCTCCTTTTTGTTAAAAGTTATTTCTTCTTCTCTGGCGCCGTATTCTTTTTCAAATTCTCCCAAAGCCCTGGTAACTTCTCCGGACAGGCTTTTGTATTCAGAGAGCACGGTTTGGAAATCGGAAGGAGTGATCACAAAAATGCGTGCCGGTAAATCAGCGCGGGCGGAAACAAATTTTACTGCTTCCTGTGAAGCCACGTCGTCGGGATTAAGCATGCCAATATCAATGTAGCCTTCAGTTCTACCCAAAGGAATCATTTTATAATGTCGGGCCGATTCTTCGGGAATATCGCGCAACACATCAAAGGGAACAGCTGTCCCCTGCAAAAAACGAGTAGGAAAATTAGTAAGAGCGCTTTTTGCTTCGGCCACGTCAACTTCGGAAATGCCATGACTATACAAAACATCCTCCACCGAGGATTGTTTTTCTTTAGCCTCTGTCTTGACCTGGGTGGCTTCGCTAAGATTAATTAAATTTTTGGTAGTAAGGATGTCTAATAAAGACTTAGGCATGCCAATGTGGTTAAAATGGCAAGAAAGGATTTACTCGGCCGGCCGAAACTTTTCCCTGTTCCGTGGTTTCCGGAGGAATTTGCAAGGAACTAAAGAAGGGGTCGCGCAAAACCGAAGTATCAAGTTTCAAAGTTTTTAGGCGTCGCAATTCAATAAGACGGATTCCGGCCTGTCCGGATACGGAATTGCTATCTCCGGGGTTGGGAGTGTATTTTAGCCAAAGGTAACCCACCGCGCCCAACAGCAGAAAAATAAAGAAAATTAAAATAGCTTGTTTCATTTTATTGGTAGTAAGTTTTTCCTTTGATGGTGAACTCAAATAAATCTTTGCCGCTGGCGCTGAAAGAAACACTAGTGATATCAATAATACGCAGACTTTTTTCTAAATCATTTAGGAAAGATTTAAAAGCGCCATAAGAACCGCTAACATTCAGAGAAATCGGAAATTCTTTTACGCTGCCCGTGCTGGGGGCAGTTATGGCGCCGCCCGGCCGGGGTTGTCCTGACTGGTTCTCGCTTTTGCTGATTAAATCTACTTGGCGCAAGATCAAATTATTTTGCTTGGCTAAATTTTCCAACAGAACTAAAAATTCGGCGGAACGCGGTCCTTGGGGCAGAGCTTGATCAATTTTTAATAAATCCTGCCGGGATACGCTATTGATGGTTTTTATTAAGGCGTCCCGATTTTGGATTAACTCATCCAACTCAGCAGCCAAATTGCGTAAATTTTCTGATTCATTTTGTAAAGTTTGAAATTGCTGCCATTGAGGGCGCAGGTAAAAAATGCCGATAACTCCGGTGGCGAAGATTAGGATTATAGAAATAAAAACTCGAGCCATAAATTAGGGCTGAATCAATAGAAATGATTTCTTAAAAATAACGGTGATTTTAAATCCGGCTAAATTGCTGCCACCCATGGCTAACCCGCCAAATTCCACTCTTTCTATATTGGGGTTTCGTTCAAAAATTCCTATTTGTTTAGCCAGCAACGAATAACTGGCTGCTTCCCCGGTCATATCAAGCTTGCGGGAGGTGGCTTCAAAGTTAAAATTTAAAAAGCGAACTTGAGGCAAGGTTTCTTGTTCCAATAAACGCAGAGCATTGGAGGTAAAAATATGGTCCGCGATCAGTAAACGCAGGTTGCTCAACCGTTGATCAACCAGAAAAATTTGGTTGAGCAGATCGGTTTGTAAATTTCCCCCTTTTTCCTGCACTTGTTCCAAAACTTCGGCATGGGCCGTGCTTTGCGCCCGATTAAGCAAAGCCAACCCTCCCGAACTTGCCGCCACCAGGAAAAAAATTGCCAGTACCGCAAAAAAAAGCAAAGAACTGCTTCGCTCTATTACAGCCGCAGATATATATGGTTCTTTTTTAGCAAGTAAATCTGCCATGCGACAAAATCAAAATCGTCTTTTAATAATTTTTCATCTTGCGGTCAGCTGATGCAGGGCTAGCCCCACTGCTACGGAAAAACTGGGACCTAGTTCACGCAGCATCGGTTGCATAAAGGCCGGAGCCACCGTACGGGCAAAAGGATTGCCTCGGTCCACTTCTACTCCAAATTTGGCTACGGTGTGCTCCACTAATCCTTTCAGGTTGGAGCCGCCTCCGGTTAAATTGATTTTTTGCACCGAGCGGGGCGCTTTTCGGTTATAAATTGATATAAAACGTTCTACTTCCGCCAATAAAGCTTCCACAAAAGGCAGAATCACCGAAGTTATTTCTTTTTCTTCCATCTTCTCTGAAAGCCCCACTTCTCTTTTTAAAGTTTCTGCTCTTTCGTGGCTGATGTTGAGGCCTCTTTCCAGGGTCTTGGTAAGTTCTTGCGAGCCGCGGCCAAAATTATGCGATACGCGCAGGCGGCCCCTGTCGGTAATGGCCAAAGTAGTTGTGCGATGACCAAAATTTATATATCCGGTTGGACCTAAATCTGCGCTTCCCAGGGACCTGGCCATGCTGAAGGTTTCCACTTCCAAGGCTTGTAAATTTAAGCCGGATAAGGCGGCCACCCTCTTAAATTTTTCAATAATTTCTTTGGGCACGGCAATCAGGAGAACTTCCAGCTTGTCTCGGGTTTCATTTAAACCAAGCACTTCCCAATCTAAGGTCACTTCGGCCACCGGAATAGGCACAAAACGGCGCGCCTCATAAGGTATGGCATCTTTCAGCTCTTTTTCGGCTACCGGCGGAAAAGGCACGGTGGTCACAAAGCTCGCTGTAGCCGGCACGGAAAATACGACGTCTTGGGAAGTAACATTAGCTTCCCGTATTAAATCTTTCAGTAAAAGGGCAATTTCTTGATCGGAGCGATGCTGAAATCCGGTTTCTGGATTTTCTGATTTAAAATAGGTCTCATTTAAAAGTTCGCCGTAAGTTTCCAAAATTCCGCGTTCTTTTTCGTATCTTAATTGTATCACCTTGGTAGAAAAGGTGCCAATATCAATGCCGACAACGTGACTGGGCCTAGCCGCAAAGAGACTAAAAGAAAATTCCGGAGTTCCTATTTTTTTCAGGAAAGGTATGTTAATCACCGTAGTTCTAATTATAGTCTAAAGGCCAAATTTACGGCAGGCGGGGCCCATGCTAAGTTATCCACATATGTTTAAATTTTTGGCGCAGACAAAAAACTTCCTGCTTGACCTGCTTTTCCCTAAGTTTTGCTTGGGTTGCGGCCAAGAAGGAGAATTTTTCTGCCTAAATTGTTCAGCCCGCCTTCGCTTTATTCCGCCTGCTTGCTTTGTTTGCCAGAAACTAGCGCCAGCCGAAAAAAAAATTACTTCAGGCCGCACCTGCGACTCCTGCCGGGGAAAATCCTTTATCTATGCCTATTTTTCGCCTTTTCGCTATAGCGATGAACCAACGCGCTCCTTGGTTCATGCTCTTAAATACCAAAGGATTGCAGCTCTTCACCAGACCTTGGCTAGGCTGCTTGCCTCATATGCTCGTTATTTTAAGCTGGTTTTCCCGGCTGAGGCCTTACTTATTCCAATTCCGCTTTATCCGGCCAAAGAGCGGGTTCGCGGTTTTAACCAGTCAGCCTTAATTGCCAAGCAGTTTGCTGCTTTGCTTCAAGAACAGGGCTGTCAGCTTGAATGCCGGACTGAAATACTGCGCCGCCGCAAAAATACCGCTCCGCAGGCGGAACTTTCCGGCGCGGAGCGAAGAAAAAATGTAATTAATGCTTTCGCCGTAACCAAGCCGGAATTAATTAGCCAAAAAACAATAATTTTATTAGACGATGTTAAAACTACTGGCACGACTTTGGAAGAAGCGGCCCGAGTGCTGAAAGAAGCCGGCGCCAAACAGATTTGGGCCATTACGGTAGCGCATTAAAAAAGACCCTGTTTGGGTCTTCATTCATAAACCTCTTTGGTAGTCACCACCGTGGGTATTGCTGTAAATAAAGTTTCTTTTGTGACCTTAGTTAGTTCCAACAGAACCAATCCCTTTTCCTCGGCTAATTTCTGCGCTTCTCTAAGAGCTAACCGATCGTTTTTTACGTCTCCAATGACCTGGGTTTCACTGTTAGTGGGCGTCCAAGTCATAGCCCCATTTTTACAATGGGTGTATTCTTTAACATGGCCTTTCTCTACAAATTTCGCTTCGTACTCGATATCTCTTTCCCTTTCCATCGCCATCTCCTTGGATCTACGTCCAATATAACACGGATGGTTGTGGAGTCAATCTATTCACTCGTTACTCTCAATACTTCTTCAATGGTGGTGACTTTTTGCGCGGCGCGGATAAACCCTTCTTCTAGCATGGAGAGCATGCCTTCTTCCCGGCCTCTTTTTTCAATCATGTCCGCGGTGGCGTTTTTTACCACCAGTTCCTTGATGGACTCTGACATTTCCAAAACCTCGTGAATACCGATGCGGCCTTTATAGCCGTCGGGGCATTCCTCGCCTTTTTTCGGGCGGCCCCAGTCCATTTTTTCCAAAGGCGTTTTGGCTGCGGTTATTTTTTCCTGTCGCAGAATTTCCTCAATCCGATCCAGGTCCAGGTCTTTTTTAAAACTGGTAATTTCATTGGGAGTAAGGTGATATGATTCATGTTCGGGGCATAAGCGTCTTACTAAACGCTGGGAAATAATCGCCGTTACCGTAGAGGCAATCAAAAAGGGTTCAACTTTCATATCCAAAAGGCGGGGCAGAGCGCCGGCGGCGGAATTGGTGTGCAAGGTGGATAAGACCAAATGTCCGGTAAGAGCCGCATTAATGGCCAGTCCCGCCGTTTCATTGTCGCGAATCTCGCCCACCATGATTATATTAGGATCCTGGCGCAGCAAAGCGCGCAAGCCGTTGGCAAATGATAATCCGATATCGGGTTTAACTTGGGTTTGATTTATTCTTTGGATGCGGTATTCAATCGGGTCCTCAATCGTAGAAATATTTACGGCTGGAGTATTAAGCATTTCCAAAATGGTGTAAAGAGTAGTGGTTTTTCCGGAGCCGGTCGGGCCGGTGGCCAGGATTATGCCGGTCGGACGTTTGATAGCCTTATGCACTCTTTCCAAATTGCTTCCCCAAAAGCCAAGTTCTTCCAAAGTATAGCCTTTTACGGTTTCGGGCAGAAGGCGCATCACGATTTTTTCCCCGTCAAAAACCGGCAAGACGGAAACCCGAAAGGAAATTCGGTATTCCTCATTTTCAATTTTAAAACGTCCGTCCTGGGGCAGGCGGTGCTCATCCAATTTCAGATTAGACATTACTTTGATGCGGGCTACAATGCCGGCGGCAATCTGCCGGGGCAAGGTCATGGTATCGTGCAGTATGCCGTCAATGCGGTAGCGAACCACTACTTCTTTTTCCGTCGGTTCTATGTGGATGTCGGAAGCCGTTTGCAAAATAGCGTGGCGGATAAGCGTGTCCACGATTTTTATTACCGGCAGATCCTCGGCCAGTTTTTTCAGTTCTTCGGCCTCCTCCCCCTTGCTTTCTCCTTCTTTAGCCACCTGCAGCGTGGCGCTTTCTTTCTTCAAAATCTCGCCAAATTCCGCTTCTAAAGTTTTTTGATATTGGCGCAAAGCGCTTTTAATGGAATCGGGGGTGGTAATGCGCGGTAAAATTCTCAGGCCGGCGGTTTTTTTAATAAATTCAATGGTGGGCAAATCCTCCGGGTCCAGCATGGCAACTTCCAAATCTTTTCCCTCTTTTTTGAAAGCAACGATATTGTGTTTTCGGGCGATAGGCTCGGGGATGATGCGCAAAATCTCCGGTTCAATGACGGTTTTAGCAAGGTCAACAAAAGGAATACCCAAAATATAGGCCTGCAGACGGTTTAATTCATCTTCCTTGAGCATGTCTTTGGCCAACAAAATATCGCGCAGAGATTTGCCGTTCTTTTTGGCTTCTTCCTCTGCTTTGTTCAATTTGTCCGGTGCTACCAGCCCGGAGTCCAGAATGAAGGCCTTTAGTTGAGGTTCATCAATTCTCATAGCACTCGCGAATATACCAATCTAATACTAATATACGAATACGTTTCGCGAATCTGATTCTGCGAATATACGAATACGTTTATAAATATGATTCGTATATTTGTGCGGTGTTCGCGATTACTCTTTCAGGATCCCTTTTATTTTTTCCACTACTTCATCTAAACGATAGTTGGTTTTTACCAGGTAAGTGGTTGCTCCGGCAGCCAGAGCCCGCTCCACGTCGCCGCTGCTTTCCAGGTTGGAAAGGATGATGACTGGAATATTTTTGGTGCTTTCATCTTTTTTCAGTTCGTTTAAAACTTGGAATCCGTCCATTTTAGGAACAATTAAATCCAGCAAAACCATGTCCGGTTTTTCTCTCCTGGCCAAGGCCAAACCTTGTTCTCCGTCCAGAGCGGAAAAAACTTGAAAACCCTCCTCGGCCAAAACTTGTGAGGCGGCCCGCTGCAGGGCTGACTCATCTTCAATAAAAAGAATTTTTTTCATTGCGAATATTTACTAATCACTCACTAATCTCACTAATATGGTTATTCGTGAAATTCGTGGGTCATTCGTGTTAATTAGTGATTGGCAAGGTAAACCAAAAAGTGCTTCCTTGGCCTTCCTCTGAAGTAAAGCCTATTTTCCCCCCGGAGGCTTCTACTACTTCTTTGGCTATATAAAGGCCAATGCCGGAACCGTGCGTTTGTTTGTCGGTTTTATTAAGGTTTCCTACCCGGAAAAATTTTTCAAATATCCTTTTTTGCAAATGTTTGGGGATGCCAATGCCTTGATCGGTAACTCTAACTTCCAGAGAAGAATTTTTTTGGGCAATGGTTACTTTCACGACACCGCTCTTGGCGGTGTAGCGGATGGCGTTATCTATTAAGTTTTGGGCTACGATCCCGATGCGTTCGCGATCAGCGGTTAGCAGCGGCAAGCCAGGCTCTTCCTGCAGTTCCAGGGCAATATGGGAAGCTTCGGCATATTTGCGGAAATTATCCAAAATGCCCCGCACTAAGTCTCCTAAAGAAAAGGTTTCTTTGCGCAAAATAAAAGTGCGGGCTTCAATGCGGCTTACCTCCAGCAGCGAATTCACCAAACCTATCATATTTTCGGTGGTGGAATTTAGAGTTTGCAGAAAATTTTCGCCGTTTTCTTCTTCTGGTTTTGCTCCCTGCTTAATTTGCCTGCCCAGGACATCCAAAGTCCACTTAAAAACAGATAAAGGTGAGCGCAACTGGTGCGAAACCAAAGAAATAAATTCGGATTTAAGGCGGTTGGTTTCGGCAATTCTGTTAAATCCGCTGATAATGGCGCTTCCCACAATCAGAAAAAGAATGGTAATAAAAATCACGATTAAAGCGGCCAATTCGGGTTCTTCCACGTAGCGCGAAGCCAGGGAGTAAGTGGCAATCATGGATATGATGGTGATAAAACCCATCACTAAAAATAAAAAGGGCGGGCATTGCCAGAGTTTCCATCCCAGTTCTCTGCATTCTGCTACCGGATTCAGTTTCCCAAACACAAAAGACATTAGTTTAAGTATAGCAGGAGAGAATAATTTCACAATTGGTCTTGACCCCCCCACTTAACCTTGCGCACGATTCCCCCTTGTTTGCAGGGGCAAGAAATTTTTCTGAGATGAAATTCTGCGGTTGTGCTGCACAAAGTTAAGTGGGGGGTTGACAAGCAAATTAGAAGGGACTAGAATTAAAAGATACACCTTGACGGTCCGTGGAAACGGGCCTTTTTACTTAAAAGAGGTAAAATTATGGATTTAAAATCATTTGGCCAAGCAATTCAGCAAATCGCGGACGAAAAAGGAATTTCGCGCGAAAAAATTCACGAAACCATAGAAATGGCTTTAGCCGCTGCCTACAAGCGGGACTACGGCAAGCGAGGACAAATTATCCACGCTAAATTGAATTTGGATTCAGGCCGCGTAGAAGTGCGGCAGGTAAAAATTGTAGTGGACGAAAGCATGATTAAAAGCGAAGAAGAAATAGCGCAGGAAGACGCAGAAAAAGAAGCTCGCTTGGCCGAGGGTAAAAGAGAAGAAAAAAAGGAAAAAGAGCCGGAAGATGAAATTCCGGCCGGAGAGAAAAAAGTCCGTTTTAGCCCGGAAAAACATTTAATGTTGGAAGAAGCCCAAAAAATAAAAGCCGATGCCCAACCGGGTGATGAATTGGAATTTCCCTTGGAGTACCATGAAGAATACGGACGGATTGCCGCTCAAACCGCCAAACAAGTCATTATCCAGCGCATTCGGGAAGCGGAGCGGGAAGCAGTTTTTGATGAATATAAAAGCAAGGAGGGTGAATTGGTCTCCGGTCTGGTGCAGCGGCTGGAGGGGAGAAATGTGTTTATTGATATCGGCCGCACGGCTGCCGTTCTGCCGGCCGAGGAGCAGATTCCTTACGAGCGCTATCGGGTGGGTGAACGGCTCAAGGCTTTGATAATCTTAGTGGAAAAAAATCCTCGCGGTCCGGGCATCTTTCTTTCTCGCTCTCATCCGCGCTTGCTGCGCAAATTATTTGAGATGGAAGTCCCGGAAATTGCTTCCGGCAGCGTAGAAATTAAAGCGGTGGCCAGAGAACCCGGTTCTCGTTCTAAAATCGCTGTGCTTTCGCATGAAGAAGGTGTTGATCCAGTCGGATCATTGGTCGGCCAAAAAGGCATCCGTGTTTCTACGGTGATTCAGGAATTAGGAGGAGAAAAAATAGATGTAATTGAATGGTCGGAAAAACCTGAGGATTTTATTGCCCACTCGCTTTCTCCTGCCAAGGTTTTGGCAGTGGATATTGATGAATCGCACAAAGAAGCTAGGGTTGTTGTCCCTGATGACCAGCTTTCTTTGGCTATCGGGAAAGGCGGACAAAATGTGCGGCTGGCCGCCAAAGTCACCGGTTGGAAAATTGATGTGCGCTCGGATCGGGAGGCTCCAGCCGCTGAAGAAATCGCGGAAGAAAGCGAGGAAAAATCTAAAGAAGAATAAAAATTATTAACTAATTTAAAATATGCTAGTTTTTCCCATTATCTCATCGCTTATATCGGTGGTATTTGCCCTGGTACTGATTTATTTTATTAAAAAATATCCAACCGGCTCTGGCCAACAAATAGAAATCTGGGAAGCCATCAAAGACGGCTCCCGGGCTTATTTAAAAAGACAAAATTATACCTTAGCGGTGGTGGCTATAATAGTAGCTGCCTTGCTTTGGTATCTGTTTAAACCGTCTTTGGCCATTGGTTTTTTGGTAGGCGCTTTTGCTTCAGCCTTGGCCGGCTATTTGGGCATGATGACGGCCGTGGATACCAACGTGCGGACAGCCGAAGCCGCCAAAGTGGGATTGGCTAAAGCGTTTCGGGTAGCTTTTCTAGGCGGTTCGGTGACCGGATTTTTAGTGGTGGGGCTGGGTCTTCTTTCAGTTAGTTTGTTTTATTTTATTACCCAAGACGTGGGATCTTTGGTGGGATTGGCTTTCGGCGGTTCGCTTATTTCGGTTTTTGCGCGCCTGGGCGGAGGAATTTATACCAAAGGAGCTGACGTAGGGGCAGATTTGGTGGGAAAAGTGGAAGCTGGAATTCCGGAAGATGATCCCCGCAACCCCGCGGTGATTGCGGATAACGTGGGCGACAACGTGGGAGATTGCGCTGGTATGGCAGCTGATCTTTTTGAAACTTATGCGGTAACCGCGATTGCCGCCATGCTGCTCGGCTCTTTGCTTTTTCCAGGCGATCAAGTTGCGGTGCTGCTGCCTCTTTTAATCGGCGGCATAGCGATTTTGGCTTCCATGGCCGGCACTTTTGCCGTTCGGATAAAGGAAAATGGCTATATCATGGGCGGACTTTATCGGGGATTGGTAACTTCTTCAATCTTGGCTTTACTGTTAATCTGGCCGGTTTTCTCCGTTGTTTTGGAACGCAGCCAAGTGAATTCTTATTTTATTGCCGCGCTTTCGGGCATTATGGTTACAGCGCTTATTGTGCTGGCCACCGAATATTACACTTCCAAAAAATTTAGGCCGGTTAAAAATATCGCCCGAGCTTCACTAACCGGTCACGGAACCAATATTATTATTGGTTTGGCTTTTTCTTTAGAAGCAACCGTTTTCCCGGTTATAGTTATTTCGGCCGGCATGCTGGTAGCTTATCTTTTTGCCGGTCTTTACGGCATCGCGCTTAGCGCCATGACCATGCTAGCTATGGCTGGCATAGTGGTGGCCATTGATGCTTTTGGCCCGATTACCGACAATGCCGGCGGCATTGCCGAAATGGCCGGTTTGCCGGAAGAAGTGAGAAAGGTTACCGATCCTTTGGATGCCGTGGGCAACACTACCAAAGCCGTAACCAAAGGATACGCTATTGCTTCAGCCGGACTGGCTGCTTTAGTGCTTTTTGCCTCTTATACCGAAGAATTGCGCAGTTTTGGCAAAGCGGTTTTCTTTGATCTTTCCGATCCTTATGTGATTGTAGGACTTTTGGTGGGTGGCATGATGCCTTATCTTTTTGCTTCCCTGGCCATGCGGGCGGTGGGTAAAGCGGCCCAAGGGGTAGTGGAAGAAGTGCGGCGCCAATTTAAAGAAATCAAAGGAATCATGGAGGGAGAAGCTAAGCCTCAATACAATAAAGCCGTGGATATTGTTACCCGAGCCGCGCTTTGGCAAATGGTGCTGCCCGCTTTGATTCCGATTGTAATCCCGATTGCTTTAGTTTTATTGCTGGGCCCGAATGCGGCCCAAGCTTTGGGAGGACTTTTGGTAGGAACTATTGTTACCGGACTTTTTGTGGCTATCTCCATGACTTCAGGAGGGGCAGCCTGGGATAATGCCAAAAAATATATTGAAGAAGGAAATTATGGCGGCAAAAAATCTCCCGCCCACCAGGCAGCGGTTACCGGCGATACCGTGGGAGATCCTTACAAGGATACAGCCGGCCCTGCCATCAATCCGATGATTAAGATAGTAAATATAATGGCCTTGCTAATAGCAAGATTGCTCTAACAAATTAGCAAATGGAATATAAATTTACTTCTCTTCCTAAATCTGAAGTTGAAATCCAGGTAACTCTTCCTTTGGCCGAGTTTGAACCTCATCTTAAACGGGCGACGGAAGAATTGGCAGCAGAAATAACTATGGCCGGTTTTCGCAAAGGCAAAGCGCCTTTGGAAATGGTTAAAAAGGAAATCGGGGAAGGTGCCATTTATGAGCAAGCTGCGGAATTGGCAGTGCGCAAGAGTTATCCGGAATTACTGGTTGAGCTAATAGAAAAAGGAGAAATCCGCAAAGAAACTCCGCCTATTGGCCGGCCTGAAGTAACAATTTTAAAACTGGCTCCCGGAAACGAATTTCAATATAGAGTGAGGGTGGCCTTACTTCCTCAAGTCATTTTGTCACCTTATCGGGAAAGCGCTAAACGGTTGCGTAAGGAAAGAAAAAATACCGAAGTGACGGAAAAAGAAGTTACTGATTCTTTGGAATGGATTAGAGAATCGCGGGCGCCTTTAGTTACGGTAGATCGGGGAGCAAAAACCGGAGACCGGGTGGAAGTTGATTTTGAGGTCAGCCATGGCGGAGTAAAGATAGAACACGGAGCGTCCCAAAACCACCCTTTAGTTTTGGGCCAGGGAAGGTTCTTGCCCGGTTTTGAAGAGCAGTTGCTTGGTATGAAAGCAGGCGAGGAAAAAAAATTCTCTTTGCTTGCTCCTTCAGACTGGCATGATCAAAATCTTTCCGGGAAAAACCTGGACTTTAAAACCTCTATGAAATTGGTGCAGGAACGCCAAAAAGCGGAATTAAATGACGAATTTGCCCAAAATTTGGGTAATTTCGCTTCTTTGGAGGAATTGAAAAAAAATATTCGCGCGGGAATCACCAAGGAAAAAGAAGAAAAAGAAAAACAACGTATTCGTTCGGTGCTGGCCGAAGAAATTGCGGGAGCAACCAAAGCCGATATCCCGGAGGTGCTGATTGTTTCTGAATTAGAAAAAATGACCGGCGAATTAAAAACGGGAGTTCAGAATATGGGCATGAAATGGGAAGATTATTTGCTGCATGTTAAAAAATCAGAAGCTGAACTGAAAAAAGATTGGGAAAAAGAAGCGGAAAAAAGAGTAAAAGCGGCTTTAGCCTTGCGGGCTATTGCCGAACAAGAAAAAATTGGGGTAAGCGAGGAAGAAATTGAAACTCGCGCCAATGAGTTTTTAAAACAATACGGATCACCGGAGGAGGCCGCAAAAACAATTGACCCGGGAGAATTAAGAGAGTATACTAGGGGGGTAATTAGAAACGAAAAAGTATTTGAGTTTTTAGAAAATCTGTAACTTTTTTCGTGCGGTTCCCTCGGAACGCTCATTTCCTCGACCGCACTTCAAAGTTGCTATTTTACTGAAATAAAAATATTTTTATTTCTTGAAGAAAAATATAGCAGACCAAATGTACAATCAATATTTAATCCCCACAGTTATTGAAAAAACTAGCTTCGGCGAGCGGGCTTATGATATTTATTCTCGGCTGCTGAAAGAAAGAATTGTATTTTTGTCAGGGCCGGTAATGGATCCGGTGGCCAATGCGGTAATTGCCCAGCTGTTGTTTTTGGAATCAGAGGACCCCAAAAAAGATATTAAGCTGTATGTTAACTCTCCCGGCGGATCAGTAACTGCCGGTATGGCAATCTATGATGCCATGCAATACATAAAGCCGGATGTCGCCACCGTTTGCGTGGGGATGGCCGCTTCCATGGCTGCGGTTTTGCTCGCGGCCGGAGCCAAAGGCAAACGTTTTGCTTTGCCCAATTCCGAAGTGCTTTTGCACCAGGTAATGGGCGAAGCCGGAGGGCAAGCGGTGGAAATTGAAATTTCAGCCAGGCACATAATTAAAATTAAAAACCGTTTAAACGAAATTTTAGCTAAACACACCGGCCAGCCTTTAGCTACCATTGAAAAGGATACGGATCGCGACTTCTACATGTCGGCTGAAGAAGCCAAAAAATACGGAGTGATAGACGAGATTATTAAACGGAAAGTAAACAGCAAATAAAAAAATCGCGGCTCCAAGCCGCGCTTTTTATTTAGGTAGTTGATTTTTATTATTCACGAACTTCTTCCGTAACCATCAGTTCAGGCCATACGTATCCTTCATAATTCATTCCGTTCGGGACTAATTCGGCAGTAACACCTGATTCCCGAGGAAACTCTGGAAGTAAACTAGGTTCATAGTTGGTAAACAAATCTCCGGGGCCAGGCTTTCTAAACAGGCCAGGATATTGATGGCGGAAACAAAGATCAATCATCGGACCGGCATTAGCCATAATTATTTCTCCTTGGTTGGATAACTTTTACAGGGTAGAAAAACGCCTAAACAATGTCAAGCAAAATGCTTTTGCCGGTCATTTCCTCCGGTTTTTCTATGCCGAGCAATTCCAAGATAGTAGGCGCTATATCGGTAATAATGCCGGCTGCTTCTTTTTTTCTCTGCTGCGTCTCTGCTTCGTCTCTGGGTTTTTTCAAACGGAATTTTTTGCCCACCAAATAAAGAGGAACCGGATTTATGGAGTGCTCGGTTCTTTTTTCTCCGGTTAAAACGTCCCGTTTTAATTCAATGTTGCCATGATCGGCGGTAATTAAAAGTATAGCATCGGTGTTTAGCGTGGCATTCATGATTTGCCCCAACGACTCATCCAACACTTCTACGGCTTGCACAGCCGAGCGGAAATTGCCGGAATGTCCTACCATATCGGCATTGGCAAAATTTGCAATAATTACGTCATAGCGGCCAAAATTTTCCAGAATTTTGGCTGTTATATCCGGAGCGCGCATTTCCGGAGCTTCATCAAAGTGGGAAACTGCCAAAGAGGGAAGCAAAATGCGCTCCTCACCCGGAAAGGGTTTTTCTTTTCCTCC
Source organism: uncultured Candidatus Saccharibacteria bacterium (assembly GCA_964412615.1). GTDB lineage: Bacteria > Patescibacteriota > Minisyncoccia > Sungbacterales > HO2-52-23 > CAYPPK01. The sequence continues at coordinate 27,059 of CAYPPK010000008.1, forward strand.
GTTAAAAAAATAAGTTACATGCGCATATTTTTGGGTTTCGGCAATATGCAGATGCCGCAAGCCAGCTTCCCCGAACACCCGGCTTAAGGGCCAATTTATTTCCAATTGGGGGAAGGCCGCCTGTGCTTTTAATCCCTTCTCATATTCGGTCATGGTAACAACGAGAAGATTGTTTATTTTTTTTCTGGCAAAATGGTCAAAAACTTCATCGCTGAAAGCATGGACCATTTCTCGCATGGAATCTTCTCGGAAGTCGGAGAAGATGATAGCATCTCCCTCGCTCACCAAAGCGGGCTTGCCCGCCGAAATTTCAGCAAGGGCGGGTTTTATGAATTCATCCGTAATATCATGGTCGTAGGAGCGTTTAAGGTAATCCGGCAGGGAGGAAACTTTTTCTCCTTTGCCTTCGGTAAGTAATTCGTAAGCAACTTGAATTCGATCCCATTTTTCGTCGCGGTCCAGGGCGTAAAATCGGCCAAGCGCCGAAACCAACCGCGTCTGCGGCCATTGTTTTTGCATGCGTTCCTCCAGCATTCTTAAAAATTTGGCTCCTTCGTTAGGCGGCGCATCCTTGCCGTCCGTAAACACGTGCAAAAAAACTTGGTTTAAATTTTCTTTTTTGGCAAATTCCAAAAGGGCATAGAGGTGGTCAATATAGCTGTGCACCGATCCGGAAGAGATGAGTCCGGCAATATGCAAACGGGAATTATTTTTGCGTACATGTTCGGCTGCTGCCCCCAAAGCTGGGTTTTTAAAAAATGATCCATCGTAAATGGCATTTATAATCCGCGGCAGATGATGGTAAATAGCTCTTCCGGATCCGATGGTAAGATGGCCTACTTCCGAATTTCCTGCTTCTCCCCAAGGCAGGCCAACGGCAATGCCGGAAGCTTGCAGGGTAACAAAAGGGAAATTTCGTTCAATTTCCTGCAGATTTGGAGTTTTGGCGGCAGCAACCGGATTTCCTTCCTTTTCCAGAGAAACACCAAAACCATCCAGGATTACCAAAATAAGAGGTTGGGGACGTACCATAAATTAAATTGTAGCATAAGAGTTGCAAAAATAACCATTTTCTGTTAGATTAGCGTTATACGAGTAGTGCTTGAAATTTAACTTTCGCAATCGGAATATATCCAAATACGCCTTTGCTGAAGATCACGCGACTGTACATTTAATTATGTCTATCCTTCTAAATATTTATCTAAAGGAAAGGACCTCGGGCAACCGGGCTGAGTTGCGTTAATTTCTTCTTTTTTGACTCCTCGCTAAAAGGAGCCAGCGAATGCAGGCGTATTCGCGATTTTTCCATTTAAAAAAACATGAATCTGCTATTATTTATAGCCTTGGGCGGATTGGCCCTTTTTGCCATAGGAGTGGGCTTGGGCTATCTTATCCGCCAGCTGATCGCCCAACAGCGTAAATCTTCCATTGAGGCGAAATTAAAAAAACTGGTTGAAGATTCTCGCGCGGAAGCCAAGGAAACATTACTGGAAGCAAAAGAAAAAGCCGCCAAGATCACCGATGAGGCCAAACAGGAAGAAAAAGACCGTTTGAGCCAATTGCGCCGATTGGAGGAGCGGGTTATTGAGCGAGAAACCAGCATAGACCGAAAACTGCAGGAGCTGTCTGAGAAAGAAAAAGATGTAGCGGAAAGAATTGAAAAAGTAAAGGAAATTAAAACCGAGCTGGAGGCCAATCGGGAAAAATTGCTTAAGGAACTGGAACGGGTATCGGGCTTAAGCAAAGAAGCGGCGGTGGAAGAAATAATGAAACGTTTGGAAAAAGAGCACACGGAAGACTTAATGATGCGCTTGCGCAAATTGGAAATGACTGGCCTGGAAGAAATGGAGCGCAAAGCCAAAAATACTTTGGCAGCTCTTATCCAACGATTGGCTACTCCTACTACTTCCGAAGTAACCACCACGACCGTAACTATTCCCTCCGATGATTTGAAAGGAAAAATTATTGGCCGAGAAGGAAGAAATATCAAAGCTTTGGAAAGAGCGGCTGGAGTGGAAATTATTGTGGACGATACGCCGGGATCAATCGTAATTTCCGGATTTGATCCGGTGCGGCGCCAAATTGCCAAAACCGCCTTGGAACTTTTGATCCGGGACGGAAGAATACAACCGGCTCGCATAGAAGAAGCAGCGGAAAAAGCCAGGGAGGAAATTGAGAAACAGGTTAAAGAAGCCGGAGAGCAGGCTGCTTATGAGGTGGGCATATTTGATCTTGACCCCAGGTTGATTAATCTCCTGGGAAGATTAAAATTCCGCACCAGTTACGGTCAAAATGTCTTGCAGCACTCCATTGAAATGACCCATTTGGCGGCCATGCTGGCCGAAGAAGTAGGCGGCGATGTGGCAATTGCCAAAAAAGGAGCGCTTCTGCATGATATTGGCAAAGCCGTAGACCATGAGGTTACCGGCACGCATGTGGAAATAGGCAGAAGGATTCTGCAGAAATTCGGGGTGGATAACAAAGTTGTGCAAGCCATGCAGTCGCACCACGAAGAATATCCCTACGAAACGCTGGAATCCATTATCGTGCAAACAGTGGATGCGATTTCTGCTTCCCGGCCGGGAGCGCGCCGCGATACGATTGAAAATTATCTGAAGCGGCTGGAGGACTTGGAAAGGATTGCCACTTCTTTTCCCGGGGTTGAGAAGGCCTATGCCATTTCCGCCGGAAGGGAGATCAGGATTTTTGTCACGCCGGATAAAATAAGCGATTTGGAAGCAAGAGATTTGGCAAGAAACGTGGCTATTCAAGTGGAAAGAGAATTGAAATACCCCGGAGAAATTAAAGTAAACGTAATTAGGGAAACCAGAGTCATTGAGTACGCAAGATAAATCTAAAAACCACCTTCTTGGTGGTTTTTAGATTAGATATTAGGGCGCTATTACTTTTCCTACCAAAGTGCAGCTATACGTTTGAGTCTGACATCCTCCGCCATCAGTATCAGCATATCTGTTGCAGGTGGAATTTAAACTGATTCCAGAGCAATCGCTTTTAAGACCTTGGCTGGTGCAATTACCGCCGGTTTCATCATCCACCGGACAGTTATATAAATTGGAGCCGATGGTGGGCCTTCCGGAAACTTCTTCCCAGCTTACGCCATCCTTTAAAGAAGCTGACACAGTCGGGTCGGTCTCTGATTGGATGCCCCCGCTCGGCCACCCGGTCCGGCAATCACTGCCTATGCAAAGTCCGGTAGCAGCCCTGATATATCCGGCCACATCCAGTTTCTGGGTAGGATTTTGCGTTCCTATACCCACGTTCCCTTGATCCACCAACAAGCCGTTGGTAGCCCCTCCCGTGTTCAAAATCAACCCCCCGGACTTAGATTGCCCCGAAGATCCCACATTAAGAGGCGCGGGAACATTACTATTGGGAGGAGAAGCAGAGGGTTCGGTAAAGCCCCAGACCAGATTTACAACCAAAAAGGTCATGACCAGAAGAGAGAAGATAACCGAAGGGGATTTGAAGTGTTGCATAATGATTTTTTACTTTAAGGATTAATTTCTTGAAACAAAGGTAGGGATAGGTCTTCTTCGGAATTGTCGGAAACAGAGCTGCATCCTGGATCTTCAGGGAAATCAATTTTGCCGTCACTGTCATTATCTTCGCCATCAGCACAAGCGGCAACATTGGTTTCATTGTTATCTTGGGCATTAGCGCAGCCACTGTCTTCCGGGTAATCAATATCGCCATCTCCATCATTGTCCAGCCCATCGCTGCAGAGGTTTCTTTCATCATTATCACCGGGGTTAGAGCAGCCGGCATCATTAGGGTGATCGGTTAGTCCGTCGCCGTCATTATCAATACCATCATTGCATTGGGTATTTTGACAGGCATCTCCACTGCCGTTTACTCCGTAGTTACTGCCGCGAAAATTTATCCAGCCCATCACGTCTGAACCCCAAGCATAACCGTTCCATTGGCAGCCGGCTACCGATACGCCGTAGTTTGTTCCGCGCAAACGAATCCAGCCGTCCCAGCCATCGCTTCGGGAAGCTCCCGTGCAATCGCCGTTTATAGTTCCGGCGCAGGCCCGTGCCCAGCCGGATACTTCCCCGCTGCTTTTGGCGAATTTTGCCTTGCAGGGATTAGACGGGCAGCCGCTATTCTCATTAAAACTGATCCAACCAATATTTTCGGACCAGGCGAAGCCCGAAAGATTGCCGTTGCCTTCTACCTTAACTCCGTAACTTGTTCCCCCTTCCTGGTTGGTGCTGTTAAAACTTATCCAGCCGATATTCTCACTCCAAGCCCAGCCGGAGACATTGTCCGAAGCGGACGCTTTGACATTATTTTCCGGCACAAATTTATAAATCAGGATCCCGGCCAGAAATAAAACTGGTATCAGCAAAAGAAAAAGTCTTTGTCGCGGCATATTTTTAATTACTCGCACAAATAGCAGCAGACCAGCCGTTATTCCTGCCTTTATTGATAATTTCGCCTGAATTATATACAGAGCATTGAGCGCCATTGCAGCCGGCAAAAGAAGTTGGATCAAATTCCGCGTAGGCTCCCCATTTATTTAAAATAGAACAGGAAGCAGATCCCTGCTCGCCGCAATCAATGGCCAGTGATCCGCCATTCCATTTTCGCGATACATAGCCTTGACCACAAACCGGATTTGAGCCAGTCAGGTAATCAAGCGTAAGTCCTTTGAGTTGGATGGTGCCCTCGCTTATCAAGCTGCCTACTGTAATCCCCTGGCTGGTAGTATTTCCCCTGCCAGTAACTGATTGTAAAGTATCGGATTCAACTATACTCGGCCACCCGGTCCGGCAATCACTGCCAATACAAAGTCCGGTAGCAGCTCTGATGTATCCGGTCACATCCAACTTCTGGGTAGGATTTTGCGTTCCTATACCCACGTTCCCTTGATCCACCAACAAGCCGTTGGTAGCCCCTCCCGTGTTCAAAATCAACCCCCCGGACTTAGATTGCCCCGAAGATCCCACATTAAGAGGCGCGGGAACATTACTATTGGGAGGAGAAGCAGAGGGTTCGGTAAAGCCCCAGACCAGATTTACAACCAAAAAGGTCATGACCAGAAGAGAAAAAATGACCGAAGGGGATTTGAAGTGTTGCATAATTCTTATTTCTGTAGCGGCGCGGTGAGCGAATTTAATACCTGCTCTGGGGCCGGCTGCCAACTTTTGGGGGCGCTAAGATCTTTTAAAATTTTTCCGGAAGAAGGAACATCCTGGGGCGCAGTTAATTTTCTGATAGTCTCAACGGGAACTCCGTTTAGGTCAGAAGTGCCGGCAGGGCCTGAAACCAGACCGCGCCTTTTTTGATAAAAATAAATGCCCGCCACAGCAACCAAAGCTATAAAAAGAATAAGCACGATTTGTTTTTGCTTCTCATCCAAAGTAACTAGCATATTTTAATCGTATTATTTTCTTACAACTTTGCAATTCACAGTTAGCTTTGTTATAAGTCAATCTTGGCGTATAAAATTCCCTCTTCGTCTTTGCCGAGCTCTTTTATTACTCTTCCTTTGGGATCAATTATGGCAGATATGCCGCTTTTTAGGGCATGAATTACATAAGTATTATTTTCCAGAGCCCGCAAGCGTCCGGCGCGTAGTACTTCCTGAAAAGCTAAAGTGCTGGCGAAATCATCGGTATTGCCGCTAATGACCAGAATCTGAGCTCCCTTTTGGCGGGCTTCCCGGGCAGCTTGGGGAACAAATTCCTCACTGCAGAAAAGCACGCCTAAGTTTATCCCCTGTTCCAAAACCAGAACCTGATTTTCTCCGTGGGAATATTGGGTGGTGAATTTTTTTAGCTTGGGAAGAAATCGGTCGGAATTCAGAGGGAAATATTCCACAAAAGGGAAAAGAAATTTTTTGGAGGCGGTCTGTACGCTATCGGTTTGGGAAAGAACGCTGGTCTCATACTGGGTGTTATTTTTTTTCATCGGGATCCCGAAAAGGACGGCCGCTTCCGGCGGAATAAAATCCCACTCACTCCTCAATTTATTTTCCAGGATTTCTGTTTCTTCGGCCGGATTTGCGTAATTGGCCGGAAGAACCACCAAATCTGCCTTTGGAATTTTTTCTTTGCCGATTACTTCTTTGGTCTTTAAAAGCAATCTGTGGTAATAATCTTTTTCTTCCGGACGGTAATTGAAAAGGGATCCTACCTGCACTATGGCTACCCCAAGGGTTTTGCCGGTTTTTGCCTGGGCTTGGTCAAACCGGACATAGATTATTCCCCCGGCAGACAGCAGGAAAAAAATAAAAACAGTGGCTAGCAAAGGCATCCAACTCTGTTTTTTTTCTTTTTGCGGAGAAAGATACTTTAATGATTCATAAAGGGCAACATTAAAAAACGCGATAAAAAAAGAAAGAATATAAATGCTTCCCATACGCGCGTAAATTCCCAGCGGCAGAAATTCAACTAAAGGCTCCCCTACCGATACCCAAGCCAAACTGAAACTCAATTTTGTCCTTAAAAATTCAAATCCGACCCAAAGCAAGGGCAGGAAAATTAAGCGCGCCAATGGTTTTTTAAGCAAAGCAAAGCCAATCCAGAAGATTAGCAGGGCAATAGCGGCGATGGTCAGGACGTACAGCGTTGCCACGAGGAATAAAAAGAAAAGCTCGCTAGTCTGAGGCACTACAGACTGAACTGTGCGGAATCTTAGCAACGGATAAGCCATGACTCCTCCGGTAATGACTACGAAAAAAGCGCTAGCCCCTAAAACTTTTTTTCTGCTGACGGAATCAAGCACGTAAAAACAAGACAGCAGGGCAAAAAGCATGACCCACCACAGCGCTGGTATCCAAAATGCCACCCCTACCAGGAGTGACGAAAGCAATAAGAGCGAAACATAAGAAAGATATTTCACGTTTTTATCTTAATCAATTTTTCACCGGAAAGAAATAAGAAATAATGGTATGTGGATAAGCCAAATATTTGAAAAAAATAATTTACAGGATAAAATAAGCTTAAGTAGGCCAAAAGGTCGCCAAATTTAAATACGAAACTCTATGAATCCCATACATAACTTGCCCTGATTAAAGTCCGCAAGTAAAATGTTTCGGGATTCAGGATAAACTTGTTTCATTAGCGTGTTGCCCCAATAAATTAGGGCCATACCTTATGGTGCAAGTTATGTGTGGGATGAACAAAATGGGATTAGTGGACGCAGTCCACGCTAAACTCGGAGGAACTAAAAGAACCGCTGAAGATGCGGTAGATACTCTCTTTGACACCATTATGAGCGCGCTAGCCAAAGGCGAAGAGGTCGCAATTTCGGGATTTGGCACTTTTATTGTCAAAAAACGGGGGGCCAGAATGGGGGTTAACCCGCGCACTGGAGAAAGAATCCAAGTTAGTGAGACTGTTACGCCCAAATTTAGAGCCGGTAAGGGCTTGAAAGCGGCCGTCAAGTAACTACTCGCTAAAAGATTTCAAAAAATTGCACCATAAAAGGTGCTTTTTTTGATAACTAGTTAATCAGGTCGGGATTAGATGTAAAAAACTTGTGGATATGGTGTTAGTTTTACAAAAAATATCGCTTGACTTTATTTTTTATTTTTGCTAGGAATAATATATTGTCCCACCTCTTATTAACTCCTTTGACAAATTCTTTTCAGAGGCAGAACTGCACTTAGGTCAAGTTGTATAAATAAGGAACAGATGCAAATTAGATATTGTCTGCGGACATATCATGGCATCAAATTTTTTTCCTTTTGCTAATGATGCAACTTCTGCCTCTGAAACGAGGCCAAAAGCTCGCTCCACTGAGTTTTTGACCTAGAGTAATTTGAGATGCCCCCACTTTTGGTATTTTTCCTATGGAAGCATACCGAAGCGGGGCGTCTTTTTAATTAACGCGGTAAAAAAACCGCTGCACAAGGCAGGCGGCATTTAGGGAATAAAATGATCATCCAGAACTGCTCCCCAACGGTGCAATGGGTAATATGGCCTCATGCGAGGCACTTGTGCTTTCTCAAAGGTATATTTTCTGGGATCAAATCGCATCCTATTCTGCCAGCTTTGTCGCACCTTTTCCAAAAGTCCGTGGCCGTGGTCCATTCGGCCTTTCCCGGAGCTGGCAATAACCCCTATAGGAGCAAGGGAAACTGCCGATTCTTTAAGAAAACAGATGAGAGACCCTGAAAAGCAGCAGTCGTTAATTATTTGGGTTGGGTAAGGATATCTATCTAGCAGAAGCCTAATGAGAGTGGTATAACCGAAGAAATTTTTTGGGCCATATAACTGCCAGCCATCTCGGCCGCCATGACCGACGAATACGATTAACAACGGTTCTGGAGTTTGAGTCATCTGTGATAGTCTTCCCTCAAGGAGATCTGCGTCTGCACCTTCTGTAAGTTCTACAATACCAAGACGATGGTTTTGCAAAAGAAATTCCTTGAACCTCACCGCCTCAGCTAAGAATTCGTCTTCATCTCCCGCGATCAAAAGGGCTGACATAACTATGCTCCTTTTTATAAAACTGAAAGCAAAAATACCGCAGAAACGGTATTTTTGCAAGAAAAGCTACTTAGCGGTTAATTTTCGGATGGTTATTGAATAGCTGTTTTAACTTTCTCCTTCCTCCGCCACTCTTCCAGTATAATTCTCTTTTCTTAGCTTCTCTTTCTGACGGAAACTCCTCGAAAAAAATTAATTTCAATGGTCGCCGATATTTTGTTGCTGTTACTTGCCCAGAGTTGTGTCGCCGCAATCTCTCCTCAACATTGTGAGTATAACCAACATAAGTTTTGTCATCTTTTAAACTTCGAAGTATATAAATATAAAACATGTGTTAAGCGGGCCGCTCATTTCAAAAAAATGAGCGAGCCTCGCTCAAAAACTATATCAATGATTCAAATGAATGTTTTTGAGCGGGTAGGGGGAATCGAACCCCCGTCACCAGTTTGGAAAACTGGAGTATTGACCACTATACGATACCCGCAACTCAAACAATTTTATCAATTTTTGAGAAAATTTGAAATGTCTAACTTGGTCGGGGTGCCGAGAATCGAACTCGGTCTACCTGCTCCCAAAGCAGGCGTAC
>CAYPPK010000009.1:0-26939 GCA_964412615.1 uncultured Candidatus Saccharibacteria bacterium
GAACCTCCACCTTTGCCAATGGCCTAAACCTCACCACCGGCTGCTTTTCCATCTCTGGCACCTGCATTGGCGCCAATCCCGGAGGATCAGACGGCCAAATTCAATACAACAATGGCGGTTCCTTAGGAGGAGCATCGGGCTTGGTATATGACGATGTCAACACCAGAATAGGCCTTGGCACCTCAACTCCCGGAGCTTTGTTCTCCCTGGCTTCCTTAACCACCAATGCCAATGCCAACTTCCTGCTGTCGGGGATTAATATGGTGTATGCATCCAGTTCGACGACGACGATACCCACAGCGGTAAATGCATTGTCTTTTGCCACTTCCACTACTGCCGGATTTCCAGGTCTGTCGTTTAACACTTCATCCTCCACTGCAGCCGGACCGCTTGTCGGTATTGGTACAGCCAATCCACAAGAGGTCCTGCATCTTAAAGGAGGCAAAGGAGCAGATACAGGGGTTACCTCTATCCGTATGGACTTGACCGGAAGCAATCCATTCTGGCTCATTCGCGCTCAAGACGGAGCCAACAGCGGAACCCGCCTGCTTGATTTCTGGACAAGTTCCAATGACCTAGGTTCGGTTATGACGCTTACCCAGGCTGGCAACGTCGGCATCGGGACCACGAGTCCGGCAACAAGGTTGCAAATCAAATCAGATGGAACGGCAGCTCCAGATCTAGAGATACGTAGTGAAAAGGGTTCTGCAGATAACCCCACTATACGAATTGCTACCCAGGACTCCAATCCATATCTTATCCTGAAAACTGAAGCAACAACGGCGACCTATGCTTTTATTCAATTTGCAGATGGAGATACTGCTCACTACTTCAGCATTCGGGGCTTTAATACCAGTGATGATCTGGAATTTTGGGATTCAGACGTTGGCACAAGTGATTTCCAGGCCCAAATTCGTTCCGATGCCTCCGCCCTCAACGATGACGGCTGGGCGACAGGCGCTGTTGACTACGCCGAGTTTATGGAAAAACTAGATCATGATGAGGATATTAAAATCTACGAAGTAGTTGGCATCAAGAATGGAAAGATAACGAAAAACACCGAAGGCGCGGTGCTAAATATGCTCACCTCCACCGATGCCGGTCTCCGAGGAGGCAATCCTTTGTGCGATCCATCTAAGGGCGAAACCGTATGTTCCCGCGACACAGACCCCAACTGGCTTGCCGTCGCCTACATCGGCCAGATGCCTGTTCTGGTGGAAGGTTCAGTACGAGAAGGCGACTATATCATCCCTTCCGGAAACAACGATGGTAAAGCAAAAGCTATTTCTCCTGATTTAATAACCAAAGAGCAATTCAACCAGATAATAGGAAGGGCCCTGGAATCAGACGTTGACCCAGTATACGAGAAAAGACCATACCGGCTGGATTCTGATTCCGAGATAGACCGGGAACTCCATAAACTCCAGGAGAGAAAAAGCAACTACCGAATCATTAATATGGCCGTAGGCACCTTTATGGGCTCGCCAAAGCTTGATGTCTCTTCGCAAATTCTTACCGACCCCACCAACGCCTGGAGTGTCAACCAGCAATCCGGCAAAGTGAATGTAACCTTCTTCGGCGATTTGAATTTGAACGGCAACGACATTATCAATGTCTCCAAAATCCTTGGCATGGACGGGAAATGGAGGATAGACAGCGATGGCACGATGATCGCGGTAAAAATAATTGCAGATGAAGTAACCGCCAAGAAATTAGCAGTAAACGAATCAGCTATTTTCGGCTCTGCCGAAAAACGCATCGGCCTAACGCTTTATGACGAAAACACCGGAAATCCTTTCTGCATCAAAATCAGGGATGGGGCAATGATAAGTGAAAATGGGGCCTGCGCTACAGGCTTAAATACTAATATTTTAGAAACCGGCGCTGCACCAGAAACTAGCACTCCAGAAGTTATTGAAACAGCAACTACAACTTCCGAAACATCTGCCACAACTACCACCGAAATTATTTCTCCGTAAATTACTTGAAATAAATTAGAATTTATTAAATAATGATTGTTATGGATCAACTCTCGCTGCGCTTCCAAACTGGAGCGAAAATCATCCTTTATATTTTTGCTGCTTTGCTGCCTTTGTGGTTTGTGCCTTTTTCTTTGCCCACAGAATTTGGGCGGGAAATAACCTTTGGGGTGCTTATTGTCATAGCAGTGATATTGCGCTTGCTAATAATTCTGCGGACTGGAGAGGTAAATTTCCCCCACTCTTTCCTACTTTGGGCGGCTGCCGCTTTACTTGTGATATTTAGCGCCAGTGTTTTTCTTTCCAAATCACCGCTGCTTTCCCTGCTTTTTTCCGAAGCAACCGGCGAAAAACTTTCTACTTTGATTTTAGGTATTTTACTTATGCTCTTGGCCGCTACTTCTTTTGGCCATAAAAGAGAAATTGGAGTTTTGTTGTTTATTTTGCTTATTGCCGGCACAGTTTCAGCTTTAATAACCTTGCTGCAGTTTTTGGGAGTTCCGGTCTATAGCGTTTTACGATTTTTGCCGCTGATGCAAGGGCAAAATTTTAATGTAGTGGGAACTGTCAATGGATTAGCACTTTTTTACGTTTCTTTATTATTAATAAACGTTGGTTTAATACTTTCTGGTTTTTTCCAAACCTGGAAACTTTGGGTTCGCTCCTTGCTGATAGTTTCTTCTGTGAGTTTTTTGGCCGTGGTCTTATCGGTCAACTTCAGTACGGTTTGGATAGTACTTTTGGGTTCGGCCATATTTCTTTTCGGCCTTATCTTTGACCGTAACCGCAAGGGCGCTTTTGGCTGGCGCTATTGGGCGGCCTTGGGGCTGATACTTTTTTCCGTGGTAATGCTTTTGATTCGCACCCAAAGCCTTGCTTGGGTTCAATTGCCAGCCGAAGTAAACCCTTCTTTAACTGCGACTTTTAGCATCAGCAAGGCAGTTTTCAAGGAAAACGTAAAAAATATATTTTTAGGAACCGGCCCGGCAACCTTTGGTCTAGATTGGGTAAAGTATAAAGATCCTTCCATAAATCAGACTATATTTTGGGGAATCAGGTTTAACCAGGGCTATTCCTGGATTACGACCCTTATTCCTACTTTGGGCTTAATGGGCTTTTTCGCTTTTCTGGGGTTTCTGTCCGTAACTATATTTACTTTTCTGCGCGGTCTGCTTTCTTCCCCAAGCGGTGAAATGATAACCGCCCGGGCGCTTTTTCTGGGGCTGGCCAGCATAGTTTTGACCGGATTCCTCTATCCGGCCACCTTTACTTTGGTTTTGCTCCTATTTTTACTGGTGGGATTATTGCTGGCCTTGACGGCTGAAACCGATGGGCAGGCGAGTTTTTGGAAAGTAAAGGCATACACGATTAAATTTGAAGGCCCTTGGGTGGTGTTTACTTCTTCGTTAGTGATTATTTTTTCCGTGTCTCTGGCGGTGGGGGCTCTTTATTTTGCCGCAGATAAGGCTCGGGCGGCTTGGGCTCTGGAAAATGGCATGGCCGCTTTTAATAAAGGCAATCTTGCCGAAGCGGTAAATCAATTTGAAAAATCAATTGCTTTAGATCCGAATAATCCCAAACTGATGCAAACGCTGGTTTTGGCGCGCCTGGAGCAAATACGTGATGTAATCCAACGGGCTTCTAGAGGAGAAAATGTGCAGAGCGAATTTCAAGGAACAGTAGCGACGGCCATCCAGAATTCACAATTAGTACTATCAATATATCCGCAAGAACCAATTTTCTGGCGTGCTCAAGGTTCTTTGTATGAAATTATCATACCTTTTATTGCCGGGTCAGAACGGTTTGCCGTAGAAAGTTATCAAAAAGCCGCAGAGTTGGATCCGCAAAATCCAGTCATCTGGACGGACCTCGGCCGGGCCTATCTGACGTTTGCCGAACGAGTTCAATTTCTGCTTAATCAAAACCAAGGGCAAAAAGAGCAGCTTGCACAGGCTAAGCAATTTGCTTTGGCGGAAGCAGAAAAGGCCTTTCGCAAAGCGACCGAAGTGAAACCGGATTTTGCGCAAGCGCATTTCTTGCTTGCGCAGACTGCGGTGCGGCAAAATAAATTAGATGAAGCTATCAAAAATGTCGAGCAAGCCCGGCAAGCAGCTCCCGTGGATATAGGCATTGCTTTTCAACTGGGGCTTCTTTACTACCAGGTTAATGATTTCGGGCGAGCGGAAGCGGAATTTTTGCGGGCGGTATCCATTAATGACAATTATTCCAATGCGCGATATTTTCTAGGTTTGATTTATGACCGGCGAGGCGAAAGAGAAAAAGCCATAAAAGAATTTGAAAAAATTCTGATATTTAATCCGGCCAATGACGAAGTTAAAAAAGTACTTGCTAACCTGCGCGCCAAAAAGAGAGCTTTGGAGGGAATTTCCCCTCCCTTGCCGGAGAAAAGAACCGAACCCCCGGTGGAATAGTTAGATAAGTTGAGACGATGATGCAATTTCGGCTAAATGGAGAAATAACCAATATTCACTCCGCGGCTTTCCTCCTGGGAGCCGCGGGACTTTTATCTAGGCTGCTGGGCATCTTGCGAGACAGGATGCTGGCAGCCAATTTTGGCGCCGGCCGGGAACTGGACATATACTTTGCGGCTTTTCAAATACCGGATTTGGTTTCCGTGGTTTTTTTGCTAGGAGCCGGGTCAGCCGCCATTCTCCCTGTTTTTCAGGAATACTTATCCAAAGATAAAGAAAAAGCCCAGACTTTAATTTCGCAATTATTTTTCTTATTTATCTGCGGATCGGTTTTGTTGATGCTCATTGCTTTTTTTCTTACCCCTTATTTTATGCACTTGGTTACCCCTGGATTTTCCGCTCCCGATCGGGCCCTTACCGTTACGCTCACTCGCATTATGCTGCTTTCTCCCATCCTGCTTGGCTTGTCCAGCATATTTTCGGCTGTGGTGCAATCATTCCAAAGATTTTTGGCTTATGCCATCGCGCCCGTGCTTTATAACCTAGGCATCATAGTTGGGATTTTATTCCTGGTGCCAATTTGGGGAATGTCAGGTCTGGCTTTAGGGGTTATTTTAGGAGCCTTTTGGCATTTTGTTTTGCAATTTTGGGCGGGATATCAGCTTGGCTTTACTCCTCGGTTTAGGGTTTTAAAAAATCCTTTTAGCAAAGGAGCGCTTATGGTCTTAAAATTGGCTTTTCCCCGGGTTTTAAGCATTTCTGTTTCGCGTTTGACGGTTTTAGTCCTAGTTGCCATTGGCTCTACTTTGGCCGCCGGAAGCATTGCCGTTTGGCAGCTGGCCCAAAATTTATTTTTCGTGCCGGTGGGAATTTTCGGAGTAAGCTATGCCGTTGCACTTTTTCCTAAGCTTTCTCGTTCCTATATCAATAAAAATGCCCAATTATTTTTTCAGGAATTTTTCCTAGGTATTCGGACTATTCTTTTTTGGATTATGCCCACCGCCGTTATTTTTATAGTTTTGCGGGCGCATATCATCCGGGCGGCTCTGGGGGCCGGAGTTTTCTCCTGGGAGGATACCAGGTTAAGTGCGGCCGTATTAGCGGCTCTAACTATTGCCATGCTGGCCGAAGGCTTAACTTCTTTGTTGATTAAAAGTTATTACGCTTTAGAAAATACTTGGCGGCCGCTGGTTATAAATATAGGCGCTTCTGTGGTTTCGGTTGCTTTGGCCTTTTGGTTTAGCCGGCTGCTGGCCACCGCTTCTCCGGTACGCGAGCTGCTTACTGGAATGTTTCGCATAGCGGATCTGCCAAATCCCGAAGTCCTGGGACTGGCTTTGGGCTTCTCTTTGGGTCTGCTTCTCAATATTTTATTTTTATATTTTTCCCTGCAACGTTTAGCCGAACGAACTTTTAAAGTGTGCGAGCATTATCCTTTAATGACCTTGCTAAAAATAACTTTAGCCGCTTCCATAGCCGGGGTGGCTGCCTATGCCGTGCGAGTGAGTTTTTCCGAAACTCTGCCTTTAATTACTTTGGCTCGGGTCTTGGGGCAAGGAATTATAGCTGGTCTGGCGGGGTTTGGCGTTTATTTTGGCGTGCTTATCTTGCTGAAAGCTGAAGAAATGAGTTGGCTGATTACCGCTATCCGCCGACGCATGATTAAAGCCAAAGTTTTGCCCGCGCACTGGAACGGAGAAACAATTCATCCCTCGCAATCCATCTAGCGCCTTGGTTGAAATTTTGTTATGCTAAAGAAGCCGGTTTTGCCGGCTTTTCAAATATGGAAATACGCAATTTTGTCATTATGGCCCATATAGACCACGGTAAATCCACTTTAGCGGATCGGCTTTTGGAATTGACCGGAACCGTGGAAAAACGCAAAATGCACGAGCAATTTTTGGATATGCATCCTTTGGAAAGAGAAAAGGGAATTACCATAAAACTTCAGCCGGTGAGGATGCAATATAAAAATTATATTTTAAATTTGATTGATACTCCGGGGCATGTGGACTTTGCCTACGAAGTTTCCCGCGCCTTGGCGGCGGTGGAAGGAGCTATTCTTTTAGTGGATGCGACGCAAGGAGTACAGGCCCAAACTGTAGCTAATTTAAATTTGGCTTTGAAGGAAAATTTGGTAATCATACCCGTGGTAAATAAAATTGATCTTCCCTCGGCCGAAATTGCCAAAACCGAGCAGGAAATTACTGATTTATTCGGAATTGATCCGCAGGAAATACTGAAAATTTCAGGCAAAACCGGAGCCGGGGTGGAGGAGTTGATAGAGCAAGTTATTAAAAAAGTTCCGCCGCCAAAGATTAAAGAAGCGCCTCTGCGCGCCCTGGTGTTTGATTCTCTTTTTGATCCCTATCAGGGTATTATTGCTTATGTGCGCATAGTTGAAGGCAAAATCAAGAAGAGCGAAAAAATCCAATTCAGGGCAAGCAAAACTAAGGCAGAACTTCTGGAAGTGGGAGTATTTAGCCCCGACCGTATTCCCAAGACCATGTTGGAGCAGGGAGAAATCGGCTACCTTGCCACCGGTATTAAAGAGCCGGAACGCGTGCGCGTTGGAGATACCGTCGTCCAGGCGGAATTTAAAGAAGATATTAAATCCCTGCCGGGCTATCGCGAACCCGAACCTATGGTATTTGCTTCCGTCTTTCCAGAAAATCAGGACGAACATGAGATACTGCGCGAATCTTTAAAAAAGCTTAAATTGAATGATGCCGCGCTTACTTTTGAGCCCGAAGATTCTTCGGCTCTTGGCCGGGGATTTCGCATGGGATTCCTTGGCATGCTGCATATGGAAATTGTCTCGGAGCGTTTATGGCGAGAATACGGCTTAAAACTCACTTTTTCCAACCCTTCGGTGGCTTTTAAAATAAAAACCAAAAACAAGGAAGAAATTGTTTATTCTGCTTCTCGCCTGCCCGAAGATCATTTAATTGAGTCCATCCAGGAACCTTGGGCAGAAATAGAAATAATAACTCCGCCGCTTTATTTCGGCAGCCTGACTTCTTTAATTAATGACCATAGCGGGATAATTGCCGAAACCAAAACTTTGGCCGGGGAAAGATTGCTGGTTAAGTTTGAAGCACCACTGCGGGAAATTATTATTGATTTCTATGATAAATTAAAAAGTATTTCCCAGGGTTTTGCTTCCCTTTCTTATGAAATATCAGGATTCCGGCCGGCTGACTTGGTGCGCCTAGATATCTTGGTAGCTGGAGAAAAAGTTATGCCCTTGGCTGAGATGATTCCCCGGGAGCAGGCTTATCTTATCGGCCGCCAAAGAGTTGGTAAATTAAAGGAATTATTGCCGCGAGAACTTTTCGCTGTTGCCATACAGGCCGAAGTAGAAGGCAGAGTTATCGCACGCGAAACACTCTCCGCCTTAAAAAAAGACGTTACCGGCTATTTATACGGAGGCGACCGCACCCGTAAAATGAAATTATGGAAGAAACAACAGAAGGGAAAAAAGAAACTAAAGGAAATGGGGAAAGTTGATATACCTCCCGAGGTTTACCTAAAAATGCTGAAAAAGCAGTAAAATAATTAAAATCCTCCGGTAATTATGATAGGAAGCAAAAGATACGCTACCATAGAAATTACCGCCAGGAGGGAAATAACTATCCAAACAAGGTTTAATTTTTTTCGTGATTTAAACATATGGGTATTTTAAAGGAAATATTGGCAAAAAGCAAAAACAAGAAAAGATTGGTAATTAACGGCCTGTTGCTTGCGCTGGCCATTTGGGCGGGCTGGGGCGCTACGAAAATGACTTGGCAAGCCTGGGAGCTCTATCAAGAAGCAAAGGACACCGAAAAGCAGATTGCCGAATTAGCCCAAAAAAAAGAAGAACTGGAAAGCTATATTGCCGAATTGGAATCGCGCCAGGGTGCGGAGCGGGAGGCCAAAGCTAGGCTTAATTTGAAATTGCCCGGAGAGGAAGTAATAGTGGTGGTTCCCGAAGAAACAAAAGAAAACCAGAACAATTCCTTTGCCTGGTGGAAAAAAATTAAGGAATTTTTGCTAAACCCTTTGCCCTAGTTCATGAAAATTTCTTTAGCTTTGGCGGTTATAATTATTCTGGGTTCTGCTGTTATAATTTCCGGAAAATTTTATCCGGTGGCTTGGGTTAGTGGAGATTTAATTACTTACCGTACCTGGGAAAAAGCAACTGAAGCGGCTGAAAAATTCACCAATTCCCAGGCGCAATCGGTTGCGGGAGGAAGAGCGATAGATTTTACTGATCCGGCTAATGCTCATTTAATAGCCGAAGTAAAAAGGGGAGCGCTCAATTTTCTTATTGAAGATATTATTTTACAACATCAGGGCAAGAAATTGATTGCCGGCTTTGAAAATCTAAGCAAAGATCGGGCCAGTCAAGCTCTGGCCCAAGGACAAAATTTGGAAGAAGCCGTGAAAATTATTTATGGCCTTGATTGGCAAGATTTTAACCGCTTAGTATTGTTACCCCAAGCCCGACGTGATACGGCCGAGGAGCTTTTGGTGGAGAGAGGAGAAAATTTTGTTACTTGGTTCAATCAAGCCAAGAAAAAAGAGAAAGTATATCTGATATTCGTTCCCTTTAGTTGGGATGGTGAAGCGGTAAAATAGTCACTGCAAAAATTCTTGACATAGTTTTTCGGTGCCGTAGCCATTGGTAAACCAGTGGATGGCCGGGTTGCGTTTAAACCAGGCCATTTGTCTTCTCGCGTAAGCCAGGGAATCTTTAATCAGCTTTTGTTCAAATTCCTGCTTATTTATTTTGTTATTTATAAAAAGCAAAGCAGCTTGATATTCAAATCCTAATTCTTTGATGCGGTTTGGCTTAACTCCTGCCTGCAGGAGTTTTTTGGTTTCCGCCGCCAATCCCGATTTAATTGTTTTTTTAACCCTTAAACCGATTCTTTTTACCAAATCTTTGGGCTTTAGTCCTATCCAAAGCGTTTGGTGAATATTTTTCTTTCTTAATATTGGAACTTTGCCTAGAGTTTTGGCAATTTCAATGGCGCGAATAAGGCGGCGAGGATTTTTTTGCTCAATGGTCCGGGCGCGTTGAGGATCAAGTCGCCGCAGCAGGGCCAATAATTCTTTTGCGCTCTTTTTGCCCAAGAGCAGGCGCAATCGGGGATTGGGGCGAACTGCCGGAAGAGCAAAATTGTAGACTACGGCATCTATCCAAAATCCGGTTCCGCCGATTAACAGAGGAAGTTTGTGGCGATCCGTTATATTTTGCAATGCCTTTTGGGCGCAATTTTTATATTCTGCTACGGAATACTGTTTTTGGGGGGGAACAAAATCTAGGCAATAATGCGGAATTTTTTTGTATAAAAAAATTTTTCCCGTCCACCGGCCTGGTACCTTGCCGGTTCCGACATCCAAACCATGATAAATTTGCCGCGAATCTGCGGAAATTATTTCTCCCTTAAATTTTTTGGCAATTTTAACGGCTAACTCTGATTTTCCCGCAGCGGTAGGGCCGACAATGACGATAAGCTTGGGCTTCACTGCCTTTCATTTTTTACTTTTTCCAAAAATGCTTCTAGTTTCATCTGACCTAAATCGCCTTTGCTCCTTTCTCGCACGGCGACGGTCTTGGCGTCTGCTTCTTTTTTCCCGATTATCAGAAGATAGGGAATTTTTTGCATTTCCGCCTCGCGGATTTTTTTGCCGATAGTTTCGTTGCGAAAATCCAAATCAATCCTAAGACCTTCCTTTTTTAACGCTTTATAAATTTCCGCAGCGTAGTCCTGGACTTCATTAGTTATGGTCAGTAATACTCCCTGCACGGGGGCAAGCCAAAAAGGGAGTGCTCCCTTAAAGTGTTCCAACAAAACTCCAATGAATCTTTCAAAAGAGCCAAAAATTGCGCGATGAATTACCCAAGGCATTCGCTTTTTACCTAGTTCGTCTGTGTAGTTTAATTTAAATTGTCTGGGCAGCATGACCAAATCAAGTTGGGCAGTTCCCAACTGCCAATCTCGTCCTTGGGAGTCATTCATGTGGACTTCAATTTTAGGTCCATAAAAAGCGCCTTCTTCTTTTTCAACCGTAAATGAAATATTTTTTTTCTTCAACGCATTGGCCAAAGCCGCTTCGGCCAAGTCCCAATCTTTTTTAGTACCCAAAGCGCCTTTGGGTCTGGTTGCCAAAACGTAACGGGCTATGAACCCAAACATCTTATAAAAATGATCAATAATTTCTATCACCTTTTGAACTTCGTCTTCAACTTGATCCGGCCGCACATAAATATGGGCATCATCCATAGTTATCTGGCGAACCCGGAAAAGTCCTCCTAAAGTTCCCGAGCGTTCATTCCGGTGCAATCTGCCGATTTCAGCCAGGCGCAAAGGCAAATCTTTGTAACTGCGGATGGAAGAATTAAATAGATAAGTTGATTCGGGGCAATTCATAGGCTTAACCACCAAGGTCTCTTTTTTATCAGTAGGGTTTTTAAACCAAAACATATTATCTCTATAATGTTTCCAGTGTCCTGATTTTTCAAAAAGTTCTTTTTTGACAAGAATAGGGGTGGAAATCTCTTGGTAGCCATTCTCATCATTTATTTTACGTGCGTATTTTTCCAATTCTCTAAAAATCATCATCCCTTTGGGGTGCCAAAACGGAGCTCCCGGGGAGACGTCGTGGAAAGAAAAAAGATCAAGCTTTTGACCAAGCTCGCGATGGTCGTTTTCCGGCAATTCTTGTTTTTCTGACATATTTATATATTAACTTTATTTAATTGATTTTGAAAAGATTTTTGGTGGATGCGTGAGCTCATGCATCCACCAGTTCTACCGACAGGTTGAGCAGAGCAGGGACAAGCGCCCCCTGCTTGGTCTTGAATTGTGGTAGTCCTTCCACCTGTTGGAATACCACAACACCAAACATCCGGGGCAAAAGAACTCCCACCGGTACCTGCTGACCGCTGCTTCTGTCATACTCTCTCCCTTTTAAGAACAAAATAACCTCCCCGTCTCTGGGAGGCCCTTCCGCGCAGATTTTCTTTAGGCAAAACTCCCAGACTAAAGGCTGGTTGTCGTGGCGGTAGTTTTGCCCGTGAAATTCTGCATGGTTATACGTTAGGAAAATAAATAAGCATTGTCAAGCACTTTAAATAATTTCCACTGCCTCTTCGCAAAGGATTTTCGGAGAGCCGTCGCGGTCAGAAAGTCGGCCTTTTACCAGCAAAACTTTTTCTTCTTGCCAGACCGACGGGTTTTTGGCCAAAATTTTAGGAAAAACTAAGACTTCGGTTTGGGACGTTAAATCTTCCATTTTCACAAAAAGCATTTGCTCGCCGGATTTAGTGGTTATTTTTTGGATACCGGCAATAATTCCTCCCACCGCCACCGGATAGTTAGGTCGCCCGGAAGCCAGATCTTTTAGGGGCAAGACCCGATGGCGGGATAATTTTTCCGCGTATTCCTGCAGAGGATGTTCAGTAACATAAAGGCCTAAAAGTTCTTTTTCCCAGCCTAGACGTTCGCGCTTGGTGGCCGATTCCGTGTTTTTTAATTTTAAGGAAACGACTTGGATTTGTGGCGCGGAGCTGAAAAGATTGGTTTGGCCGTTGCCGTTTGTTTTTTGATTTTGGCGGTTATATTCAAGCAGCATATCCAGATTTGCCAGAAGCTGATTGCGCTCGCCTAGACCGTCCAAGGCTCCGCATTTTATTAAAGATTCCAAGGATTTTTTATTGAAATCTTTATGCTGAACTCGTTCAGTAAAATCGGTCACCGAAGTAAATTTACCTGCCTGTTCTCGTTCTGTAATTATGGCTTGCACGATATTGGTACCCACGTTTTTAACCGTTTCCAAACCAAACCGGATTTTATTCTCTTTTTCAGTGAGGCCTTTGATCAAAGTAAAACGAGCATAGCTTTCATTTATATCCGGAGGCAAAACCGGAATGTCCATACGGCCGCATTCATTGATAATTTCGGCAATTTTTTCAATATCTCCGGATTCGGCCGTAAGTACGGCCGTCATGTATTCACCGGGGAAATTGGCTTTCATGTAGGCGGTTTGGTACGCTACCCGACCGTAACTGGCGGCATGCGACTTGTTAAAACCGTAAGCGGCAAAGGGTTCTATAAGCTTCCAAAGCAGGCGAGCTTTTTCCTGGCTCATGCCGTTATTGATGAGGCCAGCCACCAACTTTTCTTTTTGAGCTTCCATTTCGGCCGGTATTTTTTTGCCCATGGCTTTGCGCAATTTGTCTGCTTCCAACCAGGAATAGCCGGCAAGTTTAATGGAAGTTAAAAGTACGTCATCTTGATAAGTGATAACGCCGTAAGATTGGTCCAAAATATCTTTGAGCCGCGGATCCAAATATTGGATTAAGTGAAAATTGTGTTTTCTTTCTATATAGGTAGGTATGGATTCAATCGGGCCGGGACGATATAAAGCAACCATAGCATTAATGTCATGAATAGAACTTGGTTTAAGATCTTTCAAATATTTGGTCATTCCCGACCCGTTAAGCTGAAAAAGTCCGGCAGTTTCGCCTCGGGCCAGGAGCGCGAAAGTTTTTTTGTCATCCAAAGGGATTTTTTCAATATCAACCTCAATTTGCCGGTGTTTTTTAACAAGATCAACCGCGTCTCCCAGAATGGAAAGGTTGCGGATGCCCAGAAAATCAAATTTCAGGAGCCCCACGTCATCTACCGCGTGCATGTCATATTGGGTAATTATTTTCCCGCCCTTGGGATCATATTGCAGCGGCACGTATTCCCACAG
This sequence comes from uncultured Candidatus Saccharibacteria bacterium, assembly GCA_964412615.1. GTDB lineage: Bacteria > Patescibacteriota > Minisyncoccia > Sungbacterales > HO2-52-23 > CAYPPK01. Next base: position 13,163 of record CAYPPK010000009.1, read on the forward strand.
CGGCCGGGGAGATATCACCACACCGGCGGCATGCACGGAAACATGGCGAACGCATCCTTCCATTTTTTTGGATTGATCCAGAATTTTGCGGGCATCTTGATCTTTTTCGTAAAGCTCGCGCAGTTCCGGAGTAATTTCCATGGCATGTTCAATCGTCATGGGGAATCCCTGCGAACCCAAGGGTATGAGTTTGGCAATTTTGTCGCCTACCGCATAGGGAAAAGAAAGAGCTCTGGTTACATCCCGTACCGCGGCTCTGGCCATCATGGTGCCGAAGGTTCCGATCTGGGCAACTTTATCTTCCCCGTATTTTTCGCGCGTATATTGAATCATTTCATCGCGGCGATTATCGGCAAAATCCATATCAATATCGGGAGCGGAAGGCCTTTCCGGGTTAAGAAACCGTTCAAAAGGAAGCTTGTATTCCAAAGGATTAATATTGGTAATGCCGGTAAGGTAAGTTACCAGGGAGCCGGCCACGGACCCGCGCACATTGGTCAAAATATTTTTTTGGTGGGCGTAATTTAGCAGATCAGCCACTACCAAAAAGTACGGGGAAAACCCCTTGTCTTTTATAATTTCCAATTCGTAGCGCAAGCGCTGTTCTATTTCAGGTGTTTTTTCCAGCCCCCGGTCGGTAATGCCCGCATAAGTAAGCCGGCGCAATTCTTCATCATGGGTAGTGCCGCCCGGAACTTTAAAATTCGGGAAAGTCCAGGATCCGAGCGGAATTTCAATGTTCACTTTTTCGGCAATTTCTTGGGTAGCGGCGATAGCTTCGGGATGATCAGGAAAAAGAGCCGCCATTTCTTCGGGAGAACGCATGGAGAGATTTGCTTCTTTCATGGTCAGGCGATTTTCTTCGCTGACAATATTGCCGGTTTGCACCGAAACCAATATATCCTGGGCTTCCGCGTCTTCCGGCCTTACATAATGAATGTCGTTGGTGGCCACCAGTTTGGCGCCGGTTTTTTGGGAGAGAGTCGCCAGGGCCTCGTTGGTCCGGCGCTGATTTTCAAAATTAAAATGCGGCATGATTTCCAAATAGAAATTTTCTTTTCCCAAAATATCCTGATATTCTCCAATCAGCCGTTCGGCTAACTCCGGTTTTTTATTTTCCACAGCGCGCGAAATTTCTCCGGTAAAGCAGCCGGAAAGCCCGATCAGTCCGGCGGAATGCTGGCGAAGGAGATTTTTATCAATTCTCGGTTTGTAATAAAATCCTTCCAAGTGGGACTTGGTTACCAGTTTTACCAGGTTGTGATAACCTTCCAGGTTTTTGGCAAGCAGGGTCAAATGATAACGCTTGTCATCAATGCCGGGCCGTTTATCACCCATGCCTTCATAGGCAACGTACATTTCGGCCCCGATAATGGGCTTGATGCCTGCTTTAAGCGCCTTCTGATAAAATTCAATAGCGCCGTAAAGGGCGCCATGATCAGTTAAGGCCAGAGAATCCATGCCCAGTTCTTTACAGCGCCCAACTAGCTCGCCAATTTTGGCAAGCCCATCCAGTAAACTATAATGGGAGTGGACGTGTAGATGGGTGAATTTCATCAAAGTAGAATATAAACATTCTCATTATAGAGAATCGCAGTTATGAAGACAACTCAATTTTCATTTTCATATCTAATAGGTATTGATGAGGCGGGACGGGGCCCTCTGGCCGGGCCGGTAGTGGTAGCGGGCATTAAAATAAAAGGCAGGAAGCAAAAGAAAAATATTTTCCCCGGCATTCGGGATTCTAAAAAACTTTCTCCCAGGCAAAGAGAAGAGTGGTTCAAGTTTCTCACCGAAAATCCCCGCCTGGAATGGGCAGTAGCCAGAGTTTGGCCAAAAACCATTGACCGCCTCAATATTTCCCAAGCCGCGAATTTAGGAGCACGCCGCGTTTGCAAAAGGTTACTTGTGGAGAACTTAGCTCTCCACAAAGTTTTGCTGGATGGGGGATTGCGGCTTGCTCCGCACATTCCTCACCAAACTATTATTAAAGGAGATGAAAAAGTTCCTTTGATTGCCGCTGCTTCTATAATTGCTAAAGTTACCCGAGATCGCCTGATGGTTCGTCTTCATAAAAAATTTCCTCATTATCAATTCCAGACCCATAAAGGCTATGCCACCCGTTTGCATCGCAATCTGGTTTTGCAATTTGGTAGCTCACCTATGCACCGGCAAACCTTTATCGGTTCGCTTGCTAAAAGATAATTTATTTGTTAGAGTAATATTTATGGTTATTCGGATGAAGCATACCAAAGGCAAGCGCAATCGAGTCCGCTCCCACCATGCGCTGAAGGTCCGACATTTTGGAAAATGTCCCCACTGCGGCCGGACCATTTTGCCGCATCAGGTTTGCGCCAATTGCGGTTATTACGGTGGCCGAAAAGTCGTGGATGTGCTGGCTAAACTGGACAAGAAAGAGCGGAAGAAAAAAGAAAAAGAGCTTCATCAGCATGAAGAAGAAGCAGCCGTCCGAGGAAAGGCATTATCGGCTGAAGAACTTTCTCATAAATAGCATAACATCAGCGCGCGAACGTACGCGAACAACGCTAATTAAAACCGATTAATATTCGCGTTGTTCGTGTGCAGTTCGCATCTTTCTTCTTATGGCCTCACGCCATCTAGCTCGTTCTATCGCCATGCAATCACTCTTTGAATGGGATTTCCAAGGTAAAAAACCTGGCGTCCTGAAAGAGATTGTAGCGCGCAATAAAAAAGAATTTGGCCCGGGTCTGGACGAAGAGTACCCCTTTATTGACCGTCTGGTGGACGGGACTATTGATAATTTGCCAAAAATTGACACTATCATTGAAAAAGCGGCTCCGGAATGGCCGATTGACCAAATAACTTCTGTGGACAGAGCAGTATTACGGCTTGGACTTTATGAATTATTGTTTGGAAGCAGAGAAGAAGTGCCACCTAAGGTTGCTATCAATGAAGCAATTGAATTAGCCAAATCTTTTGGCGGGGAATCTTCCGGCAAATTTGTGAACGGAGTATTGGGCACCGTATATCGGGAAATAGGGGAGCCGGGCAAAGAATATCCATCTCGGGAAGAACTGGCTAAAAAAAGAGCCGTCGAAGGCGAACCTCCCGCCGCGAGCGAGGCTCGCTCGTCAGAGCAACACCCCGAAGGGGGGGAAGAGGAGGAAAAAACAAAAGAAGAGAAGAAAAAAAACAAATAGCTATGAAAGAAATTTCACTTTTGCAAGAAAAATTATCGCTAAAATTTAAAAACGAAGACTTGCTGCTGCAAGCCCTGACTCACCGCTCTTATTTAAACGAAAATCCCGGTTTTCGCTTGGGGCATAACGAGCGGCTGGAATTTTTGGGAGATGCGGTTTTAGAATTGGTGGTTACCGAAGAACTATATGCTCGCTTCCCGGAAAAACCGGAAGGGGAGCTTACCAGTTTTAGAGCCGCTTTAGTGAACTCTCGCATGCTTTCCGATATCGCGGTGGATTTGGGTATCAATGGCTTTTTATTGCTCTCGCGGGGAGAGGCAAAAGATGTGGGTCGAGCAAGGCAATTTATTCTGGCCAATGCTTTTGAGTCCTTGGTAGGAGCGATTTATTTGGATCAGGGATATGAAGCCGTAAAGAATTTTATTATAAATTCTCTCATGCCTCGGCTGGAAGACGTGCTGGATAAAAAACTTTACAAAGATCCTAAATCGCTTTTTCAAGAAGAATCACAGGAACGTGTAGGCATAACTCCCACTTATGAAGTTATTAAAGAATGGGGGCCGGATCACGACAAACATTTTATTGTCGGCGTGTTTTTGGGCGAAGAAAAAATCGCGGAAGGAGAAGGCCCTTCCAAACAAGCAGCACAGGAAGAAGCGGCGCGAGCCGGCCTGCATACTAAGGGTTGGATTTAAGCCATGTATTTAAAAAAACTTGAACTCTCCGGATTTAAGTCGTTTGCCAAAACGACAGTTTTAGAATTTCCGGCCCGAGTCACGGCTATTGTGGGGCCAAATGGCTCGGGTAAGTCCAATATTGCCGAGAGTATTCGCTGGGTTTTAGGAGAACAATCCATGAAATCTTTGCGGGGCAAGAAAGGAGAGGATCTTATTTGGAACGGGTCTCCCTCGGGTGTCGGAGCGCAGATACCCCGAATGGGCAAGGCATCGGTAACCATGATTTTTGATAATGAAGATCACCGTATTCCCTTGGATTTTGACGAAGTTGTAATCGGCCGGAAAATTTTTCGGGATGGCTTAAACGAGTATTATTTAAATAATTCCCAAGTCCGGTTGAAAGACGTGGTGGAAATTTTGGCCCGCATCGGCCTGGGAGAGCAAAAACATAACATCATCGGGCAAGGCGAGGTTGACCGCATTATTATGGCTTCTGCTCGGGAGCGAAGAGAAATGCTGGAAGAAGCTCTAGGTCTTAGAATTTACCAACTGCGCAAAAATGAGACAGAAAGAAAATTGGAACAGACCGCAAACAATATGCGGCAAGTGGAAGCCTTGCTGCGGGAAATAGCCCCCCATTTGAAGTTTTTAAAAACGCAGGCCCAGAAAGCGGAAGCGCGGGAAAGTTTGGAAGCAGAGCTGAAATTGCTGCAAAAAACATATTTTTTCCAAGAAGCCAAAGAAATTGAGCAGGAGAAAAATAAAATTATTGTTGCTGCCAATCCCTTTCGGCAAAAAAAGAAAGAACTGAGCAAAGAGATTGTGGGGTTATGGCAAGAAATTGCCAAAGCCGAGAAAGAGATTTCCGGAGACAAATCGGAAAAAAGCGAAGAAGAAAAAAAACTAGTGGAACTGGAAGCCCGAGGCAGGGAATTGGAGCGAGAAATAGGCCGCCTGGAGGGGCGACTGGAAGTGGAACAGGAAAAAGCCGCCCAGCCTAAAGTGAAAGTTGTTGATGCAAAATACATTCAAGCTGAAATTAAAGAATTAACAGCGGGAATTAGAGAAATTTTAAATGAAGATAGATCCGTAATTATAAAGTCCAATTTGGAAAAGCTGCTGGCTAATTTGGAACATTTGGCCGATGAAATCAGCCGAGGAACGGTAGAAGAGAAAAAAGATCCGCAAGAAAGCGCCATCGTGAAGGAATTAAGCAAGACCTTAAAAAATTTGCAGGAGGAACTGGGTTCGGCAACAGCGCAAATGGCAAATCTGGAAGCGGTGGAGAAGCAATATCAGGAAAAATATCGGGCCGCTCAGCAAAGCATAAGAGAGTTAGATGCAACCCTGCGGGCTAAACAAGATGAAGATAAAGAGATCGCTCTCGCTTTGGAAAGATTTAAATTTGACGAGGAAAGACTGGAAGCAAGAGCAGAAATATGGGCGCGGGAAGTAAAAGAAGCAGGAATTTCAGAAAAAGATTTAGCAAGCCAAGAATTGGAAAATTTTAGTATGGCTGGCGAAGAACTTAAGCGTAAGATTGAACGCCTGCGTGCTCGCTTGGAGGAAATCGGCGGCATTGATACTTCAGTGGTGAAAGAATATCAAGAAACTGAAACCAGGCATTCTTTCCTGGCCAAAGAATTGGAAGATTTAAAACAAGCCTCCATTTCTTTAAAAGAATTAGTGAAAGAACTGGACAAGCATGTTAAAGAAGATTTTAAAAACGGTTTTGCCAAGATCAAAGAAGAATTCCACAATTACTTCAGGATCATTTTTGGCGGCGGGAGGGCTGCTTTGCAATTGGTAGATGTCCCAGTGCGCGGCGGCCAGGAAGAAGACGATAATTTGGAAGAAAAGTCCAGGCTGACGGAACCGGGAATTGAGATTTCTTTAGATCTACCCCAAAAACGCATAAAAGGATTGGCTATGCTTTCCGGTGGAGAAAGAGCCCTGACTTCTATTGCCCTCCTCTTTTCCATCACGGCCGTAAACCCTCCGCCCTTTCTCATATTAGATGAAACCGACGCGGCCTTGGACGAAGCTAATTCCCAGAGGTATGCCGCTATCTTAAAAGAACTTGCCCAGAGGACGCAATTAATACTTGTTACTCACAATCGCGAAACAATGAAATCAGCCAGCATTCTTTACGGCGTTACCATGGGGAATGAAGGAGTTTCCAAACTTCTCTCCTTAAAGCTGGAAGAAGCAGAAGCTTTTACTAATAGATAATCGACATTATTGGTTTAAGCACCCAAAGGCAGGGTTATGGTAAAAGTGGTTCCTTGTTTTAATTGAGACGCAAAAGAAATAGTCCCTCCGTGCTTTTCAATTATTCTCTTACTTATGTAAAGACCGACTCCGCTTTCGTTGGGTTCCAGCAGCATGGCGTTTTTGCCGCGGAAAAATTTAGTAAATATCCGTTCTTGGTCTTCATAAGCTATGCCCACCCCGGAATCTTGAACCCTGATAATTGCCAAATTTTGGTCGCGCCTTAAGGTAATTGTTACGTTACCGTTGGGAGAATAGCGAATGGCGTTGTCTATTACATTTTCCAGCGCCAATCGCAATTTTTCTCGATCGGCGGAAATATTGACCTCCTCGGGCAAAACTAAACGTAAGGAAACGCTTTTTTGCTTGGCTAAAAGTTCAAATCCTTGGTAGATGGCGCGCAAAAATTCGGCTGCTTCTATTTTTTCCAGTTTCAGCAGGGGGTCCTGTTGTTCCAAAGCAGGAATTTTAAGCATCTCATCCATGATGCCGACCATCCGTTCGGTGCTGGTTTGGCTTTTTTCCAAAATAGACCTAATTTCTTCGCCTACTTCTTGTTTTCTTTGCAATACCGTATCCAAAGCCCAGCGTAATTCAGTCAAGGGGGTTCTTAACTGATGCGAGGTCAAAGTAATAAAATCGGATTTTATTCTATCCATTTCTAAAAGCTCTCCGTACAGGCGCTTGGTTTCTTCTTTTTCATATTTTTGCCGCAAGGTTTCTTTGATTACGCGGTAAATATAGAAAGTATAAAGACTTAAATAAAACATCAAGAAAAGTCCTAAAGATAAAGACCCGGCTCTGCCGGCCACATAATCAAGTCCGGTTATAATACCGACTAAAGCAATAATTAAACCCCCGATAACAACGGCCGCAGCTGCTTCCAGGTCAAAAGCAGTCGTAATAATCGGGAAAAGGAGAATAACTGACCAAGGACTCCAGGTTCCCCCCGTGGCGTAAATTACGGTTGTGAGAAAAATTGCCCAAGCGACATTGTTGGTATATAATACGCTCTTTTTAGTGCTATGGGGTACGATGAGAAAATAAAAAATTAGGCTAAAAATCGTAATCCCCGCCAGCAAAGAGAGAAAAAGGCGGGGATAAATGATAAAAGGGAAAAATTCAATTCTAAAAATAAAAAGCAGCGCTACGGCAATTACCACCGTAAAGGCAAAAAAGCGAACTAACATGAAAAATCGTTTCAACCGGACATTTTGCACTGCTTTGGCGGTTTCCGGAGGCATAATTCAATACTAGCACCAGCGCCAGAAGAAGCAACGGATATTAAAACGGGCGTAAAGCCCGTTTAGTATTCCTCCTTCATTTGTTTTTGATGTTCTTGCCGCTGCACTTCAACGGCTTCTCTTATATTTTTCAGGATTTTTTCTGGGTCACTGTCCCTGCGGAAAGTGACAGCTGCTTTATTAGGATGGCCTCCTCCTCCAAACTTTTCTGCTATTCTGGAAACAGAGATTTCCCAGCGGGGGTCGCCATTACTCCGGCTGCGCAAAGATACTTTCCAGGAGCCGTTAGGCTGCTCTTGCAATAAAGCGATAACCGCATCTCTGGTATTTTCCAAGATGCGCAAGGCATCTTCTATCACCTGTTTCCCGCCCCAGCTAATAACTTCTTCCCGGTTAGCTATTAACCAGAGAAAGCGCAATTCCGGTTCAAACTTTTTGCGAAAAGCGCTTACCACGTCGTATGTTTCTACCTCATACGGCTGACAGGCAAGGATTTGACGCCAAGGAATATCTTCTGCCATGCAAGCAGACGCGATCTGCAAAGTATCAGGAGCAGCTGATAAGTCGCGCAGACCATTGGTATCTGCCACAATGCCGATAAAAGTATAAAGAGCGATCTCCCTCCGGACTTCCGGCCCGGGATTGGGAAGATGGGCCTTTAAAAATTTATACATTACCACCGTGGTTGAAGCGGCTTGGCCGATTACCTGCATTCCATTTTGGGGAAAATCATTGGCTGGCCGGGAGTGATGATCAAACCCGATTATCTTACAATCCCGAGAAAGTCGGCTTGGATCAATTCCTGATCTTTTAAAATCTCCGTAGTCGTTTACCAGCACAAAAGTAGGCGGAATTTCGGGGAACCAGGTAGTAAACTTGCTTATGGGAAGAAACTCGTACAAAGGATTCTCGCTTGGAAAAATCGGAGTGGGACAAAAAAGAGTGGCGGTATTTCTCATGAAGGGAAGCAGGGATTTTTGCGTTTCCCGGATAAACAAATATTGCAGCGCACAAGTAGCTACGGCATCCGGGTCAGTTCCCGGATGAGGAGGACAGGCGATAAGAATGCCCCCCCTCTTTATGGCTCGTAAAATCTCCTCATGAAGTTCGGGGCTATCCACTCTGTTTAAAACCATTCTTCACTCCTTGGAGTGTGCTAAAGACAACATATGAAGGTATAGTGAGGATAAAATGAAGACAGGCTTATTGACTTAAAAGTAAAAATATCTTATCTTAGAAGCCATGTTGATGCTTAAATTTCAGCGGGTGGGAAGAAGAAATGATCCTGCTTTTCGGGTAGTTGTGACGGAAAAACGATCCAAGCCTAAATCAGGAGAACTGGAAATTCTCGGATCTTATCATCCCAAGACAAAAGCTGTTGTTTTAAAAAATGAGCGGATTTTATATTGGTTGGGCAAAGGGGCCAAGCCCACTCCGACTGTGCATAATTTGCTTGTCGGCAAAGGGGTACTGCAGGGAAAGAAGGTGGCAATTAAGTAATTGACTTTTCCGAAAAAACAAATATAATAGCTTTATTATTAAATGGCACCAGGGAGGCAGCAAAACAGTCAAACTGAGGTGCTTAGAAAGGTCGAGAAGATAGAAAACCCGACGAAAGTCGGAACAAGAAAAAAGAAATGGCTAAGATGCAATCTGATCAGGAATTCCTAGAGTTTGTCGTAAAGGCGCTCGTGGATAATCCGGACGCAGTAAAGACCGACCGCAAAGTTGACGAGATGGGGGTATTGATCACCCTCAAGGTTGACCCGGCGGACATGGGCAAGATCATCGGCCGCAGCGGACAGACCGCCAAGGCCATCCGATCTTTGCTTCGCGTAGTAGGCATCAAAAATAATGCCCGCGTGAATTTGAAGATTGAAGAACCGGAAGGAGGACGGGGCCCCAGAATGGCCCGCCGTTCCGAAGTGGACGAAGTAGTGGATGATCTGCGTCTCTAATTTTGAGATTAAACACAAAAAAGCGCCTAGGCGCTTTTTTGTGTTTTCCGGAATTTAATGATATTTAATAAGTAATGAAATTTGATATCATCACAATTTTTCCCAAGATTTTTGATTCATATTTGAATGAGTCCATGATCAAGCGCGCGCAAGCCAAGAAATTGGTGGATATTAGAATTCACGATTTGCGCGAATTTGCTCTTAATAAGCATAAAAAAGTGGACGATCGCCCTTACGGCGGCGGACCAGGGATGGTGCTCAAAGTTGAACCCTTGATAAAAGTCATAAGTTCAATCTTACAAAATAAAAGCAAAAAAGATAAAAAAATAAAAATTATTTTATTTTCAGCGGCAGGAAAACAGTTTGATGGGAAAATGGCGGCTAACTGGGCCAAGCAGCATCGGCAGCTAGTTATGATAGCCGGGCATTATGAGGGGGTTGATGAACGCGTAAGAAAAATTTTTAAGCTGGAAGAAATTTCCATTGGCCCTTATGTCTTAACCGGCGGAGAACTGCCGGCTCTGATAATGGTTGACGCGGTCTCTAGGCATCTTCCTGGTTTTTTAGGCAAAGAACAATCACTGGAAGAAAAAAGGCTCGGCGTAGGAGTGCCTATGTATACCAGGCCGGAGATTTTTTTTTGGCAGAAGAAAAAATATAAAGTGCCTGAGGTTTTAATTTCAGGAGATCACAAAAAAATAACAGAGTGGCGAAAGAGCAATATCAAAAAGAAGCCTGTTTACAGGAAGAAGGAAGAGGGATAGGATAGAGAAAGTAAAAACAGAGGTTGAAAATGAAGCTTAAGAAAGCCCTTGGATCAGTGTTTTCCTTGGTGCTAATCGGTACTGCCTTTTCCATCACGGCAGGAGAAAAAAGTCCGCTTTCTCAATTGAGGGAAGCAATTGAACGCGTCAAAGTGGAGCTAAATGCAGCAGAGGAAAATAAGCGAGGCGAAATTCTACGTTCTTTGCTAACCCCCAAGATTGATTTTGAAGAAATGGCCCAAATTTCTTTAGGAGAATTTTGGGACGAGATTTCTGCGGCGGAACAGAAAAGGTTCGTACAACTTTTCAAAGGACTGCTGGAAAAATCTTATTCGGAAAGAGTGGAGGGGATACGAGAAGTTGAAATAATCTTCCTGGCAGAAAGAGTCAATGGTAATCAAGGAGAAGTAGAGGCCCAGGTCAGAGACAATGGCATGGAGCTTCTTTTTTACCTTAAGCGCTCTAAGGGGAGCTGGAGAGTATATGACATAAAAGTAGATGGAATACGTATTGTTCACAATTATAAAAACCAGTTCAGAAAAATTTTGCGTGTAAATTCTTTTGCAGAACTCTTGGTACGGATGGAAAGAAAAGTAAATCCAGTAGTAAAAAAAGCAGATTAGGACATGGGACATCAGAAGATAACCGAAAAACCGCCATTGTGGCGGATTTTTTTGTTTTCTTTTTTGGGTTATAGTTAGTAAACATAAATAAAATATGCCGGAAACAGTAATTATAGTCAGAACCAAAAATGAAGAAAGATGGCTAGGAAAAGTGCTGGAGACGCTTTTTAATCAGACCTATAAAAATTTTGAAATTATTATCGTAGATTCCGGTTCAAGTGACCGCACTCTGGAAATTGCTCGTAAATTTCCGGTTAAGATTTTTACCATTCCTCCGGAAAAATTTTCTTATCCTTACGCTCTTAATTTTGGTATTGAACATTCATCCGCCGCTGATTATATAGTTATAATTTCCGCGCATTCTCTACCGGTTTCTCGAACTTGGCTCGCGGACGGGCTCCGAAATTTCGCGGGATGCAAAAAGGTTGCGGGCGTATTCGCTTTTCCTCTAGCTTTGCCGGACGCTACTTTCTGGGATAAATTTTTCCAAAATAGCAAAATTATGCCCAGACATTTCAGGAGGATATTTACCCGACCGGTTGCCGGTATATTAGGATTTACAAATTCGGTTATCAAAAAAGAACTCTGGGAACAAAGAAAATTCAATGAGGCCTATGGCGCTGGAGGAGAAGATCAGGAATGGGCTTCATTTTGGTTATCTCAGGGATACCTTATTATACAGGACGAAAAATTCAGGGTAAGGCATTCGCATTATCTAGGTCTAGGTGGGTGGTTTAAGCAATGGCGATATTGGCGCTCTTTGGGAGAACCTAGCTCTTTCCAATCCCTGGAATTTAGAAGAAAAAAGTAGTTTGCTTTTGCTATAAAGTTATTAACCTATTATAGTTTACTTGGCTTCAGCAATTCTTCATCTGGAAATTTTTATTCTTCATTAAGAATCAGTGAACAAAAATTCCGAAAAATTTTATCTCACCGTTGGAAACGCCAAAGATTTACCGTACAGCCAGAAGCGCATTATTTATCGTTTCTTAGAGATGGTACCTGGGTTGTTGGTTTGGGCAACTTTTGGTTTGATTATACTAGGGGCTTTATATTTTCCGGTTGCTACCATAACTTTTGTTATTCTCTTTGACCTTTACTGGTTTTTAAAAACAGTTTATTTAACCTGGCATTTGCGCATTAGTTTCCAAAATCTACGCAGGCATTTGCGAATAAATTGGGTGGATAAACTTGATGAATTAAATTTGTTGGAACATCCGCTGGGGATCCATAATTGGCGCCAAGAAATTTGGCACCTGGTGATTCTGCCTTATTTTAAAGAGGGAGATGAAATATTGCGAACCACCTTGAGCGCGATTTTAAATTCTGAATATCCTAAGGAGCGGATGCTGGTAGTGCTCTCCGGAGAAAAGCGGGCAGGAGTGGAAGCAGAAGCTATTGGCGCAAAAATAGAAGAGGGATTCTCAGATAAATTCGGACATTTCCTTTTTACTTTGCATGAAGATGCTCCCGGTGAGCTGGCAGGCAAAGGAGCAAATGAAACCTGGGCCGGCCGAAAAGCAAAAGAAATAATAGACAAAAAAAAGATTCCTTATGAACGGGTTATTGTTTCTGTTTTTGATATAGATACGGTTGCTCCACCCGATTATTTTACCAAGCTTACTTATGCTTACCTGACAACTCTTCGTCCCTTGCGCACTTCGTTCCAGCCAGTGCCGCTTTTTATAAATAATATTTGGGAGGCATCGGCCATATCGCGAGTAATGGCTTTTTCATCCACGTTTTGGCATCTCATGAATCAGATGCGGCCAGAAAGACTGGTGTCTTTTTCCTCCCACGCCTTTCCTCTCAAGGCTTTGGTGGAAATGGATTTTTGGCAAGTAAATGTGGTATCCGAGGATTCACGCATTTTTTGGCAGGGGCTTTTAACGTTTGACGGCGATTGGCGGGTGGAGCCGTTGCTGGTGCCCGTATCCATGGATGCCAACGTGGCGGAAACATTTTGGCAGACTTTAAAAAATATTTATTTGCAGCAAAGGAGATGGGCTTACGGCGTTGCTGACATTCCATATTTTCTTTTTGGTTTTTTGCATAACCGCAAGATCGCTTTTTCTACTAAAATTTATTGGACTTTTCATATGCTAGAAAGTTTCTGGGGCTGGGCCACTAACTCTATCATAATTTTTGTTGCCGGCTGGCTGCCGGTTTTGCTCGGGGGAAAATTATTCGGCACTACGGTTCTCGCCTATAACGTGCCCCGCGTAACCCAATGGATTATGACCATTGCCATGTTTGGAATTATTACTTCAGTTTATCTTACTTTGAAATTGTTACCGCCCAAACCCTTGAAAGTAGGACGCCATCGCTATCTTTTCATGGTATTACAATGGGTCATGGTTCCTATAACTCTTATTTTCAATTCTGCTCCGGCTGTGGAGGCGCAAACGCGTTTGTTGATGGGGAAATATCTTGGTTTCTGGCCAACCCCAAAGGTAAGAAAGAGAATACAGGAAATTATTTTTAATCCACGCAACTTGTAAAAAGCTAGGGATTGACATCTTTTTTTGCAGTAGTATAATGTGTTTTACTTGTGAGGAACGGCAAAATGCCTATGGCGGAGCTAAAAACCAGCTCCCTACCACACAATTTACAATGAGTTGAGATCTTGAACCGTTGTCAGGTGGCAAGATCAACATCCACGCAAGGTCCTAAGCAAGAGGATTTTGCGTGGCTGTTATTTTGCCCGAAATCCGAACAAATCGCTTGCGATTTGTTCTAGGATCGGACAAGCTCGGAACGGGAAGCAGTTTGAAAAGTGAATAGTCCCGACAATCCGCAATGCGGATGTCGGGATCCCGACTTCATTATCATATTTTTGATAGTGCGTCGGGGCGAATCCAAATAGATCCAGCAAAATAAAAATAGTTGGAAAATTTTCTTTTTTTCCAGCTGTTTCTCGTTCAAATTAAATTTGAGCGAGGCTCGCCTGCCCATTTTAGGGGTAAGGCGGCGACTCAATAATTCCGATTTATCGGAATTCAACTGAGGATTTGATCCTGGTCCAGGATGAACGCTGGCGGCGTGGATAAGGCATGCA
>CAYPPK010000010.1:0-20964 GCA_964412615.1 uncultured Candidatus Saccharibacteria bacterium
TCCCTACACCGCCCAATCAAAAATCCGACTAATTCAGTCGGATTCTGTATTCATCCCGTTGCCAAATCCGTGAGACTTGCTCTAATTGGCCAAGATACATTAAAATAAAAATAACATAAGATTGTCATCTCAAAAAATGTCCTATAAATATAAAAGACATTTTTGTAAACTCTATTGGACTGTTTCCCGTTAAACATTATTTATGTGAAAACTCATGTTTGAGTATATGTTTCACATATGTGAAACGTAAAATGTGGAACTAATTAAAAGTAAAATTTATATCAACAGCACGGAAATATTAAAGGACATTATCCACAAAAGGACATAGTTATTAACATAATTATAAACATGTCTTTTATGGATATTGGACATTGCATGCAATTTGGCTTTGGCACTGCAATGACTGAGCTTGATTCTAATACAAAGCGGGCGGCACGGATATCAAACCTGTGGCTGGCGTGCAACCCCAGGCCTTTTTTGTCTTGGGTGACGTTGGGATCGAACCAACGGCCTTTCGCAACTTGCCCGCTAAAGTTTTGGACAATGGGCGTTGTTGGGATTGAACCAACGACCTCTATCGTGTGAAGATAGCGCTCTGCCACTGAGCTAAACGCCCAAAATTTAGGCGGGTGAATGAATGCAACGCTCTACCACTGAGCTAGCCGCCCACTTTACCAAGTGCTCTCCTTGATGTTTAATTTTAAACTAATTTAGGCGCTTGGGCAACAAAAAGCAGCCTTTGGGCTGCTTTTTGTTTGTAAAACGTGAAACTATTAGATTTTTAGCTTATTTATTATCTTTTCGTGTGGAAATTCCAGGATATCCCGCAAAAAACGGTCATACATATTAACCCGGTAGGCGAATTCCTCCGAGCTCATTAGGGTGTATTGAAGAGGTCTTCCCAGATCCGATTCCAGCTCGGCTAGGAATCGCTCTAGCCTCCCTTGCTTAATCTTGTCGCCGACTAATAGAATATCAGTTCTGGCTGTGTCGCTATTTAAGAAAACTCCTGAAATTACCATGAGCTTTATTCGGCCCAGGCTCTTGGCTTTGGCTAAAAGCTTCCGCCTGGGAGCCACCGAATCCTTGGTTAAGAGATTTTGCAATTCAGGCAATAACCTAAATTCAGTATTTGTGAAATAAAATTTGCCTTTTTTCCCTTTGGGTGAAATTTTACCTGTTTTTTGTTTGATTAATCCTAAAAGCAGGAGTTTTTTAAGCTCCCGGCGGGCTGAATTGCCCTTAACTTGGCTTCGCCTAACTATATCCTCAAGAGTTAAAAGTTGGTCTTGATTCCGCACAAAGAGACGTAGCAACCGTATCTTAGGAGCGGATTCAAAAAGCCTTTCCAGTATTTGCTCCATAATCCTATTCTCCACACTCAAGATAAGCAGTAGATAAAAGAAAAGCAAGTGTTTAAATATTAAAAAAACATCCGCCGGTCGGCGGATGTTTTTTTAATTTGACTTATTTGATGGTAACTTTTGCGCCTGCTTCCTCCAATTTTTTCTTCATTGCATCTGCTTCTTCTTTGCTGGCTCCTTCCTTTACCATTTTCGGAGCTCCATCTACCAAATCTTTTGCTTCTTTCAAGCCAAGCTGGGTTACTTCACGCAAGGCTTTAATTACATTGATTTTTTGGCCCCCGGCTTCAGTTAGTTCTATCGAAAAAGAAGTTTTTTCTTCTTTCTTCTCCCCTTCTTCGCTGCCGCCTGCTCCCGGCATGGCTCCTACCATCATGGGCATGGAGGCAGATACGCCGAATTTCTCTTCCAGCGTCTTTACCAGTTCGGACAGTTCCAGCACTGACATCTTTTCTATGGATTCAATAAGTTTTTCTTTTTCCATATTTTTATTTAATTTTTTTATCTTTTATCTTGTTTAATATTACGACCAAATTTTTTATATTTCCTTGCAAAACAATAGCCAAGCCTCGGATAGGGGATGACAGCGCGCCCACCACCTGAGACAAGATGACTTCTCGGGAAGGCAGTTTGGCAATGGCAATCACTTCTTGGAAATTCAACAGCCGGTTTCCCAGAAGGCCGCCCAGTATCTTAAAAGTTTCGTTTTCTTTACTGAATTTGAGCAGGGTTTTGGCTGGCGCTACTTCGTCTTCGTAACCAAAAGCGACTCCTATTTCTCCTTCTAAAACTTTGGTTTTAGCTTCAATTCCAGCCTGGGTTAAAGCCTTATCAATCAAAGTCTTTTTGGCCACCTTGTATTCAGCTTGATTTTGCCTAAGCAGGCGGCGCAGGGCTTGGGATTTGGTTACGGATACCCCGTGAAAATCGCTAAAAATAGCGACTTTTTTGCGCTTGAACTTATCAACAAGTTCTTTTATGGTTTCTTCTTTTTGGGCTTTGGTTAAGGGCATAAATTAAAAAATGGGGCTAAACACCCCAAAACGTTTCCTGGACGGAAACGAGTATCCTCGGCAGGACTTATGGGCTTTTGCGTGCCCGCCTGCGTCTTGGGAAGTAATTTATAGTATACAGGAACTGAAATTTTAGTCAACCCCCCGACGCGGGAAAGTGTTAGCGTAAATATTTTTCCTTGGCAATATTATGTTCTTCCAGTGTCTCGGAAAAAATTGTACGGCCGTCCTTGGCGGACAAGTAGTAAAGATAGGGCGATTTTTTCGGATAAATGGCTGCTTTAATCGCCGAAAGCCCGGGATTGGTTATTGGTCCAAGAGGCAGGCCGCGGTATTTGTAAGTATTGTAAGGCGAATCAATTTGGATTTCTTTCTGGGAAATTTTAGTTGTCTTCCTGCCGGTTATGAAAGCAATGGTCGCATCAACCTGCAGACCAATGTTTTTGTCCAGTCGTTTCCAAAGGATTCCCGACACCATGGCCCGGTCTTCTTCCGAGATAACTTCTTTTTCAATCAAAGAAGCCATAGTTATTATTTCAAAAGTTGTTTTTTTCTGCTTATGAATTTCCTGGCGCAAATCGGGGGTTAATTTTTTATCAAAATTTTCTAACATTTTAATTAAAACCTCTTCAGCCGCTGAATTTTGAAATACCCGATAGGTATCGGGAAATAAATATCCTTCCAGGCCGAGAGCAGCCGGTATCTCCGCTAAAAATGGAAATTGTTCCGCAAATTTGTTTACTGTTTCTTTATTTTTTGCCGTTCTCTCAAAGTCCGCAGCAAAAACAAACTCCTGCGCCTGCAAATAAGAATTTATTTCTCGCAAATTCCATCCTTCGGGAATAGTCATAGTGCGTTCGTAATTTGCTCCCTTTACCAGTTCCCGCGTAATATCCGGTATGGTTTTTGGGCCAAAGGCGTAAGTGCCCGGCTTAAGGTTATCCGCAGCGCCTTTGGCCGACACATAAAAAACAAAAGTCCATTTGGAGCGGATTACTCCTTCATCTTTAAGGCGCTGAGCGATTTCTCTGGAACCGAGCCCGGGATTTATTTCTATTTGTTTTAGTTCCTCGGTCTTGGAGTGGGGGATATAAATCTCGTTAGCCAGCACTCCGGCAGCAAAGAGAAACGGCAGCAGGATCAGAAAGTAGAATTTTTTATTTTCTTCGTTTTTATCCTTAATGAGCGGGACAAAAGCAAATCCCGGAAATTCTTTTTCAGCAAATTCTTTGTCGGATTTTTTAACAAAAAGCCAGACCGATCCTGCCTGCGCAGACAGGCCACCAATCGGAGCGACAATTTTTCCTCCGATTTTTAGCTGCTCGCGCCACGCTAAAGGAATACTTTCCAGAGCGGCCCGCCCAGTTTTAAGCCCTGCGGCAGCTCCGGCAAGTATTTTGTCAAAAGGAGCTTCTCTAGGTAGTCCTTGGCTGGCATCTTGGCAAAAAGTCTGTACTCTTCCTTCTTTCAAAAAATCGTATTTTTGCAAGTTCTTTTGGCCAAACTCGCATAGTTCCGGAATTCTTTCTACCGATAATACCTTTCCTTCTTCGCCCACAATTTCGGCAAGTAAAGCGCTTGTCCAGCCGGAACCCGACCCTACATCCAGGATTTTTTCCCCTTTTTGCGGCTGTAGCAATTCCAGCAAAAAAGCCACAGTGAGCGGCTGGGAAATAGTTTGTCCTGATCCGATAGGCAGGGGATAGTTGCCATAAGCTTTATCTTTATATTCGGGCAAAACAAAATCGGCGCGATCAATCGCGCGAAAAGCTTCTATGATCTCCGGCGTTTTTAGATATCCTCCATCAACTAGCGACTGAATCAAGGCTCCTTTCGCATCCATAACCATTATTTTAACCTAAATTGCCTCTTATTCCTATGTTACAGGCTTAGCTTGGAACATGGTAAAGAAACACTTTATCCTTCTCTTTTGCCGGAAGCCAAGCAGGAAAAGGGAAGGAATTGGAAACAATTCTTGCTCCCGGCTTCAATTCCCGAAGCAATTTTTCTTGCAAATTTTTAACCGTATTAGGCAAAAGGTACATAAACACCACATCGGCAGTGGAAAGCGATGAAATTCTAAAATCTGCACTAATTATATTGGCTTTTTCTCTCAATCCTTGGCGCTTGATGCGAAGCCGGGAAAACACAACCAGAAACGGATTTATTTCAATTCCTATGGCTTTGGCGCCGGCGCGGGCCGCGGCTAAAACTAAAGTCCCGTCTCCCGACCCCAAATCAAAAACAACTTCGCCGGGCCGGATTTGGGCCAATTCCAACATGGTATTTATTCTTTTTCGTGAGGAGCGGACAAAGGGAGCTCCCCGGAAATGCCCGCCGAAAATTAAATAGGTTTCTAGTAATAAAAACAAAATAGCTCCTACGGTAATTAGGATGGAAAGAATGAGAAAGAAGATTTGCATATTTGGCAGCGGGAGATGAGGCCTGCCTGCGGCAGGCAGGGAATCGCCCGCCTAAATTTTTGCGGGGGCACAAGGACTTGAACCTTGATTACTGGTTTTGGAGACCAGCGTTCTGCCATTGAACTATACCCCCACGTACCCGCAAAAACTTGGGCGGGTTGGAGACCGCTACTATGTTATTACTTTTTTGTTTCTTTGTGTGCAGTGTGCTTGCGGCACCATTTGCAATACTTTTTAAACTCCAGCTTTCGCTCCACCAGTTTTTTATTTTTTCTGGTCCAGTAATTAATTCGTTTGCAAACGGAGCATTGCATTTTTACTAAATTTGGTTGTGGCATATTTATTTTACTTTATTTTCCTAGCCCGAGGAGAGAGTCGAACTCTCGTTTACTCCTTACCATGGAGTTGTTTTGCCGTTAAACTACACGGGCGTAACCATGGAGTTGCTGTTTTGCCCTCTTGGCAAAACCCCGGGAAATTTTTACGCTTCGCACACGCTCTGCGTGGCTTCACTAAATTTCCCGCCGAAAGCTACGTTACTCGCTTCCGGCCCTCTGAGCTACATCGGCAACCCAAACACTATCTCATATTTTTATCTGATTTACAAATGCCCCCGAGAGGATTTGAACCTCTACGCCTTGCGGCACTAGCTCCTAAAGCTAGCGTGTCTGCCATTTCACCACGGGCGCAAAGTAAACAAATTTTAACCCAAAATTGGGCCAAAATCAACTTAGCACTGTTGGGCAGTGCTAAAATTTAGGGCGTAGGTGGGGGAACAAATGGAGGCGGCTGGGAAGGAATGCCAAAAAATGAAACCAAGAGCTGTGCCGCTCCCCAGGCCGCGGCCATGACCGCCAAGCCGATTATTCCCCAGAGGACTATTCCTTGAGCGCTTTTGCGGGCTTCCGGATTACCGGCCGAGAAAATAAGGCGTATTACTCCCCACAAAAAGACAATAGTAGCCAAAAGGAAAAGTATCCCGATAAGCGATTGGGCCAGGCCGGTAAAATTTTGCAATAAAATGGTGGCTTGCGGCATATTTACTATCCAGGTTAATCTAGACACCTAATAGAAAGATGAAGAAAAAACAAAAACCGCCCGGATGTAGGGCGATTTTTATCTTTTAGATTTTTATCTTGATTACTATCTGCAGGTTCCGAAGAATTGGCAAAGAATTTTCACTATTCCCCAAGCAGAAGCCATTACGGTCATACCGATAATTCCCCAGATCATGGTTTGTTTGCCTTTCTTCAGTTTGGTCTCATCTCCTTGGCTGCCGACAACATACTGAATCACTCCCCAAAGAAACACCACCGTGGCCAAGGCGAATAGCAAATTAATTATGGGGTTTAAAACCTGATTTTGTATCTTATTAATTAACTGGGTAAGTGAATCCATCTCTTTGCCTCAAGGGTTTTTAATTGATTCTAGGTGGTTCTACAAAACTTGGGGTGGATCTCGCTTGGAAGAAGTTGACCAAAATATTAGCTACTCCCCAAGCCGCCGCCATCACTGCGAGGCCAATAATACCCCAAACCATGACGCCTTTAGCCTTTTTCTGTCCTTCTGGATCACCAGCTTTGGCGATGAATTGAATTACCCCCCAGAGAAAGACAACTGTGGCTAAAACAAACAAAATACCGATTACTATGTTAAGAACATTACGGATACTGGATAAAACAGAAATAACATCTTGGGCAAGAACTACTAGTGGTAATAAAGTATATCCTGCTACAAAAATGGGATAATATAATTTTTTTGATTTTAACATTTGTTTCTTCTAATTAATGTACCGACCTTTCTAAATTAATAATTTAAACATTTAACTACAAGGTTTTAGCAAAATCCACTACCCATCTGGCCAGAGCCGACGCGCCGACGATGAGAGCTGTTCCTATTACCACCCAAAAAAACATTTTCTTGGCATCTCCCAGCCCCTTCTCGTCTCCTTTGGCAGAAGCAATGACAAACTTAAAACCGACAAAAATGATGGCCACAATAGCCAAAGGCACGGCAATAAGCAAAACCGCATTGGCAATTTGCTTAATTAGGTCGGGGAAATTATTGGCCTTGATGGGGTTGTCAATGGTAACTGCCAGGGCAGGAGCTGCTAGCAAAAGTATAGCAAGTACCAAGGCTGAATACAAAAAACTTTTCCCCATTCTGTTTTTCGTTATTTGTGTCATATTTTTATTATCTCTGGCATTCATCCTCGCGGGCTCCACCGCGAGGCTGGATGCCAGCCCGTAGCGAGCGAAGCGAGCGGAGGAGATAACCCCGACGTTAGCCCGATTTAAGGGCGATATTCCGCCAGGAATACCGCGCAGTTTGCTGCGCGGTCGGTTATTACCGCACCGTAGCTGAACATTTAATTTCATTCCAAGGGCCGAGTCCTTTCAGAAGTTCGGCCGGCTTGCCGCTGCCGATAGTACCCGGATCAATCAGCACTTTCATTATAGTATCAATAACAAGCCAGGCAAAGAAAACAATTATTATGCCGATAACGGCATTGGTCAGCACTTTTTTGCCCTTGGTATACATGGCAGCTGATTTTTCCCCGCCTATTCCGGGTATGACCATTAAAATCCCTCCGTAAATAAACATTAGAACTGCCAAAGGTATGGCTATGCCTATCCAAATAAAATTTAAAACATTTTGTACTAGTATAAAAATATGGCAAGGGGTGCAGGGGGTTGGGTTGGCCGATGTACCGCAGGGAACTAACCCTTTTGGCAAAAAAGTTCCGCCTTCAATTTTTTCGGCAGCAAAAACTGGCAGCCACAGTTGCCACAAGACAAATAGAACCGTGAAAAATACTAAAAAATGGCGTTGGGAAATCCTCATCGCGAAATAAGAAACATTTGATCCTTTAATCTCCGAATAGCTTGATCCGGCGCGGCCGTTTTGGTTACTACCGAGTTTATTGCTTCTTGAAATAAGCGTCGCGCCCTGGTTTCATCTGGAACCTGCCAGCCTCTGGCCGTTAATGCCTGCTTATAAAATACATCCAGCATAGCAGAATTCGCGCCTTCGGCCAGCAGATCGCGCCGGGCCGGAGGCCGGCCGGTTTCTTCATTATAAACTTTTGCTCCTTCGCCAAAAGTAATGTAAAGCACAAATTGCCAAGCAGCCGCCGGACTGGGAGAAAATTTGGATACCGTAGGGAAGAAATAACGGCCGTAAGTCAAAGCTGTGTTTGCTTCTGCGGGTTGGGGAAAGGGCGAAGCCTGAAAAGCAAGATGAGGATTTCGGGCGGTAATCCGGCTGATATCTTCGCTAAAACCAAATATCATGGCTACCCCGCCTTCGCCAAAAGCCGAAAAAGAATTTTTGAGATAATCAGCCCAGCTGAAATTTGGCCGGCTGGGATTGGCAAAAGAAGTATAAAAGTCCAAAGCTTTATCGGCTCCTTGCTCCAGGGCGACCTCTTTGGTGTCCGGCACGATAATCGGATCGTTGTTTTGCAGTATGAGAGCGCTTAAAATTTCAAAAGCGTATTCGGTATTGTTGTAAGTTCCCAAAGCAATTCCGCTCTTGCTTATCTCTTTGTTGGGATTTGTTTTGGTTAAAAGTTTGGCTGCTTCGCCGACTTCCTCCCAATTTTTAGGAGGGGAGGCGATACCGGCCGCGTTAAAAGCATCTTTATCATAAAAAAGAGCCAAACTATCAACAAAAATAGGCGCTCCCCAAATTTCTCCCTGGGGGCCAATTAAATCTTTGCTTGGCAAATCAACAAACGTTTGTTGGAAATCCTTGGCTTTTAGGCCGAATTCCGCCGGCAGCGGCAATATTTTATCTTTATGTTTGGCCAGCAGGGTATTGGGCAGTACAAAAATATCCGGCCCCCGGCCTTCGGCCAGGCGGTTGATTAAAATATCTTCGTAGGAAGATTCTTCCAGCCGTACATAATTCACGGTTATATGCGGGTTGGCTTCCTGAAATTTGGTGATAATGGGCCGCCAGACGTTTTCATCATCCTTAATACTCCAAAAAGAAATAGTGGCCGGTTCCGGGCTGGGAGGTTTGCGGCCAAAGAAAACAAGAGCCCCCACTAAAATGGTGAGAAGGCCTACGGACAAAATTATTATGGCAGTGCGATCCATTTTGGCTGTAATTAAGGCTTGCGGAAAAGCAAACCGTAGTGGTGGCTGCCGGTGGCAAATTCCCGGTCAAAGGCGAGGCCGGTCTGTGAAGCCCATTGTTTTACCGCTTCCTTTTTAATCCGCATATGCAACGGCGGGCCTAAAGGCGCTGGAGTTTCGTCCCATTCTATGACCGCGAGCCGGCCCTTGCTTTGCAAAACCCGGGAAGCTTCCTGGAAAAGCCCCTGTTTGTTCTCAGCCTGGAAGAGAATATTGGCCATGATCACAAATTCACAAAAATTATCCTTCAATTTTGATCCTCCCGGCTGATCCAAATCCGCCCAGACTAATTCAATATTTAAAAGATGTTCCAATTTGGCCCGGGCGCGGATAATCTCCAAAACCGATTTTTGAATGTCAAAAGCATATACCTTGCCGTCACCTCCGACAATTTTGGCAATGGGAATAGTAAAATAGCCGTGCCCCGCGCCAAAATCAGCCACATGATCTCCCTTTTCCAAGTCCAGAGAAGCAACAATTTTTTCCGGTTCAAGAAATCCGCCAGTTGACGCAATTTCACCGGGTGTTTTTACTGTTTCTGGCATGACTTAATCTTAACAGAAAATAGGGCAAAGTTAAATTCACAGAGAACGCTAGCAAAACAAATTCCGCCCTTAGGGGCGGGGTTGGTAATGAAGGCAGCCATTGGAAAGTTCGCGAATTTGGCGCAGGACCGGATGAAAACTGATTGCTTTCGGAGCTGATTTTCTTAACACCAGTTTGGCGGCGAGTAAACACGCTGCCGCAGCACCAAGCGCAAAAATTAGCCGGCTCATGCTTTGCCTCCTTTCTTGCGGATTTTGAGGAACAATGCCTGGCCAAGAAGGCAGAGAAAAAATATAAGAGCAAGGAGAAAGACCAGGGGATTTTCCGGGATTTGTTTTAAGATTTTTTTGAAAAATTGCCAGTTGGTTGGAGTAGGACTAAAGCTCCAAGATTGTTCCTCGTAAAGCAGTTCCGGGTAATCTGGATGACGGTAGGACATTCAAATCCCCCCAAATTAGTACTTCATATATAGTAGCATTTACAGCGTTGTAATTGAAGCCACTGCGTCACCAGAATCAAGCCGCATAATGCGCACTCCCTGGGTGGCTCGGCCCAGAGTGGGAACGGTGGATAAGGTAGTGCGAATGACCTGTCCTTTGCGGGAGATGGCGATCAGCTCTTCCTCTTCCGGGTCAAGCACGTGCGAGCCGATGATCAGGCCGGTTTTGGGGGTTATTTTGGCGCACTTTATGCCCGAGCCTCCTCGCCGTTGTTTTTTGAATTGCTTGACGAGCGAGTGTTTGCCAAACCCGTTTTCCATCACGACCAGCAATTTGCCATTGGCGATTTGCTCTTTGCCGATGGCGTCCATTCCCACAACTTCATCTCCTTTTTTCAAACGCACCGCGCGCACTCCGGCCGCGGTCCTGCCCATGGGCCGCACGTCTTTTTCGGAGAAGCGGATCGCTTGTCCTTTCTTGGTCGCCAAAATAAGCTCGTCCTGGCCGGTGGTGAGCCGCGCCCAGCGGAGGGAATCTCCTCCCTTGAGGGTTATGGCAATCAGTCCCGAGCGCCGCACATTTTCAAAAGAATTGGCTTCTACTTTTTTGATCACCCCGTCTTTGGTGACCATGACCACATAACCGGGGCCATTCCCGTCTTTTGTCTTCTCCGGCGCTTGCGGTCGGAGCCCCGACTCTTGGCGTCGGGGTTTACTTTTATCTTTGCTGACAGCCAGGATGGAAGTTATGTTTTCCTGCTGGCTCAAAGAAAGGAAATTGAATATGGACTTGCCCTTGGAAATCCTCGTGCCCTCCGGAATTTCGTAAGCGCGCACCTGATAAACTTTTCCGGAATTGGTGAAGAAAAGCAGATTGGAATGGGTGTTGGTGGTAAGCAAATGTTCCACCATGTCTTCTTCCTTGGTTTCCATGCCGATTAATCCCTTGCCTCCTCGTTTTTGCATGCGATAGGATTCTGGTTTCAAGCGTTTGATATAGCCGCCGCGAGTAACCACCACCACCGCTTCTTCCTCGGCGATCAAGTCTTCTTCGGAAAATTCTTTGGGTGAAGTTTTCACGATCTTGGTTTTGCGCTCGTCTCCGTATTTTTCTTTGATTTCCAGCAATTCTTTTTTTATAACTTCCATTATCTTGCTCGGATCTTTCAGGAGCGCTTCCAAAGATTTGGCCAAGGCAATTTTTTCTTTCAGCTCGTTGGTGATTTTTTGGCGCTCCAAGCCGGCCAAGGTTTGCAGGCGCATTTCCAAAATGGCGGTGGCTTGAATATCGCTCAAAGAAAACTTCTTCACCAGCTGGGCGTGGGCTTCCTCGCGATCCGCGGATTTCCTGATGGTGTCAATCACCCGGTCAATGTGGTCCAGCGCTTTTTGCAATCCCTCCAAAATATGGATGCGCTCTTTGGTGCGGTTCAAATCAAATTGGGTTCGGCGCACCACCACTTCATTGCGGTGCTTCAAGAATTCTTCCAGTACTTGTTTCAGGGAAAGAACTTGCGGCTGGATGCCGTCCACTAAAGCCAGCATGTTTAAATGGAAGCTTTTTTCTAAGTCGGTAAATTTGTAGAGATTATTTAAAACTTTTTGCGGATGCGCGTCTTGTTTTAATTCAATCACCACGCGCAAACCGTCTTTGTCCGACTCATCGCGGAGGTCGCGAATTCCTTCCAGGCGCTTTTCCTGCACTAAATTAGCCATGGTTTCAATCAGCTCGGATTTGTTCACTTGGTAGGGGATTTCGGTGATTATAATTTGCGAAGAATTCTTGGGCCCATCTTCAATTTCCGCTTTGCCCCGGTTCAAAATCGCTCCTTTGCCGGCCGCGTATGAGGCGCGGATTTCTTTTTCGTCAAAAATAATTCCCCCGGTGGGGAAGTCGGGTCCTTTGACAAATTCCATCAAGTCGTCCTGCGAGACTTTGGGGTGGTCAATTAAATGAGCGAGCGCGTCTATGGTTTCGCTTAAATTATGCGGCGGAATATTGGTCGCCATGCCTACGGCAATGCCCAGCGTTCCGTTGAGCAGAAGATTGGGAACTGAAGCCGGAAGTACAATCGGTTCCTGCCGGGTGCTGTCGTAGTTATCCCGGAAATTTACCGTATCTTTTTCAATGTCGCGGAGAAGTTCTTCCGCGATTCTGGTCATGCGCGCCTCCGTGTAACGCATGGCTGCCGCCGAGTCTCCATCAATGGAACCAAAATTTCCTTGACCGTCTACCAGCGGGTAGCGCAAGGAAAAATTCTGCGCCATGCGCACCAGAGAGTCGTATACGGCAATGTCCCCGTGCGGGTGATATTTCCCTAGAACATCACCGACAATGGCCGCGGACTTTCTTAGCTTTGCTCCTTGCGTCAGCCCCATCTCATGCATGGCATAAAGAATCCGGCGATGCACCGGTTTCAATCCGTCCCTCACGTCCGGAAGGGCGCGGGCGACAATCACCGACATGGCGTAGTCCAGGTAGGACTCGCGCATTTCTTCGGTAATTTCTCTTTGCTGTATTTTTCCTATATCCATTATGGTTTAAATAAAACTTCCAGGGAGCGGAATGTTTCCGTAATTCCGGCAAACGGAGTCAAAGTTTCCGTTTCATAATAATTTTCTTCCGCGGTTTTTGTTTTTAAATTTTCCTCCGGAAAATCGTTTAGTTGAGCGGTGATGCCAAAATTCCACAAACCGAACAAAGCAAGCGCCGAGAGCAAAAAAAGAATTGCCGCCATGATTTGTCTTGCTTCTTCCGGCCAGGAATTTATGCGGGCGAAAAATCCTTTTCTGGGTTTCATGTTATTGCGGCGTTAGTACCACTACTTCGGTTTTGCCTCCTTCGGCCAAATCTTTTTTCTTCAGCGTCAATTTTTCTTGCGGAACGGTTTTAGCCGCGCCGATTTCTTTTAAAAATTCTTCCACGCCGGCCAGCGCGATTTTCAAACCCGGTATTTTGTAATGCATGGGTATTACAAAACGCGGCTCTATTTGTTTTACAACTTTAGCAGCTTCCTCGGCGGTAATGGTGTATTTCCCGCCTACCGGCAGCATCAGCACGTCCACGTCTCCCAGCGCCTCTAAAGTTTCATCCCGCATTTCTTTTTCCCCGAAATCTCCCAAATGCGCCAAGCTCATTCCTTCCATTTCTATTTTATATGCTGTATTCAGACCTCTTTCTTTTCCCTGCGTTTGATCATGAAAAGTGAGAAGGCCTTGCACATGAACATCCTTCACTTCATACTCTCCCGGCCCCTTTATAATGAAAGGCTCGCCGGCTAGGGATTCCACATTAGAATGGTCGTAATGCTCATGGGTTACCAAAACCATATCCGCGCGGAAACGCGGAGGAGTCAATCCGATGTCTTTGGCAAAAGGGTCAATCACCAGAGTCAGATCTCCGGATTGAAGTTTGAAACAAGCTTGTCCAAGCCAAGTGATTACCATACCCGTCTAAATTTTTGCATTAAATTTGTTAACTTTATATGGGGTACCCGCCCATGCAAAAACTTAGGCGAGCCTTATTATTGTAGCAAAAATAATCAGGTTTGCCAATGCTAAATGCTTGCAAAATCTCATTATTATCTGTATACTTTCTTTTATGACTGATGAGCTAAATAACCAGGAAGCGCGAGACGAAAATGGCGATGAACATTCCAGCCGCCTGCCTAATCAAGCAGGATTGCTTTTGCGCGAGCGGCCGCGCCATGTGATGGAAGTTCTTCTAAAAGGAGGATTGGGTTCGGTGCCCAAACCCGGAGACATCGTGGAAGGAGCGGTTATGGAAAAACGAGGAGCAAAATTATTTGTTGACCTGGGCTCTTTTGGAACCGGCATAGTTTACGGCCGGGAATATCAACAGGCCAGCGACATCATCAAGGGTTTGCAGCCGGGCGATACTATTTCGGGTAAAGTGGTGGAGCCGGACAACGACGAAGGTTATGTGGAGCTTTCCTTGAAAGAAGCGGGAGAAGAAAAACGCTGGGTAGATTTAAAACACTTGATGCAAATTGGAGAAATTTTGGAATTGCCGGTGTTGGAAGCCAATCGCGGCGGATTGATTTTGGAAGCCAAAAACGTAAAAGGATTTTTGCCCGCTTCCCATCTTTCTTCCCAGCACTATCCTAGAGTTGACGGCGGAGACAAAGAAAAAATTTATCAGGAACTTTTAAAACTTATCGGCCAGCCCTTGAAAGTAAAGATTTTGGACTTGGACCCGAAAGAAGGCAAACTTATTTTTACTGAAAAGGGCCAGACCACCGAGGAACTGCAAGTTGCTTTCGCCAAATACAAAGTGGGCGATGTGGTGGAAGGCGAGGTAACCAGCGTGGTGGATTTCGGCGCTTTTATGAAATTTGACGATGCCAACCTGGAAGGCCTGATCCATATTTCCGAAATTGACTGGACTTTGATTGAAGACCCGCGGGAAATTTTAAAATCCGGAGACCGGGTAAAAGCCAAAATCATTGATATCCGCGGCGACAAAATTTCTCTTTCTTTAAAACAACTGAAAGAAGACCCCTGGACCAAAGCGAGCGAAAAATATCACAAGAACGATATCATAAAAGCCAAAGTTACCAAATATAATCCTTTCGGGGCCTTTGCCCAGCTGGACAAAGACATTCACGGCCTGGTGCATATTTCCGAATTTGGCACGGAAGCCAAGATGCGCGAGATTCTGAAAGTCGGCCAAGATTATACTTTCAAAATTTTAATGATTGACCCCAAAGAGCACCGCCTTTCCCTGGGATTGATCCGGGAAGAAACAGAAAAAAAAGAATCCTCTCCGGCAAAAGAAGAAACTGGGGAAGAAGTGAAAGCCGAAGAAACTGAAACCAAAGAATAACCGACCGCGCAGCAAGCTGCGCGGTATTCCTGGCGGAATACCGCCCTGAAATCGGGGATAATAAGTTCAACGCGCCACTCGAGTGGCGCGTTGAATATAACGGCTGAAATTTAGAGCCGTTTTTTTGTTTGGCCGCAAATTCTTAAAAATTTAAATACTTATACCAAAAATTTTTAATTTATTCTCTAAATCATGGATATTACCAGTTTCGTAAATAGCAGTTTTTATCCCCAAATCTTTAGCAGGTTTCAAGACTTCTTCGCTGTCATCTATGTAAACCATTTTTTCTGGATTAAGTTCAGATTTTTCTACCAAAACATCAACAAATTCCTTTTGTGGTTTATTAAAATGGTAGTCGTAAGAATAAATTTCAAGGTCAAAATATTTTCTAAAGCCGTATTTATTTTCAAGATATTCAACCCTACTTTTTATGTTCCCAGAAAAAATAAAAAGTTTATATTTTCCATGAAGTTTTCTAACCAAATTAAAAATATCTTCGTCAAGAATATAGCCGTCATACCAATAGTCCTTAATCGTGCTGGCACTGTATCCTTCTGGGAGTTGTTGTTGCACAAATCCCCAAAAATCTTCATCGGTAATAAGACCCGCTCTCAAATCACGGCTTTTGGGAGACGTAAGGGTACTACGGACTATTTCTTTATCGTAATTTTTTTCCGTGAACAATTTTTCAACGGCGACAGATTTTCCCTCTCTGAAAAGTACTCCGCCCAAATCAAAAACAATTGCCTTAATATTAGAAGAATTTATATTCATCATTCGATTAAAAAATTTCTTTTGCCCTTATTGATAAATATATTTCTTTTTCGCCCCAAAAAGCCTCTTCAAAGTTGCCAATCTGGCGGGGACGATTGCCGGAACTTTGAACCAAAACGGTTCGAATTCGAGGATCTTGATAAAAGTATACAGGAATTGAGAGCTATGTATAAAGTCCACCCCGAATGGTTTGAGGTGCCCAAACCGAAATCGGATAAAGGTAAGAGCGAGGTTGATTATTCAGTCTGATGATAATTGCACCTACGGTTGCGTTATCTGAAAGGCCATCAAGGTCAAGAAGATTTCCTTGCCTTTGTCCGAAGGGTGCATAAATTTGTATCCGAAGATGGTGTCAGAACCTTTGAGCTCTGATGTGGAATGAATATATTCGGCTTTGTAGTTTTTGTGTGACTTTATTGCTTGCACGGCTTTTCCTAGAACCTCCGAAAGGTCTGGCTGCTTACTGAAAAGCAATATAGCGGTTTTTGTGTCTCTCCATGTAACGTATCCCAAAAGTTGGTCAACTCCTTCGCCCATTTTTTTCTGACCTTTCCAGAACTTACATTCAGCGATAAAAGCATTCTCACCCTTGTGTCGAATGAGAATATCGGTTTTGCCTGCGCCGTTAAAGGTCTCGCCCGTGGCGGTACCTTTGTAGTGTCCATTAAGCTGAATCAAGAAGAAATCTCGAATCTCTTCTTCGGTTATCTTCGCAAATGTACTTGGACTTCGTTCCATCGCCAACGCCATGTCTTTAATTATGGTAAGAATATTTTCATATTCCTCCGCTGCCAGCGTAGGTTCAGGGACATAGGTTTTAATCTCTGATTTTGGTTTTTCAATAATCTTTGGCTTCCTTTGTATTTCAGGAATAGTATACGTTTTGGGAACGCTGTCATGCATTCGTATCGGAATTTTTAAACTTTGAATCACGCTCTGGTTTTTTGAGGCACCATCTTTTCGTTTATTCAGTTGCTCTCGAATAGTGCTTGGGAGTTGAGCATTAAATTGCATTATTTCAGTATTCAATCGAGCAGCGTTTGTTTCTACTATGCGTATGTCCTCATTCGCATGTTTTTCAAGGTCGAGGTTTTCTGATGCTTGTATTCGATAAGGAAACACTACATCTCTTCCTTGAATACGAGCGTTGAACTCGCGGCCTACCCAATGAGTCCGCGAACTGGGCTGTACGTTGAATAGTGATGCATCACCCTCAAAAGGTACATGCACTGAAAAGTTAATATAGCTCGCATTAGCAGTGTAGTACTCTGGCTCACTCCACGTCCTATCCACTCTGCGCTCTTGGGCATTTTCTTCACGCGGCGCTTCGGGAAGATATTTTTCTGCACTTTTTATCACTAACGGGTGGAGCGTATATTGCTCTTCAAAATAGGAAACTAATTCTTCTATCGGAGTATTTAAAATTGTTGCAGCA
Organism: uncultured Candidatus Saccharibacteria bacterium; assembly: GCA_964412615.1. Classification (GTDB taxonomy): domain Bacteria; phylum Patescibacteriota; class Minisyncoccia; order Sungbacterales; family HO2-52-23; genus CAYPPK01. Next base: position 16,983 of record CAYPPK010000010.1, read on the forward strand.
TCGTAACTATGAATTGCTGCGACTACACTTTGTCCACGACCCTGAAAGAAGTCGTGAGAGGATTGACCATCGAATAGTTCGCCACGTCCATACATACTTACAATTTCGTTATTTCAGACTGTTTTATCCTCACCTTCTCTGTCATCGCTCGTGGACTTACATAACCGAGGGCATCCACATCGGGGTTGTAAAGTTCGACCATGTCCAAATCAGGGCGTTCAAAAACTCGAGCGCCTTTCATGACCTTACCTTCCTGTAGAGATTTCTTAAGTTCTTCATACTGGCTTTCTTCCAAAACAAAATCCACATCACCTACATGATGCCGATACGGATCAGGCTTTCGGATATAAAGATATGTATAAGTCGTTTCAGGTACGTCACCTTTAGCTGGGATAACTATCGGTTTATAGAGGCGGAAGTATTTCTGATTCAGATTATCCGAGTCTTCAGTAAGTTGCTTTCGTAATTCGATTAAAGATTTATATTCTTCATCGTAGTGGCAGAAAACGCCCATGTTGCCGGCGACTGGCAAGTACGTACTGAATGCCTGCTTACACAACTCGAAACAGGCGAAGTGAACATGGGTTATCGCCTCGAGTAACTCGCTTTCATTTTTAATTGGACTAAAGCGGTACAGTTTCATATTTATTGATCGCAACTTGTCGAAATAGCCTTATTCTACTTCGGTTCAAAGTTGCCAATCTGGCGGGCCACTTGGGTTAAGTACTCAAGGACACAAGGCAGTATAAGGCTTTTTCGGCTCTCCGAACAGGTTTGGATTTGAGGCACATGGGTTGGGATACTAGAAAAAAATCAACACAATTCCCGCAATAGTCCCGATAATTAAAATTCCTTCAATAAATGATCTGATTATTCTATTGGGGATACAGCGAACTAAGATAGATGCGGTGTCATCAATTTCTTTTTGAAGAATAAATACCTTTTCTTCAGAATATCATTTTCATCCATTATGCTCTGAATGGATCTTCCGTTTGGAAGGGTCGCTCCCCGAAAATCAATCTCTCTTTTTAGTTTTCCGTCTGGGCCAACTGTGGCGGTTATCTTCATATTGCTTTTGGCGCATGGGTTGAAACCTAAAGTTTACCGGCGCGGACCTCTCTTCTAACGAGTGCATTAAATGAAGACGAAGATTCCATTTCTCTTTTGTATTCTCCCGAGCCCTTGCCCGCCCTTTTTTCAATATAAATATTAACTCGGTCTTTCAATTCAAACGGGAGCGGCCGGTCGTCTCCACTGCTTTGACTGTTATCATTTGGATCTCCATAGACTGGATGAAATTTACAAACCATAGCAACCGCCTCTTTGGGGTCAGAGGCCATTCCCGATTCCAAAAGCCCCAATACCGCTTGTGACTTTACGATCGTATCTTGCGCCAATATCATACGTCTTTCCACGTCATTCAAATTCCACCATTTTTCTATATCCTCTAAAGTTATTCCCTCGTTCTTCGGCATTCCTTCTCTAATAGCTTGAGCGAATTTTTGTATACGCAGATCGTTCGTTTCGACATTTCCCACAATGATACTCCCTATATTTTTTGGAAGAAAATAATTCCCGCTTTTTCTAGATTCCTCGATTGCCTCATCAAGCATTTCTTCTGTCATTTTTTCTAGCTGAGAAGAAGGAATGCTATTTTTTGAATTCATCTGAATATATAAATCAAGGAGTGCTTTCTCGACATTATTATATTTTGAATAATCAAGCGGTCCCATAAAATTAATATTTGTAATTGATTTTAATTGTTGCTTTCTCAGGTTATGCCGATAAAAAGTTGTCAATGCGGGGACGATGTCCTGAAATTAGAACCAAAACGGCTTAATTTCAGGAGCGTTGATAAAATTGTACGTGATTTAAGGCGAATCTATAAAGAAAACCCTACTTTGTTTGATATCCCTGCTTTTGTCCAAAAACAATATTAGCTACTTGCACCACATCTTTATCTGACAGTTTTGAACCTTCAAGACGAGTGGAAGCACCGGCAGAAGCTATAAGAGTGGCACGGCGAAGTTCCGCCAGACGTTCTGGAGAGATACCGAGATTCTTGTTTATGTCTTTAAGCTTTGTCATAAGTATTTATTTCTCTAGTATTTGAAGTGCTCTTGCAATTGTCTCATCGACAGTTAAGTGTGTGCTATCAATCTTAGTACTTTCAACAAAATCAATTGATGATACCCAGTCCTTCTCTGAAAGAGCTTGTGATAGTGTTTCTGGCAACTTCATCTTGTGAAATTGTTTTCTGGATTCTTCCGTGACTCGCTGTAACAGCTCCTCCTTTTCACAGTAGATTTGTATAAATACTACTTCACCGCCATTAGAGGTAACAGTTTTGATAAGTTGCTTAATAAAGTCATCATCTGTTCCTTTGGCATAAACAAAAGTAAAAATAACGCCAGGAATGTTCTCCTTCGCAGCCTGCTCAAAAATATCCAGGCGAATCTTTTGACTTAACCGGAAAAAATCTGGTGTTCCAAAAGTAAAAATTGTTTTGAGCAAATCTACTGTTAAGTGGTTATGGAAAAGTTTATAACCAGTCTTTTCAGATAAGGCTTTAGCGATTGTATATTTGCCTGCTGCTGGCGGGCCATATAAGACGATTAATTTCATATAGTTCGAATCCCTTCAGGGTTCTTACATTTTACTACTTTTCAGTTTTAGAAAGTAGCTTAAAACAAGTGTATTTTAATGCTCACTTTCCAAAACTACTGGCGGAGACGGGAGGATTCGAACCTCCGATACCCTTTCGGGTATAGCAGTTTTCAAGACTGCCCGTTTCAACCGCTCACGCACGTCTCCATTCGCGTATTCTATCTCATTTTTGGCTAATTTTCAATGTATTGCCGATCTCTATAGTATTATTGTAGAGTAAGTCAGACCCAATGCGAGAGTTAGTATGAAAAAAGAAGGTTTGGTCCTTGTAACCGACGTCAAACCAAGAGAATTTATTTATCCAGGTCACCTAGTTTTTGTGCCAGGAGTAGACTTACCTCCCGAATTAAAATTATGGGAGGAGGGATTTGACGACTGGTGGGAAAGATATGGACCATCTGCCATCTCGGTAGCTGAAGAAAATCTTCCTCTTGCAAGAGCTCTTGCCTTGTTGGCCTGGGAAGCCGATAAACGCAAGGATAGAGATAAGGTCCTTGAGTTGCGCGACGGCCTTCGCACTCTTCAGTATCCTGACTCAGAAAAAAGAAATGGCAAACAAAACTGGTCTCATATACTGGTGCAAATGCCGGAAGATATAGGAGGGCCGAAGAAAAAGGATATAAAAAATATTCTTTCGGCCAGATACCGAGGAAAGGTACTGGAGGCTATGTGCGGTTTCAATTCCTATCTTTGCCCTGCAAAGGATAGAGAAGTAATTGCGCTTGATTTTTGCCGGGCAGCTTTAGAAAGGTATCTTTACCCGGAAAGGATTCGCATTCTTTTTGATCTTAATGGTGTCCAGCAAAAACAGGGAATTCCATTTTTGGAGGATGAAGAATTTGACGCCATCGTAATCTGCTTTGGTTTTGATTATCTTGATCATCCGGTTTGGGTATTTCGGGAATTCAGAAGAATCCTTAAGCCGTCCGGATGCTTGATATTAGTTGAAGATCCCTGCCAAGGCTATGGCGACCTAGTAAAACGCTGGTTTCACCCCAAATCCTGCTTAAATTTTCTGCATTATGCGGGATTTGAAAAGATTAAGATTGAAATTCTGCCGGTTATATATGGAAAGAACGAAGCTTCCAGTAGGAAATATTTTTTAGTGGAAGCAGCTAAGGGCTAAAAGCCCTTTTTAATTTGCTTACTTTATGGTATAATTTCGTTCATGGCAGAAAGGCGCATTATTGATCTTAGAAATAGGAATGTTATTGAAGCCGAAGGGGAAATGAAAAAGCCGGCGCTGACCAGGCACGAGGAAATTTCTTTTTCCTGGATTGATTCCAGTGCCTTTTTTAACTTTTTTCTTTTTTTT
>CAYPPK010000011.1:0-13185 GCA_964412615.1 uncultured Candidatus Saccharibacteria bacterium
ATGCCGAGCTGCCCAGTTTTTTTTCAATTTCGGCTAGAGCTTTAATCATATCTCCCCCGCTGTCTTCCAGAGCCCTTTTTATGTCAGAAACTCCGGCCCCGGTTTTCTCCCGTAACTCTTTTATTTGCTGCGCTGAAATTGCCATAGCTTATTTATTTTCTTGTTTTTGTTCTTCTTTTTTAGCTTCTTTTTGTCCTTCTTGCAGACCGGCTTCTATCGCTTCTCCTATTTTCCCGACCATTAGTTTTACCGCGGATAAAGCGTCATCGTTGGAAGGAATAGGATAATTAATCAAACTGGCGTCGGAGTTGGTGTCTACTAAAGCAATCACGGGAAGGCCCATTATTTTTGCCTCGCGAACCGCCGTCGTGTCCTCGGTTATATCCACCACAAATAAAGCATCAGGAATTCTCTTTAAATTTCGCAGTCCGTCAAAGTTTTTCTTAAGTTTTTCTATTTCTTCCTCTTTTTTCATCCTTTCTTTTTTGGTGTATTTTCCTAATTCCCCGCTTGCTTTTTGCCGTTCCAGATTTTCCATGTACTCTATTCTTTTTGAAACAACTTTGAAATTTGTTAAGGTTCCTCCAATCCAGCGTTCAGTAAAATACGGCATCTTGGTTTTACCGGCTACTTCTAGAATGGCCTGGCGAGCCGCTGGCCTGGTCCCAACCAAAAGGATAAGTCCTCCGCGCGCAGCAATCTTTTTTAAAAATTCCTGTGCCTCGGCAAGTTTTTCTTTGGTGGCCGTGAGGTCAATAACCGAGATAGTATTTCTAACTCCAAAAATATACGGCTGCATAGCCGGATGATTTTTTGATTTAGAATGTCCCAGGTGCACTCCCGCCTTTAGCATTGCTTCCAGTTCCGGATCGGCCACAGGCGTAAACCCGATATTATTATTTGCGATGGCTTCATTCATCCCACACATAACTTGCACTCTGATACTTGCCTCTTTTAAGGAAATATCGCAGTGCAATCTATCAATTATTTATCATTAAACTCCTGGACCCCACACTACAGGCGCTTTGCGCCGGTGCAAATTCTGTGTGGGATTCATAAAGACTAATATACCAGAATTATAGGCATAAGGCAAGAAGAAGGCTAAAGACCTAATTTAGGTTGCGTTTTTCAGCGGAAAATGGTAGAATTTAAACATCATGAAAGCCAAAATACATCCTGCCTATCACCAAGCCGAAGTACATTGTGCCTGCGGCCATAAATTTAAAGTCGGCTCCACCAAAGAGAAGCTGGAAGTTGAAATTTGCGCAAATTGCCATCCCTTTTATACCGGAGGCAAAAGACTTATGGATACTGCCGGCAAAGTGGAGAAATTCAGGAAGCGATTGGCCAAAAAACGACAATAAGAGTAATCGCGAATAGCGCGAATTTTATCACGCAAATGTACGAATGGCATTGAGAATTCGTATATGGAAATAAATTCGTATATTCGTGATTACTCTTTTAATTTATGAATATTCAAGAACTTCAGCAAAAAAAAGCCGAATTGGAAACAAAACTCAGCGACCCTGAGATACTTCGTGATGCGCAAAAAATCAAAGAGCTTAGCCTGGAATATGGGAGATTGGAAAAAGAGTTGAAAGAAGCGGAGCAAGGAACAAACCAAAGGACTGCATCACCTGATGTGATTATGGAAATTCGCGCCGGGGCGGGAGGGCTGGAAGCTGCGCTTTTTGCGCAAGAACTTTTTCAAATGTATACCCGTTTTGCCCAGAAACAAGGCTGGCAGACTGCCCTTTTGGACGAAGCAAAAAGCGATTTGGGCGGATACAAAGAAGTAGTTTTTGAAATTAGCGGCCGGAAGGTTTTTGAAGCCCTGCGTTGGGAATCAGGCGTACATCGGGTGCAGCGGATTCCGGAAACGGAAAAATCCGGGCGAATTCATACTTCTACCGCGTCCGTGGCCGTACTGCCTAAAGCCAAAGAAGTTGATGTAGACATCCGGCCGCAAGATATTGAAATGGAATTTTCCCGCTCGGGCGGAGCCGGAGGGCAGAATGTAAATAAGGTTGAGACCGCTGTTCGCATTATCCATAAGCCAACGGGTATTGCGGTACGTTCCCAGGAATCCCGTTCCCAACAAAAAAATCGCGAAAGAGCGATGGAAATTCTGCGCTCAAAATTGTTGGATATTAAAATGCAGGAAGAAGCTAAAAAAATGGCCTCCGAGCGGAGGCAGCAGATTGGCACCGGAGACAGGTCAGAAAAAATCAGAACTTATAATTTTCCCCAGGACCGGATAACTGACCACAGAATTAAACAGAGCTGGTATAATATACCCAGTATTCTTGCTGGAAATTTAGAGACGATTATAAATGATATTCAAAATGGAGTCATGCCGCCCAGCTAAAAGCTGGGCGAGCCTCCCGCCCGAAGCGAGGCTCGCTCCGATGAGCGGCGCCCCAAATTGGGCGGGGCACAATATTCCCTCTGTGATGGAGGGAAACATGGAGGAAATTGTTGGGACCTTAAAGAATACGATCAATGTCCCTGGCCAGGGAAATTATCCGGCTGGAGTAATAACGGCAGATGGCAGTAGAGCAGGTTGATCTTCCGGAAATATAGGTCTTAGCGGCCGCAATTTCTCCCGCGGTTGTCTTGGAAGCAGCTCCTGACTGCGACAAGAAAACGGCTGAGGCGGTAAATGCATCTTCCACATTCCAAGGATTAGGTGGATTATGCCCGGTCAGTTCTGCCACTTTTTTCTCAAAACGAAGCCAGGTGGTTGGCAAAAACTGGGCAGGTCCCATGGCGCCTCCACAACCATAATTTGGTTTGCGCGAAACCGGCATTTTGTCCGGATCAAGACCGAGTTTACCGGTTATTTGGAAAAAAGCATTTTTTTCCGCTTCGGCATTTCCTTTTCTACCCAAATTTACATAGCAATCATAAAGATCCCTTTTCCAATTTCCGGTCCCAAGATTAGTGCCAACGCTTATAACTCCGTCTTCAAATTGTTTTCCGGTTTCCACTTCTAACAGCGCCAGTAAAAAAGCAGGGCGGATGCCAGCTCGATTAGCTGCCAAAGTTGCCAAGCGCACCGCTTCTTCGGCTGTGATGCCGGTTTTTTCCAAGTAAAAAAGCTGGGTTTTTAAAGTAGCAATGTCTTGTTTTTTGGATTGCAGCAGCTGCTGGAAAAGTGATTCTTTACCTTTGGTCAGGCGCAGCAGTTCGTCTTTCTCAGTTTTTTTTTGCGCCAACAGCCGCCGCTCAATTTCTTGCAAGGTTTTTAGTTCCTGTTGTTCTTTTTGAAATTCCTCCAGTTCAGCCTTTTTTTCCTGCAGCAAAGTGCGTTCCTCTTTAAAATCATCCAAGGTGGAATCTAAATTGGCTTGCACTTTTTCCACCTGGAAAAGCGAGGTAAAAAAATCAGACAAACTGCGGTTTTTCAATAAAATCGTAATGGCATTAGACTGATCATAGGTATACAAAACAAACAAACTAGCGGCCAGCGCCTCACGACTCTTGCCGATCTTGCGGGATAGTTCGGCAATCCCCGCTGTTTTATTTTTAATGTCTATCCCCGCTTTTTGCACGGCCAGAGACAAACGGCGGATTTCCAATTCTCTTCTTTTTATTTCCGAATTAAGCGCTTCGGTCTCGTTGGCTAAGGTTCGTTTTTCTACCAAAACATCCTGCAAATGTTTGTCCAGCTGAGTCGCTTCTTTTTCTAACTGCTCAATTTGATTTTCAATTTCGGCGCGTTTTTCCGGACTCATTTCTTGAGCGAGAACTTTTTGATCTGAAAAACCGGCTAAAATTACCAACAAAAACAAGCCAACCAAAGCTGGAAAAATCCCGTATCTAAACAAAAACCCGGGATACATACGTTTATTGTATCCCGGGTCAAGGTAAAGTTCAACCTGTTGGTTTTATTTCTTTTCTTCCTTTACCTCTTCGCTTTTTACCTTTTCTGCCTCTTTGGCGGCTCTCTCTTCTTCTTGTTCGGTTACCACCGCCGCCACTGCCTCAGCCGGTTTCTCCGCCAGTTCGGCTGCGAGTTCCTCTTCACTGCGCGGGGCTTCCACTAAAGCCACAACTTCTTCCCAATCAGCATGTATTTTTACTCCTTGGGGCAAAGAAATGTCTTTAATCAGAAGTCGCGAGCCAATGGCGCCCAGGAGAGATAAGTCAGCTTTTAGTTCGTGGGGCAAATTTTGCGGCAGAGCTTCAACTTCTATTTCCTGCAGCACTTTTACCAAAATACCTCCTTCATTTTTTACGGCCGATGATTCGTCCGTAAATACTATTGGCACGCTGGTACGGATTTCTTTGTCCAAACGGACGGCATAAAAATCAGCATGCAGTGTGTATCCTTTCAAAGGATCACGAGAGGTATCGTGGATCAAAACATTAAACGGCTTTCCATCCACCTCAAGCTTGATAAGAGTTGATTCCCCGGCTTCTTTGAAGGCTTTTTCAAATTCTTTATAAGGCACGACAATGGATTGCGAAGCAACCCCCTCTCCGTAAACAACCGCCGGCAAAAAACCAGCCCGGCGGAGGGCGCCTGTTTTTCTACCCAGTTCACTTCTGGCTTTGGCTTTGAGTTCGGTCATGAACAAGATGATAGCATAAATGACGCAAAAAGAAAAGGGGTAAGACTTTTTGCCTTACCCCCTCGCCAAACAGCTCATCAGCAGCATTTGCATCTTCCGGACATAAGCTTAGATAACCCCGCTAAAATCACAACTATCGGCCAGCCGACATTTACAATGTTTGCGCCCCACCATCCGAGCGTCCCGCCCAAGAAAAGCAAGCCAAAAACCGTTATAAATACTCCTCCCATTTTATGGTGCGGACATTTGCACACATTTCCATGTTCACCCTCCATCATAATTTTTGAAAATATATAAATTGATGATAAACCGACCTTTACTTTATAAGATTGGGCGGAATTCTTCCCGCCAAAGCTTCAATAATATTTTTCGCGGCTAATTCCCCCATGGCTTGCCTGGTTTCTTCGGTAGCAGTAGCAGTATGGGGGGTTAACACGACATTTTCCAGCTCAGCAAGACCCGGAGCAAGAGCCGGCTCGTTCTCGTATACATCTAGTCCTGCCCCCTTAATAACTCCGTTGCGCAAGGCCTCCACCAACGCAGCTTCGTCTACAATCGGGCCCCGGGAAGTATTAATAAGATAAGCCGTCTTTTTCATTAAACCTAGGCGGCGACCATCCACCAAATGGCGCGTAGCAGGCAATAGCGGAACGTGCACTGACACAAAATCCGCCTCTTTAAAAACATCATCAATATTTTCCTTAAATTCAGCATTAAACTCTCTTTCAAATTCTTCAGATCTTTTGACGTCGTTATAAATAACTTTCATCTCAAAACCCTTAACCGCATGATGCGCAACTCTGGAGCCAATTCTGCCCAGCCCCACTATGCCTAGCGTTTTCCCCGACAAATCATGGCCCAACAAAAGCATAGGCGCCCAGCTTTGATATTTTCCGGCTCTGATAAATTTATCCGATTCAGCCACCCGATGAGCTATCGCCAGCATAAGAGTTATGGCGAATTCAGCCACGCTGTTGGTAAGCACCCCTGGGGTATTGGTTATCATAATTCCCCGTTCTTCGGCTGCCTTAATATCAATATTATCGTAACCCACCGCGTAGTTGGCAAATATCTTTACTCCACTTTTTTTGCCCGCTTCCAAAACATCTACGTCAATTTTTTCCGTCAGCTGGCATAAAACAGCGTCATAATTTTCTTTGGTTAGAACAGCAATAATTTCCTCTTTGCTTAGCGGGCGATCTTGAGGGCTTATGTTTACCGGAAAACCTTTTTCTTTCAGCAGGTTAATTCCTTTATCAGGAATTTGACGAGTTACAAAAATTTTCATTTTTTATATTTTATTTATTGATCCAAATAATTGCAGCTTTTCTTTTATCATCTCTTTCATTGCATGTTTTGCCGACTCATCCAATTTATACATGGCCGCTTCTTCCGGTCTTTCAGCCAGCGTTTTTTTAAGCTCTTTTACATATACTACCCTGATGTCGGTATTAATATGTATATTGGCAATGCCGGCGGCAATCGCCTCTTTTATTTGCTCATTAGGGATTCCGGAACCGGCATGAAGCACTAAAGCAACCGTTTCGGGAACCGCCAAGCGGATTGCCTTAATTCTTTCCATATCCAGTGCTGGCTCATCAAGCGAGATCCCATGAATATTTCCTACGGCAATGGCCAGCCGATCCACGCCGGTTTTGGCCACAAACTCTTTGGCTTGCATAGGATCAGTATAATCTTCCGGTCTTACTTCAATTTTTTTATTTTGAATTTGGGATTCGCCGCGAAGATACCCGAGCTCCCCCTCTACACTCAAGCTTGTAGCACGGGCGTATTCGACTATCTCTTTCGTGCCGCGGACGTTTTCTTCAAAAGATTTTGCCGATAAATCTATATGCACAGAATCATAGCCGGCATCAATGTCTCTTTGGGCCGATTCCACGCTTTTATGGTGGTCGGCATTTAAAAAAATAGGAATTTCATATTCCTTTCTAAATACATCCCGCAGAGCTATAGCTTCCGCGTGTCCTAAATGTTTCCCCTCCCCTTCCGAAGTGCCGATAATTGCCGGCGCGCCCACTTCTTTGCAAGCCTCCACAATCGCCCGCATCTGGTCAAGTTCAGATGCATTAAAATGGCCCGTGGCCCAGTGTTCTTTTGTCGCTTTTTTTAGATATTCTTTAAAATTCATTAATTTGCAATATCAACTAAATGGGCCGCGGATAATAATCTTCCGGCGCTTTGGCTAAATATTCTTCTAGTTTTTCCCGGGTAAGGAGTCCTGCTTGCGCGCCGATACCCTGCACTACAGACATGGAGTTCACTGGCCCCCAGCGGAGAGCTTCTTTAATATCTTTGCCGAGCGCCAATGCTACCGTAAATGTTGAGGAAAAAGCATCTCCCGCTCCGGTTCGTGAAATCGGCGGCTTGGGGTCTGGATATAATCTCATGGAATACATTTCTTTTCCGTCAAAAGCATAAGCCCCTTTTACTCCGTCAGTGATCACCACAATTTTAGGGCCAAGCTCGGCAATTTCTTGAAGCAATTTTTTTATATCTTCTTCCTGAATTTCCAGAATCCGTTGCGCCTCTTCTTTGTTGCAGAAAAGAACATTTGCGCGGGCGTATATTTTTTGCAGCTTATTCTTCCCAAATTTCATCTGATAAGTTCCCGGCTGAAAAGCAAGCTTAATAGCCGGATGTCTTTCAAGATAAGCGGCCAGGGTTTGGTGAAATTCCAAAGAATTTTCTCCCAGCGAAGAAAAATATATCCATTTCGGTTCGCCAATATCCGGCAAAACATAAGGATATTTTTGGTGCTTAATCAAAATCGTACGTTCGTCTCCATACCAAAGAACATAGTGATAATTGGTCGGGATTCCACGGTGAGATTTTACGAAATCGGTAGCTACTCCCTCTTTTTTAAATACGCTAAGAATTTCTCTTCCCTGTTCATCATCCCCCACATTGGAAACAAAAGCAGAATTCAGGCCGAGCCGCGCCGCGCTTACCGCGGCGTTGGCGGCATTTCCAACTCCGGCCACCACATGCACATCGTCATAAGGAATTTTGTCGCCAAAACGCATGCAAATTTCCCGGCCCGAGCCGTGATCCATTTCCACATGCGCGGAATTTATATTCAAACGGATAAAAGCATCGGTGACCGTGTCGCCGATGGCTACAAAATCGTATTGTTCTTGGGAAAAAATGTTCATGCTGTATAACATTCTAACATTCTGCAGAATGTTAGAATGTTTTCCGCTTCATGACTTCCCTGGCTGCTTTAATAATATGTTTAACCCCCATGCCGAATTTTTCAATAAGTTCCTGCGGAGCTCCCGACTCGCCAAAGCGATTATGCACGCCGACAAATTCCATGGGAACGGGGTGGGTCTTGGCTAAAAATTCGGCCACGGCCGAACCCATGCCTCCTGTAATTTGATGCTCTTCCACGGTAACTACGGCACCCGCTTCTTTGGCCGCTTGCAAAATAGTTTTTTCGTCCAGAGGTTTTACTGACGCACTGTTTATAACCCGTAATGCCAATCCTTCTTTTTCTAAATCAACCGCGGCCAAAATGGCATTATGCACTAAGGGTCCGCAGGCGATAATAGCTGCATCAGGTTTTCTGCCTCTAGGTTCGTTCCAATAAACATAGGCCTTACCGATTTCAAATGGAGTTTCCTCGGTGGTAAAGACAGGAGTTTTTTCCCTGGCAAAACGGGCATAGCATGGTCCCTCAACTTTTGCCATGGCATAAGAAATTTTTCTTCCTTCATGCATATCGCAAGGAGCAAAAATTCTCATGTTGGGAATAGGCCGCATAATAGCCATGTCTTCAATCGCTTGATGGGTAGCGCCATCCGGCCCCACCGAAACGCCGGCATGGGAGCCAATAATTTTTACATTACGTTCGTTGTAGCAAATAGTGGTGCGGATTTGCTCCCAGTTCCTTCCCGGACTGAACATGGCATAGGAAGTTATAAAAGGTATTTTGCCCATGGCGGCCATGCCTGATGCAACCGTCGCCATATTTTGCTCGGCCACTCCCATTTCCACAAATCTCTCCGGATATTTTTTGGCAAACATCTCCATGCGGGTTGATTCGGTCAGATCCGCGCAAAGCCCCACAATATTCGGATCCCCGTCAGCTGCTTGCACCAACCCCAAACCAAAACCTTCTCTGGTTGGTTTTTGCTCCAGAGATTTTAAATCCAGAATATTATCAACTAATTTCACTTTCGGATTAATCGGCATGAATTTTGTCTATTGGTGCTCTGACTTGATTTTCCCTCCCAATGTTCTTAATTGATGCAGAGATTCCTTTGCCTCTTCTGGTTTAAAAGGCTTGGAATGCCAAGGAAAAGAAAATTCCATGAAATCCACTCCTTTGCCCGGAATGGTATGCGCGATAATCAAAACCGGCTTTTCATAAATAGCCTGGGCCGTTTCAACCGCATTAACTATTTCTTCAAAATTATGCCCGTTTATCTCCAGCACCTGCCAATTAAATGCTTCATATTTTGCTTTAATGGGTTCCAGGGGCATAACATCTTCCGTCATGCCGTCAATTTGAATATTATTGCGGTCCATGACTGCCGTGAGGTTATCTAATTTCAGTTTTCCTGCCAGCATAACTGCTTCCCAAATATTGCCCGCATCCTGTTCACCGTCTGACATCAGACAATAAATATTAATTTTTTTCTTATCCATTTTGGCGGCAATTGCCATACCCACGGCTTGGGAAAGACCCGACCCCAAAGGCCCGGAAGTTGTTTCCAGGCCGGGAAGAGAAGTGCGGTGGGGATGCCCTTGCAGTTTGGTTCCGAACTTTCGCAATGTTTTAAATTCCGATACCGGAAAATAACCGGCTCGCGCCATAGCCGCGTATTGCACGGGGCAAATATGACCATTGGATAAAACTAAACGATCCCTTTCCGCCCAGTCAGGTTTAGTGGGATCGTGTTTGAGAATATGAAAATAAAAAGCGGTAAAAATATCGGCCATGCCCAGCGGTCCTCCCACGTGGCCCGATCCGGCTTTTACCACCATGTCAATAATATCCCGACGGATGGTGTTGGCCATCTCCTCCAAAAATTTTATTTTGCTTTCATGCAAATGACTCATGCAGATTTTTTATGGCTTCTTCGGTATTGGCTGATGCAAAAATATAAGCTCCGGAAACAAGCAAATTAGCCCCAGTGATAACGGCCTTATGGGCTGAATCAGGGTTTATCCCTCCATCCACTTCTATAATACAGCTCGGACATGCCTCTCGTATATGCCCTACTTTCCCCAGTATCTCCGGCCAATCAGCTTGCTGCCCGGAAGGGCCGGGATGAACAGCCAAGGTTTGGATTATATTTACCTTACCCAGCCATGGTTCTAATTGCCTCCAGAAAGTTTCCGGATTTATGGCCAAACCGATTTCTCTGCCTGCTTCATGGCATTTTTTGATAATCAAATCCAAATCTTTGGTGGCTTCAAGGTGCACAATGGCCCGCTTGATCGGCTTTACCAGCCACTGATCAATTATTTTTTCGGGCTCACTGACCATAAGATGGACCTCAACATTTAGCTTTGTTGCCAGGTCAGGCAAATCAGCCGGATCGCGCCAAGTCGGGTGTTTGGAAAAAATTCCGTCCGTAACATCAAGATGGCACCAATTTACATATGGTTCTATTTTCTTCACTCGTTCCTGGACTTGAGCAAAAGTCGGGACGTTGATAGAAGGAATTATTTCAGCCAAATTACTTGAAATTATTTTTTTCTATATCTCTAATCTTGCCAATTCGCCTGATATTTCTTTCTGCGCCATCAAATTGTTTGCCAAGCCAGACCAAAGAAATATCTTTAGCTTCTGCTTCTTCAAGATGATCTGCCGCCAGCACCAAAACATTGGCATCTTCATGCTCGCGCGACTGAGCCGCCACTTGCGGATTAAAGCAAAGAGCCGCCCGGACGCCCGGAAATTTATTGGCCACCATATCCATGCCGTGTCCCGAGCCGCAGATAAGTATGCCTTTATGTGTTTCCGGATTTTCGGCGATTTTCCCCGCGACTGCCGCCGCAAAATCCGGATAGTCATCATCCTGGCGGTATTCTAAAGCGCCCAGGTCCTGGATTTCGTGCCCTTGTTGCCCAAGATATTGTTTAAGAATTTCTTTAAGCTGAAAACCGCGATGGTCTGATCCCAAATAAATCATAATTCAAGTATACCGATAATACCGTTTTAGTAAAATTTTTGTAAAAAAGACGTTCTCGTGCGAAAATAGTGAGTATAAATTTGCCTCTTTTTTGCTATAGCAGATATAAGTCAAATTTATCCCACCTCCCTTCTCGCATTTATCCTTATGTTCTGCAAAATTCCCACCCCGATTAGCAAAATTACCAAACTAGAGCCGCCGTAAGAAACAAAAGGCAGAGTGATGCCGGTAATCGGCATAACCCCTAAATTCATGCCGATATGAATAAAACTTTGCACAAAAATATAGGCGGCAAAACCCAAAGAATAAAGCCGGGAAAAATTATCGGCACTGCTTCTGCCGATTACAATAATCCGCCAAAGCAAAATGAGAAAAAGGGTCAGCATCACCAGAACTCCGATAAAACCCCATTCTTCCGCAAAAGCGGCAAAAATAAAATCCGTTTCGGCTTCGGGCAAGAAATTTAAATGCGATTGCGAGCCGTAGCCCAAACCTTTGCCCAATAGCCTTCCCGATCCTACGGCAATCATGGATTGAATCATTTGATAGCCCGCGCCTTTGGAATCTTCATATGGATTTAAAAAAGCGGTAATGCGCTCCTTTTGATAAGGATACAGGGCGAAATTCCAAGCACTTACCGAAATTACGGCCCCCAAAATCAATATAGCAAAAAAATGGCGCAGCTTCATGCCCGAAAAGAGAATAATAGCTACCCAAACGGCAATAAGCACCATGGCTGACCCGAGATCCGGCTGCAGCAGCACCAGCCCAACCGGAAGGGCTAAATACAAACCCGATACCAGCAAATGCCGGACGCGGTAAATTTCAATGTGACGCTTGGAAAAAAACTTGGCCAAAAGAATAATAAGCGAAATTTTCACCGCTTCCACCGGCTGGAAAAAAACATTGCCGAAAGTAAGCCAGGATGCCACTCCCCTAACGGTAAAATTACTGGCCAGCACCATAAAAAGCAGCAACACGGTTAAAAGATAGAAAAGAAACACAACTATGCTTTGGGTGCGAAAAAGGCGGAAATCAATCAAGCTTGCGGTAAAAAGAAAAACAATTCCCAAGAGCGCCCATAAAAATTGGCGGTAGAAAAAAGAGGAAGAAGATACGCTGGACAAGCTGAAAAGAGTTATCAGGCCCAAGGCCATCAGTAAAAAAACCGCCCCCATAAGGAGCCAGTCATATCGCCTAAGGTGGTTGAGCATTACCGGCATGAAAAACTAAGGATGTTAGCGCGGCTGAAGGATAATTGCCGGATCAAATATATTAACCCGGGGTTCTATAATTATTGAGCTAATTTTACCTTTTAACTCTTCCGGCCAAAGGAATTTAACGCTACGGCTGGAGCCGGCTTGCATTTCTTCAATGACGGTACGGTTTGAACCGAGCAGATTTTCTTCCTCGTCCAAAATTATTGCCTTTACTTCCACTTCCTTGAAATCAAAAATCGTGCGATTTAAAATCTTTGCTTCAATCACACTCTGTTTTCTGCCTTGATTTTCTTCAACTTTATAATCCCTTCGCTCCACCACTAAATTGGGCTTTTGTTCTTGTCGGTATTGCCAATCAATATTTGTTATTTTGAATTCAACCCGAGTCGGTTCTCTTTCTGTTTTTATATTTGATTCCACCACGTAGGTACGCTCCTGAGCGAAAAGAAAAGTGGTGCCACGGCGAGTGGCAACCGGGGTAAAGCCCTCAAAAATAGTGAATTCATATTGAACCGCCGCTGAAGAAAGGACTTCATTCAGGTTTTGGATCAAAGCTACCGCGTCGTAAGAATTTTCCCGTACCGGCACTACCCGGGCCCAAAAAATCGCCATTGATTTTGGATTTTTAAATTCACAAGGGCCGCAGGGTCCGCCGCAATCAACTTCCAGTTCACCTTGATTTTTGCGGTTATCAAAACATGACGGTTCTGGAAACGTCTTGGAGACAGCGAAAAAAACTATCGCCGCAGCGGGAAGGGCAATAATCAGAAGAATAACTAATTGTCGGCGGGCACGCCAAGAAAACATATGATTTTCCTCACTTTAAGGATAGAAGAAAAACAAGAAAAAGGCCAGATGAACTTTCGGGAGATTTTTCGTCAATACGAAAATCCCCAGAAATATTCCGGCAAACCCTACTTTCCCGAAGCCGCGAGGGCTCAAGTATCATTGGGGTTTATTGCTTTCACTTCCGTGTTCGGAATGGGAACGGGTGGTACACAATAAACTTAATCACCGGAAAATTTCTGGGGATTTTACTTTTTTATGCTCTGATTTGGGTGGGCCGCCACGCCTTTCGGGCGGGCGAGCCTCGCCCAACTTTAATTAACTTATGCTCTGATTTGGGTGGGTAAATATGTTCTATTAGTACCGCTCGGCTCAACTCCTTACGGAGCTTACACCTACGGCCTATCAACCTCGTCATCTCCGAGGGAACTACAATAC
>CAYPPK010000012.1:0-11909 GCA_964412615.1 uncultured Candidatus Saccharibacteria bacterium
CTTCTTTTGGTTTTCCCTGCCGCATGAGTTGAAAGACGCGGCCCCGGACGATGGAGACCACGTCGGTGGACCGCACCGTTGCGGGCCGCAACTGCTCCCGCTCGGTGCAGGTCGCAAACCCGGACGAGCGTCTGGGTCCGCGACGCTTGCTCCTGCGACCCTGGCGCCGCTCGGTTCTCACCTGCATGGCATCCCCCGCAGCCACGGCAGTGGCCGCGGCCAGAAGATGAAACCGAAGGCCACGATTGGTCCACGAACCGGGTAGGAGAAATACAGTCGGCGCATAACCGTCCTTTACAGGACAGCAGGGTTTACTGCGCGCTTTAGAATTTCCTTTCTGCCGGCTGCGCTTACCGGCTTGTTAACAAAAGATCTTTGGCTCTGTGAGCCAGAGAATAAATCCATAAAGACTTATTCTTTGATTCGCATTTTGCCATTAGGAACGAATATATAACAAACCGGGTCGGAGGGCAATACAAGGCAAGATGCACTGTCTATTTTATAGTGAGTGTCTCCCCCGTTGCCCCCCAGCCCGGACTGTCATTCTGTGGAGAACTAAGCTCTCCACAGATCATCTTCTCTGAATCGGGGTCCTTACCATAAAGGCGATCTGTGAGGAGGGTCGCAGTCCGTTTGAAACGAGAACCCCGAATCAGAAAAAATGCTGTAAATAAAATAAAAAGAACCTTATTGTTCCTAATTATACACTATATAAATTAAAAAGTCAATACCACACCTTTTCTACCATATAAGCTATATTCCGAGCCAAGCTTGGCACAAGTAGAAAAAGCATTGCTGACGACAATAAAAATTTAACAGCGAAGAAAAGCGCCCTTTTGAAACGCTTGAAGTTGCAGGCGGGCTTGGTTTGTCAAGGCACTCATCTCTTGCTATCCGCAGGATATCTGCCTTGACAACCGCCGCAACTTCACGCGAGGAGCTCCGACGCGCTGGGTCGGCGCGACGCTTTTAAAAGGGCGCTTTTCTGAAGCACACTTAGGTATGCCGATCCGCCACCACTGAAGCGCCGAAAGAGTAGGGTTTGATGACCGGAGTAAAATTATATCCTTTTATCATACCCTTGACCGTGTCAATCAAATCCCGCGACGGGCCTTTTTCGCCAACATCCACATGGATTTCATTGCCATCCCAAAAAAACTCGTCTCCCAAAATCTCCTGCAGCCGGGAGCGTAGTTCTTGCGCCAGGGTAATAGAATTGATAGTTTCTTGGGTGATGCGCTGGCGCAAAGAATGGAAATTTTTTTCTTCTGCCTTGGTCCAAAAATGAATCGCTCCGTTCCCAACTCGCCAAACCGTGATGGCCGTCACCAAAGCCACCGGATTGGAGGTTTCCGAATCCGTGCCCACGATGATTTTATAAAACCTTTCCGGCTGGCTTTTTACGAATTTGGCTATTTCTTCCAGCACTGCCTCCATGCCAACCAGGCCGTAGGTTTGACTGTCAAATTTTATGTCTGCGGACATAATTTATATTTTTAGAACAGGGTTTTTTGAAAATCCTGCGGGATCAAATATTTTTCTCCGGTAACTTCCGCTTTTAAAATCCGATCCAGCCGGAAGTTGCGCAAGCCGCCCCGCAAGTGGCAAAAAGCTTCTATCTCATTTTTCTTAATTTTATAAATATCAATCATCCTCTCTTTGGTAAAACCCAGTCCATCGGCATTTTGGGAAGAAACATAAGATATTACTAAGCGTTTGCGCTGTTGATATGCTTTCTCCACTATGTTCAGCATGGGCTGATTTACTCTATCTTTTTCCGGAAAAGCAGGATTTATTTCTTTGCCCCAAGTGGCGGGAATGGAATGAACTTTTCCGTCCACATAAGACTCAAAAAGAACATAGCCATTTTTCTTGCCGAACTCATAAAGATCGCGGGTTATCCTTACGTCATCCAAGCAGTATTTCTTAACTTCTTCCACTCTTCCTTCTTTAAACCACTCCAGGGCTTCTAACCCGTGGCCGGACTTAGCCGTCCCGAGAGTGGCTTTGGCCAGAGCGTTTAGACCTACCCGATGCCCCAGAAAATTTACTGCCTGCTCATACATATCGGTCAGAGCAAAACGCGCCAGCGAAACTTTTTTCAGGTACGGTTCCAATACCGGCAGATCAAAATATTTTATATTAAAACCAATAATATGACTGGTTTCGGCCAACAATTCTTCCAGTTTGGGGAGCTCCTGCTCTTCATAAGCAAAAAATTCGTCGCGTGCGTACGAATAAATGCCGGCTACTGATATTCCTAACTTCCGGATATTTGCTTCCCCTCCTACCTCCGCAAAAGAATGCTTGGTTTCCAGATCAATAACAAGCGTATCCTGCATAAAGAGAGTATAGCTTAAAAATAGAGAAAAATCAATTACCGGGGATTTTTGACGTATTGGTCAAAAAATTGCAAAGCGCGTTCCGCCGCCAAGTCCCAGGCATCGGCAAATTCATGCGACTCTCCGGGATAGCGATAAAATTCCACCTTTTTATTTTTATTCTTTAAGGCCTGATACATTTTTTCGGAAAAAGAAACGGGCACATCTTTATCGTCCGTTCCGTGATGAATTTGCACCGGAACCGTAACCCGATCAAAAAAAGTTAACGGGGAAATTTGCCGATAAATTTCATCAGCCTGGTTCCCTGACCCGTAAATCTGCCGCAGACGAGTAATTCCCTGGAGCGGTAATTCGTAAAAATTATCTTTAACATCCGCGCTGATGGGGGCAAAAAGCACAAAAGCTTTAATTTCGGGCCGCAAAACCATTACCCGGGCTGCCATGCCGCCTCCCATGGAATGCCCCCACATGCCGATCCGGTTCATATCTATCAGGGTTGGATTTGTTTTCTTTAACGCTTCAATTAAGTTAATAACATCATCGGTATAGCCCACATAAAAATCGTGATCCGGATCGGTATCAGGAGAGGATGAAGCATGGCCGCGATAATCGGGATGGATGGTTATATAGCCGTTACGCGCAAAAAAATCCTGTTCTCGTTTTGACCCCCGGCCGGAAAAATAAATATCCGGAGGGATCAGACCGTGATTTAAAATAAGCAAAGGAAAACCTGCTTCCGGCTTGGAACCAGTGGGAATATTCATCACTCCGCTAATAGTAAGATCGTCCGATTTGTAAGAGATAAGAAATTTCTGATATTTATCCGCGGCTGACAACCTTTCTACGATTTTAAAATCATTGCCTTTAAATCCGCGTCGCAGCAGTGTTTCTATATAATACTCATAACCGGCAGGAAGGGGTCCGTCTTCTTCTGCGCCAGAGGCATTGTCAGAAAAAAGAATATTAACCGAGTCGCCGATTTTGACATTATACTTTTGGGCAAACCCGGCTTTGGTTTCCAATATATATCTGGCCGGAGTATCGGGTTTAAAAACCGGCAAATCAGCATCGGCGGCACCAATGGCCGGCGCGGGTGCCGCTTCTGCCATATCAACCACTAGACCGTCCCGAATCCAGAAAATATCAATAGGAAAATCCATTCCTTTCATCCAGATGCCGTAAAAATCTTGTTGAGGAAAAACAAAAAGCATGCCTCCTTGTTCAGCTAAACCTTTTTTCCCGCCTAATCCCACCGCGCGGGCTTTTTCATCTCTGGCTACTTCCGCTAGAACCGAAATGCCGCCCAATTCTACCCGGGCAAATTCTTTTTTATAAATTGGAAAGGCAAAAATCGCCCCTAAAATGAGGGCAGCAATGGCAATAAGAACGAAAACAATAGTCCGCAAAGAAAACATTTATTTCTTTTTTGTTTCTTTTAAAACCTTTTCGGCACCTGCGGCTGCTTTTTCTTTTAGCTCGCGAGCCTTTGCCGAGTATTTAGCTCTTTCCGCCTTTGCGGCAAATTTTTTTTGCCTGCCGCTAAAGAGCCTTTCGGCGTCGGGGTCAAGCCTTTGTTGAATCCGAAAAAGCTCATCTGCATGGGTCGGCTCAGGATTATCTTTTTGAAAGCTTAATTGCGGTTTTTCCTTTGCCATACTCCTTATCATAGCAAAAAGTAAGAAAGAAATAAAACCATGGAAAAACTAGGTATTCCCCGGCTTATTGAGTGTGCCGTATTCTTTAAACACTTTTTCCATTAACTCTTTAATCCTGCTGTCTGATTCCGACTTATCCGAAAACTCTCGACGCAAGCGAGCTTTTTCTCTTCTCAAGAATTTTCTTAACGAATAAGGTAGACGTCTAAAGTTCACGTTTTCAAGTAATTTTAAAAAGCCTTTTGGGGCTCATTAATAGGTGTAGCACGCTTTTCGTGAATTGTCTAGTTTGCTTGCGCTCGCCAGCGGGCGAGAGCGTCATCCAACCGAGGAATGATATCATCCGTAGAAAAACCGTAGGTATTAAAATCGCCGACATTTTGGGCTGAGTGCAGCCCTAGTTCATTGGGTTTGCTTGCGGGATCAGAGGCATGAAAATCCGATCCGGCGGTGCGCAGCAAAAAATATTTTTGCACCAACCCGGTGAGAAATTCCACGTCGTCTTCGGTGTGCGAAGGGCTAAAAACTTCTAAGCCATCAATTTTCCAAGCCAGCAATTCAGTTAAAAATTTTTCCAGTTGGTCATAATTTTTCAAAAAATGAATAGCGGGATGCGACCATATTGCCACACCTCCCAACGAATGGATTAGTTCAATCGCCTGCTGGGCAGAAAAATGCTCCCTCTTTACTTCGTTGGGCCCGCTATCAGCCAAATATTTTTCATAAAAGTCCTGTTTGTTTTTTACCCCGTCCCGGGAAAGTTTTTCTTGGTTCTCTTTTCTATTAATAACCGCATATACCACATGCGGACTGGTAATAGTAGCCGCGTCCTTGGCTTCCCGCAAAACATCTTCCCATTCCACTATAAAACCTTCATTGGTTTTAAGGTTGTTCAAAATTTTTTTTGCCCGCTCGGTTCGCTCCTCTTTAAACCGCGCGGTAATTTCCAAAAGCTTAGGATCCCGATAGTCAATCCCGTATCCTAATATATGTACTCCATGCTCCTCCGCCGATATCTCAATTCCGGGAATTACCCGTATGCCCAGCTCTTGGCCCGCGGCCAAGGCTTCTTCCAGCCCAGCCACCGTGTCATGGTCCGTAAGCGCCATAACTTCCAGGCCGGTTTTTTGGGCCATGCTCACTAGTTCTCGCGGCGTATTTTTCCCGTCTGAAGCCGTGGATTGTATTTGCAGATCAATAATGTTGGCCATTTTATAACTCCAAAATCAATACTGTTTCGTAAAGCCCGGAAGCCGGATCTTTGCGAATATCTACCTCCTCAAAAGATATGGCTTTTATTTCATTATCAAAATTATCCACCTTGGTCCCAAAGATTTTTCCTTCCAGAAAATTTTCTCCGAATTCCTCAAAAGTTGCCCAGGCATAGGCTATATTTTTTAAATCCGATTCGGCCAGCACTTTAGAAAGAAACTCTACCAGCAAGGTGGCAATATCTATGGCCTCCACTTTTATCCGCAGCCATTCTTTCATATCGCTCTTTTTCAACTCTGCGGTCTGCGGTTTTAAATAAGCAGCCAGGCCGTTGAGCGCATGCAAAAACAGCTCTTCCAGAGTTTTGCCCCGCACTTGCAAGCGCACACCGTTTCCTTCTTCTAAAATCTCAAAATTCTTCATAGTATTCGCGAAATCTAACCATTTCTGTGCCTGATTGAATTTCGCGATGTTGGCGATTACTTTTTTATTTGTTTTAATTCTTCTCTGGCAACCTCGCGGTCATCCCAAGGAATTTTTTTTCCGCCAGCACCCATCAGCCAAGGTTCAGCTCCTTTTCCGGTAATGATAACTGTATCATTGGGTTGGGCACGTTGCAACGCTTTCCGAATTGCTTCCCGGCGGTCTAAAATGTTTATAACCTGCGCTTTCTGAGAAATCTCTGAAGCCACCTCATTGATAATTTTTTGCGGGTCTTCATCATAGGGATCTTCATTGGTAATGATGATTTCCTGACAAAATTCCGCGGCAATCTTGCCCATTTCCGGCCTTTTCCACTTGTCTCGTCCGCCTCCGGCCGAACCTAAAACGCATATAAGCCTGGAATTTTTTAGAGTTTCGTACGCTTGGCGAAGGCTGTCGGGAGTATGCGCATAATCTACTATCACCTTAAAAGGATTTTTTTGAATAATTTCCATGCGGCCGGGGATTCCGGACACTTTTACCACTGCTTCCGCTATTTTTACCAAAGGAATATGCAGGGCTAAACCGGCCGCTATGGCCGCCAATATATTATATAAATTAAATTTACCCGTTAGGAGAGAATTTATTTGATAGTTATTAAGATCAAAAGTTATGCCCTCCTCCAATTCCAAATTTTTTAAAATAAAGTTTTTTCCCGAAATCAGAATGCCGTCTTCTCCATAAAAAACTTTATGTGCCCCCGTAGCGGCCAAGAAACGCTTGGCTTGATAATCATCTTTATTGATTATTGCGGTTCCTTGCTGAGGCAGGCGCCAAAAAAGATCAAGCTTGGCGCGCAAATATTTTTCAAAACTACCGTGTGATTCCAAATGTTCCGGCGCCATATTGGTCATCACCGCCAAATCAAATCCAATAAACCGATGGCGAAATTGCTTGATCCCTTCAGAGGTTACTTCAATTATGGCGTATTTGCAGCCTGCCTGCCCGGCCTGATGCAGAAATTTTTGTACGAAAAAACGGCCCGGCATGGTCATTTTCAGGTCATTAATAAATTCTTTTTCACCAATTTTAAAACGCAAAGAAGAAAGCGAAGCGGTTTTTCGGCCCGCTGCCGCTAAAATAGCATGCAACAGTTCCACGACGGTAGTTTTGCCTTTGGTCCCGGTAACTCCCACCACTATCATCTTGCGAGCAGGAAATCCATAAAACAGAGCGGCCAAAAAAGCCAGTCCAAAATGATATAAAGGCTGCAGATTTGCGTAAATTCTTTTTGGAATTATTTTTTTTATTGCGACAAACAATTGATCTCTGCTCATAAAATTTTCCTCGCTGTATTATACACAGCATACATAAACGGCCTATAGACAATATCTATGACCGGCGGATATTCAAAAAGCATGCCCCCAAAACCTTGTTTAAAACGAGAAAGGCCGGGCCATTTTTCAGCATCTACCCCGCCAAAATCATAATACCCAAAACTTCTGCTTTTGGCCTCCTGGATTATTTGCCAATGGAGAAAATGAGGACTCATAACTTGGCGATACTTATAATAAGAAGCGCCATGAAGATAGGTGGCAGTTTGGGAAGGACGGAAAAAATTAATCATAGCTGCCGCAATGGCTTGGCCATTGTGTTCAGCAAAAAATAATTCATTGGAAAAATTGGCGGAGCGGACCTGCAGCAATTCCTCATAGTGAGATCTATGGTGCAGGTGAAATTTATCGCGACTGGCGGTTTCTTCCAGCATTTTCCAAAACTCTTGGAAATCATCAGTTTTTGATTTTCGGATAATTACTCCCTTTCTTTCGGCCAGGCGGATATTATATCTTGTTTTTTCCTGCATGCTCCTTAAAATATCCGCATTTTCTCTTTTTAAATCTAAAAGTAGAGTTTTCGGGGGCTGAAGAGAATTTGACGCTTTAGTTTTTTTAAATTTTTCTGGGGCAAAGTACGGTTGAATCGGCTCTATTTTTAAAAAAAGCGATCCTTCTTCGTAGGCAATCCGCTCTGTTTCGTCCAAAAATAAAAAATCAGCCGGCCGAGGGCAGTAAAGATAATTAAAATCCAAAGGAAGAAGATGTTGGATCAGGAGTGTTTTTCCCACCCGCCAAGATTTTCGGCCTAAAATTTTTTGAAACATTTCCCACTCAACTGATTGCAAAAAAGATTCCGGCTGCGCCAGGGTAAAGGGTATGTTTACGCTCTTTTCTTGAATTCTTTGTTTTCCCATGATAATGTTTGGCAAGGAACTGATTAACACCGTCGCCAGACGGTATTTATTTTTTATCTATTTTTTTAAGCGCCTCCCGCACTTTTTTTGCAACACTTGTAATTTCCGCTGCAACACCTGATAAAGCCGCTCGTGCTTCCTGTTGGTTGTAGCCAAGCGACACCAGTGCCTCCAAAGCATCTGCTTCCTCACGCAATTCCGGCGCGGTAACCGTAACCCCCTTGCCGGCTAATTTTTCTTTCAATTCCAACACTATTTTTTCTGCGGTCTTCCGGCCAACTCCAGAAACCCGCGTCAGATAGGAAGTGTCTCCGGACGCGATTGCTTTTTTTAAAGTATCTACCGGCGCAACAGCAAGAATTCCCAAAGCGCCTTTAGGACCGATGCCTGAAATTTCTATCAAAGTTTCAAAAAGTTCCAGTTCGGCATAGTTCAGAAATCCATATAATTCCAAAGCATTTTCCCTGACATACTGATGACTCCATATTTTGACATTACCGCTTTTTTCTGGTATTCTTCGTAACGTTTCCGGACCTATAAAAACCTTATAACCGACCCCGTTAACGTTTACCACCAAAAATTTCTCTCCTTTAAATTCAATTTTTCCTTCGAGGCATGAAATCATGATATTTTTATACTACTTCATTTTTCTTACGAAAAAAAGTCAGTAGATTTCCGACCAAGCTTTTTATGAAGTTTAATTTAAAAGCAAATTTTAAACCAACCGGCGATCAACCGGCCGCGATTGAAAAAATCACGGAAAATTTGGTTACGGGAATTAAACATCAAACCCTGCTCGGAGTTACCGGCTCTGGAAAAACTTTTACTATGGCCAACGCCATAGCCAAAATCGGGAAACCGACTCTGGTGATTTCTCACAATAAAACTCTGGCCGCCCAGCTCTATCAGGAATTTAAAGAATTTTTTCCCGAAAATGCCGTGCATTATTTTGTTTCTTATTATGATTACTACCAGCCTGAGGCTTATATCCCCCAAACCGATACTTATATAGAAAAAGACGCCAAGATCAATGAAATGATTGATGCCTTACGCCATGCTTCTACCGCCTCACTGCTCACCCGCAAAGATGTAATCATCGTAGCTTCGGTTTCTTGCATTTACGGTATAGGCAATCCGGAAGAATACGAAAAAATTTCCGTCAATCTCCGTTTGGGCCAGCCCGTGAACCAAAAAACTTTAATCAGCCAACTCGTACTATTGCAATACGTGCGCAATCCCCTAGATCCGCGCCAGGGGCATTTCCGGGTTCGGGAAAATACTGTAGAGATTTACTTGCCCTCGGGAGAAGAAGCAATCGCGGTGGGGATTGATAACGGAAAAATCAAATCTATTGAGAATCGCTCGCCTGATCTGCAAGCTGCAAGCTACAAGCTACAAGCCGTAAAAATTTTTCCAGCCAAGCACTTTGTAACCTCCAAAGAAAAATTGGATTTGGCTATTTTAAACATTCGCCAGGAACTAAAAGAACGCCTGGCTGAGTTAAAAAACCAAGGAAAGGTATTAGAAGAAGCGCGCCTAAAGCAGCGCACCGAATTTGATTTAGAAATGCTTATCCACACCGGCTATGTGAATGGCATTGAAAATTATTCCCGCCAGTTGGATTTTCGCCAGCCGGGAACTGCTCCTTTTACTCTTCTGGACTATTTCCGCCATGCGCACGGAGATGATTTTTTGGTTTTTCTTGATGAATCGCACGCAACAGTTCCCCAACTAAGAGGCATGTACCCGGGAGACAAGGCCCGTAAAGACACCTTGGTAAATTACGGTTTTCGTTTGCCTTCGGCTGTTGATAACCGCCCGCTTAAATTTGAGGAATTCAATAAAAAAATCAATCAAGTAATTTATGTTTCCGCCACTCCATCGCAATACGAACTCGAGTTAAGTGAGAAGTCTTGCGCTACAAGCTGTGTGGTTGAACAGCTCATCCGCCCTACCGGCATTCTTGACCCGGAAATTGAAATCCGTGCCACGAAAAATCAGGTGCAAAATGTAATTGCGGAAATAAAAAAACGAGTGGCTAAAAACGAAAGATCATTGGTGCTTGCCCTTACCAAACGGTTAGCCGAAGACATTGCTGAATATTTGGCTGAAGCTGGCCTTAAGGCCCACTATTTACACTCGGAAGTAAAAACCCTGGAACGCCCCGAGACTTTAAAAAAATTGCGTTTGGGGGAATATGACGTAATTGTGGGCATAAATTTACTGCGCGAAGGACTGGATTTGCCGGAGGTATCTTTTATCGCCATCCTAGACGCGGACAAAGAAGGATTTTTGCGCAATGAGACCACTCTTCTGCAAATCATCGGCCGGGCAGCCCGCCACACCGAAGGAAAAGTTATTATGTACGCCGATACTGAAACGGGCTCTATGAAAGCCACCCTTGGCGAAACTAACCGGCGCCGGAAAGTTCAAGCTGCCTACAACAAAAAACACGGTCTTATCCCCCAACAGATAAAAAAAGAAATCCGCCGTTCTATTCTAGAGGAAGCAAAAAAAGAAGAATATATTTATGAGGGTTCGGGCAAAAAAATAATTCAATCCCTGGAACAGGAGATGCGCCGAGCCGTGAAAGAACTGGATTTTGAGCGGGCGGCAAAAATTCGGGATAGAATTAAAGAATTGAGAAAAAGTTGATTTATCTTTAATTGACAAAAGACAGACAATAATTTAAGATATAACAATGCCAATTACTCAATCAGCTAAAAAAGCTCTGCGTCAGTCAGTGCGCCGGCAAGTTCGCAATCGGCAAAAAAAAGAAGCTTATAAAGATCTGATTAAAGAGATTAAAAAAGCCGTCGTCTCCAGCAAAAAACAAGCAGCCGCTTTACTTCCTAAACTTTATAAAGCCCTGGACAAAGCCGCCAAAACCCATGTTATCAAGAAAAATAAAGCGGCCAGATTGAAGTCCCGCCTGACTAAATTAGCAGCAAGTAAATAGTTATTTGCGTAAAAATAACAAAGAAAACAGCGACTCTCTGGGTTTGGAAAGTCCTGTTTTTATTTTGGCGTCTTCGTGGAAAAATTGTTTGAATGCTTCGGTGAGCGAGAAAACCGTGTGCGGGCGCACGACCAGAGCCGCTTTTTGGGCCACATAGGGATGAATTCCGCTTGAGGAAGGGAGAGGCAGTTTTTGTTCCGCGTATGTTTTTACGGTAAGTAAAGTGCGCAAATGGCTGGCTAAATAAGCAAATATATTTTTTTCCTCCAGCCCCTGGCTTAACAATTGCAACAAGGAACGAAGTCCTTCCCGGGGAGAGGAAAAATAAGTGTCTCCCAATTGGAAAATGGTCATTTCCGGAAGTTTTGCTTTAGTTTGCTTAAACTCCTGAGTTTCGCTGCAAAAAAGTTTCAGCTCGGCAAGCTTTTTGCCTTCCAGTTCTCTTTCCCACAAACACAGCAAAACCGCAGGATCACTTTTAAATTTTTCTATAATCGCAAGAATTGCTTCCCGACTTGGGGCGTGAGCCAAATATTTTATTATCGCCAATTTTTTGGAAGCAAATAAAGAGTTGGTTCCCAGTATATTTTTTAGCAAAGCTGGCTCGGTTTCTTCAGCATCAAAACGATAAATATTCAAATCCCTCCCGTTTTTCCGGCGGAACTCGGAAACAATTTCGTGTAATTTTTTTAAGCTCCCCCAGGTATCGGAGCCGTGGAGAAGATAGATCATGGGTTTGTGCTTGTTGCCGTTGTTGTAGCACTATTTTCTTCGCTCGGCAAGGAAATTTGCTCGGTGGTTGTTGCTACTTCCGTGTTTGTGTTTGCAGTACTTATATTTTGAGTATCAATTGTGCTTTGCGCGTTTGCTGCCATTATCCCGGCATTTTGCAGAAGTGTTTTCAATTCTTCTTTAGTGATGCAAACCTCTTCCAAGCATAATTTTTTCGTGGTCACGGATTCCGTCACCAGATTTCCGCTCTCATCTATCTTCCACTTCCCGTCCATGCCGAGGATTTTGGAGACATTGATGATGTCGTTGCCGTTCAAATTGACGTTGCTGTAGAA
>CAYPPK010000013.1:0-11315 GCA_964412615.1 uncultured Candidatus Saccharibacteria bacterium
TAGAACAGCTGGTTGCCAATCAGCTGATGGCGGTTCGATTCCGCCTACCCGCATTTTTAAACGGGATCAATTTTCGCTGGCCACAATGGAGAATCAAAACCCTCTTTTTTAAAAGCAGATTTTTGATTTTAGTGGATGAGATGCAAATTAAGTCCACTTAATTTTGCCAGTATGCCGGGGGCGAGAATCGAACTCGCATGAGCTTTCGCTCAAGGGATTTTAAGTCCCTCGTGTCTGCCTGTTTCACCACCCCGGCTTATTTTCTCGGCAATTTCGCTTCCTTCAGCGAAATCCGGGGAAATTTTTAACGCTTCGCGAGGACGCTCCACTAAATTTCCCATTGAAGTAAAGCAGTTGACTTCAACCCTCGGTCAAAAACCAAAAAGTTTGACTCTGGAGGCGTGGGCGGGAATCGAACCCGCGTGTAAGGGTTTTGCAGACCCATGCCTTACCACTTGGCTACCACGCCATTATATTTCTCCTTTCTTTTTCAGATCAGCCAGAGATTTCTCAATTCTTTCTCTTTTTATTTCTTCCCTGTCTATCTCAAAGCTGATTTTGGGAACCGGCCTCATCCTCATCTTGCGATTCAGCAATTTCTGTATATTATACACGTTTTTATGCAAAATTTCTAATGCTTCCTTGGGCTGCTTCCCCAAAATGGAGCAGAGGATATCGGCATAATGTTTATCCGGCGAAACTTCTACTTTAGTTATGGTCACTAAAGTTTCCCCGGGAAACTCAATTTCCCGGTCAATTATTCGGGAGAGTTCTTCTTTCAGGAGGATGCTTATTTGTTCTATCCGTCTCTCTTTGGTCATTTTGATTAAAGAGTTCTTTTGGTAATTTCTTCCTGGGAAATTTCTAAAAAGTCTCCTTCTTGGATGGCCGTCTTGGCGTCAGCCATCATGCCAAACTCGGCTCCTTTCCCGACTTCTTCGGCTTCTCTTTTTTCTTTCTGCAGGCCGACGATATTGCCGCTGCCTATAATTTCCTTAGCCCGTCTTATTTCTATGACCGATCCTTTTCGTATGACTCCCTCTTCCACTTTGCCGCCGATAATCTGCTTGTTGCCATCTTTTTTGAAAACCTTTAGTATTCTGGCTTTTCCTAAATTGATTTTAGTTACAATGGGAGGCAGCATTTCCTGCATTTGTTTTTTTACTTCATCAATAATTTCATAAATCACCTCGCCGATTACTATTCTGATATTTCCTCTTTCAGCAAGTTCGCGCGCAGAGGCATCTATTTTTACTTTAAATCCGACAATAGTTACATGTTTGGTGGCCAGCGCGACTTTTACATCTGATTCATTTATATTGCCAACTTCGCTTTTAAGAATATTTACTCTGATGTAGTCGCTGGCCAATTTTTGCAGTGATTCCTCCAGTGCCTCTTTGGACCCGGCTACGTCTGCTTTGATGATTAAGTTAAATAATGGTTTTTCCTCTTCTTCGGCAGTAAATTTCACGGCCGGGATTTTGCTTTCTGGAGGCAGGGAAGAGACAAAATTTTCTGCTTCCTTTTTTTCAACAAAAGCTTTAAAAGTATCGCCCACCTGAGGGAGTTGTGAAAGTCCAACCAGCCGAACCGGAGAAGATGCTTTTGCTTCCTCAATTGGTTTTCCTAGAAAATCTTCAAGTATTTTCGTGCTTTCCACCGATCGGCCTATTACTAAAGTATTTCCTTTGGCTAATTTTCCCTCCCGCAAAAGCAGGGTAGTGGTAATGCCCCGCTGGGAATCCATATGGGCTTCCACCACTACTCCTTCAGCCGGTTTTGCCGCATCAGTTTGGATATTTTCCAATTCAGCCATGAGCAAAATTACTTCCAGCAAGTCATCCATGTGCTCTCCGTTTTTAGCGCTGATTTCCACGGAAGGCACTTTCCCTCCGTATGATTCAACCAAGACCTGCTCTTCTGCCAACTGCTGCTTAACCCGGTCTGGATTTGCTTCCGGTTTATCAATCTTGTTGATGGCCACTATAAAAGGAAGGTTATTTTGGCGCACAATCTGGATGGCCTCTTTAGTTTGCGGTTTTACTCCTTCATCGGCTGCTACCACCACTATGGCAATATCTGCCACTACCGCGCCCCGGGAGCGCATTTTGGAAAAAGCTTCATGTCCGGGTGTATCAATAAAAGTTATTTTTTTGCCTTTGTGTTCCACTTCATAAGCGCCGATATGCTGGGTGATGCCCCCTGATTCCTGCTCCACTACTTTGGTTTTTCGGTACCAATCCAGAATTTTAGTTTTGCCGTGATCAATATGGCCCATTACCACTACGATGGAGGGTCGAGTATTTTCTGATTTATTTGTCTCTGTAATGGCCTGAGATTTTGTCATTGGGATTTTTGTATAGTGTCTTCTAAAACTTTTTTCTCCTCTTCCGAAATATGGTGTTTGGAAATTCCTTTCTCAATTTGCTTGGCATAAAGCCGCACGCCTTCTCTGCTGTATAACGACGAAATAAGCAAGCCATGATTATTGTGATCAAGAAAGACCGCGATAAAACTGTTGTCTCCTCCCGTATCCTGAAAAGGATTAAACCTGGCAAATCCGACTTTTTGCACGGATATTCTGCTTATTTTTTCCACCAGTTCCAGCCGCGGCCCCAGTTCTTCGTTTTTCGCTTCAAGCCGCATGAGGCGGCGAATGATATTTTGTTTTAGTTCAAGTTCGTCCCTGGGTTCAACCGTCTGGAACAAAGGTCGCAGTTTTTTTCTTACTTGCATAATCTGCCAGAGGAAAATAGCGGAAAAAATTATTAAAAGACCGAATAAAATAAAAAATTGATTTTGGAAAATAATATTCATAAGTTTGTTTTAAAAGCGGTGGGGGTGAGATTTGAACTCACGATACCCTTGCGGGTATACCGCATTTCGAGTGCGGCCCATTCAGCCGGGCTCTGGCACCCCACCTGGATTAAAAAATAAATGGGCGGTATAGGGATCGAACCTATGGCCTCAAATACGTCAAATTTGCGCTCTACCACTGAGCTAACCGCCCGGGTCAAGTTTATGGACGATGTAGGTTCCAGGGATTCTCCTATTTCAAAACTATCCTGGGCGCTCAAGGGATCGAACCTTGGGCCTACTCGGTGTAAACGAGTCGCTCTACCACTGAGCTAAGCGCCCAAAATATAAAAAAACTATTACACTCTTTGAATCCCAGATCGGCCCCACCGGGATTCCTCTTCGGTCGCAGCAGCTTCCGCTGCTGCGCCTCCAAGCCTGGCCTCGCGGTGCTCCTCGCCAAAAGCTCGTCCCACCATCACTCCGGCCTTCGAATCCCGACGCGGACAACTCAAGTTGTCCGCTTTGGGCCCTCATTTATCTAACTCATTCGGCCCCACCGGGATTCGAACCCGGGTACCGAGCTTGAAAAGCTCGTGTCCTAGACCAGACTAGACGATAGGGCCAAGCATTCAGATTATAGCCTAAAAGTCATCTTGGAGCAAGAAAAAAACTTTCTATCTTTGACAGGATTTTGCGCTGCATGCTAGTTTTTAAGCAGCAAAACGGGGGCAGGAATGTTACGCAAAAGTGTTCTCCAACTGTTTATTTGTATCTTAGTCTTAGGCAGTTGCGCCAAAACTGTGCCCCCAGAGCTCCTTGTCAAAGAAACGCCTCCTGACCTTCTTTCTGTTTTTATTTCTGCATCGGAGAAAGTTAAAGATAGTGTGGTAGAAGTTAAGGCGGCTATTAAAAAATCCAGTGGCAGTTTTAGGTGGGTAAGGGGAAGCGGCGTAATTATTGCCTCAGAGAAAGTACGTGACGGGTATGAATCATTTATTCTCACCAATTGGCACGTCGTAGAAGAAGCGTCTAAAATTTTGGTTTTGCCTTTTGCTAGCCGCTCTTATGTGGCGAATCTTCATGGTTGGCATCAGCCGCGTGATTTGGCTCTCCTAAAAATTAAAACTCCTGGGCCGTTAGTAATGGCACGACTAGGTGATTCGGAGATTTTGCGCGTAGGAGAATGGGTATTTGCTCTAGGCAATCCCTACGGGGCATCTTGGAGTTTAAGTATCGGGGTGATAGGAAACCTTAGCCGTGATCCGCTGCTTGATTTAATTCATTACGACGGCGCCGTAAATCCCGGCAGTTCCGGAGGAGGACTTTTCAACCTCCGAGGTGAATTGGTGGGCGTTACTTTCCTAACTAAAGGTGGAACTAAACGGATTGGCTATGCTATTTCCATAAAAATGGTCAAGCAAACTCTTCCAGCACTTTTGAAAGGCGGAGAAGTGGCTTATAGTTTTCTAGGAGTAGAGTTTTCTGATATTGAATCAATTGAGGAAAAGGCTGCCCAAGAAATGGGAATTTCTTATCCCCTGGCCTTGGATGAGGGTGTTGTCATAACAGATATCAGTGCTGGCGGTCCGGGGGCAAAAGCTGGCCTGGCAAAAGGTGACATTGTGCTGGCTATAAATAATGTGGAGGTCAAGAATTCTCTTCACGGGTACCAACTTATAATTGCTCATTCTCCCGACCAGAAAATGTCGGTAAAAATCCTCCGCGGTAAAGATAAATTGGTATTGGATGTCATGCCAGCCGTTGCTCAACAGGAGAAAGCTGTTATCTTAGATATCTTGCCCGGCGTTCCTTGAACGCCTTTTTTAATTCATTTTTTTATGCTATTTTGTAGTCACTATGGCCAGTTACGAACCAATCATTGGTTTGGAAATCCATGCGGAACTTAAGACCAAAACCAAGATGTTCTGCTATTCCTTGAACGATCCGGATGAAAAACATCCGAATATTAATATTTGCCCAATTTGCATGGGTCATCCCGGCACGCTTCCAGTGATCAACCGAGAAGCCGTGAAAAAGGTTATTGCCGTGGGATTGGCGCTAAAAGGAAAGATAGCGGAATTTTCTCAATTTGACCGCAAAAATTATTTTTATCCCGATCTGCCAAAAGGCTATCAAATTTCTCAATATCAGCATCCGCTCGTGAGCGGCGGCTATCTTGAGGTTTTCGGCAAAAAGGTCAGGATTACGCGCGTCCACCTGGAAGAAGATACCGGGCGGCTGATTCATGACAAAACCAGCGGAGAGACCCTGGTTGATTTTAATCGCGCCGGAGTTCCGCTGATGGAATTGGTTACCGAACCTGATTTGCGCACCGGAGAGGAAGTTCGTAAATTCGGAGAAGAACTGCAGAAAATATTTCGCTACCTTAATGCTTCGGATGCGGACATGGAGAAAGGACAGATGCGGGTGGAAGTGAACATTTCCTTGCGGCCCCAAGGGAGTCGGGAATTCGGCACGAAAGTGGAGATAAAAAATATTAATTCCTTTAAGTTTGCGGAAGCCGCGGTAAATTATGAGATAAAAAGACAAACCGACCTCCTGGAAAAGGGAGAAAAAATAGTTCAGGAGACCAGGGGTTGGAATGAAAACCAGGGAATAACTTTTTCCCAAAGAAGCAAAGAGGAAGCGCATGATTACCGTTATTTTCCCGAGCCGGATTTGCCTCCGCTTCGCATTACGGAAGAGCTGCGAAGAGAAATAGAAATGACTATTCCGGAATTGCCGGAAGCCAAACGCCGGCGTCTGGAAAAAGAATATAGCCTGGCATCCGAAACAGCTGAAATAATTTCTCGGGAAAAAGCATTGGCGGAATTCTTTGAGGCCGCGGCTAGCGAAGCTAAACAGCATGGCAAAGAAACAAAAGAAAAACCACCCCAAAGCTTGGTAAAAGTGGTTGCGACTCTTTTCGTGGGAGAATTGTTCCGGCTTATCAAGGAAAAACAGGCTTTGGTGACCGACATCAGAATTACGCCGGAAAATTTTGCCGAACTTGCCCTATATTTAGCCGAAGGCAAAATTTCCAACTTGGCAGCCAAAGCGGTGTTGGCAGAAATGTTTGCTTCCGGAGACGACCCTTCGGATATCATAAACCAGAAAGAGCTTTGGCAAATTTCGGAAACCAAAGATCTGGAGGATATGGCGCGCCATATCCTGGCGGAAAACCCGGAAGTGGTGGAGGAATATAAAAAAGGCAAAACCCAAGTTCTGCAGTTTTTGCTAGGACAAGTCATGAAAGAATCGCGCGGCAAAGCCAATCCCAAAATCATACAGGATATACTTAAAAAAATTCTATGATTCCAGAATTAATGAAATCGTTAAAATTGATTAAAACTAGCTGAAATCCCTGACCGGATGAATTTTTTGTACACGCTTATTTTTTTCCCATTAAGTTCGGCGTTGGCAATATACGCTACCTTATTTGCGATTCTTATACTTTCCGGTATAGGACTGCCGGTTCCCGAAGAAGCAACCTTGGTACTCGGCGGATATTTGGCTTATTTGGAATTTACTAAGTTCTGGCCGACTCTTTATGTTTTGGTAGCGGGAATCATCGCGGCTGATGTTTTCGGATATTTTTTAGGCAGATTTGCCGGAGGCTGGCTGTCGCAAAAAATTTCTCACCGGCGGCTGCCGGGGAAGGCGATAGCTAAAGCGGAAATATATTTTGCCAAGCACGGGGAAAAAATGGTTCTTTTCTCGCGTCCTTTAATTGGAATTCGGGTGGCGGTGCCTATTCTGGCTGGCCACTTTAGAATGAGTTTTTTAAAGTTTTTGCTTTTTGATCTTTTGGGCGCCATTCCCTGGACTTTTTTCCTGGTATCGGTAAGCTACTATTTTGGCATGGGGCTTGATCTTATCGCCGGTGTTCGGGATATTAAACTTTTTATTCTTGGCCTGTTGGGAGTTGCCATTTTAATTTTTATTGTTATCAAATTTAGAAAAAATAGAACAAGATTAAAAAAGAGCGCGACTATCGTTTAATGGTAGGACGGCTGCTTCCCAAGCAGCAGACAGGAGTTCGATTCTCCTTAGTCGCATAGCGACAGTTTAAAGAATGAAATTATATTTTTTTTGGGGTGCTACGGTACTTGTTATCTCAACTTTGATTGGATGGAATTTTGTATTTCCCCGGGAGGAGATTATGGTTGGCGGCGAAGCAGGATTTACAATGACTAAAAAAACAAAAGAAGAGCGCATTGCTGAGGCAGTGGAGAAGTCAAAAAATATAAAAGGGCTTTATATGACCGCGGATGTGGCTAATGATCAGGGAGCGGCTGGGACTAGATTGCGCCGGAACTTGATTAGTTTGGCCGAAAAAACAGAAATCAATGGTTTGGTAATTGATGTTAAGGAAGTATGCGGTCCGGAATATAACAAGGAAAGTATTAAAAAACTCTTAAGCGAATTAAAAGAAAAAAATATTTGGGCGATTGCGCGCATCGCCGTTTTTAAAGATGCCTCGCAAATTGAGGCACATCCAGAGTGGTATTTGAAAAGAGAATTCTCCAAAGCGGTAGGCAACGAGTGCTGGAATAAACGCCACCTTAAAATCAAAGCGGAAGG
The DNA here is from genome assembly GCA_964412615.1 of uncultured Candidatus Saccharibacteria bacterium. Lineage (GTDB taxonomy): Bacteria > Patescibacteriota > Minisyncoccia > Sungbacterales > HO2-52-23 > CAYPPK01. The sequence goes on from CAYPPK010000013.1 coordinate 7,384, forward strand.
CCCACAACCCACAACCGACAACCTACAAGCTAATCTTTGGCGCGACAAGCGGGGAGGATATTGGCTGGATCCGGCTTCCCCGGGCGCGCGCGATTATGTTTTGGAAATTTCCCAAAGAATGATTGATCTCGGTTTTGATGAATTGCAGTTTGACTACATCCGTTTTCCTTCTGACGGCGATATCCAAAACATTATTTATCCCGTTTATGACGGTAAAAAACAAAAATGCGCGGTAATGAAAGATTTTTTCGAATTTTTAAGCAAGAATCTGAAAGAATACCGGCCGGAAATTATATTATCCGCGGATTTTTTCGGCTATACGGCCATCGGGATTGATACCGGCATCGGCCAATGCATAGAAAATATTGCGGATAATTTTGAATTTGTTTCTTTCATGGTTTATCCGTCGCATTATTATAGCGGCCTGGCGCTTAAAGCAATGCCGGAGAGAAATTTACCGGAAATAAATTTTAACGTGCATCAAGTTCGCTTGCATCCCGATGTGGTAGTCGGCCGATCTATTCAGTTTGCTCGAGATTTTTTTGATGGGCTCCTGGAAATTCCTATTTCCCAAAATGCAACTACTACCGAAATTAAATCTCCGGTAAAGCAATCTCGTGCTTGCAACCGACCTTGGCTGGAAGATTTTTATCATGAAGAAGACAAAGCCGCGGATCGCCCCTACGGTGTAGAAAAAATGCGATTGCAAATTGATGCGGCAGAACGTATTGATAATTGCGGCTGGCTTTTGTGGAACGCTGCTAATGTATATACGGAAACGGCATTGAAAAAAGAGTAAATTTGGTTTAAAATTGCCTAAATTGCCGGAGTAACTCAGTGGTAGAGTAGCTGTTTCGTAAACAGCAAGTCGCGAGTTCAATCCTCGCCTCCGGCTTATGTTCATACCTCAACCAGCATTTTTTGATATCTTTGGTCTTATTGTTTTTGGATTTATTGTTATCATCTCTGTTTGGGCTCTGCGCACAAAGCGGCAACTCCCGCGCTGGGTTTTAATCGTGCTTCTTTTGGTTGGCATCGGCGGATTAATTATAGATGTAAGTATCGTATATACGATTTACATTCGTTAAATTATTCGTTATAATATATCTATGGAAGAAATAGAAGAAAAACTGCAGATAATTGAAGATAAAATCCGCCAACTGGCGGACCGGCTTTGATATAAAGGGAAAGCGAGCAGAAATTGCCAAAATAGAACAAGAAATGCAAGAACCGGGCTTTTGGCAAAATCAGGAACGGGCCAAAATACGCGGCCAAGAATTGGCCGGCTTAAAAAGGGAAACGGGACAATGGGAAAGTTTCCGGAAAGAAAGCAAAAATCTGGCAGATTTGTTGGAGCTTGCTCGGGAAGATCAAAATTTGTTAAAAGAAGCAGACCCGCGTTTGGCGCAACTTGGAAAAGAACTGAAAACAGCTGAGTTTGAACTATTTTTTTCCGGGAAGTACGATAAGGGCAATGCCGTGCTGAGTATTTTTGCCGGGGCAGGAGGGAAAGACGCGGAAGACTGGGCTGCTCTGCTGCTGCGTATGTATCGCCGTTTTGCCGAAAGCAATGGCTGGCAACTACAGGCTATTCATGAGCATTGGGGAGAACATAATGGTCCAGGCGGTTGGGGGATTAAAAATGCTACCATTAAAATCACTGCTCCCTATGCTTACGGATATTTGAAAAATGAGTCTGGAGTACATAGGCTGGTGCGCATTTCGCCTTTCTCCGCCCAATCTTTGCGCCACACTTCCTTTGCTTTAGTAGACGTAATGCCCGAGTTCGTGGCTCCGGAGGAAGTGGAAATAAAACCGGAAGATCTGAAAATTGATTTTTTCCGTTCCTCGGGTCCAGGAGGGCAAAATGTAAATAAAAGAGAAACTGCGGTTCGCGTAACCCATCTTCCTACTGGAATTCAAGTCGCTTCGCAAGCCGAGCGCTCGCAAGAAAGAAACCGCGAAATTGCCACTGAACTTCTGCGTTCGCGCCTTTACCGATTTATTTTGGAAAAACAAGAAAAAGAACGCAAGGGCGTGAAAATGGAGAAAGTCGCCATAGAGTGGGGAAGTCAAATCCGTTCTTACGTAATGCACCCGTACCAAATGGTCAAAGACCATCGGACAGAAGTTGAAACTTCAAATATAGATTCGGTGCTAGAGGGGGGATTGGATGAATTCATAGAAGCTGAAGTTAAATTATAGGCATGATTTTTTTTGATAACGTTTCCAAATTCTATAATCACAATACCGTTGCCTTGAAAAACGTAACTTTGCGAGTAAAGCCGAAAGAATTTATTACTTTAGTCGGATAATCGGGAGCGGGGAAAACTACCTTGCTAAAACTTTTTATTAGAGAAGAAGAACCGAGCGAGGGAAGGATATTTTTAGACGGAGTGGAAGTGACTTCGGTCAACCGGAAAAATCTCCATCATGTGCGCCGGAGAATTGGAACGGTCTTTCAGGATTATAAATTGCTTCCTTCCATGACTGCTTATGAAAATGTGGCTTTCGCCATGGAAGCAGCCAGCCGCCATGATGTAGAAATAGAAGAAGACGTGCCCCAAGTCTTGGAATTGGTGGGGCTTAAAGACAAAATGCAAAATTTTCCGCACCAACTTTCCGGAGGCGAGAAGCAGAGAGTAGCTATTGCCCGGGCCTTGGTAAACCGGCCCGATGTGATTTTGGCGGATGAACCGGCGGCTAACTTGGATCCCATCAATACTTGGGGGATCATAAAACTGCTGCAAAAGATTAATGATCTGGGAACTACTATCATTTTAGCCACTCATGACAAAGAAATCATCAACACCATTGATAAGCGGGTGATTGTTCTGGAGAAAGGAGAAGTAGTGAGCGATCAGGAAAATGGCAAATATTTGGTATAAAATAATTATTGCGGCTGCCTAACAAAAATCATGTCCAAAAAACTAACATTTAGGCGCGTTTTAAAGACCGGTTACCTAAGTTTTCGGCGCAATGGCTGGCTGTCTGCCGCTACTATTTTGGTTATGATTTTGGTGCTTTTTGTGCTGGGAGATTTGATTTTTCTCGGAGCATTTGCCAATACCGTTTTAAACGATTTTGAATCAAAGATTGATATCAGTGTTTACTTCACCAAAGACGCAGGGGAAGAAAATATATTGCAAATAAAGAATGAAATTTCCCAGCTTCCGGTAGTAGCCGAAGTAAAATATGTTTCCAGAGATGAGGCTTTGGCGATGTTTAGAGAAAGGCATAAGGCCAACGCCTTAATCACCAGCGCTCTTGAGGAATTGGGGGATAATCCGCTGGCGGCCAGCTTGAATGTTCGGGCTCGCGATCCTTCCACCTATGGAGAGATTAGTGAATTCTTATTACAAAAAAATTATCCGCTGGTGGAGAAAGTAAATTATTTTGAAAACCAGGCAGTCATTGATCGTCTTTCTTCCATCATGAGTACGGTGCGGGGATCGGGAGCCTTGCTTGCTTTATTTTTGGCATTTGTAGCGGTATTGGTTGCTTTCAACACTGTTCGGCTTGCCATTTACACTTTGCGGGAAGAAATAGGGATTATGCGCCTGGTAGGGGCGACTCAATGGTTTATTCGCGGCCCGTTTTTGGTAAGCGGCATGATTTATGGAATAATTGCCGCGGCCATCACTACTTTAATGTTCTTTCCTTTAACTTGGCTGGCTTCGCCAAAACTGGCTATTTTGGTGCCGGATTTTAATCTCTTTCAATATTTCATTGCCAATTTCGTAGAATTTTTTGCCATTATGTTTTTCACCGGCGTGTCTTTAGGCGTGATTTCCAGTTTTATTGCCATTCGGCGATATTTGGAGGTCTAGTTTTTTTCTGGTTTTTATTTTATTGCGGGATCGGCTAACGGTAGGCCACATGCCTCTGAAGCATGTTATCTTGGTTCGAATCCAAGTCCCGCAGTTTGGAAA
>CAYPPK010000014.1:0-9796 GCA_964412615.1 uncultured Candidatus Saccharibacteria bacterium
CTGCCGGGCGTGAACCCGACAAGGGGGAAGGCCATGGTGGCCTGCTTGGCAGCCGGGATGGAAGAACGCACCAGGTCCGCGAACATCTCGGCCCTGTTCCGCTCCAACTTGTTGGTGCGGGCCTGGACGGCCTGCACGGCCTTGACACGCTCGGTGGCCTCCTTGCGGAGGACCTCCTCTCGCGTCTTCGCCTCGTTGGCGAGACCCTGCTTGGTTCCGGCGATGGCCATGGCTTGGGCCACGGTTGCGGTCTTGAGCATGTCGATGTCGCTGGCGTTGGCCAGGACACCGCCCTTCACGACAGCGACCGTATCCTTCATCTCGGCGATGGCCGCGGCGTTGGCCGCGACCTTCCCCTCAGCGCCGGTGAGCTTCGCGGCGAGTTGGCTCACCGCCTGCTTGCGCGCGTTCCGCTCGACGTCCAGTGCGGCCTCCCGCGCCTTGGCCTCGTCGGTGATCGCCGCTGCCGTGGCCGCGGCGTCCGCCTTCTTGCCGAGCTCCTGACGGAGCTCGGCAAGCCTGGCGTCGCGGACCTGGCGCTCGATCTGCACCAGGTCATCCACGTACTGCCGCGACGGCGGCAGTGCACTGCACCCGGCCGCGAGGCCGGTGGCGAGCAAGAGGCCGATACCAGCGTTACGCGTCTTCATGTGCTTTCCTCCCCCCGTCCGCCGGTTGGCGGAGCGGGTTATCCGAACAGGTTATACTGAACTTTACTGCGGTTGACTAAAGGTACTACTTTAGTTCTAATTATACTTTATTTAAGCTAAAAAGTCAATATAGAATATAATAAAATGGCTGATTTAAGCCATCTTTAAGGTAGAGCTATTATGAATTTTTCTTAATTTTTTGTTAGCTAATTTATATTTACAATCCACCAACGATCGTGTGTAGGATGTAAATATAAAATTATTTTACTTAAATATGGTCTTTTTTCGCCAGGCGCTGAAGGTTCCCTTGGCCAAATCCTCGCGGATTTTTTTCATTATAGTGTTGAAAAAATAAACATTATGAAGCGAAGCCAGGCGCCCTGCTTCCGGATCTCGCGACTTGAAAAGATGGTTTAAGTAAGCCCTGCTTGTTTTAAATTCCGCACAAACCGGACAAGCGCATTCCGGATCTAAAATGCTGTTGTCTTTTTGGTAGAGTGAACGCTTAATATCAATTCTGCCTTTTTCTGTCCAAATTGATCCGTGCCTGCCTTCGCGCGTGGGAATGACGCAATCAAAAGTATCCACGCCCCAGCTGACCGCCTCGTAAATATCTTCCGGCCGGCCGATGCCCAAAAGATGGCGCGGTTTTTCTGCGGGCAGCAAAGGACTTGTCCAGGAAAGTTCGCGAAAAGTGTCTTCTCTGGTATCGCCAAACGAAGTGCCGAAAGTTCCGCCGATGGCCAGGCCGTCAAAATCTAGTGAAGAGGTAAAAAGCGCACTTTCTTTGCGCAGGTCCTCATATGCTCCTCCTTGTATAATTCCGTAGAGCAACTGATCGGAAGTTTTGGCTTTTAGCGACCGCTCGGCCCAGCGATGAGTTCTTTGCAGGGATTCTTTGGTATAGCCATAACCGTGCAAAGGAGAAGTCGGTTCATCAAAAGCAAGCATGATATCCGCTCCCAATTTTTCTTGGATCCAAATGGATTTTTCCGGAGTAAGCTCTTTTAATTCGTTGTTTTCGCGGAAAAACACCCCGTCCGCGTTTATATCAACCAGATTATTTCCGGGCGATGCTTCTTCGCGAAATTCTTCCCGGGGCGCGATTTTGCCGACCTTATGTTCCCGAGCAAAACCCAAGCTAAAAACCTGAAATCCTCCCGAGTCGGTCATCAAGGGTTTCTGCCAATTCATAACTGAATGCAATCCGGAGAAATCCGCCAGGCCGTCTTCCCCTAAGTTCTTCCACATATGATAAGTATTTACGATGATCATTTGAGTTTGGGAGCGGCGCAGGTCTTCCGGCTCCAGGGTTCGCACCTTGGCGTGCGTGCCGACAATCACATAAGCGGGAGTTTCCACCAGGCCATGCGGCGTTTCCAAAATTCCTAAGCGAGCATGGGAAGCAGAATCTTTTTTGAGAATCTTAAACATCGTTGTATGATTATATCATATGCAACTGTCTTTTCACGGAGGGGCCCGCGAAGTTACCGGCGCCTGCTACCTTTTAGAATCGCAATCCGCCAGCCGGCGGAATAAAATTTTGGTTGATTGCGGATTGTTCCAGGGAACACAGGAGTGCGAAGAATTAAATTTCAAGCCCTTTGCTTTCAAAGCCGCTGAAATTGACGCGGTGTTTATTACGCATGCTCATTTGGATCATATAGGCCGCCTTCCCAAATTAATGCGGGAAGGTTTTGGGGGTGAAATTTTTTCTACTGCTCCCACCAAAGATTTAGCCGCGCTAATGCTGGATGATGCGCTTAATTTAAGCGAACGGCAGGGAAAATCTCTTTATGACCGGGAGGATTTGGAAAAAACTTTGGCCCGCTGGAAAGTAATATCGTATCAGGAGGAACTTGCTTCTGGTGATTTTAAAATCAAATTTTATGAGGCCGGACATATTTTGGGCTCGGCCATGATAAGAATTAATGCCGAGGACCTGTCTGCGCAGGCAGGCAGAAAATTTCTTTTTTCCGGGGATTTGGGCAATATTCCTTCGGTTTTGCTGCCTCCGCCCGAAATTTTCCATGACGTTGAATACTTAATCATTGAATCAACCTACGGCAACCGGGCGCACGAAGAAGCAAAAGAAAGAGTCTTAAGTTTGGAACGGGCGGTAGAAGATATTACTGCTCGGGGAGGCGCGCTTATGATTCCTGCTTTTGCCACCGAACGCACCCAGGAGATTTTGCATTTGCTCAATGAAATGCTGCTTTTTAAACGTATTCCGGAAATCCCGGTTTTCGTGGATGCGCCTTTGGCCATCCGGGTAACTGAAGTCTTTGAAAAGTATCCGTTATTTTATAAAGAAGAGATACGGGAATTATTTAAAAAACATCCTAATCTTTTTCGTTTCAAAAAATTAAAACTGACCCAAACGGTAGAAGAATCTAAAGCCATAAATAACGTCCCTGCTCCCAAAGTGATTTTGGCCGGTTCGGGCATGATGAACGGAGGCAGAATTTTGCATCATGCCAAACGCTACCTTGGCGATCCTAAAAGTATTTTGCTCGTGATCGGCTATCAGGCGGCCGGTTCGTTGGGCAGGCGGCTGCTGGACGGAGAAAAACAAGTGAAAATTTTAGGGGAAGAAATTGCCGTAGAGGCGGAAGTCCGGCTGATCCAAGGATTTTCCGCGCACGCCGACAACCCCCAGCTTTTTAAATTCACCGAAGCTAATCGTGATTCTTTGCAAAAAGTTTTTGTAGTGCAGGGGGAAGAACCGGAAGCTTTGCATTTTTCGCAGGAAATAAAAGACCGGCTGGGAGTGCAAGCCGACGCGCCGGTGCTGGGAGAAAAATTTGAGATATAGTTGTGGAGAGCTAAGTTCTCCACAAAAGCTTTTTAAAAGAATGAGCCGGCTGGGGAATGGGACCCGCAGACCGGCTCGTTTGCTTAGGCGGCTTCTAATACTTCCGCTACTTCCGCCTTTTCTTCCTCTCGCTTCTTTCTCGCCTTGCGGCGATCCAGAAGCGGGAAAAGGTACTTCGTGACGGGGTGGTTCCAGGGGTATGGTCCTGGCCCGGCCCAGCCACAGATCTCCTTGATCTCCTGGGCGATCTCCGGTTCGAACCGGATCTCCGTTTCCTCGGTCCTCCATTTCCGAGGAAGCTTACGGAGACTGATCGCTTCTAAGACGAGTCCCTTCTTCACTATGTGTCCTACCACGAGGTGCTCTCTTCGATTCCGGAGAAAGCACCACCCCCTGGCCAATACCAGGTCATCGGCTGGTCCTAGCACCAAGCCGATTCTCTGGATGTAGTCGGGAGTACCGTCCTCGTCCCGGAGCATTGCACTCCGCCGGCAGAGTACTGCGCCGACTTGAATGGCGGCGCGGTCCACTTTACTACGCGCACCGGACTGCTGAGACAATTCTTTTTCCTCCCTACCACTAGTTAGTTGTGGGTAAGCGCCCCTGTTTCAGACGCTTTTTTTCTCCTCCTGGCCGTTTTTTGACGGCGGTACGGGCACCTTATCATTTTTTCATGAAGATGTCAAGATGTTGCTTTAATGAAAATGAATATATAATGGAAAAATATATTTTCAATCATGAAATCCACACCCCATACTCATTTAAAATATAAAATTTGCATCTCGGGCGCGGCCGAAACCGGCCATTGCACTCCCAATGCTCTTGATCTGACCAAAGAATTGGGACGGGAAGTGATTAGACAAGGTTCGGTGCTGGTAACCGGCGCCACTACCGGCGCGCCTTACTGGGCGGCCATCGGCGCTAAAGAAGAAAACGGATTTGTGATAGGCATTTCGCCTGCCGCTTCGGAAACGGAGCATGTAAAAAAATACAAACTGCCGCTGGACTATCATGATGTGGTAATTTACACGGGCTTCGGCTACTCGGGCCGGAATTTATTGCTCACCCGCTCCTCGGACGCGGTGATTATCACCTGCGGGCGCATGGGAACCCTGAATGAATTTACCATTGCTTTTGAAGACCAGAAGCCCATCGGCGTCTTAAACGGCAGCGGCGGCATGGCCGAAGAAATAAAAGACTTGTTGCAGAAAGCTCATCGCGGCATGGGCAAGGTGGTTTTTGATTCCGATCCGAAAAAACTGGTGGAAAAAGTCGTTGAACTGGTGAAAAAAGAAAAAGTGGTGGAAATATCGGTGCCGCTTCCCGCTAAAAAGGAAGCCGTGAAATGAAGTTTATCCAAGCCGTTCTAATTTTAGCGGGAATGATTATCGGGGTGGGGATGTTTGGCATCCCTTTTTCTTTTGTGCAGGCCGGATTTTGGCTGGGGGTTGGAGAATTGGCAATTCTTACCGGGCTGATGGCCTTGATTCATCTTTTTTATGCTCGGATTATTGTTGCCACCCCTGTTCCTCACCGCCTGCCGGGCTATGTTGGTCTGCATCTCGGAGGGCGCGCTGAAATACTCGCGGTCTTATCTTCTTTTTTCGGGATTATTGGTTCGCTGCTGGCTTATATCTTGATCGGATCTATTTTCCTAAATAATATTTTTCAAAATTTTTGGGCAGGATCAAGCGAGGTGTTTTGGGCGGTAATCATAACCGCCTCCAGCGCCCTGGTTACGCTTTTCAGCATTAAAAAAGAGGCCTATATTGACAGCATCTTGTCCGCCCTCTTGCTCGCGCTCCTGGGGTTGGTGATTTTCCTTCTTTTTCCGCAAGCCAAACCAGAAAATTTCTCCGGAATAAATTTGCCGGAGGCCTTTTTGCCTTATGGCGTGCTTTTGTTCGCCCTGGCGGGCAGTACCGCTATACCGAATGTTGTGGCCATTCTCGGAAAAAATTCAAAAAAAATCACCCCAGCGGTGCTGGCCGGCAGCTTGATTCCCGGGGTTGTTTATTTTCTATTTGCGTTTGCGGTAGTGGGAGTATTGGGAAGCAGTGTGAGCGAAGAAGCCATAGCGAGTTTGAAAAACGTAATGAGCGGCAACATGATATTAGTTTTAAGCTTGATTGGATTTCTTTCGGTTTACGATTCTTATATAATTCTCAATTCCAATGCCCAATCCCTGCTTAAACTTGATTTCAGATTTCCGGCAAAAATTGCTTGGCTGCTTGCTTCCTTGGTGCCGTTTGCGCTTTATGTGGCAGGAATGCAAAATTTTATTCTTATCATCGGCGCAACTGGAGCAATCGCCGGAGGAATTGAAATAGGTTTGATAGTAGCTACTTATCACCGCGTTTGCCGAAAGCAGGGACAGATTTTTTCCGTCTTTTCTTATTACTGGAAAACAGTTTTGTTTTTATTGGTTGCCGTAGGCGTAGCCTACGAACTTTATCGATTTTTATAATTTATGCTTACCCCAGATTCCATTAAGCAGCCCTTTTGGGCGATGAAAACCGAAGAAGCGCTGAAAGTTTTGGAGACCATTCCAACGGGGCTGGCGGAAAAAGAAATTTCGGCGCGCCGGACTCTTTTTGGAGCTAATGATATTAGTGTACATGCTCGCCTGACTGCGGTTAAAATTTTTTTGAATCAATTTTATAGTCCTCTAATATTAGTTTTGCTCGGCGCCGGATCAATAACCTTTATTCTTAGAGAATGGACAAATACCGTCGTTATATTGGCAGCGGTGGCCGTAAATACCGCTTTGGGTTTTTACCAGGAAAACAAAGCCGAAACGGCGCTGGAAGTTCTTAAATCTTATATTCGCACGCGGACCCGAGTTAAGCGTTCCGGCCAAGAACATGAAATAGACGCCGCGGAATTGGCGCCAGGCGATCTTATTCGCGTTTTGCAAGGAGATCGGGTACCGGCTGATGCCAGATTAATTTTTGCCAATAGTTTGGAAGCAGATGAGTCTGTTCTTACCGGCGAATCGCAACCGGTAGAGAAAACAGCTGCAGCTTTGCCGGCCGGAACCGCTTTGGCCGAAAGAAAATCCATGCTTTTTAGCGGAACTTTAGTGGTGCAGGGTTTTGGAGATGCCGTGGTTACGGCCACCGGTAATGCCACAGAATTTGGTCAAATTGCGGCTTTGGTTGAAAAAAAAGATCGTGAACAAACTCCTCTGCAAGCTGCTATTACCCGTTTTACCGTGCGAGCCGGAGGGATGCTGGGAATTTTAATAAGTGTTCTTTTTGGCCTGGGAATTTACGCCGGCCTGGATATTTTTGAAATGTTTTTGATCGGAGTAGCCGTGGCGGTTTCCGCCGTTCCGGAGGGTTTGCCCATCGCCCTGACGGTTATTTTAGCCGTAGGAGTGCAGCGCTTGGCAAAGAAAAACGGAGTAGTGAGAAAATTATTGGCGGCCGAAACTCTTGGGTCTGCCAGTTTGATTCTTACCGATAAAACCGGCACTCTGACGCAAGCCAAAATGGAAATAGCCAGAGTTCTTCCTTACCAAACGAGCGGATTAGCTGCCGAAAAAAATTTGCTTCTGGAGGCGGTAGCCAATACGGATGTGGTGGTGGAAAATCCGGAAGCAGCTTCTGACGCCTGGCGCATTTCCGGAAGAGCTTTGGAGGCGGCTTTGGTCAGAGGAGCTGCCGGCAAGGGAGTAAATTATAGTCAGGCCAAAGCCAAAATTTCCGATCGGGTTCCTTTTAGCTCCACCTCTAAATTTTCGGCTGTAATCATGTATAATGGAACCGAACCGCGCATGGTGATGCTGGGGGCTCCGGACATTTTGCTCCAATATACCAATCTTAATACAGAAGAAAAAAAATCTGTTCTCATGGAAATCAATGGTTTAGCGACAGCCGGTGAGCGGGTGCTGGGCGTAGTCAGCAAAGCCTTGGCTGAAGATCACGGAAAAATTAACCATCAGCAAGATTTACGTGATTTTCAGTTTACGGGCTTGCTTTCTTTTCGCGATCCTTTGCGGCCTAACGTGCGTGATGCCATTCAAAGAATCTGGCAAGCAGGAGTAAAAACGGTAATAGTAACGGGCGACCACCAGGGTACGGCCGAAGCTGTTGCTCGGGATTTGGGGCTGATAGACGGGAAGGGGGCTGTGCTTACCGGAGCTGACCTGAATTATTTGAAAAAAGAAGAACTTTACAGCCGCGCGGCTGAAGTAACGGTTTTTGCCCGCGTCACGCCGGAACAAAAAGTTATGATTACCGAACTTTATAAAAGTCGTGGAGAAGTGGTAGCCGTGACCGGAGACGGAGTGAATGATGCCCCAGCTTTGCAAACCGCCGATATAGGCATTGCCGTAGGTTCGGGTACGGATGTTGCCAAAAGTGCCGCTGATCTGGTATTACTGGATGACAACTTTGAAACCATAGTTGCGGCTATTGAAGAAGGCAGAAGAATCCTGGATAATATCAGAAAAGTTATCGTTTACTTGTTGTCCACGGTCTTTGATGAATTGCTTTTAATCGGCGGAGCACTGCTGATGGGCTTGGCCCTGCCTCTTTCGGCTCTGCAGATCTTATTCGTGAATTTTTTCTCGGATAGTTTCCCGGCCATCGGTTTTGCTTTTGAAAAAGGAGTTGACGGGCTGGGATCTAAACCCAAGAGACTGCAGCGCAATTTATTTGACCGCGAATTGCGATTTATGATTTTTGTCATCGGTATTTTTACCTCGGCCATTCTTTTTTTACTTTATTATTATTTGCAGCAAGCCGGCTATGACAAGAAGCTGGTGCAAACCTTTGTATTTGCTACTTTTGCCACCTACAGTTTATTTCTGGTATTTCCCTTGCGCAGTTTGGAAAAGAGCATTGCCGGCTACAACCCTTTTTCCAATTATTATCTTTTGGCCGGCGTGGGTATCGGTCTTGGCTTAACCCTGCTCTCCGTTTATGAACCTAATTTGCAAAAAGTTTTTGGCACCGTGGCCCTTCCCTGGCCCTGGTTGGCCGGAGTTGCGGCTGTGGGTTTCTTTAATATCATGGCCGTGGAAATCGGCAAGTGGCTCTTTCGAAGCAAAATTTTAAATTATTGAAAAAAGTATGACAGCCAACGAAAAAAGAATTTTATTTTTTGAATACGAAAGCGTAATTCCAACCGGTCTGCCTGAAGCAGTTCCAACGGCAACTCCCAGTCTGGCAACTATTCTAAAAGAGTTAGCCAAAATACATGCGCTTTATATGATTTCCGACCAGGAAGATATTGCCGGATCGGTGGAAGAATTTGGTTTGACTAAATATTTTGCCGATATTTTTGAAAAAGAACGGTTGGGCAAAATACCAAAGACCGATCAATGGTTTTATTTGACTCCGATTGACGAACTAAGTTTGGAAAAAGAAAAAGTTACGGTAATTGCCAATTCGGTGGAAGGAATCAGCGGAGCTAAACAGGCAGGCTTGCCGGTTATTGCCTGCACCTGGGGCCAGGAGCGGGAGGCTTTAATAAATGCCAAGCCTGACTTTTTAGCCGATCAACCCCAAGAACTCTTGTCTATTTTGGCAATTTAACATGAAAATAATTGCTGATTTTCACATCCACTCGCCTTTTGCCCGAGCCGTGTCTAAAAACATGACTTTGGAAAATCTGGACCGCTGGGCAAAGATAAAAGGCATTACCGTATTGGGCACGGGAGATTTTACGCATCCGGCCTGGCTAAAAGAAATTAAGGCGAAACTTGAACCGGCTGAAGCCGGTTTGTTTAAATTAAAACCAAAATTTGGCGGTAAAAATCCAGCGATTCGTTTTATTTTAACAACAGAAATCTCAAGCATCTATTCCAAAGGAGGTAAAGTGAGAAGAATTCATAATTTGGTTTTTTTGCCTTCTCTGGAGGCGGCCGAAAAATTTAACACTGTTTTGGGCTGGCAGGGAAATTTGAAATCGGACGGCCGGCCGATTGTCGGTTTGGGCGCCAAAGAATTGTTGCGGATGGCCCTGGATGTTAATCCCAATAGTTTTTTTGTTCCAGCGCACGTCTGGACTCCTTGGTTTTCTCTTTTCGGCTCTAAATCAGGCTTTGATACCTTAGAAGAATGCTTTGAAGAATATTCTAAACACATTTATGCCTTGGAAACCGGTTTGTCTTCGGACCCGGCTATGAATTGGCGGCTTTCGGCGCTGGATAAATATGCTTTACTTTCCAATTCTGACAGCCATTCTTTGCGGCGCATCGGCCGGGAGGCAAATATTCTTGACACCGAGCTTTCGTATGCCGGAATTATTGAGGCAATAAAAAACGGCATCCCGAGCAGAGTCCCGCGCAAATCCGCGAGCCGTTTTCTGGCAACTGTGGAAT
>CAYPPK010000015.1:0-9674 GCA_964412615.1 uncultured Candidatus Saccharibacteria bacterium
GTATAGTACAAATATTGGCCGTTTACTTTTTGGGAATAATTTACATAGCGGGTGGATTTTTCAATAGGGGCTAAGCCGATGCGCTGATCTTCAAAATGCTTTATGGCAATTTGGGAAATAGCGGAAAAAACCAAATGGGATCCGGCCATTTGAGCAATGGAATCATCCCCGTATTGGGCCAGCCATTTTATATAAAAAGAACGAGCCCGGGGGTGAGAGAAAATATCCAGCATGGAATGCTCGTGCAAAAAAACGATAAATTTTTTAAAATCCCGACCATAACGCGCTTTCTCCTCAAATTCAGTCTCGCTTTCCTTCTCGTCTTTAACCGGATTGAGAAAAGGATTGACGTATTCTTTTAAATAAATATGACGCAAATCTTGGGCGGCTCGGCTGGCGCGAGAGCAAAGCGCGCCTATGAGTTCGGGGGAAAAAATTAAAGGCGCGTAAACAGGCTTTTCCAGATTGGTAAAAAAGGGCTTAAGCCGCCAACGCTCTTCTTCGGAATAGTTATCTGGCTGGAAAGAGGGAGAAAATTTTTCTAGCGATGAATCCATTTATAGTTTTTCTTTAACTAACTCATTATCTTCAAAAACCAAATAAGGAAGCAACGGACTTATGGCCTGCCAAATTTTGTCATGAATTGCTTCACGGCTAAGTAATTCTCCTTCTTCCGTAACGCATTCAATTACCTGATGATCATATGAAAACTGCTTGGCCAGCCATAGATAAGAATCTTCGGCGGCTTTTAAATGTTCCAAATCAGCTTCATGCCCATCCATGGCTTTCCCTCCTTCTATGTAGAGCCGCTGTTGCTTTTCCAAAACAAGTTTCTGGCCGATTTCCGCCGGCACGTGCAGAATAAGAACTTTATCCGGCTTGGGAATACCTAGAATCTCATATTCCAGGTTATAAAGCCAGCTGAGAAATTTAGCCCTTTCTTCGGGGTCTTTTATTTTTCCCCCTTGATGGCCGGCGTTGGCATCCACATAACGATCCGTAACAATAATTTTACCTTCCTCCAGGCAAGCGCGAATTTCTGGGGACAGATCAAAACGGTCCAAGGCGTAAAAAAGAGAGGCTATTTGTGGATTTACTTTGTCCGGTTTGCCGTATTTGCCGTTTAAATATTCTTCTACCAAACCGGCTGATTTTTTTCCGTATTGGGGAAAAGCAATAGAAAGGGCGGCATACCCGTTTTTTTGCAGCTTTTCCAACAAAAATCTGGTTTGCGTTTTTTTGCCGCTACCGTCAGTGCCATCGATGACAATTAGTTTGCCTTTCATAACCATTATCACTATATCAGTACTTTTCAAAGTCGCAAACTTGACATATCATGTGAAAGGATGAATAAACCTATCATCATAGCTGTAGTTGGGTTGGCCGGTTCCGGTAAAACCGAAGCTGTGGCGAGGTTCGTCGAGTGCGGATTTACCAAATTTAAGTATAGCGATGCAGTTTATGAAGAACTAGCTATATTGGGCCTTGAGCGAACCGAGCCGAACGAACGAAAGGTTCGAGAAAATCTTCGCAAAGAATTTGGACCAGGCGTGGCCGCAGACCGCATTATGCCGCAGGTAGTTGAGGCAGTAAAGCGTGGAGAAAATGTAGTTATTGAAAGTTTGTATAGCTGGGCCGAGTATAAAAAAACTAAAGAATACTTTGGAGAGCAATTTAGAGTACTTGCCATTTATGCGCCGCCGTCGTTGCGTTATGAACGCTTATCGAGGAGATCCGAAAGACCGCTAGATCCGGAGACAGCCCGCTCGCGCGATTATGCGGAAATTGACCAACCCGTCGACAAAGCAGGCCCCATAACAATGGCCGACTGGACTGTTCAAAACACGGGATCGATGGAGGACTTTTTACGGCAAGTCGATAAACTTATAGATGAAATTTTAACAAACTAAAAATCGCGGTATTTACCGCGATTTTTAGTTTGTTTACTTCACCTCAATTCCCATAGACCGTGCCGTTCCTTCTATAATTTTTTCGGCTGCTTCCACTGATTCGGCATTAAGGTCTTCCATTTTTCTTTCCGCGATTTTGCGGATATCCTGTTTGGTTACTTTGCCTACTTTTTTGCGATTGGGTTCTCCCGATCCTTTTTCTATTGAAGCGGCTTTACGCAGCAAATCGGAAGCCGGCGGGGTTTTTAGCTTAAAATCAAAGGAACGGTCCTCATAAACGGTTATTTCCACCGGTACGATTTCTCCACCCATCTGGGCTGTGGCATCATTATATTTCTTTACAAAATCACCGATATTAAGTCCGTGGGGTCCTAAGGCAGTTCCCACTGGAGGCGCGGGCGTGGCTTTGCCTGCTGGAAGTTGAAGTTTTAATATTGTCTTTATTGGTTTTGCCATACGCTTCGCTTACATAATGCTAACCTGCAAATATTATGCGAATTATGCGAACTGTGACTCTACCCAAACCAGTCGTTCGCATCATTAGCATAACGAATTCGCGTATTTCGCATTATGCTCTAAAGTTTTTTAATCTGCAAAGAATCCAGTTCTACCGGCGTATCGCGGCCGAATACGCTTACCAATACTTTGATTTTTCCTTTTTCCTGGTCCACTTCAGCCACTTTGCCGTCAAAATCCTTAAACGGCCCATCGGTAATTTTAACCGGATCTCCGGCGCTGACTTCAATCTTAAATTTGGGTTCTTCCTGGCCCATGCGTTTCAAGAGGCCATCCATTTCTTCCTTGGAAAGCGGAGCCGGAGTAGTGCCTGCTCCCACGAAACCGGTTACCCGAGGGGTATTTCGCACCACATACCAGGAGTCATCAGTTACCACCATTTCCACCAAAACATACCCGGGATAAATTTTTTCTTCCACTACCCGCCGTTTGCCGTTTTTGATTTTTATTTTTTTCTCAATCGGCACCAAAACGTTGAAAATTTTATCTTCCATGCCCAAGGATTCAATGCGCTGTTTTAAATTGCGCGCTACCGCGTCTTCATACCCGGCGTAGGTATGAATGGCGTACCAATTGCGGCCAAATTCTGAAGTTTGTTTAGGCATAAGTAGTACTCACGAAGATACGAATCTACTTTCAATATACGAATTCGTATATTTGCGTGATTCAATTCGTGTTATTCGCGGTTACTCATAGGATAAATTTATTCAAGATAAATTGAAAAACAAAATCTAGACTTCCCAGAAAAATGGCCACCGCCGCGCTGATCACAATAACTGTTATAGTATAGCGGACAGTTTCTTGGCGGGTGGGCCAGGTAACTTTTTTAAGCTCAGTTTGGGCTTCTTTGAGAAAAGTAAGGATACGATTAAGCATACTTTGCTTCCTATTTTAAAAGGCCCGCAGGCCTTCTTAGGTTTTTAGTATAGGATATGTGACAAAAAACGTCAACCCCGCACATAACTTGCACTGCGCATGGCGCAAAAGCTGGTTGTGCAAATTATATGCGTGGTCAAGGCTTTAAATATCCAGATTTTTTACGGCTTTGGCATGGGTTTGGATGAACTTTTTCCGGGGAGGGACTTCATCGCCCATCAGGATATCAAAGATGCGGTCCGCTTCCGCGGCATCATCTATACCCACCTGCTTCATTACTCGAGTTTGGGGATCCATGGTGGTTTCCCAAAGTTGTCTGGGATTCATCTCTCCTAAACCTTTGTAGCGTTGGATTTCAATCCCCTTTACTTCAACATTTTCTAAATGTTCTTCCGTTTTTTTCCCTTTAGTTGCTGCTTTTTCCGCCTTGGCGTCCAGTTTTTGCTTTTTAAATTCAGCCACGGTTTTTTCTTTTTCTGGGTCGGAATAAGCATAGCGAGCTGTTTTGCCGGACTGGATGCGATAAAGCGGCGGCATGGCGATATAAAGATATCCCCTTTCAATTATGGTGGGGAAATAACGGTAAAAAAGAGTAAGCAACAAAGTACGAATATGAGCGCCGTCCACATCCGCATCGGTTGCGATGATGACACGATGGTATCTAAGACGGCTTTCGTCAAATTCATCTCCAATAGCCGCGCCTAAGGCAATGATAAGGGATTTAATTTCTTTGGAAGCCAGCATTTTATCCAAGCGGGCTTTTTCTACGTTAAGAATTTTCCCTCGCAGCGGCAAGATGGCTTGAAACTTCCGGTCTCTTCCTTGTTTGCTTGAACCGCCGGCCGAATCGCCCTCTACAATGAAGAGTTCGGATTCCTCCGGGTCTTTTGACTGACAATCAGCAAGTTTGCCCGGGAGCATCATGCCATCCAGTGCTCCTTTGCGCAGAACGGTTTCTCGCGCCGCTTTGGCCGCTTTGCGGGCTTTTTGCGCCAGAAGCGCTTTTCCGATTATCTCCTGTGCATCCCGCGGATATTTTTCCAGCCATTCTTTTACTGCTTCTCCCACCACGGTTTCTACGGCGGTCCGCGCTTCCGTATTGCCCAATTTGGCCTTGGTCTGCCCTTCAAACTGCGGTTCCCGAAGCTTTATGGAGATAATAGCCGTAATTCCTTCTCTTACGTCATCTCCGGTAAGGGTTTCGTCTTCTTTTTTGAAATATTCATTTTTGCGGCCATAGTCGTTCAGAGCGCGGGTTAAGGCCGTTCTAAACCCCGTAAGGTGCATACCTCCTTCTCCAGTGTGGATGTTATTGGCAAAAGATGTTTCTTTTCCCTGCATGTCGTCGGTATACTGAAAGGCTGCTTCAACCAGAATTTTCTTGGAGCCGTTTATTTCAACTTCTTTGGCCACATAAAATATATTTTCGTGCTTTGGAGTTTCGTTGCGGTTAAGATATTTAATATACGAAACAATTCCTCCTTCAAAATAAAAAGTGTAAGAAGTATGGAGGACAGAGCCGTCTTGGGATTTGATACCATTGCGTTGGTCAATAATTGACACTCGTAATCCGGGGATAAGATAAGCCTGCTGGCGGATATGGTCTAAAATATGGCTCCAGTCAAACTGGATTTTTTCAAAAACTTCCGGATCGGGCTCAAAAGTTACGGCAGTTCCCGATCCTTTGCATTTGCCTGTCCTTTTTACCGCGTATTTGGGTTTGCCGCGCACATACTCCTGAACGTATTGTCCGCCATCGCGGCAGACCTCTGCCTTAAGCGAGGCAGAAAGGGCATTTACTACGGAAACTCCTACTCCATGCAATCCTCCGGAAATTTTGTATGATTCTCCGCCGAATTTAGCTCCGGCGTGAAGCGTGGTCATTACTGTCTCCAACGCCGACTTTCTGGTCTGTTTATGTATGTCAACCGGGATTCCCCGGCCGTCATCTACGACCATAACCCGATTTTGCGGCAGGAGGGTAATCGCAATATTTTTGGCGTATCCTCCGATCGCTTCGTCGGCGGAATTGTCAAAAACTTCCCAAATTAAATGATGCAGACCGTCAGGTCCGGTGGAACCAATGTACATTCCGGGGCGTTTGCGCACCGGCTCCAGGCCCTCCAAAACATAAATGTCTTTGGCGGTGTAGGTACTGTTGTTATTATTTTTTTTGTTTTTCTTTGCCATTGTCCTAACAAACAAATATCCGCCCCAAATTACGGACAATTCCTAGGCGGATATGGGCTTATTTAAGCCATTTTTTAAATCAAAGAGTATGCAGCAATTATAGCAGATTTTGAAGGATAACTCAACTATTATTTACTACGTATTTTTTAGTGAATTCATAAACGCTTATCACTAAAATGGGAAGTATTATTACAAATATAAAATCCTCAAGGGGTACACCCCAAAGCCATATACCCAACATCTTGCTTTCCTCTTTACTAAAAAACCAAAGATTGCGATAAAGACCAATATAATCAGCAACAATACCTAGTGTTGCTACAAACGAGCCACCTAGAATAAAAGCGCGCCAAGCGATAGATTTTCGTGAAAAGAATAAAAAAATTATTGATGGCGCAATAGCGAACACGATTAAGATATTTAGATATTCCATATTATTTCCTTACTTCCCAGTCTTGTTCCTCCAGGGCTTTGATGATTTTTTCTATGACAGTATTGACTTCCCCATCCTTGAGGGTTCGCTCGGGTGATTGGAAAGTTAAGTGGAAAGCTAAACTTTTTTCTTCCGCTTCTTGCATTTGTTCATCTTGAAAATAGTCAAATAAGTCAGCATCAATTAATAGTGCTCCGCCGATGTTTTCTATTATTTCCTGTACTTGGTCTGCTTTAACATCTTCGGGAACAATGAGAGCCAGATCCCGAATTATGGCAGGATACTTACCAATGGGTCGAAACTCGTGTTCAGCGCGGGCGATACTCCACAATTTTTCAAAATCAATTTCAGCAGCCACCATCCGCGCTTTTGTCTTAAGACCCTCCTGAATAACCGGATGTATTTCTCCCAGATTCCCGATTTTTTCGTCCCCGACTTTAATCTCTGCCACCCGGTAAGGATGAAACAGCGCCAAGCTTTTATCTTTTATCTTTTGACTTTTGTCTTCAATGGCGTCGTCATACCAATAATCGCTTATCCCTAAATTTTCAAAAATCTGATCTAAGGTTCCTTTTAATTGGTAAAATTCTTCTTCTGCTCCAGTCCCCTTTTTGCTTAGGCAGATAATCAGGTCTTTATGTTCAGGAATATTAGCCGCAAAACTTTTAGCAATGCCAAATAAGCGAACGGTTTCAAAATTTCTTAAATTTTCTGCCGTGGCGGATATGTATTTAATCAATACCCTCGGGACTAAATATTTTGTTTCCCCGCTGATCGGGTTTGCCAATTCTAGGGCTTTTTCCGGATCAATTTGAAATAAAGCAAATTCCTCCCCGGCAAATTCATAAGGCAAATATTCGCTAAATCCGGCCGCAACCAAATCGTCTTTTATTCTTTCCTCCCACCACAGTTCCTCATTGCGGACGGGAGGAACCAGGACTGCTTCCGGCATTTCAGATTTAATTTTTTCATAGCCAAAGATGCGGACAGCTTCTTCTATCAAGTCCTCTTCTATATTTAAATCTTGGCGATAAGTCGGGACTTCCACTAATAAATCTTTGACCTTTGGGGCGGTCTTGAAGCCGAATTCAGCAAAAGTTTTTTTGTAAAAATTTTCTCCCAGGGATTGGCCGATAAGCTTGTCTGCGTAACCGGAGCGGAATTTTATTTTGGTAGGCATAACTTTCTTGGGGTAAATATCTGTCAAAAGAGCGGCTTCTTCGGCTTGAGCGATTTCCCGCAGAAGTTCAACCGCGCGTTCCAAAGCAAAACGGGTGCCGTTGATGTCAATGCCGGAGGAATAAATTTTGGCAGCCGCTGAAGCAAATTTAAGGTCGCGAATGGTTTTATATATTTTTATGGGATCAAATACGGCTGCCTGTAAAAGTATGCGCCTGGTTTTTGAGTCCACGGCGGAATTTTCGCCTCCCATGATGCCGGCCAAATCAATAATGCGGTTTTCATCCTCAATAATTATTGCTCCCGGAGGCAATTTATGCTTAGTGCCATCAAGCGTGGTTAATTCCTCGCCCGCTTTGGCTTCCCGTATGGCCATAGTTCTACCTTGGATTTTTCCCGCATCAAAAGCGTGCATGGGTTGCCCCAGTTCCAGCATGATGTAATTGGTTACATCCACGACGGCGTCAATGGGCCGAAAACCGCAGGTAATCAGTTTGTCCTGCAGCCATTTGGGCGAAGTACTTAAATTTTTCAGCAAAAGTTCTTGGGCGGTATAACGGGGGCTTAGAAGGGAAGACGAAATTTTTGTTTTTATCGGAGTTCCGCCTTTTTTCTGCAATCCTTTTTTAACCACGGGAATTTTTAGCGGTTTTTTTAAAATTACGGAAATTTCTCGGGCGAGACCCACGTGTCCGGCGGCATCACTCAGGCGATTGGCCGGAATTTTAACGTCAATCGCCCAGTCATTTCCTATTTTTTCTATCGTCTCATATTCAAAAGCGTGCAAAGTTAAAAGCTCGGCCAATTCTTGAGGCGATTCTTTGAAATCTACCAATTCTTTAAGCCAGTTATACGAAAATTTCATTGCCGACCTTCACGTTTTAATTTTTCGTTTAATTCTCTTGTTACAATATATGTTGCCCTGTTGATCATTAAAGCTTCAAACCGTTGCCGCGCTATTGCTTTTTCGCTATATTTCTTTAAATCTTCTCGCGTTAAGGCTTGATTCTTATCTTTCTCCCATAACTCCATTTCATCTTCAGTGAGATAGTCCGGATTTATTTCCTCTGCGTGCGGATCATAATTTTCGCCACGAGATTTTTTTTGTAGTTGCTCTTTTTTCCACCTTCTTACTTCTTCTTTAAATTTTTCTAGCGGATTTGGAATATTTTCTTGTCCTTCAGGTGTGTTCATATATTAGAATTGTTTTAAAAATCTCAAATCTCCCGACCTGAATAAGCGGATATCGTTGATTTTGTATTTCATCATGGCCAGGCGTTCTATGCCAAAGCCAAAGGCAAAACCCTGCACTTCTTTGGGATTGTAGCCGGCGGCCTTGAAAACGTTGGGATGAACCATACCGGCTCCGGCTAATTCCAGCCAGCCGGATTTTTTGCAAACCGAGCATCCCTTGCCGCCGCACACGATGCAGGAAATATCCACTTCAAAAGCTGGTTCCACAAAAGGAAAATAGCTGGGACGTAAGCGTATGTCGGTTTTTGTTTTAAAAAATCGGGAAAAAAATTCCTGAATGACTGCTTTAAAATTGGCAATGGAAATATTTTTATCCACCATTAATCCCTCCAACTGGTGAAATTGAAAATCGTGAGAAGCATCGGTGGCTTCATGCCGGTAGGTTCTGCCGGGGACGATAATTCTGATAGGCGGCTGGTGTTTTTCCATATGGCGCACCTGCATGGGCGAAGTATGGGTTCGCAAAAGCAGCCGTTCGCCTTTTTTTTCTTTTAACCAAAGAGTATCCCACATGTCTCGTGCCGGATGATGCTTGGGAATATTAAGCGCGTCAAAATTGTAATATTCGGTCTCCACTTCCGGACCCTCCACCACCGAAAAACCCATGGCAGAAAAAATTTCTTTTATTTCTCTGGTTATTTTGGTGAGCGGATGAAGATGGCCGCGCTCTAATCGGTGGCCCGGACGGGTTACATCCAGCCGTTCTTTTTTTAATGTTGATTCGCGGCCGATTTTTTTCAGTTCTTCAGATTTTTGGGCCAACATTTCTTCAATTTCTTGGCGCAGATGATTTGCTTCCTCGCCGATCTGTTTTCGTTCTTCCGGGGAGAGATCTTTAATTCTCCGCAAAATCAAATTAAGGGCTCCGTGTTCGCGTCCCAAATATTCAGTTCTAATTTTTTGCAATTGCTCGGACTCTATGGCTTGCGCAATCTCCTTTTTGGCCGTTTCTTTTATTTTTTTAAGGTCTTTTTCCATGAGTTTACCTTAGGTTTAATATAGCAAAATTAGTTGCTTTACGAAAGTGCTAAAAACAAAAGAAAATACCGAGAATCTCGGCATTTTCTCTGGCGCGGGCGGCCGGACCTGCCGGCAGGCAGGTTCGAACCCCGCACATAGCGGGCCGTACGGGATTTTTCCTCACCCGCGCTTTGCACTGCCTACGGCAGGCTTCGCGCTCCTTCGGAACCCGGGTTTTCAAAACGCAAAGCGTTTTGCGTTTTGAAATACCCTTCAAATCCCGTTCGTGTCCTACTCATAGCGGGCCGTACGGGATTTGAACCCGTGACCTTCTCCGTGACAGGGAGACGAGCACTCCA
>CAYPPK010000016.1:0-9458 GCA_964412615.1 uncultured Candidatus Saccharibacteria bacterium
TGGATTAGCAGTGTATGAAAAAGGCGATTCTAATTCGTCAAAACTTGCGATTATAATTCCGGGCAGATTAGATACTAAGAATTATACTCATAACACAAGTTTGGTTGATTATCTGGCGAGCCGAGGTTATTTCGCATTGTCGTTTGACCCGCCAGGCACTTGGGAGAGTCCTGGAGATATTGAACTTTATACAACTACAAACTGCATTAAGGCCGTAGACGAACTTATTGAACATTTTGGAAATAAACCGACATTGCTTGCAGGACATAGCAGAGGAGGCACTATTGCTATGTTGGCTGGACCGAAAAATCCTCACGTTACTCATTTCATTCCAATTTTTTCTTATTATGGTGCGCCGAGCGATCCATCAGATGAAAGAATTATTGATGGAAAAGTAATGAGTTATAGAGATTTACCGCCGGGCAATATGAAAACTAAAGAGCAGAAAGAATTTGGTTTACCACTCAATTATTTTGAAGACGGAAAGCAATACAATGCCTTGGAAGGTTTAAGAAATTGTATTAAACCAAAATTATTTTTCTACGGCGCGCAAGATGACATGAACGACCCGGAAAATGTTAAGAAGGCATACGAAGAATCTGCGGAACCTAAGATGACACACGCACTAAATTCTGACCATGATTATCGTTATCACCCAGAGATTGTTGAAGAAGCCAATCAGATTATAGGCAAGTTTCTAGATAAGTATTCCTAGAAACTTTCTAATTGGATAGCCGCCGATTTTTTCAAAAAAGAAAGCCGAAGCCCGCGCGGGTTCCTCCCCGAGACCTCGCTCCTGCGCGCTCACGAGTCCGTCGCCCCGCCTCCTTTGCCCCAGAAAAATAGTGGCGGGGCGCATCATTTCAGATTTCGCTTTTTGGATTTGTGTATCAGATTCGGCAAAATAATTTCAAAAGTTTGTGGGGGTTTTAATTCGGGAGATACGAAAATAACTCGCTTTTTATGCGGGTTATTTTTTATTATCTTTTTCGGTTCATACCGGCGGATTTATTTTCCCCAAAATTTGACAGATAGGGTATGGGGGTATAAGGTATAGGTGCTATGCTAGACAAAAAACTAAAAAAGAGGTCAGTACATCGGGCCAAGATCATCCGTGGCCAGCTTGATGCGCTTATAAAAGCAATAGAAGAGGAAAAATATTGCATTGATCTGATCACTCAGTCCCGGGCAATTCAATTGTCGCTTAAAAGCATGGATCGGATGCTTTTGGAAAACCATCTTAAAGGCCATGTCAAGCATATGCTTGGCGACGCCCGTCAGGAAAAAAGGGCCATTAAAGAACTGATAGATCTGTATGCTCTATCCAATAAATAGTTTTGCCTGGGTCAAAATTATATTCAATGCCCTCATTGCGATTGCAGTACTTTTATTTTTTTACTTCGTAATAGTTTCCGCCATCTCCGGCTTTCAATTTGCCTTGTCCCAGTTTTTAAGCTATTGGTATTTTTTGATCAGTTTGGCGGTAGGTTTTGGCATTCAGATTGGTTTGTATTCTTACCTGAAACAGCTCATAAAAAATAGCGGCGCGGCAATGGGAGGCAAAACTGTGGCCATGACGGGCACAACTTCCACTCTAGCTATGGTTTCTTGTTGCGCTCATTATTTAGCAAACATAGTGCCGATACTTGGCATTACCGGAGCACTGGCAATTGTTGCCCAATATCAAATTGAGATTTTGGGGGTCGGACTTGCGTTTAACATATTTGGCATTGCCTTTATCAGCAACAAAATCATCAAATTTAAAAAGCACGTATGAAAATAATAATACCAATTTTAATCGTAGGCATTTTTGCCGGTATAATTGCCTTTTTGAGTTTAAAAATTACGACTTTTGAAGAGTGCGAGAGATCCGGCTGGCTGGTGCGCGGCATAAGAATTTATGACGGCAGTGGTTCGGCCGAAAAAGAATGTTTTTTGTGGATTGGCAAAAGTTTTACTAAACAAAGAACACCATCCGATCAAAATCTGCAGCCAAACTGGGAAGCAAAAATCGATGACCAAGCAAGCGTCACCATAACTGTCGCCCCCTCTGATATCTCTAGAGAATCAAAAGAATGGAAATTTAATGTTGTTATGGACACTCATTCAGTTGAATTAAGTCAGGATATGGCCAAAATCGCTCTGCTCATGGATGATAAAGGTAAGGAATACAAACCATTGCGCTGGGATGGCTCCCCTGCCGGCGGCCATCATCGAGAAGGCATGCTGGTCTTTGCTCCAATCATGCCGTATCCGCAGCATCTGGAATTAATCATCAAGAACATTGGAAACGTAGAAAGGTCATTTTCGTGGATCTTATTTGAAAATAATAAATAATATGAATAATAACGAACACAATTCACATAAAGATACAAAGGTGATTTATATCTGCCCTATGCATCCGGAAATCCGGCAAGAAAGGCCGGGCCGGTGCCCGGAATGCGGCATGAATCTGGTGCCGACGGATGCCGGCGATTCGCACCATGAACACGATGCATCCTCGGTAGCGCCTGAAAAGCATGCCGGCCATAGCACAAAAATGTTTCTGCGCAAATTCTGGATAAGCTTGGTTTTAACCATACCGGTGGTGCTGTATGCGGATGTCGTCCGAAAAATTTTCGGATGGGAAGCTCCAGAATTTCCCGGCTCTGCCTACCTGCCGCTTGTACTCGGTTCCGCGGTGTTTTTTTACGGTGGCTGGGTTTTCCTTGCCGGCGCCTGGCGAGAAATCAAGGGACGTTTGCCCGGCATGATGACGCTTATCGGCATTGCCATTTCAGCCGCGTACATTTGGAGCATATATGCCGTGATAGCCGGCGCGGAAGCTTTATTTTGGGAGCTAACCACCCTAATTACCATTATGCTTCTGGGTCACTGGCTGGAAATGCGGGCGGTTTCGGGAGCGCAAGGCGCGCTTAAAGAGTTATCAAAATTACTTCCGGACACTGCCGAAGTGATCCGCAATGGAAAAACAGAGACGATTGCGCTTTCCGAACTTGGGGAAAATGATATTGTCCTGGTAAGGCCGGGAACTAAAATTCCTGCTGATGGGAAAATTGTGGACGGCGAATCAGATGTTAATGAATCCATGGTTACCGGAGAATCCAAACCGGTTTCCAAAAAGGAAAATGATGCGGTTATTGCCGGCACCATAAACGGCGATGGCGCTCTGAAAATAAGCGTTTCTCATATCGGAGAAAAAACATTTTTAGCCGGCGTAATGCGCTTAGTTGCCGAAGCCCAGGCCTCAAAATCAAAATTGCAGATACTCTCGGATCGGGCCGCTTTTTACTTGACAATTGTTGCTGTTTTTGGAGGCGCGGCTACTTTAGTTGTTTGGCTCCTGTCCGGCGCGGAAGTCGGGTTTGCCGTAGCACGCCTGGTGGCCGTTCTGGTTATTGCTTGTCCGCACGCCTTGGGTCTTGCCGTTCCTTTAGTGGCGTCCATATCAACCACTAAAGCGGCGCACAACGGCTTTCTGGTAAAACAGCGTCTTGCTCTGGAAGCTGCCCGAACAATTGATGTCGTGCTTTTTGATAAAACAGGAACCCTGACCAAAGGTGAATTCGGGATAGTGGAAATATGGAATTTAAACAGCCATACCAAAGACGAAGTTTTGGGGCTGGCCGCTTCTCTTGATTCTTTATCCCAGCACCCGATTGCCAAAGCAGTAGTGGCTGAAGCCAAAGAACGCGGGCTTGTATTTAACGAGCCGAAGAAATTTGAAGCGTTAAAGGGCAAAGGCGTAAAAGCATTGCTGGAAGAAAAAGAAGTAATGGTCGGCGGGCCGGCACTGCTGGAAAATATGGGAATAAATATTCCCCCTGAAATCTTAAGACAAGTAGAAAACGCCGGGAAAAATGGACAAACCGTTATTTTCATTCTCAAAGATCGCAAATTGCTGGGGGCAATTGCTTTGGCTGACATCATTCGCGAGGAATCAAGAGCGGCCGTCAAGGCGCTCAAGGAAATGGGGGTGCGGACAGCCATGATCACGGGCGATTCTCCCGACGTGGCAAAATGGGTGGCTCAAGAGCTTGAAATTGACGAATATTTTGCCCGCGTGCTGCCCCAGCAAAAGTCCGAAAAGGTAAAAGAACTGCAAGAGCGCAACCTGAAAGTTGCCATGGTGGGAGATGGCATTAATGATGCTCCGGCTCTCACCCAGGCCGATCTTGGTATTGCCATCGGGGCCGGAACCAATGTGGCTATTGAATCAGCCGGCATAATTCTGGTCAGAGACGATCCGCGGGATATTGTAAAAATTATCAAACTTTCCAGAATGACCTATACTAAAATGATTCAAAATCTTTGGTGGGCGGCGGGCTACAATATTTTTGCCCTGCCGCTAGCGGCAGGCGCGCTTGCTTTCAGAGGCATACTCCTTGAACCGGCCGTGGCAGCCGTACTCATGTCGGCCAGCACGGTTATCGTGGCTATCAACGCAATCACCTTGCGGCAGAAAAAATTATAAGCGCCGTCACGGCGCTTGAATTTCCGTTGCTCGGCCATCACGAAAATAAATTTTCGCATGGCCTCGCTAGGAAATATAAAAAACAGGTGATTAGACCGCCATTGGAAGGCGGTTTTTTAATCTCTATTTTTAACCCTACTTCAAAAAATCTTCATGAAAAAGTATTGAGGATATAATATATAGATATAGAAAAGAACTATGAACGAAGCAACTGTATCTATCCTAGTCATACTAATGCGCCTGGCTGTCCCTTTTTTTATTTTTAAATTTCCGCTGCTCGGTATGTTTCTTTCCATGGGAGCTGATTTTATGGACGTGGAGATAATGAGCAAAACCGGCTTTGGTTTTTTTGCCGATAGATATCACCAGTTGGACAAATTTTTAGATCTCTACTATCTTTTCTTTGCTTTTCTAATTTCCCGGGGATGGAAAGATGTTTTGGCGCGCCAAACAGCCGGTTTATTATTTTATCTGCGCGCTTTGGCCGTATTGGCTTTTGAATTAAGCGGCCTTCGTTTCCTTTTTATCTTGGGCCCTAATATATTTGAAAACTTTTTTATTTTTCGTCTGCTGGCCGTAAAATTAAGGCCCAGGTTTGCCCTTACCTACAAAAATTTATTTTTCTTTTTTCTTTTCCTCGGAATACCAAAGATAATTCAGGAGTATCTTATGCATTATCTATACCCCGACCAGCCCTTTGGTTTTATCCTTTCTGATCTCTGGCAAAAATTGACGGAGAAAATTATTAGTTTTTAAAATAAATCCCCGCTTTGCGGGAATTTACTCGCGCAGGTTCAATGATAAATTTTAATACCCTTCCAGTTTGCGGGAGGTTTCGTGGGTGCGAATGCGCTCCAATGCCTTGGCCTCAATCTGGCGGATACGCTCGCGGGTAACCCCGAATTCTTTGCCCACTTCTTCCAAAGTATGAGTTACTCCGTCCTCCAAACCAAAACGCATGGAAAGAATTTTTTGCTCGCGGGGAGTAAGCTCGCTGATAATAGAATTTAATTGATCGCGCAACAGCCGGCGCGCCGCAACTTGGGACGGAGAAAGCGTCTTTTCGTCCACAATAAAGTCCCCCAAGGCTGAATCTTCTTCATCGTCCCCTACCGGCGCCTCCAAGGAAACCGTATCTTGGGCGATTTTTTCAATATGGTGGATTTTTTCCACCTCCATGTTCATTTCGGCGGCAATTTCTTCCGGCAGAGGTTCGCGGCCAAGGTCCTGCAGAAGCCGGCGCTTTACTTGCTGGTATTTGGAAATGGTCTCCACCATATGCACCGGGATGCGGATGGTGCGAGCTTGGTCGGCAAGAGCTCTGGTAATGGCTTGCCTTATCCACCAGGTGGCGTAAGTGGAAAATTTATAGCCGCGGCGATAATCAAATTTTTCCACGGCTTTGAAAAGCCCGATATTTCCTTCCTGAATCAAATCCAAAAGCGTTAAATGCGGCGAGCGGCCCACATAGCGTTTGGCGATGGAAACCACCAAGCGCAAATTGGCTTGGGTCAACTTTTTCCGGGCGTCCTCGTCCCCTTTTTCTATGCGCTTGGCCAGATCCTTTTCCTCGTCTCCGGTAAGCAAAGGTATTCTTCCAATTTCCCGCAAATACATCTGCACCGAATCCTGGCTCATCTGGTCAAAATCAATTTCTTGCTCTCTTTTTTTGCGTTTTTGTGTCTCTTTGCTTTCCGCCGCTGGAGCCTCTTCAATAAATTCTTTGGTTTCCAAAACCTGTATATTTTCTTTTTCCAAGCGGGAGTAAAGGTCTTCCAACAAAACGATATCTTCTTCAATGGTGGGAAAATAATAAAGAATTTCAGAATAAGTAATAAAACCGCGTTCTTTGCCGCGTTTTAGCAAGGCCTGCACCCCTTTTTCAATCTCCGCAGCCGCTTTGGCCGGCTCTTTTTCTTTAGCCGGCCTTTTGGTGATTTTTTGTATTATGAGCCTGGGAGGTTTACTGGGCCGTTTTTTGGTTATTTTCTTTTTTAGCTTTAACTTCAGAGGCATGAAAGGTAAGCCATTACTTCTTTTCTACCTATAACATATTATGCTCATGATATAAATAGGCCAATCTACTATGGGAAAAAATTATGAAAATCCTTTTAACTTATCGGAGAGCAGGCGAAAGTCCTGTAAAAGAACGCCGATAGCCGCTTGATTGCCGTCTTTTTCTTTTTGGCCGATTTCTTCGCCCAATTCCAGCAGCCGTTCTTTGATGCATTCTTTCTCTAATTCCCGTTTGCAGAGCAGAAATTCGCTCACCGGATCGGTCACCATTTGAGCCAGTACTTCTCCTTTAAAGCGGAAAATCTCAATCTGTTTGAGCAGTTCTGGCTCAGCCATCGTAGCTATTTTCCCGTCTGCCAGCAGCCCAAAAAGTTTTTCGTGCAAAGCTGAAGCAAACGCCAGATAATGATTTTGCAGAGAAGAATTTCTAACTTCCTCACCAACTAAAGGAAGCAAGGCCAGTAATCTTTCTTCCAGTAAATCCCGTCTTCTAGGAACTTTGGCCGTTTCTTCTTCTCTGGTTTCAACGGCTGGAGCGGGAATATTTTCTTTGCGCAATTCTTTGGCAACCGCTTCCTCGCTTACTCCCAACTTGTCGGCCAACGTTTTAATCCAATGCACCCGCTCAATTTCATTGCTAAGCTCCCTCATCCAAGGCAAAACCATAGTGGCAATTTCTTTTTTGCCTGCCGCAGTTTTAGGATTTTTTTCTTTAAGAGCTTTGGTGAAATAAAATTCCACTACCGGCTGGGCCTGGGTAATAGCCTCAATCCAGGCTTCGGGATTCTCTTTAACCGCATCGGCCGGATCTTTGCCGGAAGGAATTACGGCTACCAGACATTCAAATTCAAACTGCGCGGCTAAGGTCAAAGAACGTTTGGTGGCCGATTCTCCGGCTGCGTCCGTATCAAAAGAACTTATTAAAGTATCGCATAAGCGCTTAATTGTTTTTAACTGTTGAGGAGTAAGGGCGGTCCCGGAAACCGCGATGGTATTTTTTATACCCGCTTGGTGCGACATGACCAAATCCATTTGTCCTTCCACGACTACTACCTTATTTTTCTGCCGGATTTCCTGCTTGGCTTTATCAAAGCCATAAAGCACCTTGGATTTGTCATAAATCAAAGTTTGGGGGGTATTGATATATTTGGCTCCGCTTTGGTCTTTAGGACTGGCGGTCGTAACCCCGGCCGTGGAGCGCGTCGGGACTTCTGCAAAAATTCTGCCGCTAAATCCAACTACTCTCCCGTTAGCATCAGCAATAGGAAACATAATGCGGGAACGAAAGCGGTCATACCAGGATTTTTTATCTTCCGATCTAATTACCAGACCAGCTTTTTCCAAATCTTCTTTTTTAAAACCTTTTTGCGTTAAAGCTCTGCTTAAAAAATCCCAGCTTTGGGGAGCAAAACCCAGACGGAATTCTTTTGTGGTTTCTGACTTTAGTCCCCTGCCTTCCAGATATTTTTTTACCACTGGGGTAAGGGCCAGGCTTCTTTCAAACACTTTCGTTGCTTCCTCGCAAAGATCGTAAAGACGGTTACGTTCGGATCTGATTGCAGGATCCTCGCGTTTAAGGGTAACCCCGGTTCGCAAGGCTAGCATCCGCAAGGCCTCAGGAAAATCATGCCCTTCTATTTCCATTACAAATTTAAAAGCATCTCCGCCGCGGCCGCAGCCGAAGCAGTGCCAGATCTGGCGGGTAGGCGAAACAAAAAAGGAGGGCGTTTTTTCGCCATGAAAAGGACAATTGGCTTTGTAATTTATTCCGGCTTTATGCAGCCGAATATAGGATTGGATCAGTTCCACCACATCCAACCGGGATTTTATTTCCTCAACGGGCGAGTTCATTTTTATAATTTGCGCAGTTTTTGAACAAGCAGGCGGATTTTCTTTTTCCACTGACGGGGGCTCTCGGTATTTATTTCGGCCCCAAAATTGATCCCCAACCCGCGCGGCAACCAACTTCCGCCGTTGGTTTCTGACCAACGATAATGCCAGGGAAGCCGCCGCATATGTTCCCGAACGGCAACAGTTACATTTTTAAAAATATCAGTTTGGGGGTCATATCGCGAATGGATAATGCGAGATAGTACTATATCTTCAGCGCAAATAAGATGGAGATAAATAACTTTGGCCCGGAAACGCCGGGCGAATTTTTCCAATTTTTTACGTTTGGATCGCTCCGCAAAATCGGAATCCAGAATCGCGTTTCCCCCTTTTTTAAAAATTTTTCCTAAGATGGCATAGGCAATCTCATCGGTATTTTGCGGCGTAAATCCGTGGCCTCGTTCACGAAGCTCCACCCGAATTTTATTTTTTTCAATAATCGGCCAGTCAAGATGCCGACGCAATTCTTTGGCGAGGGTACTGTTGCCCACGCCGCTTACTCCAACCATGACTACCACCGCAGGGTTATTGGTTTTGCGGCCGCTTACTTTAGTGGCGGCCGCCAGAGCTTCTTTAATTTGCTTAAATGTCTTAGCCATGCCTTTTGGGCTTACCCTGTGATAATATAGCTACTTTATAGCATAGCGCCGACAGATTGTCATGAAAGTACCACCTTGCTATCGCCCCCATTTGTTATCTAATGACGCTTCCCGGCGGTATTTCTTTTTCCGGATAAAGAAGCACGCACTGGCCATTTGCCTCTGCCGCTATAATCATTCCCTCGCTAAGATAGCCCCTCAATCTGCGCGGCTCTATATTCAAGAGCAAGGGCATTTCTTTGTCTATTAAAACAGCCGGATCGGGAAAATTTTCGGCAATCCCAGCCAAAATCTGTCTCTGCTCCTCGCCAATATCAAAAATAAATTTAATAAGCTTGTCCGAATCAGGAATTCTTTCTGCGGCAACGACTTTGCCTATTCTGACATCAAGTTTTTTAAAATCTTCTAAAGTAATCATCAAAAACGGTACCTTTTGGTTAAAATCCGAACCTACTTTGACGAACATCCAGACGAGGACT
>CAYPPK010000017.1:0-8471 GCA_964412615.1 uncultured Candidatus Saccharibacteria bacterium
GTTTGCGGCCCAAGGTTTTTTCTCGTTGATATAGCGATCGGCCAAAGAAACAAGTTTCCAGATGTCAGCCAGTGCTTCATTAAGACGGAATTCTTTAATATGGTTTTTGTATTCCTGGAAAACTTTGTCACTGGCTTTATCAATCTCCTCTTCAATTTCTTTATGAAAATCAAATTTAACGGGACTTATTTTTTCTCCCAGAGTTGCTACCCGCGCCACTAAATTGCCAAGGCCGTTGGCCAGATCGCCGTTGTAGCGATCTGCAAACTTTTTGTACGAAAAATCGCCGTCTTCGTGAGAAGGAAATTCACGCAAAAAATAGTAACGAACCGGATCAGTTCCGTATTTCCCAATGATCTCCTCCGGCAAAATTACGTTCCCAATGGTCTTAGAGATTTTCTGCCCCTCAACATTCACAAAGCCATGGACAAACAGGGTTTTAGGCAGCTCAATCCCCGCCGCAAGCAGCATTCCCGGCCAAATGGCGGCATGGAACCGCAGATTATCTTTTCCGACAACTTGCGCGTCGGCCGGCCACCACTTTTTAAAGGAGGTTTGGGAGTTGCCGTCGTCGTGTCCGTAACCTATGGCCGAAATATAGTTTACCAAGGCGTCGCACCAGACATACATCGTTTGGCTTGGATCCTCCGGTACTGGAACCCCCCAGGAAAGATCTTTACTGGGCCGCGAAAAACTTACATCTTCCAATCCTTCTCTTATTAGGGAAAGAATCTCATTTTTTCTGGAGTCGGGGATTACTTTAAATTCACCACTTTTTATTTTTTCTCCGATCTCCGGCGAATACTTTGAAAGCCGGAAAAACCAGTTCTCCTCCTCTACCACCTCAGGTTCGGTTAGATGATCCCGGCATTTTCCGTTTTCCAGGTCTTTTTCCGTGATAAATGCTTCGTGGCCCACACAATAAAGCCCTCGGTAACTTTTTTTATAAATATCTCCGGCTTCGGCCAGAGTCTTCCACATTTTTTGCGCGCCCGGCCAGTGCCGTTCTTGGTCAGACGTTCTTATAAATTCATCCGGAGAATTGCCAAGAAGCTTATGGAGCTTTTTATATTCTTCGGAGATCTCGTCCACAAGCTCGCGCGGTGTCTTGCCCAGTTTTTCCGCCGCTCTAACTATTTTTACTCCGTGCTCATCCGTGCCCACCAAAAAAAATACCTCTTCTCCTTTGATACGATGAAAACGCGCAAGCACATCGGCAATCAGCGGATCCAAAATATGCCCGACATGGGGTTTAGCCGAAGCGTAGGGAATGGAAGTTGTGATATAAAATTTTCCTTTTGCGTTTGACATGCCAATAGAGCTATGATATAGATTGATACGCAACTTTTCAAGAGAAAGAATCTAATTTAGAATTTCAATTATGACTCTAGCAACTCATGCGGTAATTGCCGCGGCCGTCGCCAAACCGGTTATGGCCATTCATCCGGCCCTTGGTTTTGTCGTCGCTCTTCTTTCGCATTATCTTGCCGACGCTATCCCCCACTGGGATTATAAGTTGCGTTCTTTATCGGACACGGAACCGCTGGAAAAAAGAAAATTTTCTTCCCGAAAAGATTTTCTTCATGATCTGGCGCGGATTGCTTTTGACGGGGTTTTGGGTGTAGCCGTGGTGCTGGCCATTTTCCGACCTGCTTCTTTAAGCGAATTGCTTATCTGGCTGGGAGTCATTATGGCGGGAATGCTGCCTGATTTGCTACAGGGAATTTATTACACTCGCCGGGCTGAATTTTTAAAACCACTGCAAGTTTTCCATGATTTCATACATACAAAAATAAAACTGGGACCCTATCCTTTGGTAGGAGTCCCGGTGCAGGCCGCGATTTTTCTCTTTTGTATTTTATTTATAATTTAAACCTCTCTTTTCTTTTTATCCCAGTCGTTTATGAGCTCGGTAAGAATGGCGGCCAAGGGCACGGCAAGCAAAATCCCGAAGACCCCGCCTATTTTTGCGCCCACCAATAAAGATAAAACCACAATCAACGGACTCAAGCCAATGGCTTTGCGAAGAATCACCGGAACTATCACATTGGATTCCACCTGCTGAACCACAATATAAAGGGCGATGGTGATAAACCCCAGAACCGTGGATGATATAAAGGCAACCAATACTGCCGGTACGGCAGCCAAAATAGGCCCGACTATGGGTATAATCTCAAAAACCGCGGCCAAAACCGCAAAAACAAAAGCATGGCGCACTCCCAAAAAAGTAAGGCCAAAAAATATCAGTACCCCTACGATAGCGCCAAGCAGGAGCTGCGCCCGAAACCACTGGCCGAGCTTGTGCTGTGATCTATGCCAAAGATCAATGGCATAGGGTTCATATGCCACCGGAATTATAAGGCGAAGAAAACTTTCTATGCCTTTTTCTTGGGCCAGCAAATAAAAAGAAAAGACGATAATTAAAACAAAAGAGAAGATGCCTCCGAAAATGGCTGAAGCAAAAGTGAAAACGCCTTGGGTCAAACCCTGCAAATACTCAAGCGGAGCGCGCAAAAGCTGGGATGGATCTTCGCCAAAAAAAGGAATGAAAGGCAGGTTTGCTCTCCCCAGAAAGTCCAGCACTTGCTGCTGCAAAACAGGAAGAGTCTGGGCGATATCGCGAAATTCATCCAAAAGCAAAGGAATAACCAAATAAATGCCGAAAAAGAAGAGCGCGACTATGGCCAGATAAATAATGATTACGGCAAGCAGGCGCGGAATTTTTCTTTGTTTTAACCACTCTATGCCCGGCTCTATGGCTGAAGCAACAATTATGGCAAAAATCAAAGCCATGACAATATCCCGCACCACGTAAATTAAAGCTAAAAGCAATAAAATTCCCAAAAAACGGAGAAAGGTTCCGGTGGTAATCTGAAAGTACTGTATTTCTCTGGAGGGCATTAGAGTTCTTTTAGAATTTGTTCAAATTTTTCTTTTTCTTTAAAAGGCCCGATCATGGCCAGATTCAGTCCTTCCGGCCGGATAATTTCTTTGGCTACGGCCATGATCTCCTCGGGAGTCACTGCGTCTATTTTAGCAAAAACTTCATCAACTGTCAGCGGCTTGCCGGTAACTATTTCCTCCGTGCCGACAAAATTGGCAACGGCATTGGATGCTTCCAGAGAAATGGAAGTTGTGCCTCTGATGTAGCTTTTCACCCGTTGCAGTTCTTGGGCGCTTATGGGTTTAGTTGTGATGCCGCGATATTCGTCTATTACCGCTCTGATGGTTTTATCTACATTTTCGTGCGCTACCCCGGCATAAGTAACCAAAAAGCCGCGGTTGGAATAAGACTCGTGGGCGCTCCAAACCGCATAGGCCAAACCCAATTTTTCTCGGATGCGATCAAACATGCGTGAAGACATGCCGCCGCCCAGAATTACCCCCAGTACTTCAGCCGCATAGCGCTTGGGATGGTTGGCGTCAAACCCGCGAAAACCCAGAATAAGATGGGTTTGATCCGTTTGTTTAAACTCAATGTGCACGGCTGGAGCAAATTGTTCCTCCACCAGCGGGGGTTTTTTAAATATGGGCGGGCCGTTGCGTATGCCGGTAAAAAGTGAGCGTATATTTTCCACGGTTTCCAGTTCATTGAAATTCCCGGCAATAACCACCACGGTATTTAGAGCCACGTATTGATTGTAAAAATAATTTACAAAATCATCCCGTTTCAGCGCTCGGATGGTTTCCTCGTCTCCGGCCACATCCCAGCCGGCCGGCTGGTCGCCATAAAGCAATTTCTCCCACACCCACCAGATATAAGTGGTAGGAGTATCTTTGTCCCGATGCATTTCTTCCACGATTACCTGCTTTTCCCTCTCTATTTCGTCTTCTTTGAGCAGGGCGTTACTATAAATATCCGTCAGTATATCCAAGACATCGTTAAAATAACTTTTGCCTGACTTGATAAAATAACCCGTGACTTCGTGAGAAGTAAAGGCATTATGCATAGTACCCATGCTGTCCAGTTCCTGGTTTACCATATCCGGACTGGGACGTTTGGGCGTGCCCTTGAAAAACATATGCTCCAAAAAATGAGAAATGCCGTTTATTTTTTTGGGTTCATAATCCGAACCGGTCCCGCACAATATTAAAATGGTAACCGTGTTGGTTCCTTGCATGGGCGCGGTAATCACGCGCAAGCCGTTGTCTAAAATAATTTTTTTAAACATTTTATTTTAGTTTTTCGGAAAAATATGATTCCAGTTCTTTTACGGCCACTCGTTCCTGCTTCGTGGTGTCCCGGTCGCGGACAGTAACTGTATCGTCTTCCAGAGTTTGAAAATCAACCGTAACGCACCAAGGAGTGCCGATTTCGTCTTGCGAAAAATATCTTTTGCCAATATTGCCGCGATCATCCCAAGCGATCTGCAAGTTAGCTGCTTTTAAATTCTTAAATATATTTTTTGCTTTTTCTACTAATTGCGGTTTGTTGGCTAAAAGAGGAAATACGGCTACTTTATAGGGTGATAATTTAGGATGGAGTTTTAGCACGACCCGCTCTCCTTCTTCGCTATAAGCATCCAACAAAAAATACAGCAGAGGACGCTCCACGCCGGCTGAAGTTTCTATCACCCAAGGCACCAGCTTTCTTTTGGTCTCTCGGTCAAAATAAGACAAATCTTGCCCGCTGAATTTGGCGTGTTGAGACAAATCCCAATCTCCGCGATGGTGAATGCCCTCGGCCTCCTTCCAACCAAAGGGGGTTTCGTACTCAATATCCCAAGCCGCGCGCGCATAGTGAGCCCGTTCGTTCGCCTCATGCTCTCGGAAGCGTAACTTGTTTTTCCGCAAACCCAAGGAAACATACCATTTCATTCTTTCTTCCCTCCACATTTCAAAGGCCTCCATCGCTTCTTTTTCTTCCGGCTTTACGTAATATTGCATTTCCATTTGTTCAAACTCCCGCAGGCGATAAGTGAAGTTACCGGGCGTTATTTCATTTCTAAAAGCCTTGCCTATTTGCGCCACCCCGAAGGGAAGCTCGGGATGCATAGAATCTAAAATATTTTTAAAGTTAACATGAACGCCCTGGGTTATCTCCCCGCGCAAGTAAACAGTGGTTTTTTCTCCTTCTACCACTCCCAGTTTTGCTTCTACCAAAAGATTAAATTTTTTCGGCTCGGTCCAATCCGGTTTTTCCTTTTTCCCGGCGTGAGCTTCTCCATGCGTTTTTATCTCTTCCTCTTGATCAGCCTTAATTCTTTCGTGACAAACTTTGCATTCAACCAAAGGATCAGTAAAAGCAGTGGTATGGCCGGAAGCTTCCCATACTTTTGGATGCATTAAAATGGACGCACTTAGGCCGAAAACATTTTCTCTTTCTGCCACCATATATTTCCACCAAGCCTGTTTGAAATTAAATTTCAACTCCGCCCCTAAAGGCCCATAATCCCAAGTGCCAGCCAACCCGCCGTAAATTTCCGAACCAGGGAAAATAAAGCCCCGCCTTTTTGCAAGACTTACGACTTTTTCCATTAAATTATTAGGTATTCCATCCATATTAACCGCAAAAAGGCGAGGCTCGCCCATTCCTTAACAAAACTATAAATAGAAAATGGGCGGCGCGTCTTTTGGCAAATGCTGTAATCTTTTGCATTAAATCATTCATAGAAAATTTGACCTAATATAACATGACTTCATCAATAAATCCATTCAACCCCATGGCGAAGGAAAATGCCTATTTAACAACCAGCCACTCTTCCCGTTTTACGGCCGGATCGCCGCTAAGTTCAGTGGTGAAAGGCGGCAAAATTTGGGAAATTTCTTCTCCCACGAAAACATCTTTTCCTTTAAGGCGCGATTCGGCCGCCAAAACCATAGGCTTGCCTACGTCATTTTCCGACGGAGTTACTTCAACTTGAAAAGCAAGAGTCACGGCCGGAGAAATAATGCCGGTTCCGGCCTTTATATCCCCCACACTCCAACGGACTTCCGCAGAACCTTGATCAAATACCACCCGGCTATTTTGCGGCAGAAAAGCATCTGTCCATTTTACATTGGGAGGTAAAATAGCCACCGCTTCCAGGTTTTGCACGTCGTTGGTAAAATTGCGCACTTCCCAAAGAATTACATATTGGGTTTTCGCACCCACCCGAGGAGGCAAAGCGCCTGCATTGGGAATAGGCGAGGAGCGGAATAAAACTTTGCCCGAAAAAGCAACTTTGGTCCGCACTTTAAATTCTAAAATATCGCGACTGGAAATATCAGTGCCGGAAAAACCAGCCGGAGTCACTCCGGCTTTGATTTCGGCCCGCAGGCGAACTGTTTGGTTTTTATCTTTGTCGGATCGCATGACCGGAATATTTTTGGCTTTAATTGTAAAATTTAATTCTCCGCTTTGTCCCGGCTGCAATTCTCTTAATTCGGAAACCGTGCCCGGGCCCCAGAGCAAAGAACGCGTAGTAAAATCAAATACCCCGTCCCGTAAACTGAGGGAAGCAGTGTCTAAAATTTCCCCTTCCAGGAAAGCCTGTAGCGAAACTCCGCGCAAGACTGCTTCGGTATTATTTTTGTAGCGGAGAGTGAAATTAAGCTGGTCTCCGGGAGAAATAACCCCCTGGCGAGCATTATTTAAAAATGCCTGCACCGACAAAGGAGTTATGGCTATTTTACTTACGGCCGTAGCTTCCCGGAAAGTTTTCCACTCCTTGGTAAGCGGATTATAAACTCCCAATTCCGAACGGAAAGATTTTAATTCTCCCTCTTCCCCGGAAATTTTTCCTTTTAAGATGATATTTCCTTCTTTATTGGGCTCCAGCGCGCCGATTTTCCAAATTTGTTTGTCTACTTCCGGAGCGGGATTGCCGGCCATAAATTCAAATCCCGGGGGGTACTCAAAGCGAACCCAAAGATCTTGGAAAGGCTGGGCGGCATTGGAAGTATAACGAACTTTAGCCTCCACTTCCTGCCCTTGAGACAAAAGTTCCGGCACTTCCCAACTTAAGGCCAACGGAACAATTCCAACGGTAAAAATTTTGCTGGCTTTGGAACTGAACCTCGCTCTTAAATTTTCGGGCCGGTAAAGCAAAGTTCCTTCTATTTCTTTGCCTTCTCCTTCCTGGCCAAAGAGACGCGCGGTAATTTCAACCGTGCCTGATTCCCCGGGATTTAAATCTTGGATTTTTTTAATGAGGCGAGCCGGTGCGGGCTGCTCTTCGCTATTATCATAAAGCACCGAACCTGGCGGAAGAACTATGGTAAGCTCCACTTCTTTTAAAGCGGTCTGGGAAATATTGCGGAAGACAAAAGGAATGGTGATAAGTTCGCCGGC
Organism: uncultured Candidatus Saccharibacteria bacterium; assembly: GCA_964412615.1. GTDB lineage: Bacteria > Patescibacteriota > Minisyncoccia > Sungbacterales > HO2-52-23 > CAYPPK01. Next base: position 7,274 of record CAYPPK010000017.1, read on the forward strand.
TGAAATCTGCCCCCGATCCCGAATTTCCAGTTCCGCTTCCTGCCCCCTGGTTCCTAAATAAAGAAAAAGGAAAGTTGCGCCCAAAATAATAAAAATAATTCCTGCCGCTCCGAGCAAAAGTTTCAGCATGGGCCAGTTAAGCCCGATTTTTTCTTGGGGCCTTTTTAGTGGTTCCCGCCAAACAGAAGATAATTTTTGCAAAGAACGGGGAAAGTAAACTCGCCGCCGCATCCGCCGGCGGATTTCTTCTTCACCTTTGCCATAAAGTTCCTTTTCCAGGTCCTCCAGTTTCCCCATCCTTTAAGTATACTATAGACAGGACGCTAATGTCTTTCTCTCCGCCATATCCCAGGCTTTCCAGAAATTTTATTTCAAATTCTTTCATAAATGATTCTTCCCTGCCGGCGGCAATCTTTTCCAGACTTTGGAAAGAGGCCAGTAAAAGCTGCCATAAATCTTCATCTTTTTGCCCCAGCAAGCAATGCTGGTCATAAAGAGAAATAATTTGCCAGGCATTTTTTAATTTTTCGGGGCGCTGGCGAATGGCGGGCCAATAATTTCTCATTTCCGCATGGGTAAGCCGTTCTCCTTTCTTCCCCAAGACAAATTGCAGATCGGCCAAATTAAACGGCTCGCAGTGGCCTTTTAATTTGGCTTCTTCTTTTTTTATTCCCTGAGCCAGCGCGCGAATTTTGCCAAAATCCTTGGTGTAAATAACAAAAAAGGCGTCCCTTTCGCCGGCATCAATCTTTTTTAAAATAATTCCTTGAGTTGAATACATTCGTCCCCGCGGGGAATCGAACCTCGATTTCAGCCTTCGGAGGGCTGTGTTCTGTCCGTTGAACTACGGGGACAACAACCCAAGAATACCAGACTCAATATGATAAATCTACCTGAAAATTTGCATTAACATTTCTAAGACGATCGTCCAACAAATGTTAATGCAAAAAAAGAAGCCCTGCGCCGAATGACACAAGACCGTCTGTTTTTAATGCGGAGCGAAAGTACGAGTCGCGGCTCGTACTTTCGCTCTTGAGCCGCCTATCCGGTCAGCGACTCCTTTCTGCTGATTCCTTTCCCTTTCTCCTCCCCGGATGGAGGTCTACCGCGACAGAGAAACTGCCGCGGTCTCCCAGCTGGAATCGCTGGGAAGAATGCTCGTTGCCTTTCCCTTCTGACGGTTCCGACTCGCCGCCAG